>NZ_JBJHZZ010000008.1:0-125283 GCF_045310675.1 Candidatus Clostridium stratigraminis
CGAACACGATGGTTAAGCTTCTCAGCGCCGATGGTACTGCTTGGGCGACTAAGTGGCAGAGTAGGACGTTGCTAGGTCAAAAGCATTAAGTTTAAATACTTAGTGCTTTTTTTATTTTATGAAAAGTCGCCCATGGCATTACGACGGGGTAGCCTGACACGACCAGTGCCATGGTCTAGTCTACCCATGGGAGCCCTAAATGGGCTCCCATCTGCTTGGGCAATTAAATTATAATTTTAGTATTATCTATACTATACAAGGTTTATCTTTATGTTCTTTTACTGATTCAAAGAATTCCGCTTTAATTTCTCTCAAAAGCTCTTGACTTTCTAGTAGGTCAAGCCCTGTCATAGCAAGTGCAGAGGCTGCCTTTAATATTTTATCTTGAGCAAATTCTGAAATTGTAGCTTCAGCAAAATTTGTTGTAGAATATTTAATAGTACTATTGTCAATTATTGAAATGTAGGGCTGAATGCAGGGAACTAGGTGACTGACAGTTCCAAGGCTTAACCCGGCAAGGGTGTTTTTTGGTTCTAAGGTATCGATAATGCCAGCTTCCTTAAGATTGTGAGCGAATATTCTTGAGAGAGCCTGATTTGGTATAATTTCATCATAAGGAAGCTCATCCATGGTTATTTCATAGTTAACATTCATTAAATATGCTGTCACTTTAACTAATTCTTTTATTTTCTTTTCAATTTCACAAGCTTCAATCATTTTAGAGGTTCTGATATAAAATTTAATTTCAGATTCCTTTGACTGAATATGGCGAGAATCACCATTCTTAATTCTAATACCATCAATAGCACAATTTCTTTTAAAGCCAGTTTTTAATGTACTTATTGCATTTAAGGTAAAAATAGCAGCATCAGAGGAAGAGTATTCATCTTTTTTTAAATATGTGATGAACTCTTTACTTAAATATTTTATTTTTATGGGCAGCTGGGCCATAGAGGATCCTGTTCCAGCATTCTCTATATCAGGATGAGCCATTAAGACAACATCTATATCTGTAAAGGTTCCTTGTTTTGCCATTGTAATCTTTGATCCACTTACAAACTCACCAGGGCAGCCTAATAATATTATAGTTCCGCTTTGAAATTTGTTAAGAACTTTAGTTAAACTTAAGGCTGAGCTTATAGACATGGCAGAAATTAAATTATGTCCTGTAATATGCCCAGATTTAGATGCAGCATCATATTCACAAATGAAGCAGAGTTTTGGATGGCCGCTCCCAAATTCAGCGTAAAATGCTGTAGGTATATCTAAGTAATTTTCTTTAACGCGAAAGTTCTTGTCCTTTAATAATTTCATAATGTACTTACAAGCTTTATATTCACAAAAGCTTTGTTCTGGATTATCATATAAATACTTAGAAAGGTTATATATTTCCCCCTTTATGGTAGAAAGATAGCTTTTCATCTCCTGATTCATAATTTTTGATTGCCTCCTGTATTTATCTTTATGTATTAGTTCTTAAATTTGTAATTCATATAAATTATTGTTTCCCGAAAATTAGTAATATATTTGAATAAAGTTTTAAATTTTATGTGGACAAAATAAAAAGGGAAGCCTATTTGAATAAAATATAGTATAAGAGGCAAAGTTTAACCAATAGATACTAATTAAAAAATATTATAGGGGGAAATTATGATAAGACAAGAATGTATAATATGTAGAAAGCCTCTAATTAGTGGTATAATGGTTAATGGAAAAAGAATTTGCAAATGCTGTGAGAATAGACTCCTAAGTGCAGAAATGGAAACGGATTTTTATGAATACTATAAGGACTGCATAAAAAAAACAATAGTTAAAGTTACTTTAAGGGGAGAGGATATTAGGTGTCAAAGTTACCGCTTATAGAGGGTGTTTTAAGGTACGTGAAAGAGAATAACGTGTCCTTTTCCATGCCTGGACATAAGGGAGGAGAAGGCTTTTTAGGTGTACCTGAAGTTGAAGAATTTTTTAAAAATATAATTAAAGCTGATTTGACTGAAGTTGATGGATTAGATAATCTCCATAATCCGGAAGGTGTTATAAAAGAATCATTAGATAAATTAAGTCAATTTTATAATAGCAGAAAATCCTACTTTTTAGTGAATGGAAGTACAAGTGGAAATTTAGCGATGATTTTTTCTTGTTTTAATGAAGGAGATAAGATTATAGTTGAAAGAAATTGCCATAGAAGTATTTTCAACGGTGTTGTCCTAAGAAAATTAAGGCCTGTATATATAAGAAATGAATTAATTAAAAAGTATAATGCTCCTATGTCCATTGATGTGGAGCATTTTCTTTGTTTAATAAATAAAAATAAAGATGCCAAGGGTATAATACTGACTTATCCTAATTATTATGGTATTTGTACTAATTTACAGTTAATTATTAATGAAGCTAAAAAATACAATATGAAGATATTAGTAGATTCAGCTCATGGTGCACACTTTGGAGTTTGTGAAGAACTTCCAGAAAGTGCTTTAACAATAGGTGCTGATATGGTAGTAATGAGCTCACATAAAACTTTGCCAAGCTTTACACAAACAGCCTTTCTTCATATTGGAAACAACTGCGAGATTAATATGGAAAAGGTTGACTTCTATGTAAGTACATTTTTGAGTACAAGTCCATCCTATATGCTTATGTGCTCTATGGATTATGGAAGGTATTTTTTAGAGGAGTTTGGTAAAGAAACTTATAAAGATTTAATTAAAAGGGCAAACAAATATAGGAATCTTATAAATAAATTGAATTGGGTTCATGTATTGGAAGAAAAGGATCTAATTAATGTATCTTGCTGCCAATCAAAATATCCAATTATTGACTTAAGCAGGTTTGTAATTAATGTGCAAGAAGGTTTAAGTGCCCATAAGCTTAATAATTATTTAAGGAAAAATAAAATTCAAGCAGAAATGAGTGATGGATCTAATGTAATACTAATTTTTTCTCCATTTAATTATGAGGAAGATTTCAAAATATTATATGATGCATTAATTAATTGCAGCACTAATGATATAAGTGAGCGATCTGTACCAATAAAAGAAATTTATATTCCTGAAGCAAGGTTATTGCCATATGAGGCATCAGAGAGAAAACGGGTTGAATTAAATATTGATAAGGCATTAGGAAGGATTTGTGCCTTAGCTGTAGTGCCATATCCGCCAGGAGTCCCTATTTTAAATCCAGGTGAGGTTATAGATTATAACTGTATATATATGATAAAATACTATTTAGAAAACGGAATATCAGTACTTGGTATAAATGATAATAAAATAACTGTATTAGATAGCTGATAAAATAGGAGTGTTTAAGAAATGAACAAAGGAATGTTTATAACAATCGAAGGCGGAGAAGGTACTGGAAAAACAACGCAGCTTAAACTTATTGAGGAATATTTAAAAGAAGAAAAGCTTAAGTATATAGTAACTAGGGAGCCAGGAGGAATCGATATTTCAGAACAAATAAGAAATATAATTTTAGACAGGGATAATACTGCTATGGATGCAAGAACAGAGGCACTACTATATGCAGCATCTAGAAGGCAGCACCTTATTGAGAGAGTTATACCGGCAATTAAGGAAGATAAAATCGTAATATGTGATAGATTCATTGATTCATCATTGGCCTATCAAGGCTTCGCAAGAGGCTTAGGTATTGATGAAGTCCTAAAAATAAATGATTTTGCTATAGAAGGGTATATGCCTAATTTAACAATCTATCTTGATATTGAACCTAGTATGGGGCTAAACAGAATTAATAAAGATTGTGAAAGAGAGATAAATAGATTAGATTTAGAAAGAATCAGCTTTCATGAAAAGGTTAGAGAAGGGTACCATATCCTTATAGAAAGATACCCAGATAGGATTAAGCAGGTTGAAGCGAATCAAACTATTGAAATGGTATTTGAAGATATAAAATTATATATAAATGATATATTAAAGCTAAACGCCAAATAATAAACATGGCCCTTAAATATAAGGGCCATGTTTATAAGTAAAGGGTTCATTGGTTAATTAGAATGGTTTTTCACATTCCTTGCAAGGATTGCAGCAGCTCAAATAGAAAAGTGCAATTATGAACAATATTCCATTGTCAATGCCTCCAAAGTCCTTATGATCATCTAAGTCTCTGTTTGAAAACTGCAGGAGTATTAAAATAAGGATAATTAAGGTTGGTAATGTTGGCCTTATTCCACCAAACATACCCATTGGTTCATGTTTTCTGTGTTTTCTGCTCATTAAGAAGTTCCTCCTTTATCATAAAATAGGTAAACAAATTTTAAACTTTATCTTGTGTTCTTAATTTTAGTATATTCTTTATGTTTATTTTGGTGATTTGTATGAGGGTTTAAAATAATAATTTTAGTCGAAAATATAGGGTAACATATAAAATTTTGCTTAACACTTAAATAAATATTTACATATTTTCTATTGCAAACATATAGAAAAAGATGTAAATTATATATAATTAAATAAGTTCTTTAATATGATTTAAAAGTAACATAGTAATGAATTATTGGCATATATATTAAGAAATGCAATTTAAAAAAAGTGATAAGTAGGCATAAAGATTAAAAATCTCTATGTACTATTGATAAAAAGAGGAGGGTTATTATGAAACTTATAATTGCTATTGTCCAAGATGATGATGCAGGTGAGCTTATAGATATTTTAACTGATACAGGTTTTAGAGTTACAAAGCTAGCCACAACTGGAGGTTTTTTAAAAGCTGGAAACACTACTTTAATGATTGGTGTTGAGCTTGAAAAGGTTGATGAAGTTTTGAAGGTTATTGAAGATGTATGTAAAACAAGAGACCAAGTTATTACTTCACCCTCTCCGGTAGCTGGTTCAACAGGAGTTTATGTTCCTTATCCAATAGAAGTAGAAGTGGGTGGAGCAACAGTCTTTGTAGTTGATGTAGATAAATTTATAAAGATGTGATAGATAAATATTTAAATTAGACTAAAGTAGGCGGTAGAATTGAGCTTTAATCAGATAGTAGGTCATGAGAGTATAAAAAAGCAAATTGAAACTTCTATAAGGAAGGGCATGTTTTCTCATGCCCATCTTATTATAGGTGAAGATGGAATTGGTAAAAGTATATTGGCTCGAAATATAGGACTTAGTATTTTAGAAAAAGAAGTTGATAGAGAATATGCAGATCTTATAGAATATAGAGTACCGAGTAATAAGCAGTCCATGGGAATTAAAGATGTAACTGGGAAAATAATGGTTGAAATCTATAAGAAGCCTTATGAAGGAGATAAAAAAGTCATTATTATTTATGAGGCAGATAAGATGACAGTTGACGCACAAAATGCATTCTTAAAAACTATTGAAGAACCTCCTAAGGGAGTTTTTATTATTTTATTATGTGAAAATCTTCAGGCTATTCTTGAAACAATAAGATCAAGGTGTCAGATTCATAAGCTTGAGAGACTAAACTTTGCAGAAATGAAGTACTACTTAAATAACAGGTATCCGATGCTAAAGGATGAAGAAATAAAAAGAATAATTGCGTTTAGTGATGGAATACCAGGCAGGGCAGATAGATTTATTGAAGATGAGGAATTTAAAGAAATTAGAAATTTAGCTATTAATTTATTAATAGATGTAAATAATAAGGATACAACAGAATTTTTAAAATATGAACAGCAGCTGCTCAGGTATAAAAACAACTCACAGGAAATATTAACCTGGATTTTAGCATGTATAAGAGATGCTATGGTTTATAAAGAAACAGGAAGTAGTGAGTTAATTATAAGTCAAGATAAAATTCAAAGAATAAAAGATATGGCAGCCATGTTTTCTTTTAATAGATTAAATGATATTATATATATAGTAAATGAAACTAGGCAAAAGTTAGACAGAAATGTAAATCCTTCATTATCGTATACAAATATGCTGCTTAAGTTTTTGGATACATAGTATAATTTAGTTTGTCCGCGCAAGGAGGGCTTTATGATAAAGGTAGTTGGTGTTCGTTTTAAAAAGGCTGGAAAGATATATTATTTTGATCCTGGTGATATAGATGTTCAAAAAAGTAATAATGTTATTGTAGAAACAGCCAGGGGTATTGAATTTGGAGAATGTGTTACTGGACCAAAGTTGGTGAAGGAAGAAGATATAATATCACCACTTAAAAATGTTATAAGAAAAGCTACGGAAGAAGATATAGAAAGCCATAATCAAAACAAAATCAAGGAAAAAGAAGCTTTTGAAATATGCATGCAGAAGATTTCGGAGCATAAGCTTGTAATGAAGTTAATAGATGTAGAATATACTTTTGACAATAACAAGGTCATATTTTATTTTACAGCAGATGGAAGGGTTGATTTTAGAGAACTGGTAAAAGACCTAGCTACTATATTTAGAACGAGAATTGAGTTAAGGCAAATTGGAGTAAGAGATGAATCTAAAATGGTGGGAGGACTTGGGCCTTGTGGAAGACCATTATGCTGTTCAAGTTTCCTAGGGGATTTTGTACCAGTTTCTATTAAAATGGCAAAGGAACAAAACCTTTCGTTAAATCCAACTAAAATTTCAGGTATATGCGGAAGACTTATGTGCTGCTTAAATTACGAACAAGATACCTATGAAGAAACAAGAAAAAAACTTCCTAGGGTAGGGTCAATAGTTGAAACTGAGGATGGAAGAGGAGAAGTTGTTTTTAATAGCGTTATTAAGGAAATTATTAAAGTAAAGTTTAAAGCTAAAGATGGAGAAGAACTAATAAAAGAATATGGTCTTGATCAAGTTACCTTAATATCAGGAAATTACGAAGGTACTATAGATGAAGAGGAAATTCAATTGGAAATTCAAGATGTAGATGCTGATGATAAAGAAATTAAAGAACTTTTTAAGGAAAACTAAGGGGAGCACAAACTTTATGAAATCTACGATTAAGATTGCCAATCTGAGAAGTTCATCGGATATTAATATTATTAGAGAGGCTATATCCAATAATGAAGGGGTTATAGCCTGTCAAATTAATAAAGAAAAGTCTGAGGTGAATATTGTTTATGATTCTAATTTTTTAAATGAAGATAAGCTTGTTCAATCCTTAGAGGACTTGGGATATACCATTCTATAAAAAGCCTTGAAAATGTTTATAAAAGTGTTAAAATAGAAATGGACAAACTATGTCTAATTTTTTAGGAGGTGTTATATTATGGCATTTGCAATTAGTGATTCATGTATAAGCTGTGGTGCTTGCGCTGCAGAATGTCCAGTTAGCTGTATTAGTGAAGGGGATAGCATATTTGTAATAGATGCTGATAGCTGCATTGACTGTGGAAATTGCGCTAATGTTTGCCCTGTTGGAGCACCAGTTCAAGAATAATTTTATTTAAAAAGATCGCATTTAATTTGCGATCTTTTTGTTTGCAAAAATATTTAAATTAGAATTATATATAATAATGTATTTCCTCAAGAAAATTAATAAAGTTTATTATGATATAAATATAGACTATAAATTACATAAAACTAAAGAATGTTTAATAATAAACGAATATTAAATTATGAAGGCATAATTTTGCTTTATTCGGCAATTTTTGTGGCAAGAGGGATGTAAGGAGGATGGAAAATTGACAGGGTATATTGCGATATTAGTAGGTTTTGCTTCTTTAATAATAGCATTTATTGGTGAGGGAGGGGTTATATCTGCACTTTTTCAATGGACTGCAGCATTAATAGTTTTTGGAGGAACAACTGGAGCAACAATGCTTGCTTTTCCTATTAGTCAATTAAAAAAGTTAGGTAAAATATTAAAGGTAGCATTTTCAAATAACACTAAGGATCTGCCTGCTTTAATAATTTATTTTAAGGAATTGGCTTTTAAAACAAGAAAAAATGGTTTATTGAGTATTGAAGGTGAAATAACCGCTGATGATAAAATGGATCCATTTATTAAAAAAGGACTTCAAATGATAGTGGATGGTGTGGAACCACAGTCAGTAAGAGAAATTCTAGAGCTTGAAGCAGATATGACAGCAGAAAGGCATAAAGCAGGTTATGCTGTTTTTGAGGCTGCTGGAGGAACTGCTCCTACAATGGGTATAGTTGGAACCGTACTAGGACTTGTACATGTTCTCGGTGGACTTGCCTCTAGTTCACCAGATAAGCTAGGTGAAAGTGTATCCTCAGCCTTCTTAGCAACACTATATGGCCTTTCAAGTGCCAATTTAATATTCTTACCAATTGGTGCTAGGCTTAAAAATATAGATAAGCTTGAACAGGCTGAAAAAAATCTTATAATTGAGGCTGTTCTTCTAATTCAAGAAGGAGTTAATCCAAACACCTTGGCTGAAAAACTTAAAGGTTTCTTAAATAAACAAGAGCTTGTTAAGTATGAGGCGCTAGACAAGAAGGTGGAGGCATGAGTAGAAGGAAGAAGCACGAGGAAGGCCATGATAACAGTGAACGGTGGTTATTATCTTATGCAGACTTCATAACCTTATTGATGATATTTTTTGTAATTTTATATTCTATGAGTAATCTAGATAATAAAAAGTATCAGCAGATAGCTGCAGGTTTTAATAAAGCAATGGGCGGTGGAGGTGCAACACTTATTGGAAAAGATCAAGGGACTCCAATAAATGATAACAGTGCACCTGTTGATACAAATTTAGTAAATGCTGACGAGCAGGCGAAGCTTGAACAAGTTAAAACTCTAGTTGATAAATATCTTAGCAGCAGCGGACTTAGTGATAGTGTAACGACTACTATAGAAGAAAGAGGTCTTGTTTTAAGCTTTAAGGATAGCTTGTTTTTTGACAGTGGTAAAGCTGAAATAAAAAGTGAACAGGCAAAAAAGCTTGTGGAAATAGGTAAAATATTAAACCAACCTATCATTAACAGCAGTTTTATAAGAGTAGAGGGTAATACGGATAATGTTCCCATAAACACCTATGAATATAAATCAAATATGGATTTGTCAGTTATTAGAGCCGCTAACGTGTCTGAATTATTAATTAATCAGTCTGGCATATCTCCGGAAAGAGTTTCAGCTACAGGTTATTCGGAATATAGACCTAAGGCAAGTAATAACACAGAAGAAGGAAGAGCAAGTAATAGAAGAGTGGATATTCTTATAATGAACACTAAATTTAATGAGGTGGAAAAGAATAATTAAGTGTCTAAAATAAAGCATTTTAGATGCTTTTTTTATTAAAAGTATTTACCTTTTTATAATTACTTGTTAAGATAGAAATCAAAATATATAATAAGATAATATTAGCAGCAATATTTATAATGTTAAAAACATACTTGAAAAATATAATATTTAAGAAAAATAGAAAGAGTGATTTCATGGAATATTTAAAAGATGATGAATCAATAGACGATCTTCAGCTAGGGGGTATTTATGTCATACAAAAGAAGGAGTCATTTAGATTTGGAGTAGATGCAGTTTTATTAGCTAACTTTGTAGTAGTGAAAAGAGGAATGAAGGTTATAGACCTATGTAGTGGTACAGGAATAATTCCCTTTATTCTTGCTGGGAAGACTGAGGCATCTCATATTACAGGTATAGAAATACAAGAGGAAATGACTGAAATGGCTATAAGATCAACAAAATATAATAAGCTTTCTGGTAAAATAGAATTTATTAATGGTGATTTAAAGGATGAAAAATTATTAAAGGAACTTTCAAGAGCGGACATAGTGACAGTAAACCCACCTTACAAGCTTATGAATTCAGGTATTATAAACTCAGATGATAAAAATGCAATTGCAAGACATGAGATATGCTGTACACTTGAAGATGTAATAATTGCCTGCAGAATATTACTTAAGGATAATGGAAGAATGTATATGGTTCACAGACCCGAAAGACTTGCAGATATACTTTGCTTAATGAGAAAGCATAAGATAGAGCCTAAAACAATAAGAATGGTCCACCCAAATACAAAGAAGGCACCTAACATAGTACTTATTGAGGGTCAAAGAGATGGAGGAGTATTTCTTAAATGGGAGAAACCGCTATATATATATAATGATGAAGGCGGGTATTCAGAGGAAATAGATAAAATTTATGGTAGAATTATATAAGTTAAAGCCCTAAATGGACTTTAACTGGTAATTTGCGAGTGGCAACGAGCAATCTTAAACTACCCAGTGTGACCAGTGAAAGGAGAAATTATGAGCGGGAAGCTATACTTAGTACCTACCCCGATAGGCAATCTTGGAGATATAACTCTTAGAGCCTTGGAAGTTTTAAAAGCAGTGGATTTAATAGCAGCAGAGGATACCAGGCAAAGTTTAAAGCTATTAAATCACTTTGAAATTAAAAAATCATTAATAAGCTACCATCAGCATAACGAACAAGAAAAAAGCAGCTGTATTATAGACAAATTAGAGCAAGGAGTAAATATAGCAGTTGTAACGGATGCAGGTACTCCTGGAATTTCTGATCCTGGTAGTGTATTAGTTTCTAAATGTATTGAAAAGAATATAGAGTTTGAAGTCCTTCCAGGTGCGACAGCTATTACAACCGCCTTAGTATACTCTGGACTTGATACGACTAAATTTTTGTTTAGAGGATTTCTCCCAAGGGAAAAGAAAGACAAAAAGGTAGTTGTTGAAGACTTAAAAGATAGAAAAGAGACATTAATATTTTACGAAGCACCTCATAGGATTCAAGATACACTTCAATTTTTAACCGAATATTTTGGGGAAAGAAAAGTAGCTATTTGTAGAGAACTTACGAAGCTTCATGAACAAATATTAAGGTTTACCTTAAGTGAAGCTTTAGAGTATTATAAATTAAATTCCCCTAGAGGTGAATATGTAATTGTTATTGAGGGCAAGACAGACATGGAAATCCTTGAGGAGGAAAAAGCAAAATGGGAAACGCTTTCAATAGAAGACCACATTAAAAAATATATAAAAGAGGGGCTAAATAAGAAAGAAGCTATTAAAAAGGTAGCCAAGGATAGAAACATACCCAAGACAGATGTTTACAAATATTCTTTTAATATTAATTAATAATAACTTGTTACATATAAACAGAATTAGTAAACAAGTGAAAGTACAAAGTAAATTGCGGCAATTTGTATTTTAATGTTATAATAAACTTAAGCTAAACTGAAGGTAAAGGGGAAGGGGTTTTTGTTTTTGAAAAAGAAAGTATTGTCTGCATTAATGGCAGTGGGAATAATTATTTCCATAGGCGTACCTGTGTTTGCAGATCCTAGTGAGGATCAGTTAAATAATCAATTGCAAAATCAGCAAAATCAGCTTCAGAAAAATAGCAATTCTCTTCAGGAGATACAAGGTAAAAGGCAGGAAATAGAACATAGTATAGAAAAGCTAGATTTTCAAATTGAAGGCTTAATGAGAGACATAAACGATACAAAAAGTAAGATTCAGCAAACTCAAGACCAAATTAAGCTTGCTGAAGCTGATATACTTAAGGCTGAAGAAGATATGAAGGCTGAAAAGGATATATTTAATAAAAGAATGAGAGCCATGTATATTAATGGTGCAGATGGATATTTAAATATATTATTAGAGGCTTCATCTTTTAATGACTTCCTGTCAAGAATAGAAGCAGTAGAGAAAATTATTCAAGCTGATTCAAAAATTATGTCAAATTTAAAAATAAAAAAAGATGATGTGAGCCAAAAGAAAAAGATTTTAGATGATAAAAATAATAAGCTAAATGCATTAAAATCAAATAATGAACAAAAATTGTCCAAGCTTAATGAAAGTAAAAACCAGCAGGCAAGTCTAATTTCTGATTTAAAAAATCAGGAGAGACTTTACGGCGCGGATATAGACAATTCAAAGAAAGCTATTGAGGCAATTAAAAAACAAATTGATGATTTGAGAATTTCTAGGGGCACTACTTCAGGCTATAATGACATAATCAGCTATATATTTAGTAATAATGCTGATGGAAAGCCTAGATTCATAGGAACTCCTTACGTTTGGGGAGGCTCAGCACCTTATAATTATAGTACAGGTACTGGTGGATTTGATTGCTCAGGTTTTGTACAATATGTATATAGGCAATTTGGTGTGTATTTACCTAGGACAACCTATGATCAAATTAACTCAGGTATTGAGGTATCTAGGAATGATTTAAAACCTGGGGATTTAGTTTTGTTTGGAACCTGGAGTAATCCACACCATATTGGTATATATTATGGTAAGATTGATGGAGTGGATCAATTTATACATGCACCACAAACCGGTGATGTAATAAAGGTTTCGCCACTTATAAGAGCAGATTACCTTACTGCAAGAAGAGTAAAATAAATAACATTTTAAGGGCCCTAAGTGCTTAAAACTTGCTGAACCTAGCAAGAAAAGCTTAAAGGGCCTTTTGTATGCATATTTCTAGGCTGTATTTTCTTTTGATAAATTAAAAAATAAAACCCACAGGATAACCTGTGGGAGGGGATAGAGTGTATTTATGTTAAAAGTCGTTAGCAAATAAATTATTTTTCAGTTTTTAATTCATGCATGCAGTTTTTACAAATATTTTTTCCTTTGTAGTTAATAACGTCTCTAGCATCTCCGCAAAAGATACATGCTGGTTCATACTTCTTAAGAATGATTTGTTCTCCGTCAACATAAATTTCTAAAGCATCTTTTTCTGCGATATCTAAAGTCCTTCTTAATTCGATTGGAATTACTATTCTTCCTAACTCATCCACTCTTCTTACTACACCTGTTGATTTCATAATCTTTCCTCCTAATAATTACAACATTCGACAACTTTATAAATAAATAATAACAAATATGACATAATAAGTCAAGGATTTATTTATAAAAAATTACAAATTTCTTACTAATTTCTATCTATAGCTAATATACTACCATATTATTGAAAAGTCAATATACAATTTTATATATTTCTACAAATTTTATCCCCAAAGATTTAAGCAATAACACAGTAATATCAATGGTTGCACACATTGTTCAAATAAATATGAATTAAATGTTTATTTATTAGAAAATATTTTATTAAAATAAAAATAGTAATAAAATGGAATATTAACAGGAATGTGTCGAAATATCTTATAAAAATATAGTAAATATAGGCAATATAATAAGAATTAACAATTAAAATTCATATTATAGTTTATAGTTTTACCATAAAGGTTTTTAATATACACATTATGGAATTTATGTATAATATAAAAAATTATATATTTAAGATATGTAAAAAATAAGCAATTTTATATAAAATAATATAGTGATAAAATAAAAAGATAAGCCTCAAAAAATATGAATAAATTCGAAACTATAATAATATTTGATAAATTTATTAATATGGTATAATAAATCTATTAGAAAATATTATTTCATAAAATTTACATGGAGGGATAATTATGAAATTATTTATTGACACTGCCAATGTGGAAGAAATCAAAAAGGCTGCTGCTCTTGGAGTCTTAGATGGTGTAACAACAAATCCATCTTTAATAGCAAAAGAAGGCAGAGACCTAAAAGAGGTAATTAACGAAATTTGCAGTATTGTTGATGGGCCTATAAGTGCTGAAGTTATGAGCTTAAAATCAGAAGAGATGTTAAAAGAAGGTAAAGAATTATCTAAGCTTCATAAAAATATTGTTATTAAAATACCTATGTGTGAAGAAGGACTAAAAGCTGTTAGTGGTCTTTCTAAAGTTGGAATTAGAACTAATGTTACTTTAATTTTTTCGGCACAGCAGGCTTTACTTGCTGCTAAAGCAGGTGCAAGTTTTGTAAGTCCATTTTTGGGGAGACTTGATGATATTGGAAACGGCGGCATTCAAATTGTGGAAGATATTGCAGTGATTTTTGATTACTATGGATTCGAAACAGAAATTATAGCTGCAAGCATTAGGACACCTATGCATGTTCTAGATTGTGCAAAGGCTGGAGCTCATATTGCTACTATTCCATATAAAGTTTTAATGCAAATGATAAAACATCCATTAACTGACGCAGGTATAGAAAAATTCATAGATGACTATAATAAAGTTTATAATAAGTAGAATTAATTTATTAACTAATAAAGTTTATATTGAACTAAAATTTTCCAATTATTGTTCAATATAAACTTGTTTTTTTGTAAAATATTTTACAAATATTGGTCAAGAATAAAGTAAAAAGTTTAAAAATTGAAGGAGTAAATGGGTGCTTATTATAAAATTTCATGATAAGAATTAACACTATTATTGTGGACAATGTTAGCAAAACAATTTTATGTTAATTTAAAGTTAATTATATCAAGGATTACTAGTTATCCACAAAATCTGTGCATAAAGTCAGTAAAACTGTGGATAACCATAAAATAATGTGAATAATTTTCATATTTGAAATAAAATTGGTGAATTAATTCAGTTTTTAGAACAATTATTTTGTCGAATATTTAAAATAGAAGTAGAAAGAATATATTGTCTTTTTCATTCTTCAAAGTTAAATTCGTTTTTACAAATATTATAAAATGCCTTAGCGGTAGGAGTAAGAGCTCTCCTCGAACTTGTAATCATATATATGTACCTTTTTAGCGATAAATTAGAAACCCTGCTTACCTTTATGCTTCCTGCGTTTATATAATCTTCACATACTCTTTTTGAAACAATAGATACCCCTAAGCCGCATTTTACTAATTGCAGTAAGGTATCAATGCTGTTAACTTCACATAATATATTCATTTGCTCTATATCTAATCCTAAATCAAGAAGAGCCTTTTCAAAACTCTTTCTTGTAGCCGAATTTCGTTCTCTAAATATAAATTTATAATCTAGTAATAAATCTATAGGTACGTTATTAGGAATATTTAAAGAAGGATTAGAAATAAGAACAAGTTCGTCGTTAGCAAGTTTATAGCTGTTTAATCTTTCATCCTTTATGCAGCTTCCAATTAAACCTATTTCACTGTTAAATTTAAGTATACTATCAATTATTTCACCTGTTGGCTGCTCAGTTATATTAAAGGTTACCATAGGGTACTTCTGTGAAAATTTTTCAACAAGCATAGGAACAATAGAATTACAGGGAGTACTGCTGGCAGATAATGAAAATCTTCCAGAAATGCAATTAGAGGAGTCTGACAATTGACATATGGCAGCATTTCTAGTATTAATCAAATCTAACGCATACTGTAAAAATGCTTCACCCTTTTCTGTAAGGACTACTTCTTTAGAGTTTCTATCAAATAGCTGAGAGTTAAGTTCCTTTTCTAAAGCAGAAATTTGAGCACTAATGGCTGGTTGAGATAAAAAAATTATATTAGCTGCCTTTGAGAAACTTTTATGTTTTGCTACACTAATAAAAGCCTCTATCTGTTTAAAATCCATAAAATGCTTCCTTTCTGTTAAATACTGATTAATTCAATTATAACAGTTTAATTCCATAAAAGCATTAAGATATTATAGCTAATAAGCAGTAATATAAGGTCAGCATTTCCATCTAAAAATAATAATCCCTGCAATTATAATTACTACACCAACTATTTTAGTTGAACCAAATACTATTTTTTCAGAATCAAATAATCCTAGGGCATCTATTATAGCGGCTGCACTAAGTTGAGCTACTAATATTATTGATATTGAGCAAGTAGGGCCTAAATTTTTTATACCCATCATAACTGTAAATATGATAACAACACCAAGCAGCCCACCAAGCAAATATAACTTATTAATACCTTTTATATCTTTAAAGCTGCCGTTTCCTGCAATTAAAAAAATAATTACACATAAAATTAGTCCCGTAGCTTGAACAAAGACATTTGTCTCCCAGGTTCCAATTTTATATGAAAGCCTGGTATTAAATACCCCTTGAAGACTCATAGCCACTCCTGCTATTATAGAAAAAATTACGCCTAACATAAAAAGTCACCTTCTATTATCATATTTTATTTTTAATTAGTATTATTATCTTAGTTTGCACTTTTAAGATAAATTTATTATTACTAATAAAATTCAATATAATAATTAAGGTGACAAACAGATTACACTATGCGCTGAAAACTTCGCAATTTGCGTTTAAAATGTCATCTTCTGTGAAACCTAAGAACAAGCTTAAGCTTAAAAGGTCCTCTATAATAGTTATATAATGATCTTTAGATGAACATACCATAAAGTCGTTCATATCAACAAATAAATTTAAAAAATTTTCTGTAAGCTCATATTCAACTTCTTTAACTTCAAAATCAGTTTCAGTAAATCCTTTTTCAACTCCAATACTTAGAATAAGATATATAGCTTCTATATATTTTTCTAAGATTCTTTTTCTAGCTTGTATTTTCCTAGAAGTCCAATAGTGAAAACATTTAGTTTCATTTGCTAATTCTCCAACCTTTACTTCTAAAGCTAAAAGTTTTTGATAAAGTAAAAGTTTGCCTTGTGTATCTATTTTAGATTGGATTTCTTCATCGAGTTTATTTTGATAATCATACAGCTTTTGTAAGTTCATATAAGAGCCTGCCTTTCCTTTTAAAAAATAGTATAACTATTATTTTAAGACACTTCCTATTGTACTAAATATCAATGAATTTTAAAAGTTCTGTAAACTTTTACAAAAAAATTTTTCCCTATTTTTTTAAAATTCTAATAAATTGCTTTATTATGGTACTTTAAATAATTAAGGGATAAAAAGAAAAAGAACTCCAATAGAGAGTTCTTTTAGTAAATTTTATTTAGATTTTTGCTGAATATATTTTTTTGCCTGTTCTCTTTCATCAAGCAAATGATTAACTAAGTAATAGAATTCCCAGTTAATAGAGGTGGGTGTTACAACAGCTAAGATTGGTTTAATAGTTTCATTTTCTCGTATTTTCCTCACCATTTTATCCAGTTCCTCATCGGTAAAATTATTAAATAAAATGATTTTTTCCGCAGGCAAAACCTTATCATAAGTATCCAACATAAGGCCGTTAATAATATCCTTAAGCTTCATGTTTGCCATGTTGTTTTCAATAACCTTATACTTAGGAAGTTGAAGTTCCATAAAGATCTTATGAAGTAAAGCTTTCTCTTCTTCATTGAAGCCATAAATAAGAGTCATCTTATTATTATTCATAATCAATTCTCCTTCCACTATGGAGTCAACTGTTAATATTTAGTTGGTTCTCCGTATTCTGCACCAAAAGTATCTACGGAGACCTCTTCCATTACCTGATCAGCAAGAGGCTTATCCCTAAAGTCCCTTTTAACACCAACAATCTCTTTTGCAACTTCAATACCTTCTACTAATTTTCCAAAGGAAGCATATTGTCCATCAAGATGAGGGGCATCGGAAGTCATAATAAAAAATTGACTTCCTGCTGAATTTGGGTCTGATGTCCTAGCCATAGATAAAACTCCGATAGAATGTTTTAAGTCATTTTTAAATTTGTTTGAAGTAAATTCTCCCTTTATTGAATAGCCAGGGCCTCCCATTCCAGTTCCATTTGGATCTCCTCCCTGTATCATAAACCCAGGGATAACTCTATGAAATATAACGCCATTATAGTATTTTTTATTAATTAAGCTAATAAAGTTCTTAACAGTATTTGGTGCTACTTCAGGATAAAGCTCCGCTTTCATAATTTTACCTGTATTCATTTTAATTGTAACAATAGGATTTGGCATATTTAATCTCTCCTTATCTGCATAGTTTCATCTAGTAGTTATTACCATAGTAATAATAATTATACAATACAATTCAAAAAATAAAAACCCTGCTTATGTTAATTCGCAGGGTTAAAACTACAATTCTTCAGTGGTATAATTCATAGATAGTTTGGCATTAAGTATTGGTGTTTTTGATTTTATTATAAGACTGCCTCCAGGAATAATTATTACATAATGATTAGTTAATAGGTTTGAAGTACAAGTTATAGTAGGCAGCTGTGTCATATGTGAAATATTATTATTTTCATATAAATGCTTAATTTCTAAATTTTTATTTAAGGAATAACTAACATTATCTGTCATAAAAAGCTTCAGCTCAGTACTTTCATAAGGCTTTAAATAAAGGTTGCTTATTGTATATACTAAACCGCTGTTTATGGGGTTATTAATTTCTACATATCTAAACGGAAAAGTCTCTTCAATATTTGAAGAAAATAAATTGTCTGATTCTAACAAGGTTCTATATAGAGTTAAAGGCTTTTCTCCAGTGAATTTTGATAACCAAAAAACTTTCATTTTAATCACCTTATTTCCATTGTACTTTTATAATTCAATGTATTCTAAGGTGGTGAAATATGTTCTCTAAGAAATTGCCTAATATTAAAGTATATTTTTGCAAATCATTAAGCTGTTTAAAAGTCATAAGTGAAGTTTTAAGCTTAACTATTTAATAATTTATAAGAGAAATCTATTATATTTCCACTATCTAGGGAGTTTAATATTTCAACAGTGCCTTCCTTAGCCTGATTATTCAAAGCATTAATATTTTCAAGCTGTCTTTTTAATTGCTTTGAGGTTCCTATACTTCCATCAATTATAGTAGTGTCTTTACTAAGAACTTTTGATAATTCAGCTTTAATAAAAGGATAATGTGTACAACCTAATACAACAGAATCAACTGGGCTATTTAGGTAAGGTTTTAGTTTTTCTGTTAGATAGAAATGTACTTCATCTCCATGGATTTTACCATTTTCAATTAATTCAACAAGTCCTGCACAAGGCAGAGGTACTATTTCTGCTTCGTTTTTATAAAAATTCATTAAATTATTAAATTTTGTTTCACAAAGTGTCATTGGAGTAGCCATTATTATTATCTTACCTGAATATTGATTTTCTACAGCAGGCTTAAGTGCAGGCTCAATACCTATAATAGGAATATCTTTATAATAGGCTCTTAGATCATCTATAGCAGCGCTTGTTGCAGTATTGCATGCTATAACAACAGCCTTAACCCCTTTAGAAATTAAGTATTCAACAGCAGCAAAGGTAAGTATTTTAACTTCCTCAACTGATTTCACACCATAGGGTGCATTTTTAGAATCACCGAAATATATGAAGTTCTCATGGGAAAGAAGCTTTCTTGCCTCTTTTAGAACGCTTATTCCGCCAACCCCAGAATCAAAGAAACCAATTGGTTTATTATTAAACTCTTCTTTTGTTTTTATGTTCTTCACCCCCTGAGCTCATTATATTACAATCTACAGTAATTATACTCCAAAAAACAAAAGTTGTGTAATAAAAATATTTCTTAAAATTGAAGGAATGCATTCTTTAAAAATTTCAAAAGAATGAAATAAATAATTTTGAAACCTTCAATTTTTGTATTGACTCATGTACTTTACTATAATAAAATTGAGTTTAGAGTTTGTAATAATTATTCAAAATCAATGCAAATTTATAATAGACATGTCTGTAACTAAAGCACTATATGAACGTATAATGAAAGTATTAGGATTTAAAAATTAAAATTTTAGGGGGCAATTATGTATAAGGATTTAATATATCTTGTACCTAAGAAAGAACATTCTAAAGATAGTTTGAAAAAATTTCTTGCAGATCACTCTGAAATCAAATTTGTATCATTGGTTGGTATAGATTTAGCTGGAAATGATACAGATGAAAAAATACCCGTAAAAGTATTCTTGGATGATATTGACACCTTTCTAAATGGATCAGTTCAAACTGACGGTTCATCAGTAGCCCTGCCTGGTATAGCAAGTCTTAATAACGCAAAGGTCGATATAGTAGCTGATTTAGAAGTAAATTGGTATATAGATTATAATTATGAAAATACAGACATAGAAACTAATAAGCCAGTTGGAACACTAAGAATTCCAAGTTTCTTATTACATGAAGGAAAGGCTGTAGATTCAAGAAACATACTAAACTGTTCAATAAATTATGTTAAAAATACATTGCTAAAGCTATTTAAAAACTATCCGGAATCATTAAAGGATTACGGCATTAAATATGATGATATAGAAGACATTGTTCCAACTTCAGCAACAGAACTTGAGTTTTGGGTAAAAACCCCAAATGAAAAGGCAGAAGTTGAAGAACTTTCAACTTCTCAGGTTCTTAAGGAACAGTATTGGACAAGAACAAAGGGTTCAGTTCGTACTGCCTTAGAAGAAAGCTTAATAATTATGGATAGATACGGCTTAGAACCAGAAATGGGGCATAAAGAAGTTGGTGGAGTAAAGGCAAAGATTAATGAGTCAGGCAATCTTACTCATATAATGGAGCAGCTTGAAATAGACTGGAAGTATTCAACTTCACTTCAGGCAGCCGATAATGAACTTTTAGCTAGAACAATTGTGAAAGAAACCTTTAGAAGATATGGTCTTGATGTTACTTTCCTCGCTAAGCCTATAGAGGGTGTTGCAGGTAGCGGCGAACATACTCATGTAGGCTTAGCTTTAAAATTAAAAAATAATAAAAGGATAAACTTATTTACGGCAAATAAAGATCATTATCTAAGTACAATTGGATATGCTTCTGTAATGGGTGTACTAAATAATTACGAGGTAATTAACCCTTTTGTATCAGCAACTAATGATTCACTAAGAAGACTTAAGCCAGGATTTGAAGCACCTGTATGTATAGTTACTTCCCTAGGTCACAGCATTGAAGTTCCATCTAGAAACAGAACAATTTTAATGGGTCTTGTACGTGATGTTGAAAACCCGCTTGCAACACGGTTTGAGCTAAGAGCCCCTAACCCTCACACAAATACTTACTTGTGCCTAGCAGCTTTATACATGGCAATGATGGATGGAATAAGCTATGCATTAACCAATAGAAAAACTGAAGATGATCTTTTAGCAGAGCTTTCAAAAAAACCAGGTGAAGAAGCATCATATCTACAAAAAGATAGGGCATATAGAACTGAAGAAGATGTATTTGAAGACTTTACTACTGAAGATAGAGAAAGATTTTTTGGAAAAGCCCCAGCAACTGTTTATGAAAATCTTACTGCATTTAATAAATATCCAGAAAAGTTAAATTCACTTAAAGCAGGGGATGTTCTAAACGACAAACTGATTAACAGTTTTAGACTAGCTGTTGTTAAAAGATGGCTTACTGAGATAACTGGCAGGATTATAGTGGATTATAGTGATGAAATAAGAGACTGCAAAATGCTTCATTCCATAGATAAGGCATTAGACCTTGATGTTTCAAATTGGATGTCTATAAATAACTTAAGATATTATATAATGAAGGATTCCTATACTCAGAAAAGCTTATTTACAAGAATTAAGGATGCAGTAGATGCTGCTGACTATGAGGAAGTTTCAAAACTTCAAATAGAGTTAGAGGATAAAATGAAAGAGCTTAGAGACCTATATGCAGCTTATAAGAAAAATTTATTAGATATCTAAAAGCTTTTCCTAATTAATAATTTATAAATAGCTAAAAAGTCCCCCCCCCGGGGGCTTTTTTATTTAGACAAATTACTAATTGGCTTTCTTACTTGGAATCAATTTAATTGATTTAAACATATATTATATATAGAAATATAATTGGTTTTAGGGGTTAGATTTATGGCATTTAAAGATAATTTGTTTAAAATAGGAAAATACTTAGAGGATGGAGTCTCAAATGTTGCTTACAAATCAGAAAATCTAATAGAGATATCCAAGCTGAATATGTCATTATCTTCTAATGAGAAACATATTGACGAAATTTACTTAAAAATAGGTAAGAAAATATATAAGGAATATACAGATAATAAGGTTAATGACAGCAGCTTAATAGAAAAATGCAAAGAAATAGATTCAATAAATAAAGACATAGAATGTATAAACAAAAAGATATTAAAGCTTAAAGATAGGAAGCTGTGCAAGAAATGTGGAACAGTAATGGAAAAGGAAGACGTATTTTGCCATAAATGCGGCAAACAACAATAAACAATATGAATTATGTGAGCCACGGGAACTTTTCTCGTGGCTCATTTTTTGAATTAATTAAAATGTTCTTAAAGGAAAGCTTTTTACAAGCATCTCCTTTTTATTATTTATAGGCTTCCAAAGCTCAATTTTCTCAATTTTAGCAAGTCTATAAAAGCCGTCTTTTTTAGCATCGCTGCAGGCAGCAACATATTCTTTTCCTGTCCATTCTCTAATAGCATAATTTGCGTTAGCCAGTGAAACGTGTAAGTCCCAATTTTCTATATTTTCTCTAACATTAAAACCATGTAGTTTTAATGTATCATTAATAGTTCTTGCTAAACGAATAATATATCCCTTATTTTCAATTTTTAAATTTACAGATTTATATGGAGGATCAAAGCATATAATTCCATTTGTTTCTACTTTAAATGTCTTATATGGTTTTAACACATCGGTAAGTACCTTAGAAAGTTTATCCATATCAGGATCTTCGATTGTTTCTAAAGTTATATGAAGCATAGGAGTATTTTTGTATAATTTATATTTTTTACAAATGTTTTTTTGAATCGTTTCCATAGCAGAGTAAGACTCTGTATCGAATAAAGCAACTAAATAGTATTTCATTTTTTCCCCCTTAACTAAGTAGAAGTTATAAAAGTATTATACCATATTTATTCCAAGTATAATATGAATTGTTTATTCTAATACTAAAATAGTATACAGCTTATGTATTATGTCTATGATGTATGCAATATTTAATTGTTAGGAGGAGTTAAACATGGGAACTGTAACCAATGAAAAACATAACAGCAGTATAGGATGTACTGTGAGTGAATGTAAGTATCATTGTAAGGATGATAATTATTGTACCCTGCAGCAGATTCAGGTAGTTAAGCATGAAGCCAAAGCAAATACCGTACAATGTACTGATTGTGGAAGTTTTGTATTAAGTTAAAATTAACTGTATTAGTTGTAGAAGGTAGTTTTAACTAAAAATACTTAAGACAAATCTTAAGTGTTTTTAGTAATAAACTGCCTTTTATTTTTTTATAATATGCAAGAAATTTGTATTTTAGTATCGTACTTAAGAATTCATTAAGGATTTTTAATGCTATATGAAAGTATTTATAAATAAATTGCAGATTTGCCATAGAAATTACACTTTATTTAATATATAATAGAATATTATATAATGGAAAATGTATGTTTTCTATACTTTGTGGAAAAATATACCTAATATTAAAACTATGGTATACTATTAATTTTATGATATAATGAAACTTGTAATTTAGCATGGGAAAATATGATTTTAATTGATATAGTATTATGTAATAAAAAATAAGTAAGGATGGGTACTGGCATGGATAAGCTTGTTATAAATGGTGGAAAAAAGTTGTTTGGAAAGATAGAAATAAGCGGAGCCAAAAACGCTGCTGTTGCAATATTACCTGCAGCAATTATGGCCAGCAGTGGTGTTTCTGTAATAGACAATATACCTGAAATAGAAGATGTTCAATGTATAGAAAGAATTATTGAAAGCCTTAATTGTAAGATAAATAAAAGTAATAATTGTGCAACCATAGATAGTACAGCAATTAATAGCGTTTTTGCTAATACAGATGATGTAAGAAGGATGAGAGCTTCTTACTATCTTATTGGTGCACTTTTAGGCAGATTCAAGGAAGCAAATGTAGATTTACCAGGAGGATGCGCTATTGGAGTAAGACCTATAGATCAACACATAAAAGGTTTTGAGGCTTTAGGAGCTGTGGTTACCATAGAACATGGACTTATAAAGGCAAAAGCAGAAAAGCTTATAGGAGCAAATATTTTTTTTGATGTAGTAAGTGTAGGAGCAACAATTAATGTCATGCTAGCAGCAACACTTGCAGAAGGGACAACAATACTTGAAAATGTGGCTAAAGAACCTCATGTAGTAGACGTAGCTAACTTTTTAAATTCTATGGGTGCTAATATTAAAGGTGCTGGTACTGATATAATTAGAATTGTTGGTGTCAAAGAACTAAAGGGCTGCAATTACAGCGTAATTCCTGATCAAATCGAAGCTGGTACATACATGATAGCAGCTGCTGCTTGTGGAGGTGAGGTTGTTGTTGGAAATGTTATTCCAAAGCATCTTGAGTCAATAACAGCTAAGCTGATTGAAATGGGAGTTCATGTTACAGAAAATGAAGATTCAATACTTATAAAATCAGATAGAAGATTAAAAGGTGTGAATATAAAAACACTACCTTACCCTGGATTTCCTACAGATGTTCAGCAGCCAATGACGACTCTTTTAAGCATAGCTCAGGGGAGAAGCATTGTAAATGAGAGCGTATGGGAAAGCAGATTTAAATTTGTTGATGAACTTAAAAAAATGGGAGCAAATATAAAGGTTGAAGGTAGAACTGCAATTGTAGATGGAGTTAACAAATTTACAGGTGCTGTAGTTAAGGCCACTGATTTAAGAGCTGGAGCTGCAATGATAATAGCTGGACTCGCAGCAGAAGGAACAACAGAAGTGACCTGTATTGATCATGTCGATAGGGGATATCCATACATTGAAGAAAAATTTAAAATACTTGGTGCGGATATAAGAAGAATAAAGACAGAAGATTGTTAAAGGGTTATATATAGGTGAAGGTTTATGATATTTTGTTCGTTATATAGTGGCAGCAGTGGAAACAGTATATTTGTATCCTCCGGTAAGACAAAGGTGCTTATTGATGCCGGGTTACCAGGTAAAAATATAGAAAAGGCCTTAAAGGAAATAAACGAAAATGCTTCAGAATTAGACGCTATTTTTGTAACTCATGAACATATTGACCATATTAAAGGTGTAGGGGTATTATCAAGAAGATATGATATACCCATATATGCAAATGAGCTTACTTGGAAAGCCATGAGTAGTTTAGTAGGTAATATTAAAGAGCACAATATTATGGTTATGTCTAAAAATTATACAAGCATAAAAAATATGGATATAAAAAGTTTTCCAATATCTCATGATGCAGCGGCTGCACAAGGCTATGCATTATACCATAATAAGAAGAAAGCAGCTGTTGCTACAGACTTAGGTTATTACTCTGATATAGTAAGAGAAAATATTGAAGATGCTGATGTACTTCTATTTGAAAGTAATCATGATATAGAGATGCTAAAATTTGGACCATATCCATATAATTTAAAAAGAAGAATATTAAGTGATATTGGACATTTATCAAATGAGGACTGTGGGAAAGCCATAGCAGATATGATAGATGGCTACAAGAGAAAAAAAGTTGTTTTAGGACATTTAAGCAAGACTAATAATTATCCGGAGCTTGCATATCAAACAGTAGTAAATATTTTAACTGCTAGAAAGATAAGCTTAAATAAAGATATTGGACTCACTGTAGCTAAGAGGGATATGCCAAGTAATTATGTTGAATTTTAGAGTGGGGTGAGAGCATGAAAAGGTTACTTTCAGTATTCTTATTCAGTACTTTAGTTATTACTTCAATAGGATTTACTGGGTGCGAAAAAAAAGATAAACTTAGCTCAAATAACAATGAGAAAATACAAAGTGTAGTATTGCCTAAAGAGAAAGATAATAGTATTAGTTTAGATTTATACTTTGATGGCTCTACTACAAAGGATAAAGCAGAGGTAGTTAAAGAAGAAAGGCTTATTAATAAAGAAGAGGTTATTGGCGAAATTATAATGCAGGAATTTTTAAAAGGGCCTTCTAACGTAAGCATGTTAAAGCCAGTTCTACCTAAAGAAACAAAACTTCTTAGCTTTTCTATTAAGGATAAGGTAGCTTATGTGAACTTAAGTAAAGAAGCTAACTTTGATATGACTCCAGTTAAGGAAGAAGCCTGTCTTAGAGGCATTTTAAATTCTTTGACTCAGCTTCCATCAGTATCAAAGGTAAAAATACTAGTTGAAAACAAAGATATAGAAAGCCTAGGGGGAAATTACAATATATCTAAGCCCTTTGGGAAAGATGATATTGAAAATATATTGTTGAAAAAATAAAGAAAAATTATTATAATTGTAATAAAGTTACAACAAAAGATTTACAAAAGTAGGTTAAGTCCTGAATGGACTTTTACGGGTAGTATATGATTGGTATGAACCTATTTAACTACCCAGTTTGACCAGCGAAAGGAGAAACGAGAATGAGCCTATATAAAGAATGGACAGATATGGTTGTAGAGTATGTAAAAACTAAAGGGGAAGCTGCTTTCTGGAAGGAATATGGAGCAATTGAAAAAAGTATATATACGAAACTCTTAGCAAATCATAAAGAAATTGTAAAAGGTACAGTTAAAAACTTGGCAGAAGAATTCCAAACATCAAACATATTTTTTATGGGATTTTTAGATGGGATTAATGAAAGTTTAAAAGAAAGTATTGATTTAGAAAATATAGATGAAAATTCAGAAATAGAAATAAATATAGACTTTGAGAAGCTTTATTTCAATATGCTGGATGCAAAAGCTGACTATCTATATGAACTACCACAATGGGAAGGTATCTTTGTTAAAGAAAAGAGAAAAGAAATCCAGGTAAAGTGGAGAGAAACTAAAACTATCATTAATGAAAATAAAGTAGGAAGAAATGATCCATGTCCATGCGGCAGCGGGAAAAAGTATAAAAAGTGCTGCGGTACTAATGCATAATATCAATTGTAACTTAAATGCCGACCTATTGTATAAATATAGGGCGGCATTAATTTTATAGATAAAGGATTGAGGCTAGCTATGAATATAACGCTAATAACTGTTGGGAGAATAAAAGAAAAATATCTTAAGGATGCCATTAATGAATATTCAAAAAGGCTAAGCAGATATTGTAAACTTGAAATAATTGAACTTCAGGATGAGAAAACACCTGATAATGCTTCGGAAAAGGAAGAATTTCAGATAAAGGTAAAGGAAGGAGAGGCAATTTTAAAATGTATAAGGGATAGTATGTTTGTAGTTGCCTTGGCCATAGAAGGTAAAATGTTATCTTCAGAGGAGCTTGCAGAATTTATTAAAGATGCAGGCATAAAAGGTAATAGCAGTATAGCATTTGTTATTGGAGGATCCCTTGGCCTTTCAAAGGAAGTTTTAAATAGAGCTGATTATAAATTATCTTTTTCAAGAATGACTTTTCCTCATCAGTTAATGAGAGTTATTTTACTTGAACAGGTTTATAGGGGATTTAGAATTAATTACGGTGAACCGTACCACAAATGATGTAAGTATGAATTATGTGATATTAATTAAATTGCAATAAGATTTTAAAGGTTGAGGAAAAACTCAATCTTTTTTTCATTCACCCACCATTCTTAAAAACTATGGGTTTCTGTTGAAAAATATGGTAAAATATGATTATTTAATAAGAATTCCAACCTAAGTAAGGAGAAATTATGATAGCAGCTATAATAACTTTTGCATTAACACTAATTGTAATCAGTATTGCATACTTAGATATTAATAAGAAGATACATTTACTGAATAAAATCTTTTTGCATGTGTATTTTATTTTCGCTCCTCATATTTTTTTGTTAGGGTACTTTTTTAGTGAACGTACTAAATTTGGACAAGATAACGTTATATGTAAATGGATTATTTTAGCTGAGGCAATTTTTTTCACTTTTTATATTTGGATAAAAGTAAATATAGTTCCATATGCTAGGAATCATATTGTAAACATTAGATTAAGGGTAATGATATGTGGAAGAAGTATTGTTTTATATGGATTGTATGCAGCTTTTATTCAAATCATAATATATCAAATGGGAGTTGCAACAATACAAAACCTCGCCATACCTAAGAATATCTTAATAATAGACATTGTTATTATGGCATTAAATATTATTATATTACTTACAAATGGTATGATAAGAATTTTATGTACTTCAAGAAGATTAAATATAATGAGGCGACTTATAGTAGTTTTTGGGAGCCTTATTCCAATCATAAATGCGCTTATAATGATATATGCCTGCCATATAGCAAGAATAGAATATGATCATGAATGTTATAAAGTAATTAATAATAAAGCTCGTGTTGATTCAGAAGTATGTAAAACAAAATATCCACTCGTATTAGTTCATGGTGTTGGATTTAGAGATTTAAAATACATTAATTACTGGGGAAGGATACCTAAGGAATTAATTCGCAATGGAGCAACAGTTTATTACGGTAATCAAGAAGCTTGGGGGACAGTTGAGTATAATGCAAAGGACATTAAAAATAAAATTCTTGATATTATGAAAGAAACAGGATGTAAAAAGGTAAATATTATTGCCCATTCAAAGGGAGGACTAGATGCACGTTTTATGATAAGTAAATTAGAGATGGGGGACTGTGTGGCATCACTAACCATGATGTCATCACCACATAGAGGATGTAAGTTTGTTGATATTGCTTGTAAACTTCCTGATAAAATTTACAAAGCTATTGCAAGGTTTTTTGATAAATATTATAGGTTTCTAGGGGATAAAAATCCTGATTTTTATACTGCAAGCAGACAGTTTTCAACTAAACATAGTGAAAAATTTAATGAAGAGGTAAGGGATGCTCCGCAAGTGTATTATCAAAGTTACGCAACGGTAGTAAAGAATATATTAAGCGATTATATAGTAGCCATACCTTATATTTTAGTAAGGTTAACAGAAGGTGAAAATGATGGCTTAGTATCTATTAAATCTGCTAAATGGGGTGAATTTAAAGGGGTATTAAAAAATAAACGAAGGCGAGGGATCTCTCATGGAGATATTATAGACCTAAGAAGAGATGATTATAAAGGGTTTGATGTAATAGAAAAATATGTGGAAATTGTAGCAGCACTTAAGGAAGAGGGTTATTAAACACTTATTTTATGATAAACCTTTGCTTATCGATAGCAAAAAAGAAATTAAAGGATAAATGAATAATACGATAATAGAAGTATAATAGTTTTATCTATTAATAATAAGATATTTTTATTTTTGATAGGAGAATAGAGATGAAAAACAGAAAAATGAAGATGATATCCTTAATATCTGTTTTGATAAGTTTAATGTAAAATTTGAGATTCAAGCCTTAGGACTAACTGTTGAGAGAATCAGTGGAAGTGATAGATATAGTACATCTTTAGAGATTGTAAAATATATAGATAAGAATTGTTATAATGTAAGAAAATAGTTATAAGCAATGGCTATGGTGAAGCTAATGTTTGTTTTTGAGCTTGTTCAGGTGACGCATAATGTGCATTCTGAATGAGCTCTCTTTTTATGGTTCTATAAAAGAAATGGGAAAACCTCTTTTGAAGTAGTTACGGAGGGCCGTACTACAAAAAAATGAGGTTTTTAATCAACATTTATTATTAAATGTCCATATTTGAAATATATTGTTGAAATATATTTTTTTACAATTGTTGTTAATAATTGGTATATTGGATATAATTATATTTAAAACAGCATGTTTAATATATTTTACTGATCAGAACCTATCAATGTACTATAGGATAAATTATCAACAAATTAGATTTAGATTTGATTTCTTTGTAGAAAATATTAGAAACTTATCTTTAAATTCTAATTTTATATATTTTAGCAAGCTGAATTTAAATTATACTAAAGGATGGAGGTGATCTTTCATAATATAGGACATATCTCTAATGTCGAAGATAAGAAACTAATGCTCCTGTGCAAGTTTCTTATATTAGGGGAGCTGAGAAGTGCGGTCTGTATCTGGACACTTGGGCTGCATGGAGCTAATAGTGTAACCGCCCCTCTTAAAAAACAAAAATATTTTAAGAGGAGAAAATTTTATGAACAAGAAAAAAATATCATTGGCTCTGGCTGTTACAATGTCATTAAGCATTAGTATTGGAACCAATGCTAATGCAGCGAGTGCAACTAACATCCAAACAGGTAGAACACAAATGTCAGACATAAAGGTTACTGGGGTAATTACCCCAGATAAACCTACACATAAAAACGGAGATACAACGGTTAACTTAACTGGAACAGTTACCATTGATGGCCCACAATTAGTTGTAAAAGTAGATGGTGATGATAATACTGTTGTGAAAAAAATTAGTGATACTAAATGGTCTTATTCATATGTAGCAAAATTAGATCAAAATACAGCAACAGACCCAGTGTTTACAATTGAAGCCTATACAATATACGTAAATGGAAAGCCCGCTGGTGATGTTCACACAAAAGCGACTCCTGTTACCGAAAAAGTGGATATAACTCCACCAGTTATCACCATCTCAGATTATCCGAAAGACCCGACTAACCAAGACATCACTGTTACCGTAAGTACCAACGAAGGTACACTCAATGCAACTAGCCATACTTTCACAGATAACGGGAGTTTTGATTTTGTGGCAACTGATGCAGCTGGGAACCAAACTATTAAAACTGTAAGAATTAATAATATAGATAGAGTGGCACCTACGGCGGCAGTTAATTATTCTACCACTACCCCAATAAATAAAGATGTGGTGGCTACCATAAAACCGAGTGAGCCGGTAACTTATACAAACATCGATGCTCTACCTAGTACTATTATGTTTGACTCAGATGCATCTACATTGACATTTTCTAAAAATGGAAGTTTTGATTTGACATTTGCTGATGCAGCAGGTAATCCGGGATCTATACGGGTTAACGTGGAGAATATTGACAAAACATCTCCAGTGGGTTCAATTGAGTATTCAGAAACTGCGCCAACGAATCAAGATGTCACTGTAACACTTAATGCAAATGAACCTATTACCGTAACTAATAATGGAGGGTCATTATCATATACTTTCAAGGAAAATGGAGATTTTACCTTTGAATTTGTAGATGTAGCTGGCAACGTGGGTAAGGCTATGGCAAGTGTTAGTAATATTGACAAGGTAGCTCCAACCGCAACCGTTGAGTATTCTACTCAGAATCCAACAAATAAGGATGTTGTAGTAAAAATTACTCCTAGTGAGTCAGTTACTATTTTAAACAATGGAGGAGCAGACACATACACATTTACAGATAATGGGGAATTTACATTTAATTTTGTTGATGCAGCGGGTAATAAAGGTACAGCTACCGCGGTTGTTAGCAACATTGACAGGATTGCTCCTGAAATTACTATAGACCCATTCAATTCGACTGATCCAACTAACCAGGACATTACAGTTTATGCTCATACAAACGAAGGTTCACTTAACGCAGCTAGCCATACATTTACTGAAAACGGAAAGTTTGAATTTGTTGCAACTGATGCAGCAGGAAATGTGACTTCAAAAACCGTACAAGTCACAAATATTGACAAAGTAGCTCCTGTAATTACACTTGGAGATTATAATACATCTCCGACAAACAAAGATATTACAGTTACCGCATCTACTAATGAGGGTACACTTAATGTAGATAGTCATACATTTACCTCAAATGGAAGCTTTACTTTTACAGCAACTGATGCAGCAGGAAATGTAGCTGAAAAAACCGTAGTAATCACAAATATTGATAAAGTGGCTCCTGTAATTACACTTGGAGATTATAGGACAGATCCAACTAACCAAGACATAACAGTTACCGCAACCACAAACGAAGGTACACTTAATAAAGATAGCTATACATTCACTGAAAATGGAAGCTATACTTTTACAGCAACTGATGCGGCAGGAAATCAAAGCAGTAAAACAGTTACCATTAACAATATAGATAAAGTCGCACCAGTCATTACAACAGGCAGCTATATCACTTCATTAACTAATAAAGATATCACAGTTACCGTTAGTACTGACAAAGGTATGCTTAATGTAACAAGCCATACATTCACTGAAAATGGAAGCTTTACCTTTACAGCAACTGATGAAGCTGGAAATAAAACTGATTGCATCATAGTAATCACAAATATTGATAAGGTAGCTCCTGAAATTACACTTGGTGATTATACAAAAGATCCGACTAACCAAGACATAACAGTTACCGCTGCTATGAATGAAGAAGGGTCACTCAATGCTCAGAGCCATACATTCACCACAAATGGTAGTTTTGACTTTGTAGCAACAGATCTAGCCGGTAATACTACCACAAAAACAGTTACTATTACGAATATTGACAAGATACCACCAGTAGTAACTGGAGTTATAAATGATAAATATTACAATATAGCTGTAACACCTATTTTTAATGAGGGAAATGCTACACTAAATGGAGCACAATTTACTTCAGGAACATCGGTATCAAATGAAGGTTCTTACACACTAATTGTAACAGATACGGTTGGAAACAAGACAACAGTTGAATTTACAATAGATAAAACACCACCTCAACTGATTAATGTAACATACAACAGCAAAAACCAAACAGTTACAGGGAAAGCAGAAGTGGGATCATTTGTAAATGTATCATTCATAAATAATAATAGCAATGACGGCGCTACAACTTCCGTTGCTACTGTACAAGTAACGAATGCTGATGGTTCATTTACTATTGCAGCAAAACCAAATAAAAATCAGTCGATTATTGTAACAGCTACGGATATTGCTGGTAATTCAACAGTTGTAAACAACGTACCAACAAATTAAATATTAAGGTAATCGCTCAATATTTAAGTGCATTTATAAAGTACCTTTGGCGTGACTAACCATAATAGACCATTTAGGAGTCTATCATTAATCTGTTAAAGCAAGCTGCAGAAGAAAATGAATATATTAAAATGAATATAGAAATGGACAATGGTATTTGATGCCATTGTCCATTTTGAAATTCAATGTGAAGTTAGGTGCCAGCCTCATTAGATATTAGGATCATTGGCGTTTTCCCATAACCTTCGTTATACCAGTTATGGGAACAAAAGCTGTGCTAATAAAAAGAAATAGAAATTTAGGTTTATTACAAACAGTCTGTTTTTATCTTAATTTATTTACCAATTGTCGTGAAGCCATTATATTCTTTTTGTGATCATCCAATTTATCAGAAATCATACCTAAATATAATAAGTCTGTTAAAATTAAGGATGAATTTCTTGATGAAACAGCACCGAGTCTTAAGTCCTTTTCTTGAGATGGTACATATAACACTAGATTTGTAAATTTCAATAATGGACTTTTTATAAACTGTGTTATTGAAATTGTCGTTGCTCCTTGATTTTTTGCCTGTTCCATTGCTATGTTTATTTCTTTTGTATTTCCACTGTAGCTAACCGCAAGGGCAACATCCTCTTTAGATATATAAGTTGTTGCTGCTAATTGCATATGGAAGTCGTTATAAAACACTACATCAAATCCAACACGAGATAATTTTTGAGCTAAATCATAACAACAAATTCCAGAACTACCTATACCGTATAAATAAATACGTCTAGCATTTTTCATAGCCTGAACTGCATCATTTAGGGTTTCAATTCTTAAAAGCTTGTAAGTCTGCTCTACAGCAGAAGTATCAGATGCCTTTGACTTTTTTACTATTGTTTTTAAAGAGTCATTTTGGCAAATCTTTTCAGAAAATAGTGGAATTTCTTCAGTATTATCCTTTGCAAGGTCTATTTTTAATTCACTAAAACCATTATATCCAAGTTTTTTTGAAAACCTTATAATTGCAGCTGGAGATGTATTTGTTTTGGCAGCAATATCCTGAACTGAATCATATATTATACTATTTACATTCTCAAAAATAAATTGTGAAATTCTCTCTTCTGTCTTTGTGAAATTATCACAGGATTTAATTTTATATAAACAACTCATGAAATGACCTCGCTTTAAATTTCATTGGTTAAAATTAATATACCTATAATAATTGTACCAAATTTATTGATAAATTGCATAAGATTTAACCTTTTATTTTTCTAATAGCTTTTGAAATATTACCATTCTCATTAGTTAAAATTTCACTGCAAACTTCTTTGCTTTTCTTTGTTAAAACCATACAAATTGCAACTTTAACATTATTATCACTTTCCAATAAATATTTAGAGGCCTCATCTGTTGTACAATTTGAACTTTTAGCTATAATATTTGTAGCTCGAGACACTAATTTCTCATTTGTTGGTTGAACATCCACCATTAAATTGTGATAAACTTTACCTAGCTTTACCATTAAAGAAGTAGAAATCATATTCAATATCATTTTCTGTGCAGTTCCAGCCTTCATTCTTGTACTGCCAGTAATAACTTCCGGCCCAACTATAGCCTCAATTGATATATCAGCATGTTTACCAATTTCAGATGAATGTACACATGAAATTGTTCCAGTTAATGCACCAATTTCACGAGCATAATCAAGTCCACCAATTACGTAAGGGGTTCTACCGCTGGCAGCTAGTCCAATGACAACATCGTTCTTATTTAGTTTATTATTTATTAAATCCTCTTTGGCAAGTGTAGGTGAATCTTCAGCGCCTTCTATAGCTTTTAAAAGGGCACCATATCCACCTGCTATTAATCCTTGAACTAGGCTAGGGTCCACTCCATAGGTTGGAGGACATTCACTGGCATCTAACACTCCAAGCCTTCCACTTGTACCAGCTCCTATATATATAATTCGGCCCCCTAATAACATTCTTTCATAAGCAAGATCAACTAATTTTTCAATAAATGGAATCACCTTTTCTACTGAATAAGCAACTTGTTTGTCTTCATTATTAATTGTCTTTAAAATATCTTTAGTATCCATAACATCAATATTTACACTATTTTCATTAATTCTTTCTGTATCAAGAACATTTAAATCAACTTTCATTATAATCACTCCTTTGTAACTCCATTATAATAATATTAAAATAAAATTTCAATATTATTTAAAATAATGTGTAATAAATCTTCGAAATAATTGTTGAATATTTGTCATATTTTTTATTTTTATTAATAAACTTATTATTACAAGGTAATTAAATAAACGGCTTAATTTTAATTATGTAAACAAATACATAAAGCTGGATTACACATAAACTTCATGCTGTATATTAAATTAAACTTATTATAGTTTTAAAAGTTCTAGTTTAAAAGAATGATGAAATATTATTTTAACTATAGAAACTATTTTTTTGAAATATTATTGACATATGAATTGAACAAGCTATAATAAAAGTATACCAAATAAAAAATGCAAAGGTTATCAATGATAGTAGATATGTAGCTAGGAATTATTTTTAATAAGATTTTATTTCTACTATTTATGATGACGGAAAGGAGATATTATGGATTATAAAAGAATTGCACAAGAAGTATTAAATTCTGTTGGTGGGAAAAGTAATGTTTCAGCTAACTTCACTTGTATGACAAGACTTCGAATCTCTCTTAAGGACACATCAAAGGTAAAGCTTGATGAAGTTAAGAAAATTGAAGGTGTATTGGGTGTAGTTGAATCAGACACATTACAAGTTGTTTTTGGACCAGGAAAGGTAAATAAGGTTGGAGATGAATTTGCCTCTCTTACAGGTATAGCGCTTGGAACTTCTGATGAAGTTAATGCAGAAGATCTTGCTAGAGAAAATAAGGCTGCAAATAAAGCAAAACAAAATCATCCTGTCCAAGTTTTCTTAAGAAAAATTGCTAATATTTTCGTACCTTTATTACCAGGTATTATTGCAGCAGGTTTAATTAATGGTTTAACAAATGTTATAAATGTATCTACACATAACTCCATCAGTGGAATTTGGTGGTATGAATGTATAAGAACAATGGGATGGGCGCTATTTGCATACTTACCTATATTGGTTGGTATGAATGCAGCAAAGGAATTTAAAGGCTCACCTGTACTTGGAGCATTAGCAGGAGCTTTATCAATTGCAAATGTTGCTATGCCTCTTCTTTCTAAATATGGTGCAGGCAAATTACCAGTTAACCTTCCAATAACAAACACTGTATTTAATCCAGCAGCTGGTGGATTATTAGCAGCACTTATTGGCGGTATGGTCTTTGCATTAATTGAAAGGCAAATTCGTAAAATTATGCCAGACATGCTTGATACCTTCTTTACACCATTACTAACAGTAATTATTGGCAGCTTAGTTGCATTACTTGTTCTTCAGCCAATTGGAGCTGGACTTACAACTGGAATTTTCGGGTTATTAAGCTTCTTCTATAATAGCTTAGGAGTGGTTGGTGCATATATTTTATCTGCAGGGTTCTTACCACTAGTTGCAGTTGGATTACACCAAGCATTAACTCCAATACATGCAATGTTAAATGATCCTAATGGAGCTACAAAGGGAATAAACTATCTATTACCTATTCTTATGATGGCAGGTGGCGGACAGGTTGGTGCTGGTTTTGCATTATACCTTAAAACTAAGAATAAGAAATTAAAACAACTAACTAGAGACTCATTGCCAGTTGGTATTTTAGGAATTGGCGAACCAATGATGTATGCAGTTACTCTTCCACTGGGAAAACCATTTATTACTGCATGTTTAGGAGCAGGACTTGGCGGAATATTAGCACGTATATTTAATTTAGGAACTGTATCTCAAGGTGTATCAGGATTATTTGGATTATTAATAGTTCAGCCAGGAAGTCAAATTTATTATATAATTGCAATGGTAGGAGCTTATATAGGTGGATTTGCATTAACTTATTTCTTTGGAGTTGATCATGATAGAATTGATGAGGTATATGGAAAATAATTAGATTAACTTACGGAAAAAGGTGTTATTATGAATCAATTCGGAATATCACTATATCTTGGAACTGGATTTGAAAAAAATAAAGAAATAATTGAAAAGGCCCAAAGTAATAATGCTAAATATGCTTTTACCTCACTTCATATACCTGAAGAGAGCATAGAGGATTATGAAAAAGAGGTAAAAGCGTTACTAGATATTTGTAAAATAAACAATCTAAACTTAATAGTTGATGTAGGTCCAAGAACTTTGGGAAAGCTAGGCTTTAAAGACTTTAAAGAATTAAAGCAAACAAGTATAACTCATTTACGTTTAGATTATGGTTTTACCTATGAACAAATAATTGAGCTATCTAAAGACTTTAACATTGTATTCAATGCATCAACCCTTACAGAAGAGGACATAAAAGAATTAAAAAGACTTAATGGAGATTTTTCGAAATTTTCAGCATGTCATAACTTCTATCCTAAGCCTTTAACTGGATTGTCCTTAAAGAAGGTATTGCATATGAATCAAAGGCTAAAAAGTCTTGGAATAGCTACAATGGCCTTTGTGGCAGGAAATAAAGAATTAAGAGGGCCACTTCATAGGGGATTGCCTACAGTTGAAGAACATAGAAATGGTGATATATTATTTAATGTTCTTCAATTAATAAAGAAATGTGAAACAGATATATGTATGATTGGTGATATAGATATTTCAGATGAAGACTGGAGAAAATTAAAAGAATTATCAGTAGGATATGTAGCTTTACATGCTAATATCAATGAAGAATATTCATTTGTGAAAGATACTATTCATCATGATAGACCAGATTCCAGTGAATATGTTATAAGGTCTCAGGAATCACGCGAGTTTAGTTCACAAGGGAAAATTTTCAAAGTTGAATCTTTGAAAGAACGTAAAAAAGGCAGTATTTCCATAGGAAATCTCGATTATTTAAGATATTCAGGTGAACTAGAAATCGCAAGACAAGACCTTGAATCTGAGCCTAAAGTTAATATTATAGGTGAAGTTCATAATGAGGACATTAAGTATTTAGATTATATTACAGATGGTTTAGGCTTTAAATTAATATAGCTTTATAAATAAGAAATCCATCCTTTTAATTAAGGATGGATTTCTTATTTAAGACTTATATAAAGGTTATATAAAGCCTTAAATGATAGATTAATTTAAATAGCTGAAAGTTTGATGTATAATATAGTAAATAAATATTCAAGATAAATAATTATCTTAAAAAAATATTAAGAATTATATGGGGTGTAGAGGTAGAAGTGAGAGTTAAAAAACAAATTACAAAATCAGGATTTATCTTATCATTAATAAGCTGGTCAATATTTATATTAGTATATTGGATTTCATTTTATGAAGCATATACCTTAAGTAGATTTGGACGCTTTAAGAATAATACAACTGTACTAATGGGATGTATGGTGTTTTTTTTGCTTTGGTTTATAATTCTAGTTATTAGAATTGTAAAAAAACCAGCAGCTGTAACCGAGCAAATTGAAGATGAATACAAGTTTTATTCACGCTGTAGGACTATATGGAATTTTGTAATTATACTAATTATAGTTATTATTACTTGTACTTATGGGGTAAAAATATATCATAGTTCAATAAATTATAATGGAAAGCTATCATGGTACTTACATGATTTAAAGGATAAAAGAACTGTAAAACTTGTTCATAGCCATATATATGAAAGTGGTGTAGAAGGCATATTTACAGATATCAATAAAAAAGTTAAAATGCCTGAAAAATTATATATTTCAAGTAATTTTACCCTTAATTTTGATTCTGAGGGGGCAATAACATCTTTTGATACCTTTCTTTATGGCAAGAATGATAAAGGTGAATTAAAAAGCTATTTAATTAGTTATAACAGCAGTAAATCAAAAAATATAACTATATATTTAAATGGTAATGTAAATGCAAATTATAACAATGATAAGCTCTTAGAACCATTTATTAAGACAATGAAGGTTATAAAGCTAAAGGAAGCAGTGAGCAAATGGCCTAATGAGAAGTATGGTATACTTTACTCAGGTAAGCGGAGTTTTGGATACAATACTACAGGAATTGTTTATATTGATTCAAAGGGGAATGTAACCCCTGCAGTTAATGCCTATTCAGAGATAATAGGATATACAGTTTCTGTATATGTACCTGGTAAAGAAAATGTAATCACACCAATTAGATACAACTTAACAGATGTTGTAAATAATAGCAAAGGTGTGGAACCTTCACAGAGTAATGGCAATAATCCTAATCAATATAAGAATAATGTTGATGAATTTTATTTAACAAAGCAAGTAGGATTTCGATTAGAGGTAACGGGAGCTGCTTTGGGCAGCAGGGCTTATTCATTAACTGGTACAGTTGATAGTGGGCAAACCTGGAAGACTATAAATACAGATCCTTTCTCAGGGATGCTTGGATCTGCAGCAGGAATTACTTTTTTGAATGAAAAATTAGGATTTCTTTGTCTTTCTTACAGTGGTGGAGTTAAGGGGCAACTATTTCGGACAGAAGATGGAGGAAAGTCTTATAAAAAGGTAAATTTTCCTGAAGTAAAAGCAGTATTAAGCAGTGGTGCAGAATATAATCCCTTTGATTTACCTGAAATGCCTTATGAGGAAAACGAAATTATTGATGTTCTTGTTGGACAAGGAGCAGATGGTGATTATAAGGGAGGCTGTAAAGTCTTGTATCAATCGACTGATAAGGGAATAACATGGAAATATGTAAAGGAAGTGAATAAATAAGTTAAGGTGGTGTTGAAAGTTACTTTTAAGTAATCTTTCAGCACCACCTTTAAGTAATCCAGAAATAAATGGATTTTATATAATAATCACTAAATTATAATTCATCTGCCAATTTTCCTAAAAGTTTAGCAGTTGAATTAAGCTGTTCAATAGAAGAAGCCACATCCTGAAGAGCAACAGATTGCTTAGAGGAAACTTCATCAGTATTTCCTACTTTATTATTAATTTTTTCTATAGAGGATGAAATGCTTTTAATAACATGATCTATTTTTCCTATATATTCATTAGAGGACTTCGATAATTTTCTAATTTCCTGGGCCACAATGTTAAAGCCTTTGCCGGAATCCCCTGCACGGGCTGCTTCTATAGAGGCATTTAATCCTAGAAGGTTTGTTTGAGTTGATATTCCCTTTATAAAACTTACTATATTATCTGTTTCATTAGCCATATCATTAGCAGTATTAGTTTCGTTTAGAATTTCACTATTCATGGCAGCCAATTCTTGGACGCTGGCTGAAATTTCATTTACTACTGATTCTATCTGTGATAGCTCATTAATTAACTCGTTAGTAATTCCTGTTACAGCTTTCTTTTTAGACAAGCTTTTTCCAATAGCTATGGAGCCCACAACAGTGTGTCCATCTTTTATAGGAATCATATAGGATTTGAATGCCACTCCTAGGAAGTCCTCTGGAATAATTTTAATTTCATCTTTGCCTGATTCCATAGCCTCTTTTACAAACTTTCCTGCTGCAGACCCCACTTGAATTTTACCATCTATTTCTTTACTCCCCTGATAATATAATACTTTTTCTCTATCTGTCAGCATAATCTCAATGTCATTATCAAAAAAGATATTAATATAAGGAATGGCTGTATAAACACTTTTTAATACATCATTTGTAAAATCCTCTCTCAGCATTTTATATCCCCTTTTCAATAATTTATTATATTTATCGTGCTTTAGGAATAGAAACTTAAATTGTTTATTCTCCTGGATATATAACTCCCCATTCCTGCCTTAATACATCCATAACTTGCATAACTTTTATAGACTCAGCATGAGGCATTTCCTCACATTCAAGCTCACCCTCTTTAATAGCTCTAATTGCAGCTTTTACCTCATATTCGTAGCCAGTAATCTGTTTCGGAGCTTCATAGCAGGCTAGTTCTTTACGATTAATATCATAAACTTTAATCCTTTCGTAATTATTAATATTCTCAGCTATAATAAAGCCTTTACTGCCGCTTATTATACCTTGACGATCTGTCAGTGACAGCATGGTACTTTGCAAAACAGCCATTTTTCCATCCTTGTACACAAAAGTGATACTATTTTGTGAATCCACACCTCTATCAGTTATAACTGCAGTTGAGGCAATACTTTCAATATCGCTTCCAAAGAACATTAGAGCAAAATTTATAGGGTACACTCCAAGGTCTAATAGGGCTCCTCCTGCTAAAGCAGGATCTACTAACCTTGGAACATGATTAATTACATAACCGAGATTAGCGGTGAGCATGCTAACCCTTCCTATAATGCCGCTCTCAATAATTTCATCTAAGGTTTGTCTAAGAGGCAGATACCTAGTCCAGATTGCTTCTGTAAGAAGGAGCTTCTTTTCTTTTGCAAGGTCAAACATTTCTATGGTTTGCTTTGCATTAATTGCAAAGGCTTTCTCACATAGCACATGTTTTCTGTGGTTTAGACATAGCTTTACATGTTCATAATGATGAGAATGAGGTGTTGCAACATATACGAGTTCCACCTCTGGATCTGACAGCATTTCCTCATAGGAACCATAGGCTTTAGCAAAACTGAACTCCTTTGCAAAGTCTTCTGCATTTTTAAGATTTCGAGAGGCTACAGCATAACTTGTGACTTCTTCCATTTCATTTATGGTAGCAGCCATAGTTCTTGCGATAGAACCAGCTCCTAAAATAGCCATTTTCATATAAATATTTCTCCCTTCAATACCTTATTACTATTTATATTATAAATCTTTAGATTACTTATATAAACCTATAAAGTAAAATTATGGTGTATATTAAAAATCAGCTTTTAATATAAGTGTATTACAAAAGGAAATATCTTTATTAATAATGGTATAATAAAAGTATATTAGCTTTTAGCAATGAATTTTTAAGTAATAATAAATATGCGGAAAGGATAAGAATATGAAGTATAGTTTAGAAAATACTCTTTTAAAAATTACCTTATGTGATCATGGTGCAGAGCTCCATAATATTAAGGGTAAAAAAGAAGACGTAGAGTTTTTATGGAATGGTAACCAGGAGTATTGGAAATATCATGCTCCAATTTTATTTCCAATTGTAGGGAAGGTACTTTATAATACATATATTGTTGATGGAAATACCTATTCACTTCCACAGCATGGACTTGCAAGGGTATCTGAGTTTAGAAAAATAGATGAAACAGAGTCAAGTATAACCTTTAATCTGGATTATTCAGAGGAAACTTTAATGATATATCCATTTAAGTTTTCTTTTGAAATTAAATACACTTTGGAAGATAATTCAATAGTTATTAAATATAAGGTTATAAATAGAGATAATAAAAATATCTTATTTTCAATTGGAGCACATCCTGCTTTTATGTGTCCTCTATTACCCAATGAAAGCTTTGAGGATTATTATTTTGAATTTAGCAAAAAAGAAACTACGTCAATTATGGAAGTTTCAGAGCAGGGTTACTTTACGCACAAGGAATTTTCTTATTTAAGCAATGAAAATATAATAGCTCTATCAAAAGAAGTTTTCAAGGATGATGCTTTAGTTTTTCATAATTTAAATTCTCATACAATATATATAAAATCTAGGAAGCATAATAAATTTGTAGAATTTGATTTTGACAAGTTTCCATATTTAGGTCTTTGGTCAAAGCCAACTGGAGCACCCTTTGTATGTATAGAACCATGGTTTGGACATGCAGATTTTGAGGATTTCAATGGGGAATTAAAGGATAAGGAAGGCATAATTTCCCTAGAGAAGAACAAAGAATTTACATGCCACTATAAAATTATAATACATCAATAAAGATAATTATCACAATAAAGCCTAATATAAATATGGTGTATATAACTACCTAGAACATTATTAAGTTAATGTAATCAGAATAATATAGGATTACAGAAATCTCACAAGTAATTGTGAGGTTTTTTTACGTGCCATAGAATTTAGTAAAAAAAATAGTTATAATATTAAATATAATAATTTAACTAACATCTAATTTAAAATTTTTTATAGGAAGTGATAAAGTGAAACTTGTATCTTGGAATGTAAATGGAATAAGAGCTGCTATGCAGAAGGGATTCTTAGATTATTTTAAGGAAGAAGATGCAGATATATTTTGTATTCAAGAAACTAAGCTTCAAGCCGAGCAAATTAATCTTGAGCTAGAAGGCTATCATCAATATTGGAACTACGCTGAAAAAAAGGGCTATTCTGGTACTGCTATATTTACTAAAGCAGAACCTCTAAATGTAAGTTACGGTCTTAATATCGAGGAACATGATAAAGAAGGCAGAGTTATAACTCTTGAATTTCAGGATTTTTATATGATAACTGTGTATACTCCAAATTCTAAGGAGAAATTAGCAAGGCTTGATTACAGAATGAATTGGGAGGATGCCTTTAGAAGCTATGTTATGGAGCTTGACAAGGTTAAGCCTGTAATTATATGCGGGGATTTAAACGTTGCTCACAGTGAAATAGATCTTAAAAATCCTAAGACTAACAGGCTAAATGCTGGATTCTCAGATGAAGAAAGAAGTAAATTTACAGAATTACTAGGTTCGGGATTTATCGATACTTACCGCTATTTTCATCCTGATAAGGAAGGAGCTTATTCCTGGTGGTCCTATAGATTTAATGCTAGGGAAAAGAATGCTGGATGGCGTATTGATTATTTCTGTGTATCTAATAGATTAAAAGATAAGCTTATAAGTGCAGACATTCATGCCTCAGTACTGGGGTCAGATCACTGCCCAGTTGAACTTTCTATTGAAATATAAGCTAAAAGTTATCAACAATATATTGTGTATAATGTGAATAATAAATACAAGATATTGATTGCAGAGGAAGGCATCCTCTGCTTTTTATTTTAATAAAAAATGTGGCAGGAGAAACATCTCCACGCCACATTGCACACTATTAGCTTGCTATACTGCCTTCAAATTGACTGTTATATAGGTTAGCATAGAAACCATTCTTTGCTAAGAGTTCTTCATGAGTGCCTTGCTCAACAATGTCACCATGATCCATTACAAGGATTAAATCTGCATCTCTGATTGTTGATAGACGGTGAGCTATAATAAAGCTGGTTCTATCTTTCATAAGGTTATTCATAGCCTTTTGAATTTGTACTTCTGTACGTGTATCAACTGAACTAGTAGCTTCGTCAAGTATTAATATCTTTGGATCAGCTAAAATTGCTCTTGCTATGGTAAGAAGCTGTTTTTGTCCTTGTGAGACATTTGAAGCCTCTTCGTTTAAAACCATGTTATAACCATCAGGCAAAGTATGAACAAAGCCATCTACATGAGCTGCTTTAGCTGCTTGTATTACTTCATCATTTGAAGCGTTAAGTCTTCCGTATCTTATATTTTCCATTATGCTTCCGTTGTAAAGCCATGTATCTTGAAGTACCATACCAAACATAGAACGCAAATCGTTACGTGAAAAATCTCTTATATCGTGGCCATCTACCATTATTGCACCACTATTAACATCATAAAAGCGCATTAAGAGCTTAACCATTGTGGTTTTACCTGCGCCAGTTGGCCCAACAATTGCAACTCTTTGACCTGGTTTAATCGAAGCAGAAAAATCATTAATTATGATTTTATCTGGGTTATAACCAAAATGAACATCCTTAAACTCAACACTGCCGTGAACATTATCTAATTTAACAGGAGTTAAAGTTTCAGGAACTTCTTCTTCTTCAGCTAAGAATTCAAATACACGTTCTGCTGAAGCTGCTGTCTGTTGAAGGATATTAGATATATTTGCAATTTGTGAAATTGGCTGTGTAAATGAACGAACATATTGAATGAAGGCTTGAATATCACCAACTTCAATAGATTTCTTTACAGCAAGCCAGCCTCCTAATATACACACTGCAACATAACCTAGATTGCCTACAAAGCCCATAAGAGGCATCATTATACTTGTAAGAAATTGCGATTTCCAAGCAACACCATAGAGCTTATTATTGCCTTTATCAAATTCTTCGATACTCTTTTCTTCACCATTAAAAGCTTTCATTACAATATGGCCACCATACATTTCTTCAACATGGCCGTTTAAATTTCCTAGGAAATCCTGCTGCTCTTTAAAATATTTTTGAGACTTATTAACAATGAACATTATTAGCATAAAAGATAAAGGTAGTATGCCAACTGCTACTAGGGTCATTATCCAGCTAATGCTCAGCATCATGACTAAAACACCTATTACAGTTGTTACCGAAGTAATAATTTGACCTAAGCTTTGGTTAAGGGTCTGGCTTAAGGTATCTACATCGTTAGTAACACGGGACAATACTTCTCCGTGATTTGTGCCATCAAAATACTTAAGAGGCATACGATTTATTTTTTCTGAAATATCTTTTCTAAAACCGTAGCTGACTTTCATAGATACGTTTGACATAATCCAGCCTTGAATATAACTGAATAATGAGCTTATAACATAAAAGGCTATAAGTAGCAGCATGATATTCTGGATGTAGGTAAAATCTATTTCACCAGCTCCGGATATTTTAGCAATAACACCTTCAAACAATTTGGTAGTTGCCTTACCTAGGATTTTTGGACCTACAATGGAGAAAACAGCACTACCTATAGCAAATATAAGCACTATAAACATAGAAAATTTATAAACGCTTAGATACTCTAAAAGTTTTTTCATAGTACCCTTAAAATCTCTTGCCTTTTCACCCTTCATCATAGCCATTGGGCCACCGCCAGGACGACCTCCATGCCTTCCTTGGGGTCCATTTATTTTCGATTTGTTATTCTCACTCATGCCAATTCCTCCTTTGAAAGCTGTGATAAAGCAATTTCCTGATAAGTTTCACATGTTTTCATAAGTTCATTATGAGTACCTATTCCAACTATTTTACCTTCATCAAGAACTATTATCTGCTCAGCATTCTTAATAGTTGATATACGCTGCCCTACTATAAGAACTGTGCTTGAGCCAGTTTCAGCTTTAAGCGCCTTTCTTAGCTTAGCATCAGTTTTAAAGTCAAGTGCTGAAAAACTGTCATCAAATATATAAATACTTGGTTTCTTTAAAAGAGCACGAGCAATTGATAATCTCTGCTTTTGACCACCGGATACATTTGATCCGCCTTGTGAAATTTCACTTTCAAAGCCTTCTGGCTTCTCATCAATAAATTCCATAGCCTGTGCAATTTCAGCAGCCTTTTTAATATCTTCCTCTGATGCATTTTCATCTGCATATTTTAAGTTGGACTCAATGGTTCCACTAAACAATGAACCCTTTTGAGGTACATAGCCAACTTTATCTCTTAAATCGTGTTGAGTAACTTTTCTTATATCTACTCCATCAATCAGAATTTCTCCAGCTGTTACATCATAGAAACGTGGAATTAGATTAATAAGAGTAGTTTTACCCGAGCCTGTAGAACCTATAAATGCAGTAGTCTCACCAGATTTAGCCTTAAAGCTTATATTCTTAAGTACATCTTCCTCAGCACCTGGGTATCTAAAGGATACATTGTTAAATTCAACAACCCCTTCTGATTTCTCAAACTTAACAGGCTTAATTGGATCTAGAATTGAAGGTTTTGTTTCTATGACCTCTGCAATTCTTTGACCTGAAACAGAAGCTCTTGGAATCATAATGAACATAAAGGACATCATTAAGAAGGCAAATAAAATCTGCATAGCATACTGCATAAATGCCATCATATCTCCAACCTGCATGCTGGAGTTTGCAATTTGATGAGCGCCTACCCATACAATAAGAAGGGTAACTCCGTTCATTATAAGCATCATGGCAGGGAACATTACTACCATTATTCTGTTTACAAATAAGTTTGTGCTTGTAAGATCCTTATTAGCCTTATCAAATCTATCTTCTTCAAAGCTCTCAGTGTTAAAGGCTCTAATAACCATCATTCCAGAAAGACTCTCACGAGTAACTAGATTTAATCTATCAACAAGCTTTTGAATAGCCTTGAATTTTGGAAGAGCTGCTGTAAATACACTTAATATTAGACCTAAAAGTATTACAACGGCTAAAGCTATTATCCATGACATCGACTCGCTCTTATTTAAAGCCTTTAAAACTCCTCCTACACCTATAATTGGTGCATAAATTAACATTCTTATACCCATAACAATAAGTGTTTGAATCTGAGTAATATCATTTGTGGTTCTAGTTATAAGTGAAGCTGTTGAGAACTTATCAAACTCTGTATTTGAAAATCTTTCAACATTACTAAATACGGCCTTACGTAAGTTTCTTGATAATCCTGCAGCAGTTCTTGATGCAAGAAAACCTACTATTATAACAGCAAGTGCGCTAAGTAATGATAAACCAAGCATGTAAGCTCCTGTTTTAATTACATAATTGCTTTGGATTTTATCTGTATTCATTCCTAAAGCCTTATATTCATCCTTAAGCCCATTGGCAGCACCCTGAATAATCATTTTATCACCTAAGGCAGTAAACTTCTTATCCATATCATCAGTTATTTTTGACTTTTGACTTTCAGGAAGCTTTGAAAATAATGCAAATAGATCAGTATTTGCTGGAAGCTTAGTTCCATTAAAATTTATTTCTCCGCCCTTAGCATCAGCTTTCATTTTGTCTATTCCTGAAACTGCTAAAATAGCCTTTCCCATGATTGGATTCATTTTATCGATTTCTGATTGATTAACCTTATTTAGCACATAAATATCTTCATTTGCTAAAGTAGGATACTTTTTAACATAGGTATCATAATCTGTACTTAACTTATTAACCAAGGTATAATTGCTTAAAATCTCTGATTTATCCTCTGAATTCATAAATATCTCAAGCTTATTCATCTCGCTTGCTCTAATTGCTTCTGGTACTGCATTTTCTATACCGCCCTGTTGTATGCCTATATTTACTATATTTGACATATAATCCGGTAGTGAAAGGTCGCACATAGCCTGCACAAATAACAGTACTATTGCGCCAAGAATGAGACCAATAAATGGTTTTAAATATTTTAATATTTTAGTCATTACTTTCCTCCTGGCATATTCTTATTCTTCTTCTCTTTCAATAACCTTTTCTAGTGTATCTAGACCTTTAAAAATAACATTAAGTTCTTCAGGAGTGGCTTTATTAATCATGTCCTGAAACATCTTGTTAATTTGTTCATGGTGATCTTTAAAGCTTTTTCTACATTTAGAGGTTACATCGACGTAAACTACTCTTCTGTCTTCTCTGCTTCTAGTTCTTTCAACCAAACCTTGATTTTCAAGTCTATCTAAAATTCCTGATACTGTACTGTTAGATAGGCCAAGGGTATCACTTAAATCGCTGACTTTCATTTTTCCTTGACGGGTCAAAGTTCCAATAAGCATTCCTTGAGGACCAGTTAAATTCATTTCTCTAAAACAGCCGCCCATCTTCTGTTTAAAGATAGCAGCTACTTTTTTAATTACCTTAACTACTCTAACACCTTCATTAACTGCTTCGGTTTCCGAATTTTATCACCTTCTTTTGAATTATTCGCTTATGAATTATTTGCATTATAATATTTCGTATACAAAATATATTTTACTAAGCAAAATTCATTATGTCAATTACCTTTATTATTAATCTTTTTGATATAAACGATTACAAAGTTTAAAAATTTGTTAATAATGAATTTAAGTCATAAAGGGTAAATAAGATTCTACTTCTGGAAAAAGTGGATCTTTAAAAAGCAAGAGTAAATAGATGGGGCAAAAGCTACAAAATGAGAATTGCTAATCGTTGAAAATAGTTATCAACAGCATACTGTGGAAAATGTGATTAAATACTATAAATGCTAAAGCCTAACTTACAGTACTGTAAGTTAAGCTTTTTTGTGTAAGCTAATAGTTATGGAGTTAAAAATAAATAAATCCTATAATTGTATATAGTTAAAGATACAAAACTAAGGGGAGAAACAAATGGAAATTTTAAGAGTTGAAAATTTATTTAAAACCTATGGTAAAGGCGAGAATCAAGTTGAGGCATTAAAAAATATTAATATGTCTATAAACAGAGGAGAGTTTGCGGCCATTGTGGGGGCTTCAGGTTCTGGTAAGAGCACGCTGCTTCATTTACTTGGGGGACTGGACAGACCAACTGAGGGCAAGGTAATAATTGACGGGGAAAGTATTTATGACTACAAAGAAGAACAGCTTGCTATTTTTAGAAGGAGAAAGATTGGATTTGTTTTTCAGTTTTTTAACTTAATACCTGTACTTGATGTTGAAGAAAATATAGCGCTGCCGGCACTGTTAGATAATGACAAGGTAGATAAAATTTATTTAGGCGAAATAATAAAATTATTAGGCCTTCAAAATAGAAAAACTCATCTTCCTTCAGAACTTTCTGGTGGACAACAGCAAAGAGTAACCATTGGAAGAGCTCTGTTAAATAAACCATCTATAATTCTTGCAGATGAACCAACAGGAAACCTAGACAGCAAAAGTTCAAAGGAAGTAATAGAACTTTTAAAGCTAAGTGCTAAAAAATATAATCAAACCTTACTGCTTATCACTCACGATATTAAGCTAGCAGACATGGCAGATAGAATTATTACTATTGAAGACGGGGAAATAGTTTCGGATAAATACCTAAAAAGTAAATAGGCATGAGGATTAATAATCCCAATGTACTATTAAGGAATTCAGGGGTGGATAAAGATTGATTAATAGTTATAAGCAAATAACAAATAAATATTTAAAAGCAAATAAAAAAAGAACTATATTAACTATAGTAGGAGTAATATTATCAGTTGCATTAATTTCATCTATTGGACTTTTCTTTAAAGGTATTCAGCAATCTAGCTTAGAGGATGCAAAGAAAACTAGAGGTTCATATCATGTAGCCTTTAACAAAATAGACGAAAATTTAGTTGCTAAGATCACTAATAATCCTAAGGTTTCACGAAGCGGGCTTTATCAAATTGGTATTCCAATTAAACTAACAGATAAATTATCTACAAATCAAATAATCGCCACAGACAAGGCTTTAGAGATGTTACCTTTAAGCCTTAAAGCTGGGAGATTGCCTGAAAATAATCATGAAGTAGCAGTTGAAAGGTGGATTCTTAGATATATTGATAAAGACGCAAAACTGAATAGCAAAATTAACATTAATAACAAAGAATATATTTTAAGTGGAATATTAGAGGACAATTCTTTTACTCAAATGGATAGTACGGGGATAGTAATAACAAAAGATAATAATATAAATATTAAAAATGCAATAATGCTTGTAGAAATAAGTGATGAGGCTAATATAAAAACAACACTGAAAGAACTTGAAAGCCTAGTAAAAAAGGATCAAGTTAATGAAAATTATGTTCTTCTTACAATGGAGGGCGCTGGAGATAGTTCTACCAATAATTCTTTAAATATTACTATAGGTATAATAATTTCGGTAGTTGTAATTGTAACAATTGCAGTAATTTACAATGCATTTCAAATAAGTGTAGTTGAAAGAATAAAGGAGTTTGGACTTTTAAGAGCAATAGGGGCAACACCAAAGCAAATTAGGAATATAGTATTTAAGGAAGCATCTATAATAGCAGGTATTGGAATTCCTATAGGACTTATTTTCGGCATTATTGCTATCTACGGAATTAGTATTACCTTTAAATTAATTGGAGGCAGCTCAGGAAATTTTATAGTTCCAAATGTATCTTTTGGAATAATGCTGCTAAGTTTTGTTGTTGGACTATTATCTATATATGTTTCAGCATTGGTGCCTGCGTTATTTGCTGGAAGGATATCACCGCTTGTAGCAATTAGCAGCAGGAATTCTATTAGAAAGGAGAAAATTAAGAGAAGAAATAATCCACTTATTAAGAAGCTCCTTGGTTTTGAGGGAGAATTGGCTTTTAAAAACATTAAGAGAAACAGAAAAAGATATAGAATAACAGTATTTTCTATTGTTATAAGTGTAGCTTTATTCATAACCTTTAAATACTTTACGGATATAGCTTTAGTAATGAATGCCGATACTAATGAGTCTACTAATATTAATTATTCTATATTACTTAGCAGCAAGGCACAGGAGACCGCAGAATCTATAGATAGTAATTTAATGAATAATATAAAAGAACTTAATTCAGTAGATAGGGTATATAAGCAATATAATACAACATCCTTTGAAGCAGCTATTGATAAAAGTAAGGAAGTAAAGGATGTTAAGGAAATTGGTTCCGTATATAAAGATATAACCTACAAGGGAGATGAAAAAACTGAGTTAGATGCATCTATGATGATATATGATAATGATGCATTAGAGATTTCTAAGAAATATATCCAATCAGGAAATATTGATATAGGAAAAATTAATAATGAAAATGGTGTAATAGTTATTAATAAAAATCAGGTTTACAACGGCAAAACCAATAAATCATATATTGGAGCAGTTACAGAAATTAAGGCTGGAGATGAAATACTGCTCCAAAACGTGGATAGATTGAGTGGGGATAATGAAAAGTTTGGAAACAAAGAGGTTAACAAGGTTAAGGTTATTGCAACTCTAAAGGAGGATCCTTTCAATTTTAATGGTAATATTAGCGGGCTAAAAATCATTACTACTGAAGAGGTAGCAAAAAAGCTTGTAGGACCAAATTCTATTTCCTTAACAGGTATTAATATTATCATTAAGGATGTTAATAATGAAGCATCAGCTACAAGTGAATTAGAGAATGCAATAAAAGCTAGCCCCTCTTTAAACTTAATTAATCATATAGATGTAAATAATAATTCAAAATCAAGTATACTAATGATTCAAATTTTACTTTACGGATTTGTGGTGGTTGTATCCTTAATTGGAAGCGTTAATATTGTTAATACCATAACTACTAATATAATTTTAAGAAGAAGGGAATTCGCTACTCTAAAATCCATAGGCCTTACTCAAAAGGGATTAAGTAAGATGATTGTTATTGAGGGGCTTTTATATGGCTTTATGGGAAGTTTTTATGGTTGTCTTACTGGCATGAGTCTTTCATATCTATTATTTAAAAGTATGCATGGAATAAGAGAATTTAGTTATATGCCACCAATTAAGGCAATGATAATCTCAGTTGTATTTGCTCTTCTTATAGGGTATCTGTCAGTTTTGTCTCCTTTAAGAAGAATTAATAAGGATAATTTAATAGATACTATAAGAGAGGAGTAGAAATATAGCCTTGCATCAAATTTTACTAATGATGTAAGGTTTTATTCTTTTACTATTATTTAATTTAGACTAACAATTGTGTATTATTAAAAATATAAAGCTTAAAGAGAGGTAACGCTATGAACAAATTATTGTTAGTTGAGGATGATGAGGCCTTAGCTGTTGGCATTGAGTTTTCTTTAAAGGATGAGGGATATGATGTAAATATGGCTTCTTCTTATAAAGGAGCAATAAGTTTATTTGAAACTCAAAAATTTGACTTAATTATATTAGATGTTAATCTTCCTGATGGTAGTGGATATGATTTGTGCAAGCATATAAGAATTAAAAGTGATGTTCCAATAATATTTCTAACTGCACTAGACGAAGAGGTAAATGTAGTACTTGGCTTAGAATTAGGTGGAGATGATTATATTACAAAGCCTTTTAGAGTAAGAGAATTATTATCTAGAATTAAGGCACTGCTTAGAAGAAACTCTAAAGGTGCAGCGGCAGCTCTTAAACTCATAAGTGGAGATATTATTCTTGATACTGGAGCTGCAACTATTAGAAAAGGTGACAAAAACATTATGCTTACATCTCAGGAATACAAGCTATTATTAATTTTTATGAGTAAGCCTCAGACTCTTATGAAGAGAAATGAGATATTAAGTAAGCTTACAGAAGGGGAAGAGGCATTTTTTGATGAGAATACTCTTTCTGTTTATATTAAAAGAATAAGAGAAAAAATAGAAGATAATGATAAAGAACCCAAGTATATCGTAACTCAAAGGGGGCTTGGCTATAGGTGGGCGATGGAGGTTAATGCAAGGTGAAAACATATTTTGGAAATCCAGAATTAAGGATAAGTAATGCGTTATTAATAGTTATAATAAGTTTGTTTTTATTTGCTTTATTGCTTATACAAAAGCTTAATTACGACAACTTAAAGGACAGCTATATAAATAGTATTGGCGCAATAGCTGCAAAAGTCATAGATAAAGAGCCTAGACTAGAAAATGAGGTTATGCCAATTATAACTAAAGAAATATCAAAGGAAGAAGCCTTAAGTGGGAAGAAGCTTTTAGAACAATATGGCTTAGATACAGAAACAAGTTATAGCTACTTTCCCTATATGAAGGAAACCTTAGCTAGAAACAATTATTATCTGCTAGTTATTTTTGTGTGTCTATTAATTACATTACTTACATTTAATTATCTTCAATATGGCTTTTTCTACGACAAAATAAGAAGATTAACTTCAGCAGCTGAAAAGGTGGTAGAAGGAGAGTATGATACATCTATAAGGGAAGATAAGGAAGGGGACCTTTCAAAGTTATCAATTGCTTTTAACTCTATGAGACAGGTAATAAGAAATAATATTAATGAACTTAAGAATGAAAAACATTTCTTGGTTGATTTACTCTCTGATATTTCCCATCAGCTGAAAACCCCTTTGGCATCTATGATTTTATATAATGATATAATGCTTACTAAGGAGTTAACAGTAGAGCAAAGAAGAACTTTTTTATTAAATAATAAAAATGAGCTTAATAAAATGAACTGGTTAATTAAGCAATTACTAAAGCTTGCAAGACTTGATGCTAATGCAATAGAGCTATCTAAGGAAGATATTAGTTTAAATGAAAGCTTAATGGAATCCATAGAAACCCTAGAGGACAGAGCCAAGAAAGAAAATATAAGTATTAATTTCAAGGAAGCTCAGGAAGTGATGTTCCTGCATGACAGGCTTTGGCTTGAAGAGGCATTTAACAATATAATTAAGAACGCTTTAGAACATACACCTAGCGGTGGTGAAATTGGTATAGAAATAAGTGAGAATCCTTTATATAGGCGGATAATAATTAGAGATAATGGAGAAGGAATAAAAGAAAAGGATTTACCGAATATATTTAAGCGGTTTTATAAGGTAAAAGGCTCTAAGAAAAATGATTCAGTTGGAATAGGTCTGGCCTTAGCTAAATCAATAATTGAAGCTCATAATGGTTTAATTGAGGTTAGAAGTGAAATAGGAAAAGGGGCTAAATTTATTATTACATTCTTAAAATATTAGCAAATCATTGAAATCATTACGAATGATAAAATGTGGATACATATTAAAGTTCGTTAATATATTAAAAAGCACTTGATTTATGTGGAGATATAATGTATTATTATGCTATTGGTTGAAAAATACCGAACAATTAAGTAATTTGAAATAAAAACATACCCCCGTATATGCTTAGAGATATGGTTTAAGTGTTTCTACCAGACTGCCGTAAATTGTCTGACTATGGGTGTTTATAGGTATAGGTATTTCCTATTTATAAACTCCCTTAATTTATCTGGGGAGTTTTTCTTTTCATAATTATTTAAGCCTGCACATTATTGTAGATTCAAAATAATCACTTTAGGAGGATACCTATGACAGAGAATGCATTTAACAGATCAGTGCCGAAGGCGAATCAAGGAATTTTAGAGAAAGTGTTCAAGCTAAAAGAAAACAACACTAATGTTAAAACAGAAATACTTGCTGGCCTAACAACCTTTATGACTATGGCCTACATTTTAATTGTTAACCCACAGATTTTGAGTAATACAGGAATGCCAATAAAAGCAGTATTTACTGCTACAGCACTGGCATCTTTTATCGGAACTTTAATTATGTCGCTTGTTGCAAATTACCCCTTTGGAATGGCTCCTGGTATGGGATTAAATGTATTTTTTACTTTCACAATTTGCATTACAATGAAATTTTCTTGGAGAACTGCTTTAGCAGCATCTTTTATTGAAGGACTTATATTTTTATTTTTAAATTTCTTTAAAGTTAGACAAGCTATTATAGACAGTGTTCCACAAACCTTAAAGTATGCAATAAGTATTGGAATTGGATTTTTCATATCCTTTATTGGACTTCAGGATGCAGGTATTATAGTTGCAAATCAAGCAACCTTAGTAGGATTAGGTAAGATAACAAGTCCAACAGTTTTACTTGCCTTTGTTGGAATGGTTTTAATTGCGGTTTTATACTACAAGAGTGTAAAAGGTTCCTTTATAATAGGAATGCTTTCGGTATATGTTTTGGGTATGATCTTTGGGGCTGCTAAGCTTCCAACTGGAATAGTCTCAATGCCTCCATCAGTTAGTCCTGTATTTCTTCAGTTTGATTTTAAGAGTGCAATGGTTATAGGAATTGTCCCTGTTATTATTACTATGCTATTTATAGATATATTCGACAGTGTTGGTACATTAATTGGGTTAGCTTCTAAGGCTGGTTATCTTGATGAAAAGGGAAATGTACAAAACGCAGATAAGGTTTTAACTGCCGATGCTATAGGTTCAACCATAGGCTCCTGCCTCGGTACTTCTACTCCAGTTGCCTTTATAGAATCAGCTTCGGGTATCGCTGAAGGAGGAAGAACTGGACTAGCTGGATTAACTATTGCAGTACTTTTTTTACTATCGCTTTTCTTTTCACCAATTTTAACTGCAATACCGGGCTTTGCCACAGCACCAGTTTTAATTTTATTAGGCCTTTTAATGATGGAACCAATAACAAAGATTAATTTCTCAGACTTTACAGAGGGGCTGCCTGTATTTTTAACTTTAATACTTACTCTATTAACTTATTCCATAACTGATGGATTGGCTTTTGGATTCATGTCCTATGTGCTTATAAAATTATTTACTGGAAAGTATAAGGAAATACCAAAGCCCATGTATGTTATAGCAATATTATTTGTAGTAATGTTTGTAATCTAGGAAGATAAATAAAGAATCAGTGATTTATGGAAAGTATTTATTATGTTTTAAAGAAACATTTAAAAACAACTAATATTATTTACAAAGCAAAAAACTACATTCATTAATATAATGAGTGTAGTTTTTTCTCTTATTAATTTTATTAAATTGGCGGTATAACGAAAGGCTAAATTCAAAAGTATTATCGGTACATACTATTAAGGCAATATAAAAACAGTATATTTTACTATTTTTACATAAGTTGATAACAATAAACAATAAAGTGTATAATAACTATATTATTAAAAATTATATAGGGCATTTGCGAAAGAAGGAATTACTATGAAAAATTTACTTAAACCACTTGAGTTAAATAAATTAACATTAAAGAACAGGCTAGTTATGCCGCCTATGGCTACTTCCAAGTCCGAGGAGGATGGAAAGGTGAGTCAGGCTATCTTAGATTATTATGATGAAAAGTCCAGGGGTGGCTTTATTGGCTTGATAATCATAGAGCACAGCTTTATTAGCCAAGATGGAAAAGCTAGTGCAGGTCAGTTATCAATAGCTGATGATTCAGATATTGAAAAATTAAAAGAGCTTGCAAAGCTTATTCAAAGCAATGGTTCAAAGGCTGTAATGCAGATAAATCACGCTGGCAGTGCAGCAAAAAGGGAAGTTACAGGCTGTGAGATCGTTGCTCCTTCAGCTATTATGAATCCAAGACAAGGCAGTATGCCAAAGGAGCTCACTAAGAAAGAAATTTCAGATATAGTTAATTTATTTAAAGAAGCTGCAAGGAGAGTTAAAGTAGCAGGCTTTGATGCGGTTGAAATACATTCTGCTCATGGCTATCTTTTAGATCAATTCTTTTCTCCTCTAACTAATAAGAGAACAGACGAATATGGTGGGGATGTTAAGGGACGCATAAGAATACATCTTGAAGTAATCAAGGCAGTACAAGAGGAAGTTGGCAGTAATTTTCCTATATTATTGAGATTAGGCGCTTCAGACTATGCAGAGGGCGGAGCTACTATAGAGGATAGTAAGCTTGCTGCAGTAGAATTTGAAAATGCGGGTATTGACATTCTTGATATTTCAGGGGGATTTTGTGGATATATAGTACCAGGCGCTTCAGAACAAGGCTATTTTTCACCTCTTACAAAGGCAATTAAAGAAGTGGTTTCTATTCCTGTAATTCTAACAGGTGGAATAACAGAGGCCCCAGCTGTTGAAAGTCTTCTTTCTGAGGGTAAGGCAGATCTTATTGGAGTAGGAAGGTCTATTTTAAAAGATCCAAAGTGGGCTGAGAAGGCAGTTGGAAGCTTAAAATAGTTTTTAAAATTATTAAGATTTAATTAGATAATAGGAGAAAATAGAGTATAATATTAACTAATAAAAACGTAGAGATTGAATATGATTCAATCTCTACGTTTTTTATTTGGCTATTTACTTTACATCAATTGTAAACTTTAAATCTTCTCTAATATCATATACTTTTTCATAATCTACAGCACTTAATTTATACATTTTATTAAATGATAGTGGCTCTAGGTAAGCTACAAACTTATTATTTCCAAGCTCTGTAACTACTTCTTTAGAAAGTGGATATTCCTTACCTTGACTATCTAAAATTGTTAAACCATATGGTTGAATTGCTGCAATAAGCCCATTACACTCATAGTGTATCACAGTCTTGTCATTAAGAAATTCCACTTGAGTTATTTTATAATCTCCTAGCTTTCCTTGTGACAAAACAGTAGTTTTATTTATATCAAGTAGAACATCCTTTTTATCGTTTTCCCAGCTTCCATTGCTATTTTTAATCTTCTCACTCTGGTATTTTGTATAAGTTGAAGGTATAAAGGTAACAGACTTGGTATCTTCATATATATTTCTAAATGTGTACTCCCAGTAAAATCTATTTATTTCATCGGACCCGCTGCCAGTGGCTCCTTTTGCGGATAATATTCTCCCCTTCTCATCAATTACCAAGTAATTAACCATTTCATATGATTTAGCATTGTTTTCAACAGACCTTAAGGCTGTATTTATTGGTGTAAAAACAATTTCATTTACTTTTAACCCGGGCCTTAAAGAAGATAAATCTATTGAGGTTTTAATATCTTTAACCTTTTCTTTTATCTTTTCTTTTGATACCTTAAATTTAAAATCCCAATTGCCCTTAAGTTTGTTTGAAAACTCCTTAATTTTTAAATCCATTATAAATGTATCAGGAATTGTTACATTTCCGCCTAATGTTTGTTTTTGTATTTCCTTGGGTAAATAATCTTTTGCTACATGGAAACTATCTACTCCAACATAAGTGTTTTTATTTATTAGCTGCCCTGTTCCCCTGGAGCCAAAGCTTGTTAGCATTCCATTGATTCTAAATTCTTTATCTAACATATGTGGCATATCCTTCATTTCTTCTTTGCTTTCAACCGTATAACCAATACTTAAATCAATTCCATCATAAGCTATGTTGTTAATTGTGACAGTAACCCCATTTGAGGTCCGAGATAAATTTAAATCTGAGCTATAAGCTATATAGTCTCTATCAATAAGATTTCTATCACTAAGGAATTGGAACACAGAGCTGACAACCGGAACACTTCGGGCATATGCAGGAAAGGCCACACATAAACAAGTGGCAGTAGCTATTGTTATTATTGCAGCTGCAGCAGTTCTTTTAATAAATTTACTTTTTTGTTTCTTGCGTTCAGGAAGGTTTATTATAGTTTCTTTAATTTTCATATCCAACTCTTTGGGCAAAATAATATTCTCGCTGATTGCTTTTTCTTTTAATATATCATCAATTAGTAAATCCTTATCCATATCTTTAACCTACCTTTCCTTAAGCATTTCATAGAGTTTAGTTCTTGCTCTAGAAAGTCTAGAACGAACAGTTCCTTCTGGAATACCTAGAAGTACAGCTATTTCCTTTTGTGGTATATCCTCAAAGTAAAATAAAGTAGTAGTAATTCTTAAATCCTCATCTAGTGAGTTAACAGCATTTGTAAGCTCAATACTGCTATAATCATCTGTAGAACTTATTTCTTTACTAATTTCCTCAATATGTACAACCTTACTGTTAGACTTTAGTATTGATTTGGATTCATTTATAACTATTCGAATGAGCCAAGTTTTAAAAAACTCATCTTTTCTTAGATAAATTACTCCTTCATAGGACTTTATTATTGAGTTTTGAATTGCATCCTCTATATCCTGTTTTTCTCCAAGAATGCTTAATGCGACTCTATACATAGAAACTTTATTTATCTCAATTAGACGTCCAAAGGCTTCTTTATCTCCCTTTTTAGCAAGCCTTACATCTAATTCAGAATTTTCAGCATTATTTATTTTTGAAATAAGCTCCACTTTATTCACTCCCCATTTCCTTCTAAAGGCCTTAACTAAGAACTCTTACATATATTAGATAAATTATCCTTGTGAAATGTTCACGAATAAATAAATTTTATATGCTAATATAATTAATTATATAAAGATGTGGCATAGTGACGTTTCCAGTGCCACATATGCCATTCATGCAAAGATTTTTTGACACTGAATTGGCTGAATCCGCGGAGAAAGTCCAATGTCTTTTATTAATAATCTTCCGCATTTTCAGTTAGTTGTGCAGGTGACCTGGATAAAAAGGTTTTAAATCTTTATAACATAATTTTTTACAAATACTCACTATTAGTATATCTCAGCTATAAAATATTACCAATATATTCATCTATAGTAATGTAAAGAAGTATTTTTTCGCCGATTTTTTAGCATACCAAAAGTTATTTTTTCTTTTACAAATCTAAATCAGTTAACCTTCCTAAAGCTATTTTGTATTAGTGTTATTAGCATATGTTGCAGCTTGAGGGTGCGTGTAATTTAAAGTGATGGCTAATATTTATTAATTTGATTACAATTAAGACTTAAGTGTATAATAAGTTATATTATAAAAGGTAATTAGACAATACAACTGATGAGATAAGGAATATTAATCAAACAATTACTAAACTATCAATGTAAATATTTAGTGGGGGAAAAATGGGATATAATATTGGTATTTTAAGAAAAGAAAATTATAAAATAAGCAACTGGTCGGGCGGAAGAACTACTGAGCTATTAATTTTCCCTCCTGAAGCTTCCTATAGTGAAAGAAATTTTAAATGGAGACTTAGCTCTGCAACAGTAGAGGCAGAACAATCAACTTTTACTAGCTTACCTGGTATTTCAAGAATTATTATGGTTTTAGAAGGTGAACTTTTACTTGAACACCAGGGGCATCATAAGATACAGCTTAAGTCCTTTCAGAAGGACAGTTTTATGGGTGATTGGGTTACAAATAGCTATGGCAAGGTAACGGATTTCAATCTTATGATGGCTGAAGGCTGCATGGGAAAGCTTGAGGCAATAGATATTGAGGCAGGAAAGAATCTAGAGTTATGTCTTGAAAATAATGAAGCAGATTGCTTAACTGAAGTTTTTTATTTGGCAGAAGGTGAAATTGTAGTTGTAAACGGGGAAGACATTGAGGAAAAGCTCATTGAAGGTGATTCAATTTGCATAAATGCAGCACCATCTGAAAATGGCATACTTATAAAGCTATGCAATGACTCAAAGAAAGAAGTAAAATTAGTTCGAAGCACAATACAGTACCACTAGAAAATTAAAATTAAGATAGGAGATTAAAATGGTTCAAAATATCAATGAAAACAAATATGAAACAGCAATATTCGCAGGCGGCTGTTTTTGGTGTATGGTTTCTCCTTTTGATGTGCTGGATGGAATTGTTGATGTTAAATCCGGATATACTGGGGGACATCTTGAAAATCCTACATATAGGGATGTAAAATCTCAAACCTCAGGACATTATGAGGTTATTAAGGTAATATATGATCCTAAGGTAATAGATTATGACAAGTTGTTACAGGCCTATTGGAGACAAGTAGACCCAACTGATGCTGAAGGTCAATTTCAAGATAGGGGACCTTCCTATAGAACAGCAATTTTTTATACTACAGAGGGACAAAGAATAAAGGCAGAGGCATCTAAAAAAGCAATGGAGGAATCTAAAAGGTTCCCGGGACCTATAGTAACTCCTATACTACAAGCTACCAAGTTCTATGAAGCAGAGGAGTATCATCAAGATTTTTATAAGAAAAGTCCTGTAGAATATAAGGAAGACAGAAAAATCTCTGGGAGAGATGAATTTATACAAAAATATTGGGGAGAAGAATATTACAGTATATATAATGATTTAGAGTAAGAATGCTAAATAAAAAATAAGCAAAAAAAAGAAAACGTGGAAGGAGCAATTAAATTAAACCCCTTACGCGTTTCTTCTTTTTCTTTAAATAGCAAGTTTAGGAATCTCTATAGTTTCGAGGGCTTTCTTATTCCAGCAACTTTACTAGTTTTTATAAATCTAAACCCACCGTTTTTAGAATATAAAACTGAAACAATAACAACTACAGCACAGATTGTTAAAGTAGCTATCATACCCATATCAGTGGCCTTATATTGTACTAGTACCGGAGCAGCTAATAAAGAAACTAAATTCATTACCTTTATCATAGGATTTAAAGCAGGTCCTGCAGTATCTTTTAGTGGATCACCAACCGTATCTCCTACAACCGCTGCTTTATGACAATCAGAACCCTTTCCTCCATAAAGCCCATCTTCAATTGTCTTTTTAGCGTTATCCCAAGCACCTCCTGTATTTGACATAAATACTGCAAGAAATTGTCCTGAAACAATTACCCCAGCAAGAAAGCCTCCTAAGGATTCCACCCCTAGAAGAATTCCTACAATTATTGGTGAAAGGATTCCTATAAGTGCGAGGCCTATAAGCTCCCTCTGAGCAGAAACAGTACAAATATCAACCGCATTTTGATAATCAGGTTTAACCCTTCCTTCCATTAAACCTGGAATTCTAAACTGTCTTCTAACTTCCTCAACAATCATGGCTGCTGCGCGAGTTACGGCATTTATAATAAGAGAAGAGAAAAGCCAAGGTATACATGCACCAATTAATAAGCCTATGAAAACCTTAGGCTCTGAAACTCTAATTCCAGTTGATATAAGTCTTATACCCTCATTGACGTTGAGCTGAGCTTGAATCTTCGTAACATCAGTAAGGAAGGAGCCAAATAATGAAACAGCTGCAATAACAGCTGACCCGATAGCCACACCTTTAGTAATTGCCTTGGTTGTATTTCCTGTAGCATCTAAATGGTCCATAACCTTTCTAGCATCATTATCAAGGCCAACTAGTTCACCTATTCCATTTGCATTATCAGAAATTGGTCCAAAGGAATCCATAGCAACATTGTTACCTGTAAGGGTTAGCATACCAATACCGGTCATGGCAACACCATAAAGTACATAGCTTACACCCATACCATTATAGATTAATATGGAACTAAGAATTGTAACAGCTATAACTATAGTCTGCCATACAGAACTTTCAAAGCCTGTTGCAAGACCTTTTAAAATTAAAGTAGCAGAGCCTGTTACAGAGGAAGATGCTATTTCTTTTACCGGCTTATAATGAGTATCTGTAAAGTATTTTGTTACCTCATCAAGTACTATGGCAAGTAAAATACCTACTCCAACTGAGAAGAAGGCCTTCCATTCATGCATATAAAAATGAGCTAAGAAAGCAAAAGCAGTAAGACTAAAGAGGGCTGACATATAAAAGCCTTTGTTAATGGAACTCATTGCGTTGCTATTTTTTAGATCCTTGGAGCCCTTAACTAGGTAGGTTCCTATAATTGAAGAAAGTACCCCAATTCCCCTGACAAGAAGAGGGAAGACAATCCATTTTAAGTCTCCGTTATTAATTTTCATAAGAGATAGGCCTAAAATTAATCCGGAAACAATAGTAACCTCATAAGATTCAAAAATATCAGCAGCCATACCGGCACAATCACCTACATTATCTCCAACAAGGTCAGCTATAACAGCAGCGTTTCTTGCATCATCTTCAGGAATACCTGCTTCAACCTTTCCTACCAAATCTGCTCCTACATCAGCGGCTTTTGTATAAATACCACCACCAACTCTCATAAATAGAGCAAGGAGTGTGCCACCAAAACCAAAGCCAAGAAGAGCGTCAGGTGCTGATATTCCAAATACCATAAATATTAATGTTCCACCTAAAAGGCCAAGTCCATCAGTAAGCATTCCTGTTATAGTTCCAGTTCTATAGGCAATTTTAAGGGCTTCACCAAAGCTCCTGGTAGAGGCAGAGGCAACACGAACATTTCCCTCAACAGCCATTCTCATACCAAACTGTCCGACCATTAGTGAAAAGCAGGCTCCCATAATAAAGGCAATTGCACGGCCAAAGCCAATTATTACCTTAACAGAATCAGTAGATTTTCCTGTAAAGCGAGCCATAGCTTCTTCTGATGGTGGAACCACATAGACTGATAAAAATAAAACAAAGGTAAGTACAACAATTAATGGGACGATAGTCTTTAACTGACGCTTTAAATAGGCATCAGCCCCAAGCTTTATTGCCCCCCAAACCTCTTGCATTTTTTCCGTGCCCTTGTCATGTTTAAGAATTTGAGTTCTTAACATTAAAGCGTACCCTAAGCCTAAAAATGCAATTAAAAGTACACACCATATGGCAACTATCTCAAAGGTAGTTGCATTTGTTAGGCTAAACATAAAAACATCTCCTTTAAATAGAATAAAAAAATCTCACCCAATATATATTTATGCAAGACAATATGATTTTCCTTCATATTTTTGAATATTTGTAACTTGATACATTAACTTTGTAACTTGTTACAAAAATAACGATTTAATCAATATTCAGACTACTCTATAAATTATTTATGACGTTATAAAATATAAAACGTATTACTAAATATAAAATGTTAAAGGGTGGAAGCTATTATGAAGATAACTCCAGTAAAAAAATACAATAGTCCTAATTATCCTACTAGGAGAGATGCATTAGAAAATCCAGATATATTAAAACTCTTACCTAATAGGTGGAAGAATAATATCTATGCTTCTACGGCGCTTTCAACTTTATTAATGATTACTTTAAGCGCTTGTGGAAATAAAGAAACAGCTGCAAGTGTCAAAGGTTCATTAGAAAAAAAGTCTCTGGTTGCACCAGTCTTTGAACATGGCAGTGGCAGAGGCAGCTTCGGCTGTGATTCTGTAGCACCGCCTTCATTTATATCTGAGGAAGAGGCTTTTCAAGTAGTTGAAGAAGAAGCAAAAAACTATAGTATTAGCTTTGAAAACTCTGGTAAAGAGATAAGAAATGTAAAATTACCTGTTACAAGTTTATATCCGGATCCACAAACTACAGATAGAAAAGAAATAATATCTTCAAATGTAGGCAATTTAAGGCTGGATGGTTTTGATAAGGATAAGAAAATAGGCTTTGAGTTTGTATCTCAAACAGACTACAGAGGCTGGCAAAAGAAACGAGGTATGTTTTCTACTGTGGAAACCTATGATTTTTTGTCTGCTGCTAAGGTTTTAAGAGATGGAATTAATGAGAATCATGGAGATACTTCTGTTGGAGTTTTTTATAATCCAATGATAAGTCCACAATATGGAGTGATTCTAAAGGATGTTGAAGCAAAGCTCAAGGCAGAAGAGGAACTCAAACAGCAGGTAAAGGATTTTTTTGAATGGCTTAAAGCTCAAGGAATAATTTAAAAATAAAGAGTATATAAGGAGAAAAATATGCATTACACCCTGCATTTAACTAATGGCTGCAACATGAATTGCAGTTATTGCTATGTAAACAATGAAAATTTAAAGACTATGAGCATTGAAACTGCTAGGAAAGCAGTAAACATGGCTTCTAAGGGGAAAAATAGACCTACAGGTATAGTATTTTTCGGAGGAGAACCACTGCTTTGTAAGAATTTAATTTATGACATAATTGAATATTGTAGATGGAAGGAAAAGATAGGAGAAGGGGCTTTTTACTTTAAGATAACAACTAATGGTATTCTTCTAGATGAAGCTTTTATAGAGCTTTCATTAAAGGAAGATATATTTATAGCATTGAGTCATGATGGTATAAGGGAAGCTCATGATAAACACCGGATAGATAACTATGGGAGAGAAACCTTTTCTGTTCTTTCAGATAAAGTAGAACTTTTACTTTCAAAAAGGCCCTATGCTCCTGTTATGATGGTAGTGAATCCAGACACTGCAAATTATTTTTATAACGGAGTGCTGTATCTTTATAAAAAAGGTTTCAGATATATAATAATTTCTTTAAATTACGAAGCTCATTGGACTGAGAAAAACATGAAGGAACTAAAAAAGCAATATGAAAGATTAGCAGAATTTTATTTGGATAGAACAATGAAAGAGGACAAATTTTATTTAAGCCCCTTCGAAGTTAAAATCAGTTCATTTGTAAATGGAGACAATTACTGTCATGAACGCTGCGAGTTAGGTAAGAAACAGATATCCGTGGCTCCTGATGGCTTCCTGTATCCTTGTGTTCAATTTGTAGGAGAAAAAGAATATTGTATTGGAAATGTGGATGTGGGAATTATTCTGTCAAAACAAGCTAAGTTGCATGAACTTAATGAAGAAGAAAAAGAGAGCTGCAAGAACTGTGCAATTAAAGAGCGATGCAATCACTACTGCGGCTGTATGAATAAACAGGCAACAGGGAGTATTAATAAAGTGTCACCTGTGCAGTGCAGACATGAAAGATTTCTAATTCCTATAGCAGATAAACTTGCAGAAAGACTTTATAAAAAAAGGAATGCTCTTTTTATTCAAAAGCATTATAATGAAATGTTTCCCATAATATCAATGATTGAGGATAGAACGGCAGCTAAATAGAATTATTTAAAATTATAAGATGATTTATAAAAATTAGAAGTTAGTTATATAATTTAAAGGAACCAAAACTGGTTCCTTTAAAAAGTGTTAATAAATATAGATAATGTGTTATATTGCTAAAAATTTAATACACACAGGATTTGGAATTGAAACTCCTGAGTTTACTTGTGTAAGCTTACCACTTAGTTTATCTATTAAAAACGGAACTATATTATTTGTATCTCTGTTTGCAGCAATAAGAAATTTTCCCATTGGGTCAATATTAAAATCTCTTGGATGTTTTCCATCAGTGGATGTGTGCGACACTAAAGTTAACTTTCCAGTTAAAGAGTCAATCTTAAATACAGCTATGCTATCATGGCCTCTATTTGAAGAGTATAAATACTTTCCGTCTAGTGATATATGAATAGCACTTCCAAGACTTTCTCCATTAAAGCCAGAAGGAAGTGCAGAAATATATTGAAGCTCTTCAAAGTCACCCTTTAAAGAATCATATTTTAATACAATAACTTCTGAGCTTAGTTCTGTAATAATATAAGCAAACTTTCCATTTGGATGAAAATCTATATGTCTTGGACCGCAGCCTGGTTTTAAGGCTATTTCCTTATGTTTTGATAAAATGCCGCTTTCTAAGGTGTAAATAATTAACTTATCAATACCCAAATCTACCGAACATAGATACTTTTCATCAGGAGTTAAGGCAGAAAAATGAACATGAGGCTTTTTTTGTCTTTCTCCATCTGGGCCACTGCCACTATGAACTGCTGTAGATACGGCCTTTTCTACTGTTCCATCCCTCTTTATAGGATAAACCTCCTCAATACCTCTATGATAATTTGCTGAGAATAAATAGGTGCTATTAGAATTTAGGCTTACATGGCAAGGAGAACTGCCCTCTGACACCTTGTAGTTAAGAAGCTTGAGGCTCCTAGTATCAGAATTAATGGAGAATGCAGCCACACCTCCGCTTTCACCCTTTTTTATTGTAGAATATAAGTAGCTATTATTTTTATCAATGCTTAAATAGGTTGGATTACCTAATTCAGCCTCTAATCTCACACTATCAATTGCTCCAGTGATTAAGTCCAGCTGGAGACTGTAAATTCCTTTTCCTTCACCAGTTGTATAGGTACCTATAAAGGCTTTAACTCTATTATTTTTTATACTCATGTTTTTTCTCCCTTTAAAATTCTGCGTAGCAAAATTAATTAAATAGATTTATTTATATTATACCCGATTTAAAAGAACAATATAGTCAATTAAGACCATTAAATATATATAAAAACAGACATCTAAAGAAATTACTCTAGATGCCTATTTTATTTCTTTAAAAGTTTACTTTACCCATATATAAGTTTTATGAGTGTGTACTTGTGCTGCTGCTTGTATTTGCATTAGCATTAACTAACTCACTAGAATCAGCTGAAGCTTGAGCAGCATTTGCATTTTGGAAAGAGTTTTGGTTTAATGCTTCAAGTATGTAGCTATACATTTGGGACATATCATTTGTATTATCTGGCATAATACTTATACTATCATCTGAATCCCCATCAGAGTTATCATAGCTGTCGCTATCTGTAGATTCTGCATTTGTAAGAATATTTTCCATAGACTGTAGCTGCAGCATTTGAGCTAATTTCTGGGGATCTAAAGATAGAGAACCTAAACCGCTTATTGAGTTATTTTCTACTGAAGATAATGGGTTAGTGGATGAAGCGGTTTCTTGAGTATTTTGCAGCATTCCTTGAAGCAAAGATGCAAAGGAAGAATTAGAATTATCAGTAGATAAAGTTCCATCATTTCCAGTTAAAGCTTGAAGCTGTTCTAATTGTGATAAACTAGATATTGAATTTACTTGCACTTTTTTCACTTCCTTCCGCCATAATTTTTAAAGAGTATAGAAGCTGTCGAATTATAAGCTTCATAAAAATTATAGTTTTCTATTATGGCAGTTTTGTGTCGAAATTTTAAATTTTTGTTAATAAATGATTAAGATTACTAGGAAATTATAAAATAACGCGGAAGAGCATCTAAAACCTTTCCGCGATTAATAACTGCTTGGTAGTTTAAGTTAAAACACTCTTTTATAAAAAAGTAAAATATAGTAAGACTAGGTTCATTAGTATAATAGCAGTAGTAATTATTATTCCAAGCAGCTTTACCCAAGGTTTATTAGCAAAGGTACCCATTAAATCCTTTCGCCCCGTAATAATAAGCATAGGTATTATAGCAGCAGGAAGGGCAAAGCTTAGGCATACTTGACTCATAACTAAAGCCTTCATAGGGTTTACTCCAATAACTATTATTAACATCCCTGGAAGCATAGTTAGTAGCCTTTTAAAATTTAAAGGAAGCTTTACATCCACAAAACCATCCATTACAGTTTCGCCTGCCATTGCACCAACAGTTGAAGAGGAAAAACCAGAGGCTAGCAGTGCTATTCCAAAGGCTCCGCTTGATAGGGAACCTAAAAGAGGCTGAAGGGATTTATGGGCCTGTTCAATGGAGTCTACAACTAGTCCTTGAGAATTAAACACTGCTGCTGATACAATAACCATTGCTGCATTTACAATAAAAGCAATATTCATTGCAATTGCTATATCTACTTTCTCCATCTTAAGATGTCTTTTTTTTTCTTCCAAGCTATGCTGAGTATCATTTCTATCTTGTACAAGCTGTGAATGAAGATATATTACATGAGGCATAACAGTGGCTCCAAGCATTCCTACTGCAATAAGGAGAGCCTGGCTATTAGGCAGAGAGGGAATTAATGTATGGCTTCCAACAGAAGCCCAATCTGGCTTAGCAAGAAAAAGCTCAATTGCATAGGCAATACTTATAACTGCAACAAGTATTGAAATAATTACCTCAACAACTCGTTGACCATATTTTTGAAGATAGGTTATGGCGAAGGTCACCATAGCAGTAAGAATGCCAGCTATAGGTAGTGAAATTCCAAATAATAAATAAAAGCCTAAGGCACCTCCTAAAAACTCTGCCATTGTTGTGGCCATTGCTGCAAGCTCTGCAATTATCCAAAAGCTCCAGTTAATATTTTTAGAGAAAACTCTTCTGCACATCTGAGTTAAATTGGCATTTGTTGCTATGCCAAGTTTTGCTGACATAACCTGAAGGAAAATAGCCATTAAATTACTCCAAAGAATTACCCATAAAAGGTTATATTTAAAAATGGAACCTCCACTTATATTAGTAGCAAAATTACCTGGATCTATATAGGCCACGCTTACGATAAATGCAGGACCTAGGAATTTCAATAAGACTTTAAACTTGCTGAAAACATTGGTACTGGTTATGTTTGGTACGCTCGCTATTAATGTATTTTCGGATTCTATGGCAAGCTCTTTATAATCTTTAGAAGAATTCATGTAAAACACCTCTTTATTAGCTTAAAATAAGATAGTTATTAAGAGTTAAATAAATTAGCCTTAACTAACTCTCTAATATAGGCTATGAAACAGTAAAAAGATGTGTTACAAATTTGTAATTTTTTAAAATAAATTGGCATATAATTTACTAACAAATTATTTGGGTCCGCTATTAAATGATACTACAAAATTAACAATATCTTATCCTAAAGTGGGTGAGCTTATGGACAATAACGATTTTTATACATTTAGCGAGTATATGAAGAAAGAAGACAATTCTCTTACTGCATCTATGGAGGATTATTTGGAGATGATTTACAGGCTATCTTTAAGTAATGGCTTTACGAGGATTCATGAATTGTCTGACGCATTAAATGTACAACCACCTTCTGCTACAAAAATGGTTCAAAAATTAGCTGAACTAAGCTTATTAAAGTATGAAAAGTATGGAGTAATAATGCTTAAGGAAAATGGCAAGAAGATCGGAGAAGCACTTTTAAAGAGGCATAATATTATAGAAGAATTTTTTAGAATTATTGGTGTTCCTGAGGAAAATATTTTGCAGGAAACAGAGAAAATGGAGCACACCATTTGTGACAAGACTGTAAATAGACTTAAGGATTACGTAAATTTTATACATGATAATCATGATGTGCTAAAAAGATATAAAGATTATATTGATTAAAGAATTTTTATTGCTAATTGTTATGGAAGTGGGTGCCGTAGATATAAGAGGCATCCATTTTATTTGAAGTTTTATAATAATCTCTCGGAGATAAATTGAAAGCCTTTTTAAAAGCTCTTATAAAACTTGAATAGTCACCAAAGCCGCAGTCTAAGTAAATTTGAGTAATAGGCTTGCCTTCCGTTATTAGATTGCTCGCTTTTATTAACCTCTTTTGCTGTATATAGTTATGCAAAGTATAGCCTGTATCAGCTTTAAATTTATGCATTAAGAAGTATTTACTGATATAAAATTTTGATGCTAAACGTTCTATTGATAAGTCCTCTTTTAAGTTTGAATTAATATAGTCTAGAATAGCTGCAATTCTTTCATCATATTCAATGTCAATATAAGCTGTGCTTAGTTTTCGTCTAAGAAAAGCTCTATTAATATAAACCATAAGCTGTAGAAATAATGAACTTTTTAGAACCTCATTGCCAAAATCATTATCTTTATTTGAAGCTTCTAAATTAAAAAGGATTGACTGCAAGCTTTTAACATTGTCGGCTGACAAGCGAAGCAGGCAGATTTTCTCTTTTGATGCAAGCTCAAAGCAGGTCTGTAGATTAGAATTTCCTCTATTATGGAGCTCTAGAAAACTTGAATTTACCCATAATACTATTCTTTCATAGGGGACATCCATGCTGACTATTGGTTTATGAAGGTCATGGCTATTTACAAATAGAATGTCCCAAGGTTTTAGTTTATAGACCTTTCCTTCAATTAGATAGGTTACAATTCCTGATATAAATATGATTATTTTATTAAAGTCATGGTAATGCAATTCAAACTCCATATGTTTTTTATCTATTATGTGAAAATACTCAAAGTCAGAATTAAGATAACCGCTCCTAAGTTTTATATTACTCATATCCATTTCTATATTAACACCTCGATTTAAAATTATATCTGATTATAAAATTGGAAGTACCCGTTATAATCAAAATGGTAATAATAGTTTAATAAGTTTTTAAAGTTATATCTATAAAATAGAACAACTTTTGCAATATTACAAGCACTTTTAACAATAAATATTGTAATATTATATGTTATAATTATTATAATAATTATAGATTGAGGTGGGGAAATGGAAATATTAAAAACTTATAAAACTTCAATTATTTTGCTTGGCTCTATTATCATAGGAGGAATTATTGGAGTCATATCAGGACCTAAGGCATCGGTACTTGAACCCTTTGGTAATCTTTTTCTAAACTTAATGTTTACAATTATAGTACCTCTTGTATTTTTTAGTGTATCATCAGCTATTGCTAATATGGTAAGTATGAAAAGACTAGGAAGAATTTTAGGAAGTGTAGTTTTAGTGTTCACCTTAACGGCTTTACTTGCTGCTATTCTTGGAGTAATAGGAGCATTAATAGCAGATCCTACAAAGGGTATAGATCATGGTACAATTCAAAAGCTTATGTCACAGGCAAGTGATTCCCAAAGTGCAGAAAAAGTAGGAGCGCTTCAGCAAATTGTAAACACATTTACTGTTTCGGACTTTATAAATGTATTTTCTAGAAAAAATATGCTGCAGCTAATTGTATTTTCACTATTATTTGGAGTATCAACAGCTTTAGTGCGTGAAAAGGCTGAACCAGTTGCAAGATTCCTAAAGGCGGGTTCAGAGGTTATGATGAAAATGGTTAATATAATCATGTATTATGCTCCTGTTGGACTTGGATGTTACTTTGCTTCGGTTATTGGACAACTAGGAACTCAAATTTTGCAGGGGTACTTAAGAGTATTTATTTTATATTTAGTACTTTCAGTAATTTTATATTTTGTAATACTCACGGTTTATGCTTATTTGGCTGCTGGAAAAGATGGAATTTTAATATATTGGAGAAATGTAATAACACCTTCAATCACTGCCTTAGCTACTTGTTCAAGCGCTGCGTGTATTCCTATAAATCTTGAATATACAAAAAAAATGGGTGTTCCAGATGATATTTCAGAAACAGTAGTACCGCTTGGAGCTAACACCCATAAGGATGGCTCTGTAATTGGAGGAGTTATGAAAATAACCTTCTTATATGGACTTTATGGAAAGGACATGCATAGCTTCAGTGCCATAGTTGGAATAATATTTGTAGCTTACTTGGTAGGTGCTGTTATGGCAGCCATTCCAGGTGGAGGAATGATTGGAGAAATGCTAATATTAAGTGTATACGGCTTCCCACCAGAGGTTCTGCCTATAATAGCTGTCATCAGTACTATAATAGATGCACCTGCTACACTTTTAAATTCTACTGGCAACGCAGTTTGTGCAATGATGATTACTAGAATAGTAGAAGGAAAGAATTGGCTTAAAGATAAGGTAATAAATTTAAATGAGATTGCTGCAGAGGATAATTAGTCTATAAATAGCTTGATAAAAACTAGATGCATAGTTTTATGTAGTTCTAAAAACTTAAGGTCTTATGATACAAAACAATTAAAAGAAATCGCTGAGAGAAATACAAATAAGACTCTTCAGCGATTTTTTTATTCATAGTACTATAAGTAACATGTAAAGATTCATATTATAGATTTTTGTGTGATCCATCACAATATGGAGGGGTTTTGGTGTGCTTACAAGCACATAGATACTCAGTACCATCCTTTTGAGCTATGAATTCTAAAGGTTGAAAGAAGGTACCTATATGTGCCCCATTGCAAAATGGCTGATTACTGCTTTTGCCGCATGTACACCAAAAATAAGTTTCTCCCTTCTTAAGTTCTACTGGTATAGGAGACTTTTGAGAGATTACAGATTTATCTACAGTTATTTCTCTTGTAGCTTCTTTATTTAATTCAGTATATTCGGCTCTTATTTTATCTGAAAAATCAGGGTCTTGCTTTGCCACATTTACTAGATACATCAATATGTTTCCAGGATAAGCTACATCTTCTCTTAAATGTGTTCTTTCTATAGATCTTCTGCTTAAGGCAACAATGCAGTTCTCACTATGGCTTCCCTTACATTCTTTACACAATTTACAAACACTTGCAATACTCTTTGCAATTAAGTTTTCATCATATACCTTCATGTCGTTTTGCGGTATTAATTTTATGCCGTCGCTTATTGTTTGTTGTTCGTTATTTTTTGCAGCCTTTATAGCATTTGCTGCAAACCCTATATTACACTTTGAAGGTACACATTGGCTTGTACCATAAAAATTACATTCCTCACAAAGCTTTTTTAAATTTTCCTCTACTTTTTCATATAAATTCATTTTAAGACCCCCTATTGTATTGTAAAAATATTTCATGTTATAAATTATAGCACAATTTAGGCGGCATGTATGAAATGGGTTGCGAGTTATTTTTAAATGGGAGCGTGGTACTGGAGCGTTTATTTAGGCATGTTCAATATTGGATATTAACTACTAGTTTTGCTATAATAATATTGAAGTTTTTTATTAGAAGCTTTTGAGGTGAATTATATTGAGAATTTTAATAGAAATATTTTTAGTTTTTTTAAAAATTGGTACTTTTACAATAGGAGGCGGATATGCAATGATCCCACTTATTGAAAAGGAAGTAGTTGATAAAAAAGGCTGGATAGACAGAAAAGAGTTTGTTGAGCTGCTTGCTCTTGGTCAATCTGCTCCAGGACCTATTGCCGTTGACACAGCAGTATTTGTAGGATATAAAATAGGTGGAATATTTGGTAGTATTGCAGCTGTAATAGGTTGTATTCTAACAGCATTTATAGTAATTTTAGTCTTTGCAATTTATTATATGGGAGTAAAAGATAGTGCAATTGTTCAAAGGATTTTTTTAGGAATAAGACCAGCTGTGGTTGCTTTAATAGCCGTACCAGTTTTTAGAATTGCGAAAAATTCTGATCTTACTAAAAAGACAATTTTTATTCCTATATTTACTGTTCTATTAATTGTATTTTTAAATGTAAATCCTGTCTTTATAATTATGGCCTCAGCTATTGGGGGCTTATCTTATGGAATTATTAAAGAAAGGAAAGTAAAATAATGAATGTATACATAAAGGTTTTATATGTATTCTTAAAAATTGGATTATTTAGTTTTGGGGGTGGAAATGCAATCCTTCCGCTTATAAGGCAGGAAGCAGTTAACAGCAATGGATGGCTAACTTCTAGTGAATTTACTGATTTAGTCGCTGTTTCTCAAGCTACACCAGGTCCTATAGCAATTAATGGAGCTACCTATGTAGGTTATAAAGCAGGCGGAATTTTAGGTAGTACACTAGCAACTTTAGGTGTTGTCCTTCCCACATTTATAATAATGCTTATATTTACAAGGTTTTTTATTAAATTTAGAGATAATAAATATGTAAAATATATATTTATAGGACTAATACCAGCTACAATTGGCTTAATGGCTGCAGCTCCATTACTTGTATCATCAGGATCATTTATAGATTATAAAAGCCTAATTATTTTTGCTGTAGTAGTCTTAGCATCATTTAAGTATAAAGCAGATCCGGTACTTTTAACTATAGCTGCAGGTATAGCAGGCTTAATACTATATAAGTAGGCGCAAAGGACATATTTTCGTCACCTACAGTAGAAATATCACTGATTCAACTATTAAGGAGGGTTAAATAATGTTTAAGAGTGAATCAAAAATAACGGTAAGATATGCAGAAACAGACCAAATGGGAATAGTGCATCATTCAAATTATTATGTTTATTTCGAAGCTGCAAGAGAAGACTTTATTATGGGAGCTTCTATTAAATATAAGGACATGGAAGATGCTGGAGTAATGATGCCTCTAGTGGAAACACAATGTAAGTATTACGAAGGGGCAAAATATTCAGATAGGCTTATAGTGGAAACTACTATGGAGGAGTTAAGCCCAGTTAAGGTAATCCTACAGTATAATGTAATTAGAGAAGCAGATAGCAAGCTATTAGCAAAGGGCAAGACAGTTCAAGCTTTTGTAGACAAAAATACATTTAAAATAGTAAATTTAAAGAAAAAGTATGCTGAGCTTTGGGAGAAACTTAAAAGCTTAAGTTAATAGGTTGGATGCTCCTATTTATATCATTAGTATCAGTTACATCTACTGCATAAATTTAATGCCAAGTAAGAGATAGTTTGTAAAACTGCTGGCACATATAAAGTCCGCAGTTTTTTCTATAAGGTCAAAGGGTCTAAAGCAGAAGCAGCCAATATTGGACATGCTGTTTGCAAACGTTTATAATATTAATAGGAAATTTTAATAAAGTTTATATTTATGGGGGAGAAGTTATGGATCAAAGTATTTTCTTTGAGTTACTTAATAAAGAATTAGTAGTTGCCTTAGGCTGTACGGAGCCTATTGCTATTGCACTTGCGGCAGCCACAGCAAGAAAGCATGTAAAAGGGGAAAAGGTAATTGATCTTAAGGTATTTGCAAGCGGAAACGTTATTAAAAATGCAATGTCTGTAAGCATACCCGGTACCGGCAGTAGTGGAATAAATCTTGCTGCAGCCCTTGGTTCTCTAGCGAAGGATGCTGATAAAAATCTTGAGGTTTTAAATGGGCTTACTAAAGAGGATATAGAAAATGCAAAGACGATGATTAAAGGCGGAACGGTATCAGTAAATGTAGCTGACTCATCTAAAAAGCTTTATATAGAAGTTGTCGTTCAAACTGAGGCATCAACAGCTCGAGTTATTATTGAAGACAATCATACTAATATTTCCACTATTGAAGTTGATGGTGTGATTATAAAAAATATTAAAGATAATTTTACTATAAATGAAGTTGAGCTTGATATAAAAGCTGTTAATATAGATTCCATATGGAACTTTATTAATAAAGTAGAGACAGATAAATTGGGTATAGTTAAAAGAAGTATAGAATTAAACAAAAAAATTGGGATGTATGGACTTGAAAATTCATTTGGACTACAGGTTGGGAAAACTATAATTAGCCAAATTGATAAAGGACTTATATCAGATGATCTAACAAATTATGCAATGGCCCTTACCTCTGCAGGCTCTGACGCTAGAATGGCAGGCTGCAGTTTAAATGTTATGAGTAATTCAGGCAGTGGTAATCAAGGAATTACAGCTACGCTTCCTGTAGTTGCAGTATGGGAAAAACTTGATTACTCGGAGGAAAGGCTTATAAGGGCGGTAACTTTAAGTCATTTAGTAACTATATATATTAAGTCTAAATTTGGAAGACTTTCAGCTCTCTGTGGAGCCACTATTGCAGCAACAGGAGCAAGCTGCGGTATAGTATACCTCCTAGGTGGACAGGTAAAAGAAGTAAAATCAGCTATTCAAAACATGCTGGGAAATGTTACTGGAATGCTTTGCGATGGCGCAAAGGCAGGCTGTGCTTTAAAGGTTTCAACTTGTACTAATGCAGCAATGCAGTGTGCAATTTTAGCTAATCAAGGAATATCAATAGAAGCTACTGATGGAATTATAGAAAATGATCCTGAAAGAACTATTGATAATTTATGCAGACTTGGAAATCAAGGTACCTTGGAAGCTGATAAAATAATATTAGATATAATGCTTCATAAAAGCTGTTAAACAGCGAAAGAGGAGCGACAAGGGGACATTAGAAATGTCTCCTTTTTTTATGCTATATAGATCAATATTGATTCAACTATAGATTTTTCCTTCGTTATGGATAAAGCTCAAATATACTTTTGCAAATATTATTATGATGATGATGTAATGAGAATAATGGTACATTTTAATGAAAATACACTTAAGGGTATTTCTTCTGCTGTAGATGTTGAATTACCATTTAAGGATATAATAATAGGGGCAGCAGAAGACTTTTTTGGATGGTAAGGAAAGTAAAGGTAGGCTGATTGTCTACCCCTTTTACTTTAATGAAACATTTTTACAAGCAAAGAAATAAGTATTAGATAGTAAGATGTGCCACAAGAAGCGTCCCTGTGGCACATTATTATTTGCACACAGTAATGTATCTTATAAAAGTACCTTTAGCAATAATGCACCTATCTACAATTTTAAAGCCTGCTTCCTCAAAGTAATGTTCCATATTTTCGAAAGTTATTAAAATAGCCTTATGAGCAATTTTTCTTGCAGATTTTATTATATCCAGCTGTTGCTTTAGGGTTACTGGAGTAAACACTCCATAGGGTAAATCTACTATAGCTGCATCATATTTATCTTTTATTTCGTGCATGTCGCCATTAGTAATGACATCCTCATAGCCGAAGAAGTCAAGATTTCTCTTTGCATTATCCGCTATCATAGGATTTAACTCATAACCCCTTATATTTAACCCCATAGATAATGCTTCAATAACCACAGTTCCTATGCCACAGCAAGGATCAACTAGCCTTAAGTTCTTATTATTTCCCGAGGCTATGTTCACTAATGCCCTGGCAACTCTTACATTTAGAGCATTTGAATAACTATAGAGCTTGTGATTATGTTTATCCCAGGTGTTTTTGTTATCTTCAAGCACGCCAAATATCCATTTACCATTAATATTTACCACTCCAAAAACTACTTCAGGTTCGTGAACGTCAGCTTCTCCATTTATTTTGTAGCCAATGTTATATTCTATTCTTCGCCTTTGTTCATAGGAAATGTTGTTCTCCTCAAAGTTAATATAACGGACTTTAAAGTTTTCTGAGGAAAAATTGTCCTCTAAAATTTGTTCTATTAATTCCTCCAAACTGCCGCAGGAATAAATTATAGAGATACACTGCTTTATAAAGGCACTTCTAGAGGGAATTACATAATGGAAAGAAAAAAAGTGCTTATTTAAAGGAATAATATTAAAGAGATACTTCATCTCCATCATGCATAGTTCTTTTTCTGCAGCTGTGTAATTAATAATATAAAAATATGAAAGTTCTGCAGCTTCTAAATTCTCAATGTCATTCATGTTTACATCCCCAATACTATGAAATAATATATAAATATTAGCTTCTTATAAAGGCAAGTACTTCTTTTGAGTTAAAAAGGTCTCTTACTAAAGAGGCAAATTCTTCATACAACTTATACGTTGAAAGTCCACATAAGCTTTTTGTAAGTTCTTCATAATACCATTTTTGATCACCAGCGCCAGCATTGAATTTTTTCCAAAGCTCGTTTCCAATTAAGTTATAATCTCTTACCATACTTCTAATATTGCTTAATTTATCAGCACAGGTTAAGAGCTTAATTTCTAATGGTGCAATTGCTATAAAATTAATAGTATGAGTCTTTCTAACTTTCCAGGAATCTATTTCTTCTTCAAGACTAAGTCTTGTATTTGTTTCAAGTTTATATGGCTCCGAAGCACCAATAACAAGATTTAATACATGCTTGCCGAAATTTTGTTCGATATATTCTTTAGTTATATTTGTATCTTCTAGGGTATCGTGAAGAAGGCCTGCAGTAATTAAATCTTCTTCAGCGCCATTTTCAATTAAAATAATGGCTACCTCAATAGGATGAATTACATAGGGTATTTCAGTACCTTTACGTTTTTGGTGACTGTGTGCCTGCCAGGCTGTTTGTAAAGCTAAGTTATTCATGAGTCCTCCAATGTAAATTATATAAAAAAATATATAACTATATTTTACAATTATAGTAATAAAAAATCTACATATAATTAATTCAGCTATTTAAAATTTCAAATAAATATAAAGGGAGAGAGAATGATGACTATAGATGAGAGTAAAGTGATAAAGGAAACAAAGCGTGGCTTTGATGAAGAGGATTATAGATGGTTTTCTGTGGAAGTGATGTGGAAACTTAGAAAAGCACAGGAAGAAGTTAAATGGCTGCTTAACAGAGGGTATAAAAGTAGTTCTGTTATTGATTTCATTGGTGGACATTATCAGTTTTCCTCCCGTCAAAGAGCTGCATTGCAGAGAGCTACAGCCTCTGATAACCAGTGCATAATAAGAAGTGAAAAGCTTATTGCTCCTGGAGCTTTAAGGGATAATTATATTAACATTGATGGTTTTAATCTTATAATAACTCTTGAAGTTGCATTATCAGGTGGTTTACTAATACAAGGAAATGATGAAGTTATAAGAGATTTAGCTGGCTTACGAGGAACCTACAGACTTATTGATAAAACAGATAAGGCAATTATACTTATAAAACAAATACTAATTGAATTAGGAGTAAGAGGTGTAAAGTTTTTTCTTGATGCACCAGTTTCAAATTCAGGAAGACTTAAAACTAAGATTATAGAAATACTCATTTCAAGCGATATTACCGTTGAAGTTGAGCTTGTACCTAATGCTGATGTAATCTTATCAAAATTAAAGGGAGTGGTTACAGCAGATTCTATAATCCTTGATGAATGTAAAAGTTGGGTTAACTTATCCAGAGTAATAATTGAGAAATATATAAAGAATGCATGGGTAGTTAAACTTCAATAGACCATAATATTTTTTGATAAACTCTGCAGTACAGTGTATACTTAATGGTAGAATTATACATGAGGTGAGAGTATGAAAACTTTAAAAATAGCAATGTTTGGCTTTGGAAATGCAGGTAGAGCCTTTGCAAAGCTATTAATAGAGAAACAAGAGGAAATTAGAAAAGGCTATGACTTTGATGTAAAGGTCACTGCCATAACTACTTTAATCAGGGGCAATTTAATTGATGATGATGGAATTGACTTAAGAAAAGCATTAAGAGATATTGAGCAGGAAGGATACTTTGATAAAGCATGGAAAGCCTATAAGAGCTGCAGCACAGAGGATATCCTTTTAAAGGCAGACTACGACGTTCTTATGGAAATTACAACCCTTAATATTTTTTCAGGGGAGCCAGCAATTCATAATATTACTTCAGCTTTAAATAGAAAAAAACATATTATTACGGCAAACAAAGGCCCAGTTGCTTGGAAATATAAAGAATTAAAGGAGCTTTCAATAAAGCAGGGCGTTGCCTTTTTACATGAAACTGCTGTAATGGATGGAACGCCAATATTTAATTTGGTTGAAAATAACCTGCCAACGTGCAAAATTACTGGCTTAAAAGGCATATTAAACACCACAACTAATTTTGTACTTGAGGAAATGAAAAAAGGTAATAGCTTTAATGAGGCTATAGAAGAAGGGAAAAGAAAAGGATTTGTAGAAGCTGACCCAACTATGGATATTGAAGGCTTTGATGCAGCGGCTAAGCTATCAGCCTTAATAAATGTGCTCATGGAGGGAGAGGTTACCCCCTTAAATATAAAGAGGCAGGGAATTCAAAATGTTTCTTATGAAGATATTAAAATGGCACAGGATGCTGGGAAGGTAATTAAACTAATTTGCGAGGCAAAATTTAAAAATGGAAAGATTATCGGAGAGGTTAGTCCCAAGGAAATAGAAAAGGATGAAATTTTTGCAGGAATAAGTGGTACATCCTCAGTATTAACCATTGATACAGACTTAATGGGCAAGCTTACAGTTATTGAGCACGATCCTGAAATACAGCAAACAGGTTATGGTTTATTCAGCGATTTAATAAGGCTTATTAAGCTAATAAAATAACATGTCAAAAATTTAAAATTGACCTATGAAATATGTGTATAATAAGTTAAAATATTAACTATAGACTAAAATGTAATTTTTAAAACCTAGGAGGATATGATGTTTAAGAAAGTACTTGCTATAATAATGAGTGTAATGTTAGTTGTTCCTATGGTGGCGTGTTCAAATAGTAGTAGCAGCACTAATAAAGATACTACCACTCCAGTAGAAAAACAAGCACTGAAGATGGATACTGTTATGGACTTAAAGGTATATGGCACAAATGCTAATGCAGCTATAGACGCAGCTTACAAAAGAATAGATGAAATAGAGCAAATGTCTAGTGCTAATATAGCAACAAGTGATGTTAGCCTTATAAATAAAGCATCTGGTAAGGATTATGTAAAGGTTCATCCTGAAATAATTAAAATGTTAAATACAGCTTTAAAGTTTTCTAAATTAAGTGATGGAGCCTTTGATATATCTGTAGGTCCGCTTATTAAACTTTGGGGTATAGGGACTTCCAGTGAAAGACTTCCTGCAGATTCAGAAATAAAGGCATTATTGCCACTTGTAGGTTATAAAAATATAAGCATAAATGAAAAGGACAGCAGCGTAAAGCTAATGAAGGAAGGTATGGCAATAGATCTTGGTGGTATAGCTAAAGGTTTTACTGCTGATGAAGTTATTAAGGTATTTAAAAAGTACGGTATTAAAAATGCATTAATAAACCTAGGTGGAAGTTCTATTTATACAATGGGACAAAAGCCAGATGGTTCACTATGGTCAGTTGCCATTCAGCATCCTAGAAAGGATAAAAGTGAAGGATATTTAGGTATTATTAAACTCCCAGAATCAGCACTTTCAACTTCAGGTGATTATGAAAGATATTTTATAAAGGATGGTAAAAGATATCATCATATCTTAAATCCATTTACTGGCTACCCTGCTGAAGCAGGGGTTATGAGTGATACCATTATTATAGATAGTACTACTCCAGATGCTAATATGCTTGCTGACACCCTTACAAAGGTAACCTTTGTACTAGGAGTAGAAAAAGGCATGAAAATCATAGACGACTTGCCTGGAGTTTCGGTCATGGCAGAAACTACAGATTTTAAAGTTTACAAATCAAAGTCTTGGAAGGCTGATGTTCAAAATTTAAGCTCTGATTTCACTATGGTGGATAAGGTTCAGTAAGTTAAATAAAAAGCCCTTTAATTCTTAAGGAATTAAAGGGCTTTTTTATGTCTAAAAATCAATAAACACTTTAAGTAGATATGTTGTTACATGGATGCAGCCCAATGTAACACAAGGATAGAATAACGTTAATCAAAAGAATATTATAGTATTTTAAAAATTTACTCAGTTATATAGCGTTACATTCTTACATATAAATTACTATAAGTAAGTTGTCCTAATTTTTAATTAAATGAAAAGGGGGAAAAGTAATGAAAAGATTTAAAACACGTAAGCTTGTTGCATTATCATTAGCTCTAGCACTAGCTATGTCAAGTATGCTTTTAGGCTGCTCCAATAGCAGTGGGAAAAATAGTAATGATGGTAGTTCAGGAAATGGTAAAACAGGAGGGATAAAAGAAATTGCTGTTATGGTGCCAAGTGCTGACCATGGATGGACAGGTGCAGTTCTTACTTATGCACAGGAAAAGGCAAAGGAATTAAATGCAGATGCTTCATTAAAGAATAAGTATACTGTTAAGGTCTATGCGGCAAAGGATGTAGAAAATCAAATTCAGCAGGTGGATGATTTACTTGCTGATTCCGGGAAATTAGCTGGTATAGTTATTCTTCCATATGACAACGGACTTCAAGCTACATTGGAGAAAATTGCAGCAGCAAAGGTTCCCTTTGTACAATATGATAGAGTTATCTCAAGTTCAGCTATTGATGCAAAGGTTGTTGCAAATGTAAAGGGTGATAACAAAGGAATAGGTTATGAAACTGCTAAGAGGTTTATTAAAAATGGCTTAAGCAAAAATGATTATGTATATGAAATGATAGGTGATAATTCTTCAGTACCAGAGCTAAGATCTAATGGTTTTAGAGCTTATCTTAAAGAGCAGGGCTGGACAGATGCTGAAATTAATGCAGTTGTTGTAAAATCTCCAGCTACTGGATGGAGTAGGGATAAGGGCAAGGAACTATTTGAATCTTGGTTTGCAAGTTCTCAATGTGATACTTCTAAGAAGATATGGATCTATACACATGATGATGAAATTGCAATGGGTGTATTAGAATCGTTAAATGGTTCTGCATTGGATGCAACTAAAAAAGCGGCATTCCTAGGGCAATTAAAGACTTTATCGGCATCTTCAGGTCTTGCTGAAATGTATGCAGTATTAAAGGATACTCATAAAACAATTAAGAGGCCTACTAGCTATGATCTTTTCTCAGTAACTTATGACCCTGCTATGATTCAAGAAGCAATTAAAGTTATGGTTGATTACTTAGGTGGAGCAACAAATATTAAACAAGATTATGTAATTCCAGTAAGTGTTGTTGATAAGGATAATGTTAATAACTTCAAACCATTTGGAACCTATAATTAAAAGTAATAAATTAGAAGGATGAAGGACTATGAAGCATTTTATCAGATATAAGAGCTTATTCTGATAGATGCTTCATAGAAATTTTATTGCGTAGGTGAAATCATATGGAATTGTTAAGAATGACCAATATGAGTAAATCCTTTTATGGAGTCAGAGTATTAGAAAACGTATCCTTTGATGTAAAAATCGGCGAAGTCCATGCATTACTCGGTGAAAATGGCGCAGGTAAATCCACACTAATGAATTTACTTGCTGGTGTATATGAAAAGGATAATGGAGAAGTTTATTTTAATGGAAACAAGTTAAATAATGCTTCAATAAAAGATGTTGAAGATGCAGGTATAGCATTTGTCCATCAGGAACTAAATATAATTAATGACTTAAAGGTATTCGAGAATCTATTTTTAGGAAAAGAACTTACAACTAGATATGGAAAGTTAAAGAAAAAGGAAATGATTAAAGAGACAAGAGAACTAATGCAGAGCTTAGGTGTTGATATTAACCCAACTGTTTTAGCTGATGATTTGGATACAAGTAAGAAACAGCTTTTGGAGATTGCAAAAGCTCTGTATTCTGATGCTAAGTTAATAATACTGGATGAGCCTACTACGGCACTTAATACTGAAGAAATTTCAATTTTATTTAAAATCATTGAAAACCTAAAAAATAAGGGTAAGTCTTTTGTTTTTATATCTCATAAAATGCCTGAGATTTTCCAAATAGCTGATAGATATACAATTCTCAGAAATGGGCTGCTTATTAAAAGTGGAAATATTAAGGACACTACACCTGAGAAAGTAACCAAGCTAATGGTAGGAGAGAGCTATAATGCAGGCGAAATGTATGAGGAGAGGATTCTCGGGGAGAATGTCTTAGAAATAAAAAACCTATCAGGAATGGGATTTTCAGATATCAGTTTTTCAATAAGAAGGGGAGAAATAATTGGATTTACAGGGCTGCAAGGTGCAGGGTGCTCTGAAGTATTGCAGACAATTTTTGGAGTTTTAAAGGCTGAGAAAGGATGCATATCTATTAATGGTAAGGAACTAAAACATAGCAAAATTCATAGTTCAATGTTAAATCATATTGCAATGGTTCCAGCAAACAGAAAAGAAAATTCTATTATTCCTGATATGACTTTGCTTGAGAATATATTTATTTCTGAACAAAGTATTCATTATAAACAGCAGCATATTTTTAAAAATCAACAAATTAAAAAGTATCATGAATTCAAAAAATTGCTGAATATTAAAGCTTCATACCCTAATGCCTTTATTACAAGTTTATCTGGAGGAAATATGCAGAAGGCTATTTTGGCACGATGGTTAAATATTCAGACAGATATAATACTTTTTGATAATCCTACTCAGGGAATTGATGTTGGTGCAAAAAGCGAGATTTATAAATTAATATTAGATTTATCTAAGGCTGGTAAAAGCATAATCGTTAATACACTGGAGGTACCGGAAATTCAAAAAATTGCTGATAGATGTATTGTATTCTATCATGGCAAAATAGCTGTGGAATTAAACCATTCGGAGATTAACGAAGAAACAGTAATGCTTTATGCTACCAATGCCGTCTATAAAAATAATTAGCTAAGGAGGTTCAAAATGTCTGAAGAAAGCAAATCACCCCAAAAGTTAGCACCCAAAGCAGATAAAGAATTAAATGTTAATAGAATATTTAAATTTATTTGGCTAAATTACAACTATATTATAATTTTTATTGCTATCTTTATAGCATTTTTGATTGTTAATGGAAAAGAGACAACCTGGACTAGTATTACAAACATTTTATTACATAGTGCAATATTGGGAACAATTGCACTTGGTATGGGACTTATAGTGCTTACAGGGGATATTGATTTATCTGTTGGTTCCTCCTTTGTACTAATAGGCGGTATTACAATCGTTTTTTATAATATTTCGGGCAGCATTTTTTTGACAGTTATATGTGCTGTCTTACTTGGGATTATCTGCGGCTTTATTAATGGCCTTTTGGTAGGTAAATTAAAGATGCCATCCTTTATAGTTACTCTTGCAACTATGTTAATATTTCGTTCCATTTCTCAGTATATGATGAATGAAATGGGCGAAACAAGATATAGGATTGATGCTGCAAAGGTCAGCTATAACAGCCTGTTTAGCTTTGGGAATGGAAGTGTTTTAACAATTTCTAATATAGCAATAGTCTTTTTAATAGCAGGAATAATGGTTATTTACTTAACCACTTCTATGAAGTTTGGAAAAAAAGTATATGCTATTGGAAGCAATGAGCGTGCAGCGAAACTTGCAGGAGTTAATGTAGATTGGACAAGAATACTTGTATTTATCATTTGTGGCCTTTTGGTTGGACTAGCTGCTTTCCTAAAAATTGCAAAGGATACTTCATTTGATCCAGCAACTTCGGGAAAAAATTTCGAGTTATATGCTATCTCAGCAGTAGTTATTGGTGGAATTAGTATGGCTGGTGGAAAGGGAAGGATAACAGGTATTATATTTGGTACCATGTCATTTACGATTATTGATAAGATTATAACTGCTTTGGGCATGAATGCATTATTGAATGATTCAGTAAAAGGGATTATTTTACTAATTGCAGTAGGCCTACAGATGATTAAAAGGCGTTCTAACACATAAAAATATAAGGAGGGTTAAAATGGAAAGATTATTAACTATTATGACATGTCAGTGGGCTGATTTAGATATTGAAACAATGTGCCAAAAGGCAAAGGCTATGGGCTATGAAGGTCTGGAAATGGCCTGCTGGGGGAAGCACCTAGATCCCAAAAGGGCTGCAGCAGATGATACTTATGTAAAAGAAGTATTAGATGTACTGAATAAATATGGATTAAGAATGGAAGCATTAGCAACACATATAATAGGACAGTGTGTAGGTGATTACAACGATCCAAGGCTAAATAATTTCGCTCCACCAGAATTAGCAGACAAGCCGCATGAAATCCGAGAATGGGCAATTGAGACTATGAAATATTGCGCGGTTGCTGCAAAAAGGCTAGGTTGTTCTGTTATTACAGGTTTTACTGGTTCTCCAATCTGGAAGTATATGTATTCTTTCCCCCAAACTACGGAAGAAATAATTGAAGATGGTTTTCAGGAGATATACGATTTATGGGTTCCAATTTTAGATGTAATTAAAAAGAATGGAATCAAATTTGCCCTAGAAGTACATCCTGGGGAAATAGCTTTTGATTATTACTCTACTAAGAGATTATTAGAGAAGTTTGCAGATAGGCCTGAATTCGGTATTAATTTTGACCCAAGTCATCTTATTTGGCAGGGAATTACCCCTCATCTCTTTCTTAGAGATTTTATAGATAGGATATACCATGTACATATGAAGGATGCAGCAGTTACCCTTGATGGGAAAGCTGGACTACTTGGATCACATATAGATTTTGGAGACTTAAGAAGAGGATGGAACTTTCGCTCTTTAGGTCATGGTGATGTCAATTTTGAAGAAATCATTCGCGTGCTAAATTCCTACAACTATCAGGGACCTCTTTCAGTTGAGTGGGAGGATAGTGGAATGGAACGGGAATATGGAGCTCAGGAAGCAGCTGAATTTGTTAAAAAAATTGATTTTAAACCTTCTGATTTTAAGTTTGATAATGCGATAGCAAATTAAAGGGAGAAGAAAAATGAGAAGATTGAAATTGCGTTATGGTATGGTAGGCGGTGACTTAGGCGCATTTATCGGCGGCGTACACAGACGTGCTATTGCTATAGATGAAAGGGCAGTTTTAACTGCTGGCTGCTTTAGTTCCCATGAAAATAAGAACCAAGAATGTGCCGATTTCTATAATTTAGAAAAGGATAGAGTATACAAAAGTTATATAGAAATGGCAGAGAAAGAATTTTTAAGAGAAGACAAAATAGATTTTGTATCTATAGTAACACCTAATGCTACTCATTATGAAGTGGCAAAGACCTTCCTAGAGCATGGAATCAATGTTGTATGTGAGAAACCCCTCTGCTTAACAAGAAAACAGGCAGTGGAACTAGAGAAACTCACTAAGGAGAAGAATCTATTCTTTGGTGTTACCTACACCTATTCAGGATATGCTATGGTTAAACAGGCTAGGAAATTAGTTAAGGACGGGTATATAGGTAAGGTAGTAAACATTAATGCTGAATATTTGCAGGAATGGCTTATTGATGAAATAGGAACCGGTAATGGAAGCACAAAAAAGTTATCTGTATGGCGCATGGATACTAAGTTTTCAGGTATTTCAAACTGCGTTGGTGATATTGGAACCCATATTGAGAACACAGTGTCTTACGTAACAGGACTGAAACCAGTAAAGGTAGCAGCGGTGCTTGATACCTATGGTCATGAATTGGATATGAATGCTAATATGCTTGTTGAGTTTGACAATGGTGCACATGGTGTATTCAGCTGCTCTCAAGTATGTATAGGTCATGCCAATGGTTTAGTAATTCGTATTTTTGGAACAGAGGGAGCCATTGAATGGAAACAGGAAGATCCAAACTATCTTTTTGTAACAAAAAAAGGGCAGCCCATGCAAATTTATAATAGAGGAATGGGATATATAAATGGGCGTGCTGCACTGATAAATCGTATACCATCAGGCCATCCAGAAGGACTTATGATTGCATTTGCAAATATATATCAAGCAGTAATAGAGGCTATCTTAAAGAAAGAAAATAATGAAATGATTACTGAAGATGATTTAGATTTTCCAAGTGTAAGTGATGGCAGAGAAGGTGTAAATTTTATTCATGCGGTTGTAGAGAGCAACAATAAAGGTTCTAAATGGATAGAACTTTAAAAGACTATAGTTAAGGATAATTTATAAAGAGTAATAAAAAATCAAATTGTATATTTTACCACCATTTAGGCAAAATTTATTATATATAAGCAGCTTAACTTAAATTTATAGCCATCAGAAAACTGGATATTTTTTCTTCATGCTGCATAAGATGCTTATATTCAGCTAATAATGATTCGGAGTGGTAAATATGATAAAGAACAATTTGCTTAGGATACTTAAGTCAACGAGATTTAAATTTATTGTATGTGTTTTAGCAGCTTTTACAGCCTTATTTTCAATTTCCTTTAATATCGGTGAGAAGCTCTACGTTAGATCACATAGTGAAACTGATAAAACAGTGTTTGGAATAACTCAGGAACAGCCTTTAAATATTAATAGCGAGCTAATTATATATGATAATATGAAAAATATTGCCAGTGATATAATGAACGGAATAGCAAATAATGAAACTAATATTAAGATTAGCAAAGAGAAACTTGATTCTATTAGAGTCATTGTAAATAAAATGGGTTACAATGATAGAGAATACATTTTTAACATATTAGATAGGTGGGAAAGTGGAAACTTTAATATGATAACTGATGAGCATAATTACTTTTATTTAAAATTAAAGCAATAAGCGTCATATATATGTTTATTATGTGGTAAGGTGAATTTTCCTTTACCACTTTCTTATTTAATTAGTATTGGTTTTTGTTTATTCAGATAGTAAAATATTAATATTCATTAATATTTGTTCTAGTCATTAAACAATCTGCTATAATACTATTGTGAAAGGAATAAAAGTTTTATTAATATAAGGGGATGTACATATGAGTACAATGCAATATTTTAGTAAACCAATAACAGAAATAATTAAAGCTAGAACATCCATTAGAACATATGATCCAAAAGCATTAGATGAGAAGGAAAAGAAGAATTTAGATAACTACATAAATACTATAGATGCTCCTTTTACCGGAAGCACACGCTTTAAAATTGTTGATAATGCTGCTGCGATAAATGATAATATCAAGCTTGGTACCTATGGTGTAATAAAAGGAGCTTCATCATTTATAGCTTCTGCAGTAGGCCCGGGGGAGTTTAACTTAGAGGAGCTCGGTTATAAACTTGAAAGGATTATTTTATATGCAACATCACTTGGAATAGGTACCTGCTGGCTGGGTGGTACTTTTAAAAAAGGTGAATTTTCAAAGGCTATGAAGCTTGAGGAAGGTGAGATTTTACCTATTATTAGCCCCATTGGCTATAAGTCAGAAAGTAAAAGCATTGTTGAAAAGCTTATGAGAAAAGCAGCAGGTTCAAGTAATAGAAGAAATTGGGTAGATATCTTCTTTGATGGCAGCTTTGATAAAAAGCTTACACCTGAGGAAGGTGGGAACTTTAAAGATGCTTTAGAGATGCTGAGATTAGCACCTTCAGCATCAAATAAGCAGCCATGGAGATTAGTAAAGGATAAAAGCACTTTTCATTTTTATCTTTATCATGCTAAGGGCTATTCAAATTCTTTAGGCTTTGATATGCAGAGAATAGATATGGGAATAGCTATGTGTCATTTTGACTTAGTTTTAAAGGAAGCAGGCATATTTGGCAAATTTAAAGAGCTAGAGCCAAGTATTAAAGAGCCAAACGATAATTATGAATATATTATCAGCTGGGTTTTAGAATAAATTAGAAAAGTATTTAATTAGCTGCATTATAAGATAGCTATTAGATGGAGAGGATTAAACAATGACTAAAAGAAGTTTTAAAGGCAGCGCAATTTTAAACCCAGTACCTGCAGTGCTTATAACTACTCAAAATAAAGCTGGAAAAACAAATGTATTTACCGTTGGCTGGATTGGGACAGCTTGCACTAGGCCACCAATGATAACTGTTTCCATAAGACCTGAAAGATTGTCCTATGAATATATAAAAGAAACTATGGAGTTTGTGGTTAATCTTCCTACAACCTCCATGACGAAGCTTCTTGACTATTGCGGAGTGGTTTCAGGCAGGAAGCTAGACAAAATAGAAAAATTAGGTTTAAAACTAGAAGCTTCAAAAAAGGTTTTAGTTCCTTCACTAGAAGCATGCCCAATAAATATAGAATGTAAAGTTAAAAATATTACGCCTTTAGGAAGTCATGATTTGTTCCTTGCAGAAGTTGTCTCAGTTTCAGTTGATGAGGCTGTTATTGACAGCAGGGATAAAATTCATTTGGAAAAAGCTAATTTAATTGCCTATTCACATGGTGAGTATTTTGCCTTAAATAATAAGCCTTTAGGAAAGTTTGGATATTCTATTGCTAAGAAACATAAAAAGTTAAATAAGCCAAAAAAGGAATAAAAAATTTACAGAAACTTTAATTATTAAGGTTTCTGTTTTTTTATTTTTGTCAACAATATTATTAGTATATTAATAAGTATAGAAGGGAGGATTTTTATGGATATTAAAATAACTACAATGTGTAAAAAATCATATACTTTCTTTTCGGTAATATTGCTTTCGGTATTGCTAACAATCAGTGCAATTTTAATTGATTTTAAAACACTTAAGGCTTCAACTGTAAGTAGTATATCCTCAGCTAGTAAGGAAACAGCACAAAAGCGTATAGGTTATATATCAAAGGTATATGAGAGTAATAAAAAAAGTTTTTAAGCTTTGATGACGTGAGGTTTCTTACCGGTAAGGAAGCAGTAGAAGCAGCTAAAAAAGATGGAAATGCTATATTTGAAAATGGTCAGTATTCAGTATTAGATGATTATTATATAGTAAATGAAAATAAAGGACTCATAAATTATGCAATAGATGACAGTGCTTCGCTAAGTTTATTAGGTTTTATGGTAAGTAATAATGGTGATGATATTACAAATAAAGCTGTGGATTATGATAGCTTTAAATTGGCAGTAAATAATAAAAGTTATCCAAAACTATGTTATATTTATTTACAAGGGAATACTGTTTTAAAAGTTGAAAGTCAATATATTCCATAGATAAAATTTGATAGTATGTAAACCAAAAAACAGCTATAATATTCACAAATTATTTAAAAAATATTATATAATTATATTGACAGTATTACTAAAAGATTATATAATGAACATAGTTCATATGGATCATGAGGTGTTTAAGTTTGTCAAAGATAATTGATAATTTACAGGAGATAATTTTAAATAAGGCAAAGGAAATTTTAAGCAGGGAAGGCTATTCAAAGTTAAATATGAGAGCTATTGCAAAGTCCTGTGATATTGCCCTTGGTACCATTTACAATTACTACCCTACTAAAAAGGAACTAATTCTCGCAATGATGGTTGATTACTGGCAAGAGTACTTTAAGGTAATTCATGTTATAATTAATTCTGAAGATGAATTCTATTTAAAGCTAAATAAGACTTTTATTGAGTTAAGTGGATTTATTAGTAGATTTAAAGCTGAATGGCTAAAGCCCGAACTTTATGAAAATCCAGATTATGTAAAGAGCGGTATTGAAAAAGAATTAATTTATATGGAAAAGCTGATTAATGAAATTGAAACTCTGCTTTTAAAAGAGGAAGCCAGTAAGAATATTAAACTCAAGTTTGAAGCAAAAGAAACTGCAAAGTTTATTTTAATGAATTTTGTAGCCATGAATCAAATGCCTTTTTTTCAATATTCTACTTTTGAGAAATTTATTAAAGAAATATTAAATTAAATCATATCTTGAAAGATATGATTTTAAAATACATCAAAATGAACATAGTTCATGATTTTAATGAACAAGTGCAAAAGGAGGAATTTAAATGTTAGTTTATGCTGCTTCATCTATTACTTTAGCTCTTATTTTTTATACATTTGGTGTTTGGAGTGAGAAAAGGCAAGGCAAATTAAAACTATGGCATGTTATAATTTTCTGGTGTGGACTTGTCTGTGATACATTAGGAACAGCCTTAATGTTTAAAATTGCAAAAGATGGCTTTGATCTTAGTTTCCACGGAATTACAGGAATGTCAGCTATTGTACTTATGCTATTCCATGTTCTATGGGCAACAGTTGTTTTACTTAAAAACGATGAGAAAATGAAGCTTGAATTTCATAAGTTTAGCATTATGGTTTGGATTATTTGGCTCATTCCTTTTATATCCGGCGCTATTTTTGGAATGGCACACTAATTAAAAATTTTAGTTTAATTTTATACTTTAAACAGTAAGACCTAACAATTTAAAAAATTGTTAGGTCTTACTGCAATAAAATTAATATATTTTAATTTAATGAGGGGTTTAATGAAAACTCTTTTATGGGATAACTACATGATATAGTTAGTATATGTGAAATCTTTTATTGGGGCTGACTATTGGAGGACGGTGGTACAGCATTCTTCTGATTATTATTATTGCTATTATTATTGTTGTTGTTAAAGGGTCTCATATTAAAATTACCACCATTAAATTTGCCATTAGGCATCTGTTTAAACATGCCCTTTCTGTTTATCGTAACTCTTCCCATATTATGTCTATCTATTTCTCTTCCAGCTATTAGACCTGCTCCAAAGCAGACAATAGCCACTATTATTAGAGGTATTGCTCTTTTAAAAAAAGGACTGGAATTTTTAAATCTTTGTTTTAATATTGTACAAATTTTTACCTTACTTACATCCTCGTGCTTAGGCTCTTTAAGCTCATTGCTAGTAATATTTTTTTCACCTTTTACATCTGTATTACTGCTGTTATTTTCTTTTTCTATTTCAGTATTATCTATTGTTTCATTATTGAAAACTTCTCTTTTAATTTCCTCACTCATATATTTCAACTCCTAAAACTTTTTACTTTATGCTATCATATTAAAATCATTATATTGCAATAAGGTGACAACTTTATGAATAAATAATTAATAATAAAAAATATTATAGGTTTAAAAATCCGTAATTATAGTATAATAATGGTATATTTTAACTTAATAAGGGGGCAGTTATTTTGAAGTTTTTGAGATATTTACTTATTTTTATTCCTATAAGCATTTTAGCGGAGCTAATCCATTTATCCCCTACCCTGGTATTTATTTTTTCTGCACTTGCAATTGTTCCTTTGGCAGGACTAATGGGAGAAGCCACTGAAGAAATATCCTTTTATTCCGGACCTAAGATCGGAGGCTTTCTAAATGCAACCTTTGGAAATGCAACTGAGCTAATAATATCTATTTTTGCACTGAAGGCAGGTCTTTTTGATGTAGTTAAGGCGTCTGTAGCAGGCTCTGTAATCGGAAATATATTGCTAGTTTTAGGGGCAAGTATGTTTATAGGGGGTATTCACCATAAGGTTCAAAAGTTCAACAAAAAGGTTGTTGAGGTTAGCTCCAGCATGCTTTTATTCGCAGTTATAGGATTAAGTGTTCCAGCTATATTTACTCATACAGTAAATAAGGAACTCTTAAATACTAAATATGAATCACTTAGTGTTGCAGTTGCACTAGTAATGTTTGTAATATATTTATTAAGTCTTTATTTTTCATTTTTTACCCATAAGGACATATATTCTGTTGATCACGAGGAGGAAAGTAGAGCTTCCTGGTCTCTTAAAAGTGCAATTTTAGTATTAGTTATTGCTACTGTAATAATAGCAATTGAAAGTGAATTTTTAGTAAGTGCAGTAGAACCAATGACGAAAAGCATAGGCTTAAGTGAATTCTTTGTAGGTATAATTTTAATTCCCATAATAGGAAATGCAGCTGAACACAGCACAGCAGTATTGATGGCGCTTAAAAACAAAATGGACGTGGCAGTAGAAATTGCAATTGGATCAAGTCTTCAAATAATATTATTTGTAGCCCCGGTACTTATATTCTTAAGTCTTCTATTTAAGCCTATGAGCATTATATTTAATGAATTTGAGCTAATAGCATTAATTGTTTCAGTATTTATAGCAAATCGAGTAGCAAATGATGGGGAATCAAATTGGCTTGAAGGCATTCAGCTTTTAGCAGTATATATTATAATTGCTATATCCTTTTTTGAAATATAATAACTAATGAACAGATAATATCAATTTAAAGTGAATATCATTAGATGTAAAATAAAATTATTCTATATGTATTTAGCTAAGGAGGATTATAATATAATAAACTTACGATTGATTATTGTATGATAGGAAGGAATAGAACAGATGATAAATATAAGATTTGGAGTAATTAAGGATAATTTAAAGCTTTTAAATTCAATTTTAGGTGAGGCAGTTAACTATGGAATTTGGTCTGTATTTTATGGTGATGAGGAAATATCAACTTTAAAAAGCCTAAAAGGTAAAGTTGCTGTAAAGTATGAGGAAAGTATTTCCAAAGATCAAGGAAGCTACCCATTAGAGCTTAGCTTTAAAGAAGGTCAGATATTTAAGAAAGTTATAGTATTTTATCTTACGAATAATTTCAAGAACTTAAGCAGAAAAGAATTTGAAACAATTACTGACTTTATATTATTTGTAGACGATAGCTTGGCTTTTGAATTAGAAGAAATATAAAATGACAGCCCTATGCTTTATTATTTATGAAGAAATAATAAAGCATAGGGCTGATATTTTTAGTATCTATTAACCTCGTGTTTTCCTGGAAGTATTTCTATCCAATATCCATCCGGATCATTGACAAAGTATAAACCCATTGGCTTATTTTCGTAGCATATGCAGCCCATATTTTTATGTAGTTCATAAGCTGCATCAAAATCGTCAACTCGCACGGCAAGATGGATTTCATTATCACCTAAATTATAAGGATCAGTTCTGTCTCTAAGCCAAGTAAGTTCTAACTTATGGCTTGTGGCACTGTCTCCAAGAAAGGCAAGTTTAAAGCTTTTATCTGGCTGTTCATGGATCCTCACAACTTCAAAGCCTAGAGCCTTCTTATAGAAGTTAATACTCTTTTCTAAGTCTAAAACATTTATGTTATTATGGTCAAAATTAAACTTCATGCAATATCCTCCTTAATTGTATAGAGTAATTATTGGTTATTAGAAATACATATCCCTTTATTTTGTAGATAACTTTAATTAATTGTTTTACAATTTATAAATTCTAATAATAATATTATAGCTCATTATTAATATTTTAGAAGGCAATATGTAAGATTTTCTAACTAATAAATTGATAATTTATTAGTATTATATAATAATAGATATTAATATAGAATTTTAAATGAGGTGGATAGGATGAAGGTAAATTATTTATATAACAGCAGTTTTAAAATAGAAACTAAAAATTATGTTTTAATTTTAGATTATTATAATGATTTTGTAGAAGGTAAAGAAAGAATCAGCAGCAAAGGTGTAATTGGCAGAGAGGATTTAGAAACTAATAAGGAAGTGTTGGTTTTTAGCTCTCATAGCCATGGAGATCATTTTAATAAACTTATTTTTGATTGGAATAAAATTAATCCTAAGATTAAATATATTTTAAGTAGTGATATTAAAGCTGAAAATTCTGCTTTAGATATTACAAAAATTTCTGCCTATGAAGAATTGCAAGTTATGGATGTATATATTAAAGCCTATGGATCAACTGATATTGGAATTTCTTTTCTCATTAAGGTGGACGGAATCACTATTTTTCATGCTGGAGACTTAAATTGGTGGGATTGGTATGATGAAAGTGATGAAGATAATAAAATCATGGAGAAGAAGTTTAAAGAGGAGGTTTACAAAATAAAGGGAGAGAGAATAGATGCAGCCTTTTTTTCCGTTGATTCAAGGCTTAAGGGTAGTTTTGCACTTGGACCAAATTATTTTATTAAGGAGTTAGCTCCAAAAGCATTTATACCAATGCATTTTAGAGAAGATTTTGAAGTTACTAAGGAATTTGCAGATAAAAATATAGCCTTAAGTACAAAGGTATTTGAGATAAAGAATAGAGGAGAAGAATTCATCATCCCTCTACCTTAATTATATCATAAATAAAAAGTAAATTACAGACTGTTAAATCACGTCTTTTTTCAGTATACTTAATAAGCATTTATACTGGATATACCCATTATAAGGGAGGCGTATGTATGATGAATATTAACGACTTTGAATGGAAACAAGAAAATGAATGGCTTCAGAAGGTTCTTCTAGAAGCTCAAAAGCAGCTGGATGAAAAAGTTTATTATAAAGACAGATTTAAAAAGGAAGGTATTGAAACACAAAGGGAATTATGGCAGGAACTAGGATCTGTTTCCATAACTAATGGAATGGAGCAGATAGTAGAATTCATGAGCTTCATTGATAGAATGAAAATGGAAAAGAGAAAACATGAAGTTACAAGAAGGTTTCAGGAAAAATACGAGAGAATAGTTCAATCGCCTTATTTTGGTAGAATTAATTTTCACGAAGAAGGAGATGAGAAAGCCGAGAAGTATTATATAGGAATCTCTAACCTTGTAAATGATAATCTTGATTTTCTTGTATATGATTGGAGAGCCCCAGCTTCCAGCATGTTTTATGATTATGAAATTGGAAAAGCAAGTTATAAATGCCCTGAAGGTATCATTGATGGAGAGCTTGTCCTAAAAAGGCAATACAAAATCAATAAGGGCGAAATTAAATACATGTTTGACAGCAACCTGAAAATAGATGATGAAATACTTCAGGAAATATTAGGCAAGAGTACTGACAGCAAGATGAAAGCCATAGTAACAACTATTCAGAGAGAACAAAATAAGGTGATTCGAAACGAAGAGTACAATAACCTCATTGTTCAGGGACCAGCTGGAAGCGGGAAAACCTCTATTGCTCTTCATAGAATAGCTTATCTTCTTTATAAGCACCGAGAAGAAATAACAGCTGAAAATATAGTTATATTTTCGCCTAATGAAATTTTCAATGATTATATATCAAACGTACTGCCACAGCTTGGAGAAGACAACATCTACCAGACTACCTTTAAAGAATATATGCATAAGTCACTAGGTGGCAGCTTTATAAAGGAAAATTATACTGATCTCATGGAATATATACTAAGCTCAAAGAAGTCTGAAAGCTATGAAAGAAGAATGATAAATATTAAATACAAGGCATCTTTTGAATTTCTAACTAAGCTAAAGAATTATATAGCGTATATAGATAAAAAGGACAGAGCCTTTGTGGATATAGTTTTTAAAGATAAAATAATAGTATCTGCAAAAGATCTTAAAGAGCTGTATTATAAGGATTATATAAATCTACCACTTAAAAGAAGACTTAATAAACTAAAGGAAAGAATTTTATTTCTCCTAAAGCCCTATGAAAAAGAACGTGTAAAGGAAATCTATGAGGAGTTTTGGAACACAGGCTCTTATATAGAAGAAAGGGAAGTTACCGAGAAAAGTATTACTTTAGTTCATGAAGAAATGAAGGATATATATGATAAGATCAATAGCATAACACACTTTAATTTAATAGATATTTATAAAAAGCTCTTTAAGGATTTAAAGCCTGAAATTAGAGACTATACTTTAGATAGCCTTAGTTCACATTTACTTAATTATGAAGATCAATCGCCCCTTTTATATCTAAAGGTAGCTTTAGGAGATCTTCCAAGAACATCAGAAATAAAGTATGTTATAATTGACGAGGCTCAAGATTACACACCGCTGCAGTATGAAATTTTTCATCTACTTTTTAAGGGTGCAAGCATAACAATGCTTGGGGACCTCAACCAATCCATAAATCCATTTATGAATATAGGAGACTATAGTAATATTGAGCACATACTCCCCATAACTAATACCTGCATTATAAATCTTACAAAAAGCTATAGATCCACCATGGAGATTACTGAATTCTCAAGAAGGATTCTAAATAAAGAAGTTACAGAAGATTATGTAGAAAGAAGTGGAGATAAGCCTTTAATTCTTGGTTTTTCAGATGAAAAGTCAATAAAGGAAAGAATTCTAAAAGATATAAAAACCTACAAGGCGGAAGGCTATAAGTCCATTGGGATAATAACGAGGACAATTAAGGAAGCAAATGAGCTGTTCTCCTTTTTAAAGGATAAGGAGGAAGTCAAATGTATAACTAAGGAGGATGACGAATATATAAACGACGCCCTTGTTATACCATCATTCCTTGCAAAAGGTTTAGAGTTTGATATTGTGCTTATTTATAATGCAGGAAATGAAAATTACTGCGGTGAGGAGGAAAGGCTTCTGCTATATACAGCCTGCACTAGGGCGCTTCATAAGCTGCATGTGTATTATTCTGGGGAACTTACTCCTTTATTAAATAAAAGCATTGAACAATAAGGAATTAACACAGTTTATTGAAATAATTATTTAATTAGATAAAAATTAGACACTGAACTTGCATAAGGCACTGAGATTGCTGATTTTTTGAAAAATTCCAGTAATCTTCAGCGTTCTCTGTTAAGTTCAGTGTCTAAATGTTTTTTAAAGAAAATTTAATTCGTTATTTTATTTCCACAGTAACTTTTTTCATTTTTTGTGGAGTAAGAGGTTTATTTTGATCATCTCTTTTTACACTTACTATTTTATCAACCTCATCAATTCCTTCAGTAACCTTTCCAAAAGCAGCATAGTCTCCATCAAGCTGAGGTGTATCCTTTACCATAATAAAAAACTGGGAACCAGCAGTATTTGGTTGGTCAGTCCTAGCCATAGAAATAACCCCTCTAGTGTGTTTTAGTGGATTGTTAAAGCCATTACTTGAAAATTCTCCAGGAATAGTATATCCAGGTCCACCTGCACCAGTACCTTCGGGGTCTCCGCCTTGAATCATAAAGTCTGGAATTACCCTGTGGAAAGTAAGTCCATCATAAAAGCCCTTCTGAACTAGACTAACAAAGTTATCTACAGTTTTAGGAGCTGTGTCAGGGTAGAGTTCTACTTTAATTTTAACTCCATCCTCCATTTCAAAAGTAACTATAGGCTTCTTGCCACTATATTTACTTTTATAAGCCGCAGTAGTACTGCCTTGATTATTAGTAGCAGCATTTTTTTGGGTATCAGAAGTATTACTTGTAGATTTACCACATCCACTTAAAGAGATTATAAAGACTAAGGTGATGGCTGACAATAATAATTTTTTTAATTTCATTTGTTTTCCTCCTTGATTTACCTTAAAATAAGGATATTTATAATCTATTTATTTTAAGCTGTCTTAAAGCCATAGTTTAATTTTCTTTTCTTTATTTTTTGATTATATGGCACAAAATAATCATTAAAATTTAACTTTTTCATTAAAATGTCACTTACTTTAACTTTAAAAACATTACTTATTCTTAATCCGGTGTTAAGTTGAAATTTAGCCATCAGTCAATCTCTTTCATTTTTTCCTTAATTGTTCCATAACAATATTTATTTCACCTATAATTAAATGTAAAGTTTTTATATTATATCATGAAAATATTACATTTAAAATAAAAATAAAAAAATGGTTTATCACATTAATAGCAATAAGCCTTTTTTTATCAATACTTCACGTGTTTTGATGAATGTATGACTTTTTATTAAAATCATACATTCATTTAAGACGTAAAGTAAGAATAGTCCCTCCTAATGTTCTCCAAATCCATGTTTGACCATCTGTTATTTTATTTAAGTTTATACTTAATGTGCTTATCTTTTCATCTTGTACTTCATTTGATTTCACTGCATTATCTAATTTTTCCCTTAGATTGTTATATCCATCAAATTTTAGTTTCTATCCTTACAATACGTTCTAAAATTTCCTGCATAGTATTGTCCAAACTCATCACCGTCCTTTTTAATTAAAAAAATACACCCAATTAATGGGTGTACATAGCAAATAATATACCTAATTCAATTTTTTAATTTATACTATTACCATCCAAATGTTAATCTATATTGCTGGCAGCCTGCTTCAAGTATATCAGTATCTGTACCTGCAAATCCGCCACCCCAGCCTGCATTTAGATAGCTTTCTGTTGAATTTAAATAATTGTAAACAACTTCCCATTTATCGTCTCGATATGTAGTTAGGCATAAGTAACCCGAGTCTGATCTAACTCGATAGTTCCATCGCCTATATTCAAAGCAAACGCTACTATCTATATAATTTGTTATTACTCCACCAGCCACACCTGTACCTGCAGCAATTAATATAGCTGTTATTGTAACTGGAGCAGTGACAAATCCTACTAATACGCCTATTATTACACCTACAGCTGTTCCAGCAGTAAATGAAAATCTTTTTGCCAATTCTCTCCAACTTTTTTCATATTTCCAATACAAATGAGCATTCATCTGGTAATAAGAACTATAATAATCTTTTATAAGTGAATAACCATCTCCATAGTTAACTAAGGGTGTCACCAAATTACTTGATTGTACTGCATTTGCTGAAATATTAGGTGTTGGTGACATTTTAGTCTTGGTGGTATCTACAGTCTTGATGTGATTACTTATTTTATCATGCGTAATATCACCAGAAGATTTGGTTAGAGTAATATCTCCAGAATTATTATTAACAACAACTGTTTGATCTAGTTTGTCATTTATGTATACCTTGATTGTTTTAGTGTTGGTGTCACTACTATCTATTGTTGCAGTTGTATCTGAGTTAATTTTTAATGTTTCAATCTTAGAATTTGTTTTTACTGAAGTTGAATTTTCCTTAGCAAAAGCCTGCAAAGAAATACTAGTAATTAATGTTAAGCTGATAAAAAAAGATAGAATCTTTTTCGTATTTAACATATGGAGCTCCCCCAATATATTTATTTCATTAAATGATATTCGCCATTTATCGGATTAAATATATATACCTTTTCCCCCTCTCTATCATTAGTGTAAATCAAATATGCTTTTCCAATAAAATATTTTGGGCTGTTTATCATTTTAATGTTTACCAATAATTTATCCTGTAATTTTAATTCTTTTGCCTGCTCATTTTTTAATATAATATTTTGTGCTTGTATAAAAGAAAACTGAGGCAAATTGAAATAAAAAGTAAAAAAAACAATTAATAAAAAAATAATATTAAATATTATATGTCTTGTTTTTATACTCCCTTTATTACTAAGATATAGATTTAGAAATATTAGCATTACAAAAATACCATTAAATAAATACATAGTTATAATTGAATTAAATACAAAAAAGTTTATTATATTTAAAACTACAAGTGAAATAACATTAATTAGCAATAAAACAATGATACTTTTTTTCATATTTACCCTCCAATCTTCAAAACAAATAATTATTAGTAATATAATGTTAATATAGTATAAATTTTCAATAACAACAGTACAATATCGTGAAATGCGCTTATTTAGTCGTAAATAATTTATAATATGTCGTGAAATGTGTATTTTTTATCATAAATGATAGATTTATTGCTTCATACTGAGCCTCCTTAAAATTAAAATATTTCTTGGGTTCCTGCGATTTATTTTTGGTAAGTGTACTATCTTAATTTCTGTCATTGTAATCCCTAATTAAGGATAAGTATTCTTAAGAATTTTTAATGGGGTTTAAAATATATTTCAATTAAATACCGGCCATTTAATTGAAATTAAATTATATTTTTCAAAATATTTAGACTTGATGATTTAGCACTGCTAATTTTATGAATATTTTCTAACGATATGAATGATAAATATAATAGCACTATTGATGCTTATACATTATTCATTTATAGAGAATTAAAAGTAGAATTTGCTGCTCTATCATGTTCAATCATAACTACTTAGTATGTATGAGTAGTTGAAATTATAGTTGCATATAACCACTTATGTAATTTTGTTCCATGACACAATAATAACATAAACAAAATCAAAAAGCTACAATATTTAATAAATATTGTAGCTTTTTGGTAAACTATATACTTACTTATTTATATGTACTTGTAATGTACCAAGACCAGGCGGATCTTGCTCATTGGGTTGAGCATATGCTAGCAAAAGAGATATAGCTATCGTTATAACAGAAATCGAAATCCCCATAAACTTAAAAAACCTTTTATTCATTATTTTCACCCCTTAATATAATAGTATCATTATAGCATAAAATGACACTATTATATTAAGTATTTCGTATCATTTCTAAATATTTTTTCGACATTGTATAGTCATGCTCATTCATATATATTTCAGCTAATTTTGAATATATCTTTATTAGTTCTGATTTTTTTTCTTTTACATTCAATAATTCAACCAGATGGAGATGTACTCTTTTTACACTTTCAAAATCTTGTTTATAGGAATATATCTCTGCCAGAATATAATAGGCTGATACTTCCACTTCCATATTAGGATTCTGCTTTATGTGATCTAAGCTCATATTAACAATGTCTTTTGCTTCTGTGAAGTTTTCCATTTTCAAATATACACGAGCCTTATCGATATAGGTATAAGGTAAATTGTTTTTGTCTATGTCAATTCTTATACGCTCTGCCATCTCAAAATAATTCAAGCTTGTATCAAAGTTATTCAATTCTGAGTAGATATCACCTAAATTATTGTATATATAGCCTAAAATATCATTATGTTTACCACTACATTGATTAATTAGTTCATCATAGATTGATATGGCCTTATTAAACATGTTCTTTCTTCGATAGCAATTTGAAATTAGTATTTTTCCATAAGCATAACTTGTAAAATCACCCTTTTTATCACATATAGAATCATATTCATTTAAATACTTTATAGCTTCATCATAGCGCTCTAATTTTTTATAAGACCTTCCCATGTTATAAACTACTTTCATTTTAGTAGATAAATCATTATATAATGATGAATAATAATATGCCTTGTTTAAGTAAAATAAAGATTCTAAGTACATTAGCATATTTGTTTTGCAAATGCCCATTCTATTATATAAGTAACTAAGAGTTGACATTAACTGAAGCTTTATAGAAATAGTTACTGAACTTAAATAATGTTCAAATGAATAGCCGTAATAGCTTTTTTGATAAAATATATCACCAAGTAACTTATGGGCTTCTGCCTGAATAGATTCTAGACTAAACTTCTCAGATATATCAAGTATAAGATTTAGTTCCACCAGCGAAGGGTTTTTTCTGAATTTTTCAATACAATACCTTTCTGCATCTTCAACAGGAGTTCTTTTAAAGTATTCATCATCAATCTTAATTTCTATGCCTATTTTAGTGGCCTTTTCTATAAACTTGGTTGCTAACACATGAGAAGTTTCACTGGAAACACCTCGTTTATCAACTTCTATTAGACTAATAAGTCCTCTAGTAACATTTTTTCCCTGAAGATCATGTTGTTTCATATTAAGCAGCTTTCTCAACTTTTTAACCTTTTGCCCAGAAGTTAGAAATTCCAACTTAGTCACTCCTTTAGTCAAATTACACAAATTATCATTAATCCGATTATTAATTATTCTTATATAGATAAAAATCCTGCAAATTAATTAAGTTCTCTATAGTTTACAATATTTTAGCAATAATACAGATTAATTATACCATAAATCCGTCGCTAATATCTGTGGCTATAAAAGGATATAATTTTACTTGTTGAAATAATAGAAAAATAAAATTCCACATACATATAACTATAATCTGAAATAATAAGAGGAAATTTGAAATAAATGGTGAATATATATGCTATGCAATTTATTAGGAGTTTAATATTCTATGAGTGAATTAATTACTAAATTTAAGCTTACCTCAGACCTAAAGAAGATATTTACACTTTCCTGGCCAGTAATGCTGGGAATGATACTGCAAAGCTTGCTTGGAACAGTTGATATGATATTTATATCAAGGATTGGAACCAATGAACTTGCAGCAGCCTCCTTAGGACTTACAACAATAAATGTAGTATTTGTATTATCAACCTTGGTTTCAGCCGGCACAATAGCACTTGTAACTAGAAGCTATGGGGAAGGAAATATGGGGAAAGTAAGCATGTACAGCTCAGAATCCTTTTTGCTTTCGGCCGTAATTGGAGGAGCACTTAGCATAATATGTTTTGCTTTTACAAAACCTTTGGTAATTTTATTGTATAATCCGGATGCTGTAATTTTGGAATTGTCCTATAATTATATATCCATTTTATTTTTAGGTACTATTTTTGTGTTTTTAAATTCAGCTTTGAGAACTATAATGCAGGCCTTGGGGGATACAAAAACACCACTTTATGTTTTTGGCGCCTCAAACATACTTAATATGGCATTAGCACCGCTTCTAATTTTTATTTTTAAACTTGGAATTAGGGGAGCAGCACTTGCTGCAGTTTTATCTTCAATTTTTTCTTTTATGTTAATTAATTACTATCTAATAAAGAAGCTTTATGAGGGCAGTTTGAAAGTATTTTTAAAAAGTATGAGACTTGAAGCTAAAAGCAGCATAAAGATATTTAAAATAGGAGGATGGGCTTGTATTCAACAACTTGCAAGACCATTAACAGGAATGCTTATGGTAAGGCTTGTATATGAAGTAGGAGGAAAGGATGCATCTGCAGGTTTTGGTGCCGGGGGCAATGTATTTAACTATACCTTCATATTTCTTGTAGGACTTTCCACTGCAATAGCCATAATGGTTGGACAAAGTCTAGGAAGAGGAGATAAGGAAGCTTGTGACAATATAATTAAAGAAGGAATGAGGCTTGCAGTAATAAATATGCTTATATTTGCATTGCCATATTTTATTTTTCCTAATTTGATGATGAAATTATTTACAAAGGATTTTAATGTTATAAATGAAGGAGTGCACTATTTAAGAATAGTTTACCTTGGGGTAATTTTTGTTATTTTCCCAACCATATATGGTGGAGTATTTCAGGGAGCAGGGGATACATTTCCGCCTATGATTTCATCTATTACTGCAAATGTTATTATGAAATTGCCTTTAGCGTATTTACTTGCATTAGGTTTTAACATGGGCACAAACGGCGTATGGGCTTCAATTGGATTGTCAGTGGTTATTGAAGCTGTAATAATAATTTTTTATTTTAATAAAGGTAAATGGAAGGAGAAAAAGATTTAAAATGCTAATACTTACGCAAAATTCAAAAGCTATTGTGGATTTCTTAAAAAAGGACTTGCTAATAAATTTAAATATTATGGGAATTATTGAAAATGAACCCAAAGCTAAGATATTTGTTGATAATGTGGAAAACCCAAAAGGTATAGTTGTGGATAACGGATATTTTCATTACATATATTCTAAGGAAGATAATTTTCTAGAAAAAATAATGGAAAGCTTCAACAAAGATGGATATTATGGATTTTCTGCCATTGAAAAATCCATAGCTGATAAAATTAAGGATAGATACAAAGTAATAGATTGGGATAACCCTTGTACACTTTACTATCTACCGAAGGAAAATCTTAATTTAGAAAGTATAAAGAATGAAGTAAGGACAATTGATGTTAAGGATGCTGAAACTATCAATGGTTTTTATGAGTTTCAAGGGCCTGATAGCTTAGAGGAAATAAGAAAGGATATTTTAGAAAGGCCTTCCTCTGGGGTGTATAAAAATGGAGAATTGGTCTCTTGGGCGGTTACCCATGATGACAATTCCTTAGGTATAATGTATACAAAGAAAGAGCATAGAAGGATGGGCTATGCTGAAGATGTTACTGTTGATTTAGCAGCAAAGCATATTTTGCAGGGCAAAATACCCTTTTTACATATAATAGAAAGAAACAATATGTCTCCAGGTCTTGCTAAAAAGTGCGGGTTTGAGGAGTGCGGTAAGGTAGTTTGGTTTGGAATTAAAGTAGGAAATCCAAAAGAAAATTAAAATGATGTGGCAGAAAAAATGCTCTTTCTGCCACTTGTCTTAGGCTTAGCTGGTTGTAGTTGACTTTCTCCAATCTTCAACATACTCTTCTAAAATTTTGTGAAGCACTTCTCCTATTCTGGAGTAGGCCTCGTCATTTAGATTGGCTAGGGATATTCTTATGGACCATTCAGGACCTTGAAAGCCGCCTCCGCTAAGTAATACAATTGAAGATTCTTCTGCTAAACGATAAAGTATTTCAACGGGTTTATGATTATTATTAAGGTATTTACTAAATTCTTCACCATAATAGAATGAGGCCCATTCAAGGAGGTCAAATTCTGTATAGTAAGCAGCATCATAAGGATCTTTTCTTAGATCAAGTCCTAGTCCTTTGAAAAGCAGCTCTTGCCGCCTCCTGCAAATTTCCTTTGTAAGTTTTTTATAAAGGTTTTCTTTATCTAATAGTGCAAAGGCAGAGAAAAAGCACATTTGAACTTGCTGAGGAGTAGATAATCCTGCTGTATGATTAAGGGCTACCTGCCTGCTGTCTGCAACAATCCTATCAATAAATGGGATGTTTTCCGGATTTGTAGATATTCCACTGTAGCGCTTCTTTAGTTTTTCAGTCATATCTTCAGGTAGCTCCCTAATAAGCTTATCAAATATATTATTTTCATGAATAACAATTGTTCCAAGGCGCCAGCCTGTCACTCCAAAGTATTTTGAATAGGAATAAACACCTATAGTGTTATAGGGCAAGTCAGCCATGAGAGAACGATAATTATCTACAAAGGTGCTGTATACATCGTCAGAAATAACCATTAAATTAGGGTTATGATTATTTACAATATCTATAAGGTATTTAGCTGAATCAGGCTTGATGGCTACAGAAGGGGGGTTACTTGGATTAACTGCAAACAGCGCCTTTATACTTTTATCTTTTAATTTATCCAGCTCTGAGTTAGGATATTGCCAAGTATGAGTACCATCTGCAGTAAGCTCAGATGCCTTTATAAAAATAACTTCAAAGTTATATCGCGGAAGCAGAGGAATTTCCAGATAAGGAGTAAAAATAGGAACCATAAGTGCTATTTTATCCCCCTTTTGAATGAGTTCATTGGCTATCATGGTGTCAAATATATAGCACATTGCTGCGGTTGCTCCTTCAACTGCAAATATATGAAAATCATCCTCAGCTAAGCTATTATAACGCAGCTCTTGAACAAGATATTTATGAACCACTTTTTCTATATGTATAAGCATTCTATCGGGTACGGGGTAATTATCTCCTATAATTCCATCACATAATTCATGAACCCAATTATCTGCATTAAAGCCTAAGGTATTAATCCCATAGTCTATTATGAACTTTAAAAGCTTGTTTCCCGGAAGATCTGAATGCTCTTCTATATAATTAAAAAACCTGTCGCTTATCCCTTGTTTTTTTGGCATCCCAGCTAAATCACCATTTTGCCATATTCTTTTTGTTTCTTCTACAGCAAATAAGCCAAAGGTAAAAAAAGCTTCTCTAGGTGTTGAAGCTGTCCAATTAGGGTTTCCACGGCCTGCATCAAGCAGTGCATGAGCACTTTTTTCCTTTTGACCTTCCGCAAGACTAATTAGCTTGTTTTTAAATTCAAAGGGACTTATTTTTCCATATATTTTTTCAATTACTTTTCTTTGAACATTGTTTACATCCATATGAGATCACATCCTTATTTATATAGATAAAACTAGATTGTGTAAATTTGAAAAGAATATGTAAGCTTTTAAAGAACAAAAAAAACATGGATTAGTACAATATCAGATTTTGCGGCAATATATTTGAGATTAAAGCTTTCATTTTAATTTAATAGTCATAAAATATTAAAAAAGAAATAAAGGAAGTCAAACGACTTCCTTTAAAAACTTCTATATTTCTTAAACTATTTTAAAGCTTTGTCTAAAGATAAAGTGCCAATAGCTCGTAAAAACTTTTTAATGACAGCCAGAACAGCCGCTGCATCCGCCCTCAAATTCAAGTAATGGTCTAAGTGTCATTCCTCTGCCTTCATTTTCTTCAGTTGATAAAATGGTTAGTAAGCCATATTCATCTATGATGGAAGGTTTAACATAAAATGTAATCCCGTTTACTTCTTGAACTATATCATCTTCCTCCTTCACACCTTCAGCAATATTAAAGGAAGGACCACTACAAGCTAAACCTGCGAATTCAATTCTTATTTTGTAATCATGTATGTCATTCTCATCTAGAAAAGCTTTAAACTCTTCCGAGGCTTCATTGCTTATTATAATTTTGTCCATAATGCCTAACTCCTTTATTAATAAAGTTTTGAAAATAATTAATATTTGATAATTAATTTCATTTTCTATATATTTATTATGCGATTTATTTTTTAAATTTGCAAGTATTATTTATATAATATAGTTCACTGGTTATTAATATAGTGATAAAATTATATTGTTTAAGTATGGAATTTGGGGGGGCATAAAATGATTTATAGAGAATTTGGAAAAACAGGAATCAAGGTTTCTACCTTAGGTTTTGGAGCAATGAGGCTTCCAATGATAGAGGTTGATGGTAAAAAATCTATTGATGAAGATAAGGCTATACCTGTAATTCATAGAGCTCTTGAGCTTGGCGTGAATTACGTGGACACTGCTCCGTATTACTGCGACGGACTAAGTGAAATAACAGTTGGAAAAGCCTTAAAGGGCTGCAGGGATAAGGTTTATTTATCAACTAAAAATCCAATTGAAGATGCCTCAGGAGAGCACTTTTTAGAAAGATTAGAAAAATCATTAAGAAAATTGGATACTGATTATATAGATTTTTACCATATGTGGGGAATAAGCTTAAAGACATATGAGGAAAAAATAAATATACCTGATGGTCCGCTGCAGGCTGCTCTAAAAGCGAAGGAACAGGGACTTATAAAACATTTATCCTTTTCCTTTCACGACAAACCAGAAAACATGATAAAGATAATTGATACAGGATATTTCGAGACTGTTCTATGTCAATATAATCTATTAGATAGGGCAAATGAAAAAGCTATTGAATATGCCCATGAAAAAGGCCTTGGAACTGCAATTATGGGTCCTGTTGGCGGTGGCAGGCTTGGTGCACCATCAGCAGTAATTCAAGAGATGCTTAAGGGTAAGACAAAGAGCACTGCAGAAATGGCACTAAGATTTGTTTTGGCTAACCAAAACGTATCTTTAGCCTTATCTGGAATGAGCACTATAGAAATGGTAGAAGAAAATGCAGCAGTAGCTTCTATACCAGGAGTGCTTACTTTAGAAGAATTAAAAAAGGTAGAAGAAATGCTGGAAGAAAATAAGAGGCTATCAGAGCTATATTGTACGGGATGTAATTACTGCATGCCATGCCCGCAAGGATTAAACATTCCGCATATTTTTAAGCTGATGAACTACAATAGGGTTTATGGGTTAAAGGACTATGCAAAAGAAGAATACAGCAAATTAAAGGTTCTAGGGAATAAAACAGGTAAACCAGCTGATGCCTGCGTAGAGTGTGGAGCCTGCGAAGCTAAATGTCCTCAGCACCTTAAGATAATTAATCAGCTAAAAGAAACAAGTGCAGCACTTGATTGTTAATATTAAGCCTAGTTAAATAATAATATGTTTAAGGGAGCAAGTTTACTAGAGCTGCTCCCTTATATTAATGCAGTAAATGATAGGTGGAGTAGTAATATGGGAAATAATATAAAAATATTAAGGCCTAAGTTTTCAAATAATTTATTATTAATGGATATATCACAGCAAGATATGGCAAAGGACAGTTCATTTTCAGAAGGAATTGTTAAAGATTGTTACATTGAAAATTGTAAAGCTGAAGGCGTTTCTTTTAAAGAAATATCATTTAAAAATGTTATATTCGCGGAGGTATCCCTTCAAAATGCAGAGCTAATAGACCTTAGATTCGAAAACTGCGATTTATCAAATGTTGATTTTAGAGAGTCTACAATACATAGGGTTGAATTTATAAATTGTAAGCTTGTTGGTATTAATTTAAGCGATGCTACACTAAGGAATGTGATTTTTGAAGAGTGTAATGGACAGTATGCATTTTTAAAATTCTCAGATTGTAAGCAAGTTCTATTTATTAATTGTAAGTTGAGGTTTTCTGATTTTCAGGAAAGCAAGCTTTCTAAAGTTGAATTTAGAAATACGGATTTAATTCAATGTCAATTATCTGGGACTAAACTTAGTGGCATAGATTTATGTACTTGTGAGATTGATGGCTTATCAGCAAGAATTGAGGATGTATACGGAGTTATTGTAACACCTGCCCAGGCTATTACTCTATCTACATTAATGGGTATAGTAATTAAAGTTTAGAATAATATATAAGGAAATTACATGATAAGTAAAATATTTACATAATGTAGATTGTATGATATATTCAAAGGAAATAAGAATTGGTGGTGAAAATATGTCTCATATTGTAGGAAAAGAGGCTTACAAAAGTCTAGAGGAAAGAATAAACAGATTTCCTCAGGGAGCACCCCCTTCTGAAACCTTATATAAAATACTAGGGTTATTATTTTCAGAAAAAGAGGCATCCCTTGTAGCTCAGCTTCCAATAAAACCGTTTACCGTAAAGACTGCAAGCAGAGTATGGAAAATGGATGAAGCTTCCACAGAAAGAATACTTCAGGAGCTTTCAAGCAGAGCCATACTTTTAGATATGGAACATAATGGAGTGTCAGAGTACGTGCTTCCTCCTCCAATGGCAGGTTTTTTTGAGTTTTCCATGATGAGAACAAGGCATGATATAGATCAAAAGCTCTTAGGTGAGCTATATTATCAATATTTAAATGTTGAAGAAGACTTTGTAAAGCAGCTTTTTCTCGGAACTGAAACGAGGCTTGGAAGAGTTTTTGTACAGGAAGAAGTACTTTCAAATGAAAATAAAGTGGAAATTCTAGACTTTGAAAGAGCAAGTCATATAATTAAGGAGGCCTCTCATATTGGAATAAGTACTTGCTACTGTCGGCATAAGATGTATCATGTAGGAAAGGCCTGTGATGCACCTTTAGATATATGCATGACCTTTAATGGAACGGCCTCATCACTTATAAAGCATAGTTATGCTAGAAAGGTTGATGCATCTGAGGGCTTGGAGCTTTTACATAAGGCTTATGAACATAATTTAGTACAATGCGGTGAAAATGTAAGAGAAGATGTGAGTTTTATATGCAACTGCTGTGGCTGCTGCTGTGAGGCAATGCTTGCTGCTAAAAAATTTGGTATGCTGCATCCTGTTCAAACTACCGCATATATTCCTAAGGTAAACACAGAAAACTGTATTAATTGTGGAAGCTGTGTTAAGGCTTGCCCTATTAATGCAATTGAAACCAAGGAAATAGAAAATGGACTTGGAGGAATGAAAAAGGTTGTAAAGATAAACGAGGATATATGTCTTGGCTGCGGAGTATGTGTAAGATCCTGCCATAAAAATAGTCTTTTTCTAGAAAGAAGACAGGAAAAAATTATAACTCCAGTAAATTCAGTACATAGACTAGTACTTATGGCTATAGAAAATGGAACTCTGCAAAATTTAATCTTTGATAATCAAGCCTTTGGAAGTCATCGTGCTATGGCAGCTGTACTCTCTACTATATTAAAGCTGCCACCAATAAAACAGGCTATGGCTAGTAAGCAGATGAAATCTGTTTATTTAGATAAGCTCATAAGCAAGGTAATGGCAGAATAAATGTGTTAAGAGACATAGTAAAAGGGTTCTAAACTATGATATACTTGTACTATGTTCAATACAGTTAGGTGTATAAGTATTGATAAAGCTTATGTTCAGATAAAAGTCCTAAATGGACTTTTATGGGTAACCTAGCTGATTGGAAGCTGCGAGTACAGGTTACCTAGTACAGAGGAATACTAGGGGGGGTTTTTATAGAAAGGTACATTAATAGATTTAGAATGTTTATGTTTGTGTACTGGGGAATGGTGCTAAGTGTTACAGGTATGTATACTATGTATGTTACTCAGCTTGGGTTTTCTAAGCAGGAAATAAGTATTATGGCTTCTATATATACCTTAGCTGCACTAATAGGACAGACTTTTATTGGCTATCTTGTAGATAAATTAAAAAGGACGAAAGCTATAATGCTTATTACAATAAGTATGGGAGTATTAGTAGGTATAGCAATTAATTTGGCCAAGGTAAGCTGGCACTTTTATACATTGCTGTTTATCTGGGGATTTTTCGTGGTAGGTACAAATTCTATTTCAGAGGCATGGATATTAAATACTCTTAAAATCTATGGTAAACAAAATAACTTTGGTAAAATAAGGGGCTTCGGGTCAATAGGTTACGGCTTTTCTGCTATTGTTATAGGCTTCTTATTAAGCAAGTTTGGCTGGCATATTTATAGCTGGTATATTACACTCATAGTAATCCTAACCCTGATCTTAATACTTATGCTTAAAGACTTTAATCCCAATATTGATAAAGAAAAGGTTTTAAATGTTGAAGCAGTAACCTTTAAGGAAGCTTTAAGTGAGGTTTTTAAAATAAAGCCCATCCTTATTATGATTATTATAATGTTTATGTACACCTTTGTTATGAGGGGTATATACAGTTATCTAGGGATTCTTCTTTCTGACTATGGCGGGGGTCCATTGAGCTTGGGCCTTTCTTATTTCTTTGATGCATCACCAGAGATAATTACCTTTTTCTTAACTGTCAGTCTGCTTAAGAAATATCATGGAAAAACATTAATCTTTGCTGCCTTTTTACTTCAAATTGTAAGGCTAACCGTAATTTTAATATTTAATAATGCCTTTGCTGTAATTATTATGGGTATATTTTCAGGCTTTGCCTATGGCCTTTCTGCAGCATCCTATAAAACCTATATTTATGAGCTTGCACCAGCTAAATATAAGGCCAGCTGTATGAGTATAGCAGAATCTATAATTGGGCTTTCTGGAGTAGTTGGCGTACCTATCTTTGGCGTAATTATTTCAAAGTTTAATGCCAATACTGCCATATTATTTGGGCTGATTATTGATATAATTGTTGCAATTATTATGTTAAAGGATATAATAACTTCTAAGAAAGCTTTTAATAAACAAAGTCGGATGGTGTAATAAATGATAAAAAATGATTACTTAACTACAAAATTGAAGGAACTTTCTGAGCTAATAACAAAGGTTTTAAAATCTAATGATAATAAGCAGCTAGAGGAAAGCAGGGAAATGGTAAATGAAGCCTTTAAAAGGCTTTTAGGCTTAAATTCCGGGCTTTCAGAAAGCCTTTCCTATAAGGATTTAATGAAACTTGTAGGTGCTTATGAATCTTCTGAGGCCTTAAAGTTTGTAATTCTGGCTCAGCTTTTAAAGCTTGATGGGGACATGTACAAAGCTGAAGGTGAGGAAATAAAAAGCTTTAATATATATCTAAAAAGCCTTAATATTTATATTAAAGCAGTTCTGCTAGATAGCGACTTAATAGAGCAGGGCGAGAAAATAATAGATGAAATTGTAAATGAAGTAGAAGAATATGAGCTGCCGAAGGAAAGCAGCCTGCTTTTGTTTAACTACTATGAGCTTGTAAATAAATATGATAAGGCAGAGGATATACTCTTTGACCTTCTAGAGGACACTGACAACGAAGAATATATAGTAGCAGAGGGAGTTAACTTCTATGAAAGGCTTTTAGAAAGATCAGAAGAAGCTTTAGAAAATGGAAACTTACCTTTAGAGGAAGTTAAAGAAGGCATTGCAAGGCTAAGGACTGAATGATTAATAATAATTTAGCTTTAATATAAAAGTTTAAGAAGTGGAATATCTTATAAAGAGATTATACGAGGAATACAATAGGGTTAAAATAAGGCAGGTACATTATGGATAAAAGCGTAAAAATTTTAGGAATAGATTTTTCTAATAGGAGCTTAAAAGAAACTGTTGAGCTTATTGATAAAAAGCTTAGTGAAAATATAGGTAAAACCTATCATATAATAACGGCTAATCCTGAAATTGCACTTGATATAGAAAAAGATGCAGAGCTTAAAAAGATATCACTTGATGCTGATTTAATAACTGCTGATGGTATAGGAATAATTTTAGCTTCGAAATTAAAAAGGGAGCCCCTACCTGAAAGGGTGACAGGCTATGAATTGCTTTTGGAGCTTTTAAAACTTGGAAATGAAAAGGGCTTATCTTTTTATTTCTTAGGTTCCTCTGAGGAAGTAAATAAGGAAGCTTCAGAAAAAATTATGAAAAACTATCCTAATATTAAGCTTTTAGGAAGACATAATGGATATTTTAAGGGTGAGGAAGAATTAAAGATAATAGAGGAAATAGAGGCTTTAAGGCCTGACTTTCTCATAGTAGCTCTTGGAGCTCCCTTTGCTGATAAGTGGATTTATAAATATAAAGGTAGACTTACCTCAAAAATTACACTTGGAGTTGGAGGAAGCCTTGATGTAATTTCAGGAAAGGTTAAACGTGCACCGGATATTTGGCAGAAGCTCAACTTGGAATGGCTTTATCGCCTAATATCCAATCCTTCAAGATGGAAAAGACAGTTGAAGCTGCCTGTTTTTGCAGTTAAGGCAATTTCAGAGGCTATTAGAAAATAAAGGGTTTTTAAAATAATTCTAAAAAAATTTAACGAAAATATATAAAATATGATACAGTCATCTGTTCATGAAAGATATTTTATATATTTTCGCTTTTTTGATTGCATTTATATATTAAAGATTATTTGTTTTCAATTTTAAACCAATTAATAAATTCTTCAATTCCTTTTTCAATTGAAACCTTTGGAGAATAATTAAGAAGGCTTTGAGCCTTGGAAATATCTGAAAAGGTATGAGGAACGTCTCCTAACTGCATTAAGGTATAATCTATTAATGCCTTTTTTCCTAAGTTTTCTTCAATAAGGGTAACTAAATATTCAATATTAGTAGGGCTTGAGTTTCCTAGATTAAAGATTTCAAAGCTGCAATTTAAGTCTATAGAACTTACAATACCGTCTAGAATATCATCTATATAAGTGTAGTCTCTGGAACTTGTTCCATTGCCGAATATACTTATAGCTCTTCCTTCTGAAATCCTGCTTGTAAAATTATATATTGCCATTTCAGGTCTTTGCCTTGGACCATAAACTGTAAAAAACCTTAAACAGACTATAGGAATGCCGTATAGATTATTAAAGGTTTTGCAGAATAGTTCACCGGAAGCTTTAGCTGCGGCATAGGGAGAAATTTGTGATTGAGTTGTGTCAGTTTCTTTAAAAGGTAAAAAATTGTGGCCGTAAACTGAGGATGAGGAAGCAAATATAAACTTTTTAGTGTTATATTTCCTTGCACACTCTAATAGGTTTACAGTTCCTTTTATATCCACGTCAATATATTCAAGAGGATTATTTAGAGACCTTCTTACACCCGCTAATGCAGCCAAGTGAATAATTATATCTACCCTATTAAGATTGAAAATAGAGGTTAAGAGATTTTTGTCTAGAATGTCTCCGTCAATAACCTTGTAATTTTTATTTTCTAAAGCATTTTTTATATTTTTTATTTTTATTAAAGGACTATAATAATCATTGAAATTATCTAAGTTGATTACATTATAGCCAAGAACTAATAACCTTTCACAAAGGTTTGAACCAATGAAGCCTGAGCCGCCAGTAACTAATACGGTTTTCATAATCGCCCAACTCCCTCATAAATAAACCCATAGGCCTTTATTATGCTTGGGTCATAAACATTTCTAAGGTCAATAAAAATATGATTTTTAACAATTTTATTAAGCTTACTAAAATCAATATTCTTAAATTCTTCCCATTCTGTAATAAGAATTATTGCATCACTATTAATGGAAGCCGAGTATAAATCACTGCAGTACTCAATGTTAAGACTTGGATAATCATGTTTTACATTTCCCATAGCCTGAGGATCATACACTTTAATAGATGCGTTTAATTCCAGTAAAGTCTTAATTATTGGTATAGATGGAGCTTCCCTAATATCATCTGTTTCTGGTTTAAAGGAAAGACCTAATATTGTAATATTTTTGTCTTCAATTAAACCTATGGTTTTCGTAATCTTATCAAGGATTATCTTTATTTGATTATGATTTACTTCCACTGCAGCCTTTACTATTTGAGGTATATAGCCAATTTGCTTACCTGTAGTTAAGAGTGCTCTAGTATCTTTTGGAAAACAGCTTCCTCCGTAACCCGGTCCTGCATTTAAAAACTTAGGTCCAATTCTGTTATCTAGACCCATAGCCTTAGCAACCACTGTAACGTCGGCACTCACGAGCTCGCACATGTTAGCAATTTCATTAATAAAACTTATTTTAGCTGCTAAGAAGGCATTAGAGGCATATTTTATTAATTCAGAGGTTTCAAGATTCGTTTCAATAAAGGGTATTCCACCTTTAATAAGTGGCTCATATATTTTTCTCATAATGGCAAGTGCACTTTTATTTTCTCCGCCAACTACTATTCTATCAGGTTTTAAGAAATCTTCTATGGCAGTTCCTTCTCTTAAAAACTCAGGATTGGAAATAACATCATATTCAAGGTTAATGTTTCTATTTATTAGAATATTTTTTATTAATAATTTAATTTTCTGGCCAGTTTTAACGGGAACAGTACTTTTGGTTACTATAATTTTATAACAATTCATTAAGCTTGCAATCTCTATTATTGCTTCAAATACGTATTTTAAATCAGCAGAATCATCATCTTTTGTAGGAGTACCAACCGCTATAAAAATAATATCTGCAAAATCTAATGCTCCCTTTATGGATGTAGTAAAGCTTAGTCTCTCATTTATTGAATTATTAATAACTATATTATTTAAACCTGGTTCATAAATTGGGATAATACCTTTTGTTAGTTTATTTATTTTATCTTTATCAGTATCCATACAAAGTACCTTTATGCCTAGTTCTGCTAAGCATGCTCCTGTAACAAGCCCAACGTATCCAGTGCCTATTACTGAAATATTCATATAAAGCCCCCTTTACTGCCATCTTCGCAGTCTCTTAATTTCTTTACTTTTGTACACTGTTTATGGCATTTAGTACATTTAGGGCTACCTTATCCCAGCCGTGCTTTTCTTCAGCTAACCTTCTTCCTTTTTGACCAATCTGCATAGCTATATCTGGGTTTTTTAGGAGGTAATCGATATATTTTACAAAAACAAGGGGGTTAGTATAATCATCTATAACATATCCGTTGCCAAGGCCGGAAACCACCTCAGCATTTCCACCTCTGTTAGTAGTTATTATAGGAATACCTGAAGCCATAGCTTCATAATGAACTCTTGCTAAAGGCTCTCTCCATTGTGAAGGACATACAAAAATATCGGCCATATTATAATGTGCATAAACCTCAGAAGGAGGCAGGAAGCCAGTAAATACTATAGGGCCAGTTAATTCTTTGGAAATAGTGATTAAGGATCTTGTATAATCATCAACCTTGTTGCCGCCAAACCATTTGCTTCCAACAATAACTAAAGCAACTCTTGGATACATGTTCATAATATCTTTCATAGCTTTAAGCAGAACGTGGACTCCTTTTTTCTCACTTAATCTTCCTACAAATAGAACTACCTTGCAATTTTGTATATTATACTTCATTTTTAGATTTGTCTTATTAGCAAGACCTTCTCTAGACCAATTAGGTTTATATTTTTCTATATCTGCCCCTGAATAAATTACATTAAGTTTATCTCTGGCTTCAGGATATAACGCTGTTACCCCTCCTGCAATAAATTTACTAACGGTATTTATATATTCTACAGTTTCAATACATTTTGCAGCGCTAGGGGGATTTATTTTTTTAGGCTCAAACATTTCATTATGAAGGCTTAAGCTAATTTTAGTGTTCGGAAATCTCTCTCTAATGTCCAATACCCATTTTGGTCTATTAAAAATTTGAATTAAATCATAAGAGCTATCCATGGCATTTATTACATTTGCTATATATTCTGGTTGACTGCCTCCAGGGACTCTGATATATCTTACTCCATCCTTAATTTCTCTATCTGGAAGCTTAGCACTGCTTATACAAAACACTGTAATTTTGTGATGATCTTTTAAATAGGGCAAAACACCTTCAATGTATATTTGAATTGCTCCACCATCCACAGGTGGAACTGGAAGTTTTTCAGTACAAATAAATGCTACGTTCAATGCTGTCACCACCTTTATAATAATTCCTTTAACAGCTTAAGTTTTGACTCCTCAAAAATAGCAATTCTTTCAATATCTGAGGCTTTTATCGGCTTTTCACTAATAAAAATATTTTTTACTAGACCATAAAAGCGGTGAGGAAATAGTAAATCAATATATAAAAGTTCCTTTTCATCTTTAGATAGTGGATTAATCTCTGAGTACCAATCCAAAATATCGCTTAACATTTTACTTTGCCATTTTCCAAGTGGTTCTTCATATTTAAATATTAATTTTCTTAAATCTCTCATTGGAAAATCTAAGGTTACACCATCCAAATCCAGTATTATAACACCGTTTTTACCAAGCAGTGCATTTCCTGTGCCATAATCCTGGTGACAGAGCACCTGAGACTCATTATTTGCTGATAATTCATTATAGTGGGAGGCTGCAATTAGTCTTTGAGCATTATCACTGAGATCTAGCATGGAATCAACTGCTTTAATATAGGAGAAATAGGGGTTCGAGGACTTTTTATTATAAGCATCCTCCTTCCATTTTTTTAGCTTATTTCCCATGGATTCATATTGATTAGGCCATTTGTTTATTTTTGAAGAAATCCTATAAGATGCATCTGGAGCGTAGCCTTTAGAAGCTAGGTGAAAAGCTGCGAGGCCTTTAATGGCATAAGCTAAATCTGGATTGTAATTGAAGTTTAATTCCCTTCCCTCCATCCACTCATAAAGGACAAAAAGTTCATCCTTATACTGATGAATAGCCTTTTTGTCTATTGTTAATAAAATACCTGGGACATTTCCTCCCTTTGATTTTATATAAATTTGAGCATTTACCGAAAAGGAGGATTTGTCATAAGATTGCCTAAGTCTTTTTAAACATAATAGGGAATTGGTATATTTGATCTTCCAAACGGTTTTTATGGTACCGCTTTGAATAATTGAAATATCATTAGGAATAATATTATAATTTTTTAATACTTCTTTCGCTAAGTTAATAAGCTGAATAGAACTTTCATTTAAGCTGTTAGCCAAATTTTTTCCCTCCTTTGCTGTGCTAATTATGAACTACTTCTTCAATTATCATATTAAAATTATTTAATAACGGATCAATAGTTTTTTCAAAGGAATACATATCTCTAATTTTTTTAGTATAGCTTTCAATAGACCATTCCTTATCTCTTTGATAATAAAATTTGTTCATTGCTCCAAGGAAAAGATGAGGAAACATTAAATCATATTTAACTACCTGCCACTCCTCCTTAGATAGTGGATTTCTACGCTGATAATACTTTAATATCTTTGTAACAAGGGCTATATCCCATCTGCCATGTTTTTTTAGTATCTTATTTAGTATTTTTCTTATATCTCTTGCTGGTATTTCTAAGGTTAAAGAATCTGTGTCTAAAATATAGAATTTTGAAGAAGTCATAATTAAGTTTCCAGAAGCAAAGTCTTGATGACATAGACCTCCAATGTCTTTAATTTTATTAACCCAAGCAGCATATTCACCCTTTTTTAAGCCCTCAATAGCTCTTTGACCTCTTTCATAAAAATAAGGGAAATCACCTTTTACTAACTTACCTATTTCATTACTTTGTGTCTTTGTAAGTTCTTCTTTATAGAATTTATTCATGTCTTCAAGTTGATAATTGTATTCTTCTATCCAGGTGCCTAGATGGTTTTTTGGCTTTGTTTCGCTGAGAACCTTAAAACCTATAGATGCCCTATGAAAAGCTGCAAGACCTTCTACTATGGCTGCTAATTCCTTTGAATTATTATAATCTGGAGCTTTGCCATCTACTGCATCTGAAAGAATGAAGCACACTCCATTGTATTTAACGTATTCATCACCATTTATTGTTTTATTAACTTGTGGTATATTTATGCCGTTATTTACAAGATAATTTACAGCAGATAGTAAGAATTTTAAGGTGGCCTCTGAATTGGATATTTTTTTTAATACCTTCAAACCACTTGAGCTTTTAATAAACCAAACACCTTTTTTACCTTTATAGGAATTATTTTTTATAGATAAAACCTCAATAGGATAAAACTTAAGAACTTCAGAAATTGGTTCGGAATTAATGTTCTCCAAATAAATCCATCTCCTCTACAATCTAATAAAGGGGGAGCAGCCCCCTTTAAGATATATTAATCGTCTTCTAAGTTTTCTTCTGGGTTTGGTTTTTCCCATGATATTTCAACAGAAAATGCGTCATCTTCTGGAGTTATCTTATATCTAACTTTTAGTTCGAGATCTAGCTCACTTGGAAGTAGTACTGGTTGACCTTCAAGTTTAAGATGGCCATTTAATAAATTAGTAAATAATTTATTTAAATCTTGTCCGACTTTTTGTGTTGAAGTTGAAATTAATTCGCCATATTCGTATTTCATGTATATACGCCCCTTCCTATTTTCATTTGAACCTATTACTAAGTTCTGATATATAATATTAAGGGTAGGTGATTTTTGCTACTGAATTTAGAAAAAATGTGACATGGGGACGTTTCTCATGTCTCATTTATAATGTCATTTGTACTATTTATAATAAATTATAAATAATAAAATATTGGTATTAAATTGCATAGAATTTTTCACAATATTAAAAATGTATTGAAATTTTACAAAACTTCATGTAAAATATATTTGACTATTAAAAGAACATAAGGAATATAAGGAACACAAATATTAATAATATTTTGTGCAGAACGAGGAATACAAGGAGGGTAGATTATGGCTAATATAGTTGGTACTGTTAATTTTATTTTAAACAAACATTGGCAATACAGCAGCTCTGTTACAAAAAGCGCAAATTCAAGCTTCTACGGGAGGAGTGCGTCCGTTTTTAGAATAAGTACTGACTATTGTATAAATCCATGATTCTACATCTTTCAATTAGCTGTGTTGATTATATATGAATTTTTATAGCTGATAATTAAGATTTTTAGGACTCAAGGTTTATGCTTTGAGTCCTTTTAGTTTTTACTTTTTTAAAAATAATACACTTTCTTCCATAAGCCTTTTACTGTTTTTCTCTTTATTAAAAGTTATAACAGGGGGCTTATTTTATTTTGAAGAAACTTGAAAGTATATCTGTTTTGGAGGATCTAAATATGGGTATCAATAATAAATTAAAACGAAACATATCCGTAAGTTATATGTATAATTTTTTATTACAATTAAATATTACCTCAGCTATATGGGTGTTGTATCTTGCTTTCAGAGGAATGTCCTTAGTCCAAATAGGAATATTAGAATCTATTTATCATATGACAGGATTGCTTTTTGAATTACCTACAGGTGCTATTGCAGATGTGTATGGAAAAAAGTTCAGTGTGGTGGTTGGAAGAGCTTTAAGTGTAATTTCATGTATTCTTATGATAATATCAAACAGCTTTTTAGGATTTGCTATTGCTTTTGTTTTAAGCTCAGCAGCAATGAATTTAAATTCTGGAGCAGCAGAAGCGTTAGTTTATGATAGTTTGAAAGAATTAGGCCAGGAGGAAAAATATAAAAGAATATGGGGCAACCTAGCATTTATTATGTCTATTGCACAGGGGTTAGCTGTTTTGCTTGGAGGAATATTAGCAGATATTAGATTTTTATATGCATATGTACTAGGTACCATAATACAAGCCATAGCTTTAATATCAGCTTTTAGGTTTAAGGAACCATCTATTAATAGGGATAAAGAAAAGCCGCTAGGAAATCAAATAGTATATCAATTAACTACAAGTATAAAGGTGCTTAAAGAAAGGAGAATTGTGCTTTATTTAATACTATTTTCAGCCCTTACAGCAAGCCTTCAAACAACTGTATTTTTCTACAGTCAAAAGTATTTCTCGGATATGAGTTATTCAAAAACAACAATTGCTGTAATTTGTGCACTAAGCAGTTTTATTGAAGCATTAAGTTCAAAATATGCCTATAGCTTCGAAAAATTATTTAAATTAAAAGGAACCTTAGTAAGCATAGCAGCAGTAAATATCTTTGCTTTAACAGGGATGGCATTTATGAAGAATTTATCCATAGTATTCTTTCTTTTAACTTCAATCACGGGAGGTTTGGCTTTTACAATATTTAGTGATTATATAAATACTAGGATACCATCTGAATATAGAGCAACAATATTGTCTTTTGATAGTCTATGTTTCAGTACATTTATGATCTGCGTATTCCCTTTGTTTGGGTTTATAGCAGAAAAGATAGGTTTTTCAATAACCTTTGGAATTATAGCTATACTATATATTCCGGTAATGATATTCTTAATGTTAAAACTTAAGAAGCATAAAAATAGAGAGATAGTTGGAGGGAATGAAAATGATAGAATTAGCTTTAAATAAATTACAAAAGTACTATGGAGCTGCTAAGATTTTAGATGATATCACTTTTGAGGTGCTAAGTACTGAAAAGGTAGGTATCATTGGAAGTAACGGCTCTGGGAAAAGTACACTTTTAAAAATAATAACTGGCATTGAAGGGTATGATAATGGAATGCTTTCAATTAAAAAAGGAGCAACTTTAGGTTATCTTGAACAGGTACCAATTTATCCCAATGATTTTAAGGTTATTGATGTATTAAATATAGCCTTTGAAAAGGTAGATGCATTGCATAGTGAATTAGAATTAATAGAAAAGCAGCTTCCCAAATTGGATGAAACTAATTTGGAAAAACTATTAAATAAATACTCTGAGTTGCAAACTCTATATGAGAGCCTAGGGGGCTATGAGAAAGAAGAAAGGCTATGTAAAATTTGCACTGGCTTAAAGATAAATGATAACTTTAAGGAAAGATTATTTTCTGAGCTTAGCGGCGGAGAAAAAACTACAATAATTCTAGGGAAAATATTACTTCAAAAAGTTGATATACTATTACTGGATGAGCCCTCGAATCATTTGGATTTAGATGCAATGGAGTGGCTGGAGTCCTATCTTAAAGAGTACAAAGGTGTAGTGATAATCGTATCACATGACAGATATTTTTTAGATAATGTAGTAACAAAAATAATAGAAATCGAGGATATGACATCAAAAGTTTATTCTGGTAATTACAACGCCTTTGTTAAAGAGAAGGAAAGACAGCTGCTTCTGCAGATGGATGAATTCTTAAATCAGCAGAAAAAGATTAAAGCCATGGAAAACTCTATCTCCCAGCTAAGAGATTGGGGAAATAGAGGGGACAACGAAAAGTTTTTTAAAAGAGCTGCCAGCATGCAAAAGCTTTTGGATAAGCTTCAGAGAATTGATAGACCAAAGCTTGAAAGAGATAGTATTAGTATTAATGCCAACGCAGCAAGCAGATCTGGAAATGACGTAGTTACTATTAAGGATCTATACAAGAGCTATGGTGAAAAGATTCTCCTAAATAATGCAGAGCTTCTAATAAAAAATGGTGAAACAATAGCATTAATAGGGTCAAATGGCTGTGGAAAGACTACTTTAATTAAAATCTTACTAGGAATAGATAGTGCAGATTCTGGAACAGCAGCTCTAGGAAGCTCTATAAAACTTGGATATTTGCCTCAGAATGTAAGCTTTAAAGATGAAAATAAGACTATATTAGAATGCTTTAGAGAGGATTATGTAATAGGTGAAGGTAAAGCAAGGGAATATCTTGCAAAATATATGTTCTTTGGTGAATCAGTTTTTAAAAGGGTAGGAGCACTTTCAGGTGGTGAGAGAAGCAGATTAAAGCTAGCAATGCTTATGTATAATGAAGTTAACTTTTTAATCCTAGATGAGCCAACAAATCATTTAGATATTGACTCTAAAGAGGAATTAGAGGAGTTTCTAAATAAATTTAAAGGGACGCTGCTGTTTGTATCTCATGATAGATATTTTATAAATAACACTGCAACAAGGGTAATAGAATTATTTCGAGGTTCTATTATTTCCTATAATGGTAATTATGAGTACTATAAAGAAAAGTCTGTACAGCTAAAAGGTTCAGAAATTACCTTAACTCATAGTCTTAAATCTGGAAACAAAACAGTTAAATCCCAAAAAACAAAGCAGGCTAAACCAGTAGAAAGGCTTAATAATCAGCGGCAAAAACAGAACCTTGAAGAGCAAATAGAAGAATTAGAGGTAAATTTAAATTCTTTAGAAGAACAAATCAACAAGTTTTCCAGTGATTACGAAAAGTTGAATGCTTTGTATGGTGAAAAGCTAAAGCTGCAGGAGGATATTGACAGATTACTGGAGGAATATATAGACTAATTAAGGCACAGCACATGGTAACTATTTACAAGTAGTTTCGTATTAACCCTTATAGGATGAATAACTTTAAGGAGGGAGAATATGAACAGATTTAAAGGAATAGCAGCTTTATTATTAGTTTCTGCAATTGCAGCAGCTTGTATAGGCTGTGGAATGAAAAAGGATAATTCAATAAAAAATCAATATACGATTAAGGCAAAGGAACTAGATAGTAATATAAAAAACATAAGTGATGCAAATAATAAAGTAGCCTTTAAGTTCTTAAATTATGAACTTAAGGCTCATAACAATAGTAATATTGTTATTTCTCCATTAAGTTTAAATACTGTTTTAGCAATGACACAAAATGGAGCTGCAAATAAAACTAAGGAAGAAATTCTGTCTGCACTTGAATTTAATGATATTAACGATAGTACTATAAATGAAAACTATCAAAAGGTTATTGCTCATTTCAATAGCTTAAAAAGTATAAATGTTAATATGTCAGATTCTATTTGGATACAGAAGGATATTAAGGTTAGAGATGATTTTAAAGGTATTGGTAGCGACAATTATGAAGCAGAAATATATAATGTAGATTTTAATAAAAGGACTACTGTAAATGATATAAATAAATGGGTGTCTGATAAAACTCAAGGAAAGATTAAGAAGCTTAATACAAATTTAGATAATGTCACTATGTTACTTATAAACACTATATATTTTAAAGGCAAGTGGGCTGACCCCTTTATTGAAAGTAGTACTAGTAAGGAGGCTTTTAACTTAAGTAATGGTTCAAAGGTAAATGTTGATATGATGAAAGGCATTCTTTCAGTAGATTATCTTAAGACCAAGGATTTTTCAGCTGTAAGACTTCCTTATGATGACGACAATTTTGGTTTTTATATTTTTCTGCCAGATAAGGGAATCAGTGAAGATAAGCTAATTCAGAGTATGACTTATGATAATTGGGAAAAGTGGACAAATGATTTTAAAAGGGCAGAAGTAGATATTAAGCTGCCAAAATTTAAAATTGAATATGAGGATGAGCTAAATAAAATGCTTCAAGGCTTTGGAATGAAAGATGCCTTTGATCCTGAAAAAGCTGATTTCTCAAAAATGACAGATAAGAAAAGCCAATATATAAACCTTGTAAAACAAAAATGTTATATAGATGTGAATGAAGCGGGTACGGAAGCAGCTGCTGCAACAGAGGTTGCAATGGATCTTGGAATAGTAGTAAATCCTATTGCATTTACTGCAGATAAACCTTTTATATATGCAATAGCTGATAAGAAAACTGGGCTAATTATATTTATGGGTAAGCTAGAAAAACCTTAAATATTTATTATAATATACTATAGATAAATATAACTAGTTAATTTACAATATACTTATATGAAAATATCAAGTGCAGAATAAAGGAGAACTCTCATATGAACAAACTAAAGTTAAGTGAAAGCCAACTTAAAAGGATAAGGAATAAAAATATAAAGGAAGAAGCTTCAGAGCATGTCCATGGTGGAACCTATTTTGGTGAGAGAAAAGACGGAAAGATGGATGGAGAAGGAATTTACTTATATAAGGATGGAAGTAGATACGTTGGTCACTGGAAAGATGACAAAATGGATGGACAGGGAACGCATACCTGGATTAATGGCGAGAAATATATAGGTGAATGGAGAGCTGATGAAAAGCATGGATATGGAATCTATACTTGGCCAGATGGTGAAAAATATGTAGGTGAGTGGAGAGATGGTGAAAAGTGTGGTGAAGGTATATATACTTGGTCTGATGGTGACACCTATACGGGTCATTGGGAAAATGATTTAAGGCATGGTGAAGGAATACATACTTGGAATGACGGAGAAAAGTATATTGGAGAATGGAAGGAGGATTATAGAGAAGGAAAAGGCATGTATATTTTTTCAGATGGAGAAATACAAGTTGGAGTATTTAAAGATAACCAATTTGTTAAATAAAATATTCAATAATTATGCCTAGATATTCAATATAAATAGATTATTACACACAGATAGAACTATAGATTTTACAATTTTGTAAGTTGCGATATTTTATATAATATTTCATAGTAAATAAGCTTAGAGCACAGAGAACACTGAAGGTTTTTTTATAGGCCTTCGAGTGTGTGAAACTTTTTCTGTAAATAGCTTTCTATGACAATTATTATATAGGCATGAAGGTCTAAAGTTGGCTTTC
>NZ_JBJHZZ010000009.1:0-118639 GCF_045310675.1 Candidatus Clostridium stratigraminis
AACTTCATAATCTTAAGAACTCCTTTTGGCGTGGCAGATAAGTCAGCTACACCTCTAATTCAAAAAAGTGCAGAACTCTTAAGACTTAGTAGTTCAGGTAGAGTAAATGTTGGACTATTTATTGGAATAGTTGTTGCCTTCTTAATTTATTGGATTTTATGGAAAACTACTATAGGTTATGAACTAAGAGCAGTTGGAATTAATCCACATGGCGCAGAATATGGCGGAATTAATATATCAAAAAATACAATACTAGCAATGGTATTTTCAGGTGCAATTGCTGGTATGGGCGGTGCAGTACACGTTTCTGGTATTTTACATCAAACACAAAACTTTATGGCTTTACCAGGCTTCGGTTTTGATGGTATGGCTGTTGCACTTTTAGCTAAGAGTAACCCAGTTGCCTGCATTTTCTCAGCAGTACTTTTTGGTGCACTAAACAGCAGCTCAAAAATATTACAGCTTAATAGTATTCCCAAGGAAATTGTTTATTTAATTCAATCTATAATAATAATATTTGTTGCTACAGATTATATTGTCAAATTTATTGGAGAAAAGAGAAAGAAGAAGGTGATGATAAATGGCTAGTATTACAGTTATTGTTGCGTTATTAGCAGCTACTTTAAGAATGGCAACACCTCTTATTTTTGCAGGTCTCGGAGGAGTATTTTCTGAAAGATCAGGAGTTGTTAACATTGGACTTGAAGGGATGATGACAATAGGTGCCTTTTTTGCTGTACTTGGTACTTATCTTACAGGAAGTCCACTGCTTGGTATATTAATTGGTATGGCAGCAGGGGCAGGGCTTGGACTCATTCATGCATTTTTAAGTATTCACCTTCGAGCAGACCAGGTTATATCAGGTACTGCAATAAATCTTTTTTCCACAGCTTTTGCATCCTTTATGATATATAAGGTTTTTAAAAAAGGCGGACAGACAGATTTAGTAAACTCACTGCCTTATGACTTACCTAAATTTATTAAAGGTATTCCAGTTATTGGAGATTTACTATCTCAGCTAAATTGGTTTGTAATACTTGCAATTGTACTTGTATTTATCGTATCCTATGTCTTATATAAAACCCCTATTGGACTTAGAATAAGATCGGTAGGAGAGCATCCTGCTGCTGCAGATACTTTAGGTATAAGTGTTTATAAAATAAGATATTCCTGTGTTGTATTATCTGGTGCTCTTGCAGGATTAGGTGGTGCAGCGCTGTCACTTGGAATTACACCTCTTTATAGGGAGGGTATGGTTTCAGGACGTGGATTTATAGCATTAGCGGCACTTATCTTTGGCAACTGGACACCTAAAGGAACTATGTGGGCATGTTTACTATTTGGTTTTGCAGATGCCTTTCAGATGAAAGCTCAAGGCTTTGGATGGAGTCTTCCGCAAGAAATATATGCAATGTTCCCTTATGTTCTAACAATGCTTGCACTTGCTGGATTTATAGGTAAGACTCAGGCTCCAGCTGCTGATGGAACTCCTTACGTTAAGGGTGAGAGATAATTTTAATAGCTTATAAATAGAACTCGCAGGTCATTAACCTGCGAGTTTTTATTTTCTTATTATTGAAAAAATGTTATTATAGGTGTATTAAATGAATTTTATTTCTTCAGGTGGTGAAAGAGATGGCTATGAACTTTGAATTATCTTTAACTCAAGAACAAAAGCTTATAATGACCCAGGAAATGCAGCTTTCAGTAAAACTTCTGCAAATGTCAAGCATTGAGCTCAAGGAGCATATAGAAAATGAGGTTTTGGAAAATCCTGTACTTGAGTATGCTGATGAGAATAAAGATAATAATTCCACCATGGAGTATAAAGAATTTATGGACTTTCTAAAAAAAGATAAAACTTATTATAATAATGAAAATACAGATGAGGAAGTTTCACCTTTTTATTTTATTTCTGAAAAAAAGTCTCTAAGACAATTTTTACGAGAGCAGATTAATGAATTAAATGTAAATGATTTCTATAGAAGTATTTGCTATAATATTATAGACAACTTAGATGAAAAAGGCTATTTAGATGAAGAAGTAAAGGATATGGCAATGAACCTTAGAATCGAAGAAAAATTCGTATCTCATGCTTTAAGAATCATACAGGACTTGGATCCTGCTGGAATTGGTGCAAGGAACTTAGAGGAATGTTTAAAGCTTCAGCTTAAGAGAAAAAATATTATTGATGAGACTTTATTAGCTATTATAGAAAATCATATGGAAGATATAGCTGAAAATAAATATAATAAAATAGCAAAGATGCTTAATGTTGAGTTAAAGATAGTTCAAGAATATGCAGATATTATAAAAAAATTAGAACCAAAACCTTCAAGTGGATTTTATGATGGAGAGGAAACAAAGTTTATACTACCAGACGCTTATATTAAAAATATAAATGGTAAACATGAAGTAATAATTAATGAAGCCATTACACCAGGCCTAAGAATAAACCCGATTTATAAAGAAATTCTTAGTAATGATAGTGATAAAAAAGCGGTGGAATATGTTAAACAGAAAATAGATAATGCTGTTTTTTTAATGAAAAGTATAGAATATAGGAAATCAACAATTTATAGAGTAGTAGAAAAAATTGTGGAATTTCAAAAGGATTATTTTGAATATGGAGATGATTTTCTAAAGCCAATGACCTTAAAAGACATTGCTGATAACCTAGGTATACATGAATCTACTGTAAGCCGAGCAATTAAGGACAAATTTATAAATATAAGTAAAGGTACAATTAAGATAAAGGATTTATTTACCTTAGGCTTATCTTCTAAAGACAATACTCAGGATATTTCTACAAACCTAATAAAAAAAGAAATTAAACTTTTAATTGATTCAGAAGATAAGACCAATCCATATTCAGACCAAGGTATTTGTGGTATACTAAATGAAAAAGGTATGAATATTTCTAGAAGAACTGTTGCAAAATATAGAGAGGAATTAGGATTAAAGTCCTCAAGTAGAAGAAAGAGGTACTAAAGTAATGAAACCTGTTTTTTATTTGTTAACACTTTATTAACAAATTTTTTAAAAATACTAATTTAAAAAAATTAGTATTTAATTTATAATATAAGTGGGACAAGAAATGAATGACTGGGACATTCAATGACCAAAGAGGTGTAGCAATTGAATGAAATTATGAAGTTAGCACAAAAGATTGTACCTGAAGCCGTTGACTTGCTTAATAAAAGGTATAATATTCTTAGAACAATTTATTATAATCAACCCATTGGGCGGAGAATTCTTGCAAATAAGCTTGGTGTGGGAGAAAGAATTGTCAGAAGCGAGATAAACTTTTTCAAGGAGGAAAACTTAATAGAGATAAATACTCCAGGAATGACCATCACCAAGGATGGAGAAGAAATAATTGAAAAGCTTAAGGATCTTATTCATGAATTTAAGGGCCTTTCAGATATTGAAAAGGTTATTAAGGAAAAGTTAAGCTTAAAGAATGTTATTATTGTTCCAGGAGATGTTGATGAAGACAATACTGTAATAACTGAAATAGGGAAATCGGCTTCCATATTTCTAAAAAATCTATTTAAAGATAATTGTATTATAGCCATAACTGGAGGTTCTACAGTAAAAGCAGTAATTGACAATATACATAAGACTCCAAATCTCAATAATGTTCTCGTAATTCCTGCAAGAGGTGGAATGGGTAGAAGTGTAGAAATTCAGGCAAATAACTTGGCTGCTAGTTTTGCAAAAAAATTAAATGGTAATTATAAACTTCTTCATATACCAGATAACATTAGCTCTACTGCTTTAAATTCTTTACTTAATGAAAAAGAAGTTAAAGAAATTGTTAAAAATATTAGGAGTTCAAATATATTAATATACGGTATTGGCAAAGCTGATGAAATGGCAGCAAGAAGAGAGCTTCCGCCTGATAAAATCATAGAACTAAAATCTAAGGGAGCAGTTGGTGAAGCTTTTGGTTATTATTTTGATAGAAATGGGAAAGTAATTTGTGCAACCTCTTCAATTGTTGTTGATGGGAATTCACTAAAAGCAATTGAAAATCTAGTTGCAGTTGCAGCAGGGAAAGGTAAAGCAGAGGCAATAGTAGCCACCCAAAAAAATATAACAAACAGCACCTTAATTACTGATGAAGGTGCAGCACTGGAAATAATAAATATACTCAATAGATTAGAATAAGCTAATAGTTTCTAGTGTATATTATTTAAATTTTGTCAAATTATATTTTATATATAATTATAAATATTTTATTATTAGGAGGTAAATATCAAATGGTTAAAGTTGGTATTAATGGATTTGGAAGAATAGGAAGAAATGTGTTTAAGGCATTAGTTAAAAACTATGGCAGTGAATTACAAGTAGTAGCTATAAATGACTTAACTACACCTGCAACACTTGCACATCTTTTAAAATTTGACTCATTATTTGGAAAATATGAAGGAACTGTAGAAGCTACAGAGAGTTCTATAATAGTAGATGGTAAAGAAATAAAGATTTTTGCAGAAAAAGAAGCAAAGAACATTCCATGGGCAACTGTAGGAGCAGAAATAATAATAGAATCCACTGGTTTCTATACTGATGCAACAAAAGCTAAAGCACATATGGAGCAAGCAGGAGTAAAGAAGGTATTAATTTCAGCACCAGCTAAGAATGAAGATATAACAATAGTTCTAGGTGTTAATGAAGACAAATATGTACCAGCAGAGCATAACATAATTTCAAATGCATCTTGTACAACAAACTGCTTAGCACCATTTGCCAAAGTTCTTCATGAAGAATTTGGAATCGTTAAGGGACTTATGACAACTGTTCACTCTTATACAAATGACCAAAAGATACTTGATGCCCCTCACAGTGATTTAAGAAGAGCAAGGGCAGCAGCAGAAAGCATGATTCCAACTACAACAGGAGCAGCTAAGGCTGTTGCACTAGTTCTTCCAGAATTAAAAGGAAAGTTAAATGGATTCTCACTTAGAGTTCCAACTCCAACAGTATCTTGCACAGATTTAGTAGCTGAACTTTCAAAGGATGTAACTGTAGAAGAAGTTAATGCTGCATTTAAGAAGGCTTCTGAGGGTTCATTAAAAGGAATACTTGGATACGAAGAACTTCCACTTGTTTCTATGGACTATAGACAAGATGAAAGATCATCAATTATTGATGCTCCATCAACAATGGTTATAGGCGGAAATATGGTTAAAGTTGTATCATGGTATGATAATGAATGGGGTTATTCAAACAGACTAGCGGACTTAACTAAGTTTGTTGCAGATAGACTATAATAAGATTATTAAGGTCTGGTTTTGTAGTTAGGGCTATAAACCCAGACCTTTCTTTGTTATTTTATTAAATTTTATGTTAAAGGAGATTAAATCATGAATTTCAATAAAAAGACAATAGAAGATATTGATGTTAAAGGCAAAAGAGTATTAGTTAGATGTGATTTCAATGTGCCCATGAAAGATGGAAACATAACTGATTTAAACAGGTTAAATGGCGCACTTCCTACGATTAACTATTTAATTAAGAATGGTGCGAAGGTAATACTTTGTTCTCATTTAGGAAAGGCTAAAGGCCCAGACCCTAGCCTAACACTAGCTCCTGTTGCTATTAAGTTATCCGAGCTATTAGGGAAAGAAGTATTATTTGCAGCTGATGACAATGTAGTTGGAGACAATGCAAGAAGAGCTGTAGAAAAAGCTAAAGATGGAGACGTTATCCTTCTTGAAAACACAAGATTTAGAAAAGAAGAGGGCAAAAATGAGGATTCCTTTTCAATGGATTTAGCTTCACTTGCAGATGTATATGTAAATGATGCCTTTGGAACAGCTCACAGAGCTCATTGTTCAACAGTGGGAGTTACTAAGTTTGTAAAAACTGCTGTTTGTGGTTGCTTAATACAAAAGGAATTAAAATTTCTTGGAGATGCAGTTGAGAATCCTACAAAACCTTTCTGTGCTATTTTAGGTGGTGCAAAGGTAGTTGATAAAATTGCCGTTATAGATAATCTATTAGAAAAAGTTGATACTTTAATAATTGGCGGCGGCATGGCTTATACTTTCTTTAAGGCTCAAGGCTTTGAAATAGGCAAGTCACTACTTGATGAAGAAAGATTAGGCTATGCAAAAGAAATGATGGAAAAAGCTAAGGCAAAAGGTGTTAAACTTCTATTGCCTGTTGATAATAGAGTTGCACCAGAATATGCTGATGTAGATGCTAAAATTACTGAAGATCAAAATGTTCCAGAAGGATTTATGGGGCTTGATATAGGACCAAAATCAGAAGCTCTTTTTGCCGATGCTATTAAAGATGCAAAAACAGTTATTTGGAATGGACCAATGGGTGTCGCAGAATTTAAGAATTTTGCAGATGGTACAGTCGCAGTTGCTAAAGCTATGGCTGCTTCAGGAGCAACGACAATTATTGGTGGAGGAGACAGCGCAGCAGCAGTAAATAACCTTGGATTCGGAAACAAAATGACACATATTTCCACTGGTGGCGGTGCATCACTTGAATTCTTGGAAGGAAAAGAGCTTCCTGGTATAGCTGCCCTTAATGATAAATAGAAGCTTACAATTTGCAGTTAAGAATTGTTATCAATTAAGTTTACAAAATGTGTAATTATGATATAATATATTTGGTTATTAATAATGAATTTTCAAGAAAACTTACAACTCTTATGTTATATTTATAAGCTTATAATTCATTATTAATTGCTAATTCATAAAATAGGAGGGGTTTTAATGAGAAAACCAATTATTGCAGGTAATTGGAAAATGCATAAAACTGTTAATGAAGCTGTTAGCTTTATAGAAGAAATAAAGCCGCTAGTTAAAGACGCTAAATGTGAAGTTGTGGTATGCCCAACGTTTGTATGCCTTGATGCTGTTGTAAAGGCAGCAAAAGGATCAAATATAAAAGTAGGAGCACAAAATATACACTTTGAAGAAAAAGGTGCATTTACTGGTGAAGTGGCTCCTAATATGCTTGAGGCTCTAGGAGTAGACTACGTTATAATAGGACATAGTGAAAGAAGACAATATTTTAATGAAACAGATGAAACTGTTAATAAGAAGCTAAAGGCAGCTTTTGCTCACAATATTATTCCAATCCTTTGCATCGGTGAATCTCTATATGAAAGAGAGGCAGATATTACTGAAGAAGTTATTGGAAGGCAAATAAAGCTTGACTTAGCAGGACTTAATAAAGAGCAGGTTGAGAAAATTGTTATTGCCTATGAACCTATTTGGGCAATAGGCACAGGTAAAACTGCTACTTCTGATCAAGCTAATGATACAATTTCATATATCAGAAAAGTTGTAACTAATTTATATGGAACAGAAACTTCAGATAAAGTAAGAATTCAATATGGTGGTTCTGTTAAGCCTTCAACTATAGGTGAACAAATGGCTAAATCTGATATAGATGGAGCATTAGTTGGAGGGGCGAGTTTAGTTGCTGCTGATTTTGCAGCAATCGTAAACTTTTAACGAGGGGGAATAGCCGTGTCAAAGAAACCAGTTATGTTAATGATTTTAGATGGATTTGGAATATCAGATAAAGAAGATGGTAATGCAGTAACTGCAGCTTATAAGCCAAACTTTGATAGATATTACAACAATTACCCAAGAACTGAGCTTGGGGCTAGCGGCTTGGATGTTGGTCTACCAAGAGGACAAATGGGTAATTCAGAGGTCGGACATTTGAATATAGGCGCTGGCAGAATAATATATCAGGAATTGACAAGAATAACTAAAGCAATAGAAGATGGAGATTTTTTTGAAAAAGAGGAATTTATAGATGCTATTGACAAGGCTATTAAAAGTGGAAATTCACTGCATATTTTAGGACTTTTATCAGATGGTGGGGTTCATTCTCATATAGATCATCTTAAGGCTCTTATTAAACTTGCAAAGAATAGAGGACTTAATAAGGTATATATACATGCTTTCCTTGATGGAAGAGATGTTCAGCCAGGTTCTGCTAAGAATTATATTATTGAGTTAGAAGATTATTTAAAAGAAATAGGAATAGGAAAAATAGCAACTATATCTGGGAGATATTATGCAATGGATAGAGATAAGCGCTGGGAAAGAGTGCAGCTTGCTTATAATGCTATTGTATTATGTGAAGGAGAAACAGCAGCTTCAGCTCTTGAGGGTGTTGAAAAATCCTATCATGACAATAAAACAGATGAATTTATATTACCAACAGTAATCTTAGAAAATGGTAAACCTACAGCTAAAATATCAAACGGGGACTCAGTAATTTTCTTTAATTTTAGACCAGATAGAGCAAGGGAAATAACTAGAGCAATAAATGATAAGGTGTTTGATGGATTTGAAAGAGAAGCTTTAAACTTAAATTATGTTTGTATGACTCAGTATGATAAAACACTAGAAAATGTAACTGTTGCTTATAAACCTGAATCCTATGCAAATACCCTGGGGGAATATGTAAGCAAATGCGGTAAAACTCAGCTTAGAATAGCTGAAACTGAAAAATATGCCCATGTAACCTTCTTTTTTAATGGCGGTGTTGAAGCTCCAAATAAAGGAGAAGATAGAGCGCTTATTCCATCTCCAAAGGTAGCAACCTATGATTTAAAACCTGAAATGAGTGCCTATGAAGTAACTGAGGAGCTTTTGAAAAGAATTGACAGTGATGGATATGATATGGTAATCTTAAACTACGCAAATCCAGATATGGTTGGTCATACAGGTGTATTTGAAGCTGCTAAAAATGCTATTGAAGCTGTTGATGTATGCCTTGGAAAAATTGTTGAAAAGGTATTAGAAAAGGATGGCACAGTTTTCATTACAGCAGATCATGGAAATGCTGAACAAATGATAGATTATTCAACTGGAGATCCTATGACAGCTCATACAACTGATCCTGTTCCATTTATTTATGTTTCAAAAGAGGCAATAGGTAAAGAATTAAGAACAGGTATTTTATCAGATATAGCACCTACTATGTTAGGTGTAATGGGACTGACCGTTCCAGGAGAAATGACAGGTAAATCATTAATAAAATAATTAAAGCTAATATACTGCAAGGTACATGTAAATGTTATTTTGGATATTACAATTTACTGGATCTTGCAGATTATATACATATTTGAAGGGAGTTTTTAATAATGAAAATTCATGTTGACATTGTAGATGTAACTGCACGACAAATTCTAGATTCAAGGTGCTTCCCAACTGTAGAGGTAGAAGTTACTCTCGAGGATGGAACAATCGGCAGAGCTGCTGTACCATCTGGAGCTTCCACTGGTATATTTGAAGCTGTAGAATTAAGAGATGGAGATAAAACAAAGTTTAATGGTAAAGGTGTATTAAAAGCAGTAGATAACGTAAACAATACTATTGCTCCAGAATTAATTGGAATGAACATCTTTGATCAAGTTTCTATTGATAAAACTATGATCGAATTAGACGGAACTAAAAATAAAGGAAGACTTGGTGCTAATGCTATGCTAGGAGTTTCACTTGCCTGTGCACATGCAGCTGCTAATTACTTAGGACTTCCATTATATCAATATGTAGGTGGAGTTAATGCAAAAGTTCTTCCAGTTCCAATGATGAACATAATCAATGGTGGAAAACATGCTGATAACAACGTTGACCTTCAAGAATTTATGGTTATGCCTGCAGGTGCAGCATCCTTTAGCGAAGCATTAAGAATGAGTGCAGAAGTTTACCATGCGCTAAAATCATCCTTAAAAGCTAAGGGTTATGAAACTGGTGTTGGTGATGAAGGCGGCTTTGCCCCAAACTTAAAATCCAATGAAGAAGCTATTCAAGTTATAATTGAAGCTATAGAAAAGGCTGGATATGTTCCAGGAAAAGATATTTATATAGCTCTAGATCCAGCATCATCAGAGTTATTTGAAGATGGAAAGTATAACTTAAAGGGAGAAGGAAAAGTTCTTACTCCTGCCGAAATGGTAGATTTCTATGTTGATTTAGTAAATAAGTACCCAATAATCTCAATTGAAGATGGTATGGCAGAAGAAGATTGGGAAGGCTGGAAGCTTATTACTGAAAAGCTTGGCAGCAAGATTCAATTAGTTGGTGACGATTTATTCGTAACTAATACAGAAAGACTTCAAATGGGTATTGAAAGAGGAACTGCTAATTCAATTCTTATAAAACTTAACCAAATTGGTACTTTAACTGAGACTTTAAATGCTATTGAAATGGCTGAGAGAGCTGGTTATACAGCTGTAGTTTCTCATAGAAGCGGTGAAACAGAAGATACTACAATTGCAGATTTAGTTGTAGCTATGAACGCTGGTCAAATTAAGACTGGTGCACCTGCAAGAAGTGAAAGAGTTGCAAAATATAATCAGCTACTTAGAATTGAAGAAGAACTTGGAGATATGGCAGAATATAGAGGCTTAAAAGCATTTTACAACATCAAAAAGTAGTAAAAAATATGTGGAGCTTAACTGCTCCACTTTTTTTGGAAATTTATATATTTTATTAAGTTGTAAAATATTTGATACTATGATACAATGGGATTACATGATTTGTATGGGAGGTATTTTTAATGCGTATTCCACTTATAATTGCTCTTGTAATTATTTCTATAATTTTAATTGTTTCTGTGCTTATGCAGCCAAGTAAATCCAACGGCCTATCAGGTTTTATAGGTGGAGGAACTGCTGATACATATTACAGTAAAAATAAAGCAAAGTCTTATGAAGCAATAATGGCTAGAGTTACTGTAATAACTGCTATATTATTTGCACTAGTAGTAATAGCCTTAAGTTTGGTAAAATAATAGATTTGCTAAAAGTATAGTCATTGACTGTACTTTTTTATTTTAATAAAATAAATTGGATAGGTTTACTAATAATGTGAATATATTTTTTGTTTATACCAAAAATAGAATATATCTATTTTTATGCAAGGAGGTTAAAGCCCTAAATGGGCTTTAACGGGTAATTTGCGAGGTAAAAGTTCTAAATGAACTTTTACGGGTAACTTGTGAGCGATAGGGAATATTTTAAGTTACCCAGTGCCTGTAAGGGAACGAACGTGGTTAATTACCCAGTTTTGTGACCACTAAAAGGAGGGATAATTTTGAATATAAGAGAAGCTGTATTAGAATTAATGAGAGAAAAAACTTATAAGCCTATTTCTTTATATGAAATTGCAAGCGCACTTAATATTAATAAAGAAGATATAAGAATGTTTGAAAATGTGCTTGAAGATATGGAAGCTGATGGAGACTTAATAAGGATTAAGTCCAATTTATATGGATTGCCTGAAAAAATGGGTTTAGTTATAGGAAAGCTCCAGGGACATCAAAAGGGTTATGGCTTTGTTATACCGGAAAATGGTGAACCAGATGTATTCATACCTATAGCCAATATGTATGGGGCAATGCATGGTGATAAAGTAATTGCTAAGGTTTTAAGAGAAGAAAATGCAGGCAGGAGAAGAGAAGGTGAAATTGAAAGAATTCTTCATAGAGCAAACAAGAACATTATTGGTACCTATGAAGATAGCAGAAATTTTGGCTTTGTTGTTGCAGATGACAAGAGGATTCATCAGGATATCTTTATTCCTAAAAATTTTAGAAGCGGTGCTATAACAGGTCAAGTAGTTATTGTTGAGATTATCTCTTGGCCAGACGGTAGGAGAAATCCCGAGGGTAAGGTTAAACAGATATTAGGCAATAAGGGAGATAGAGGAATAGATATTTTAACTATCATCAAAAAGTATGGTCTTCCAGAGGAATTTCCTCCTAAGGTTGAGGCCTATGCAGAAAATATACCTGATGCAATTCCAAATGAAGAGTATTCTAGAAGAGAAGATTTAAGGCAGCTTAAATTAGTAACTATAGACGGGGAAGATGCAAAGGATTTAGATGATGCTGTATCTATAGAAAGGCTAGAAAATGGTGATTATAGGCTGGGAGTACATATTGCAGATGTATCACATTATGTAAGGGGAAAAAATCCACTAGACAGAGAAGCGCTTAAAAGAGCAACTTCTGTTTATCTTATTGACAGAGTTATTCCTATGCTGCCCAAAAAACTCTCAAATGGTATTTGTAGTTTAAATCCAAAGGTTGATAGACTAGCACTAAGTTGTTTTATGGAAATAGATAAAAGCGGAAAGGTGTTAGATCATAGAATTGTTGAAAGTATAATAAAGACTAAGGAAAGAATGACCTATACAGATGTTACTAAGATACTTAAAGATAAGGATGAAGAACTTATAATAAGATATGATTATCTTTACGAAGACTTTAAGCTTATGGAAGAACTATGCAGTATCCTATACAAGAAAAGAATGTCAAGAGGTGCAATAGACTTTGATTTTGATGAAAGTAAGATTATTTTAAATGATAAAGGAAAACCAATTGATATTAGCCCTTATGAAAGGGAAATAGCAAACAGGATAATCGAAGAATTTATGCTAGCTTGCAATGAAACTATTGCAGAGCATATTTTCTGGGCAAATATACCCTTTGTCTATAGAGTTCATGAAGACCCAGATGAAGAAAAATTATCTAACTTCCATGAATTTGTTCACAACCTTGGTTACACAGTAAGGTGGAGCAAGGAAGTACACCCTAAGTCCCTACAGGAGATAATTGAAAAAGTTAAAGGAAAAAAAGAAGAAACTGTGGTAAGCACTCTACTACTTCGATCATTAAAACAGGCGAGATATTCCCCTGAATGCAGCGGGCACTTCGGCTTAGCAGCCAGATATTATTGCCACTTTACCTCTCCAATAAGAAGGTATCCAGACCTTATTATTCATAGAATAATAAAAGAATATATAAATGGGAAAATAGATGATAAAAGAATAGAAAGACTCAATAAAGAGGTGGAATATGCTTCAAAGCAATCCTCGGAGATGGAAAGACTAGCACAGGATGCTGAAAGAGAAGTGGATGATCTTAAGAAAGCAGAGTATATGGCTGAGAGGATTGATGAAGAATACGAAGGCATTATATCTTCAGTAACAGGCTTTGGCTTCTTTGTGGAACTACCTAATACTATAGAGGGATTAGTTCATATGAGTAATCTAGAGGATGACTATTATATTTATGATGAAAAACACCTAAGTCTAATAGGGGAGAAAACTAAAAAGATTTATAGGCTAGGAGATGAAGTGAGAATTAAGGTCTCTAAAGTTGATATAGAATTTAGAGAAATTTATTTTGAACTCGTTGATGAAGAGAAGGAAGTAGTGGGAAAGAAAAAGTCAGAAAACAAAATAATATCAGTAAAGGAATTTGAAGGGGAAAGTACTTTAAATTTAAGTGAAAATATAGATTAACTAAAAGAGACTGTTAAAGCAGTCTCTTTTATAGTTTTAACATTTTAGAGAAGTCTATTATTCATGTAATAAAATAATATTTATAATCATATCTTATTATGATAATTAAATGCATGGGGGCTTGTAATGTTATCCAACAGTGAATTTGTTAGACAATCCTTGGAACTAAACTTGTTCTTTATGAGAATAGCAAAAGAGCACTCTATATTTTTAGAGGCAGGCTTTACTACAAGAGATAGTCAGTATATAGAACAGTCAGAAATGCTAAAGAATATATTCAGCCAGCTTCTTGTAGAAACTACCAGGATGTCAGCGGGAATAATCAGTCCTGAAGTTGCAACATCTGGTGAATTAGTAACTGATTTAACAATAGATGCTGAAAGAAAAACCCAATTTTATACCGATATTAAAATTGACACAAACATAACTGTAATGGAATCATCACTGGCTTCCAGTAGTCCAAGACCGATTTCTATGAATACTCTAAGAATGGTGGAGGACATTAATAACAGGGCTATAAGAGCAGCACAACAGATAGCAGGCTTTAAAAGTAATATCCTTCAGAATGTATTATCCTGCAGGATGTTTACAACAAACTATCCACTGCTTATTGACCATATTTTAAGGGAAGCTAAATTTTATCTTAGAATGCTTAATATGCTTCAAAAAAGGGAAGAGTTTGATATAGCTAGGGAAGCTGCCTATCAAGAAACCTTCTGGAATAGAATTATGGCTGAACACTCAAAATTTATAAGAGGACTACTAGACCCCACAGAAGAGAAACTGTTTGATACTGCTAACGACTTTGGCAAGAAGTTTGACGAACTTACTCAGGAGGCAAAAAACTTATCTGAAAACATTGGCTTGCTTCCACAGGTAACTGATAAAAGCCTTAAGAATACTGTGGATGTACGAGATTTTAAGAGACAGGGTACTGAGGGACTCATACAGTGTCATATTAAATCAATAGCTTACCCACTTTTAGGTGATCACGTAGTTAGAGAAGCAAATCATTATATAAGAATGCTTAAAAATTTTAAACAAGGCAAAATGGAATAATTTTATACAGGGTACGAAGCTGCATATGTAAACCTTTGTCTAATGGTTATCTTGTATAAAGCACCTTATATATTTTAAATAGTGGGCCGCATATAAAACTATGAGGTCCACTATTTTTACTATCCTTAGCAACTGTAATTATTGTTTGCTGGTTATGCCTTTAATAAAGTGATAATGCTGTTCGGTTATATAGGTTGGACCTGAAATAAAATGAATATGACCGCCAGGCACGTAATAGTTTAGAGTTGTATGCATTGCATAGTAGTGTCTATGTCCATCAGCAAAATCGGTATAACCTGCTATATAATGAATATGGGGCACTCCTGTTGACGCTGCTGAAGTTTCTCCATTATATCTATGGCTGTGACCATCGTTAACTGTAGTATCGCCTGAATAGTGATGAGTATGGTACATCTTTTGGCTCCTAAATATTGTTTGCAATTATATAGTATGTGAAATATGTTTTTATTTGTGTATAGATTTTTGAATAAAATCTATATACAAAAGATATTTTTTAAAGCCTTGTAACGTACAGTGGTGTCAAAAAATTATTTATTTAGCTGCTATTCCATTACTTGAAAATTAATTATAAATAAACGCAGCAAATCTTTTGTGTTGCTTTATTTTATGTTAGTTATTATAATATAGTAAAGAATTATATTGTATTTATTAGTTATTAAATTAATAATATTAACAGTTAACTAAGTTGGTGATTATATGGCAAAGCAAAAAGAAAATAAAACTGTTGCAGAAAATAGAAAAGCAAGACACGATTATTTTATAGAAGAAGCAATGGAAGCTGGAATAGAATTAGTTGGCACAGAGGTTAAATCAATTAGAGCTGGAAAAGCAAATCTTAAAGATAGTTATGCGGAAATCAGAAATGGAGAAGCCTTTGTTAGAAATATGCATGTAAGCCCTTATGAAAAAGGCAATATATTTAATAAGGATCCTCTTAGAGACAGAAAACTTTTACTTCACAAAAACGAGCTGATAAAGCTGGCGGCTTTATCAGCTCAGCAGGGGTATACCTTAGTACCACTATCTCTATACTTAAAAAATGGCATGGTGAAGGTATCCCTAGGTGTTGCCAAAGGTAAACATAACTATGACAAAAGAGATGATATGCTGGAAAAGGCTGCTAAGAGAGATATTGATAGACAAATGAAGGAAAAATCGAGATATTAAATATTTAATTTTAACTTTTCCTTTATTTAAATATTGATAATGATTATAATATGCTGTATTATAATAAATGTACTTGAGGCAAGAGAGTATATTAAAACTTAATAATAGATACACTTCAATCTCTCTATGCACTCCACATAATATGGGGGCGTGCTTGGTTTCGACGGGGGTAAGGGGTATCTAGGAAGCGAGTGGAGGGAACCTGTGGACCCGCCTTAAAAAACTATAGGACTAAATATAAACGCAAATAACGATAATTTAGCTTTAGCAGCTTAGTCTGCTAACGTCAGCCCGGTAGGACCGCGAACCGGAACCTGGCGTCGACAGCGGTGAAACGAGCCCTAGTAAGCTTTGCCTAGGGAACGGGAATAATGAAGCTACTAAAACCAGAAGCCTGTCCTTGGGCGTCTGGCAGAGGGAATGTTAAACTAAGGACTGCACTCGGAGATGCTTAGGTATTTCTACTTTCGGACAGGGGTTCGACACCCCTCGCCTCCACCATACATAAAAACAAAGCTCAGCAATATGCTGAGCTTATTTTAATTGAATGAATTCTTCGTAAAATTGTTTTTTTTCTGAAGTAAACTTTTAGAATACCGCCCATTTCTTGGGTTGGTTTGCTTATACTAGTTAATAATCATTTGGGCTCTTTTCTTTTTAGTGTCAATAACAAGAAAGGGTTCTATTTCCTCCAACAGTTGAATGGCATCATTATATCTTAAATAATATTAGCTTTTTCTTCTAAAGTCATAATAATATGAACACTCTCCTCTTAGATATGTAACTATTATTGACAAATTAAGCTAAAAATATGTTTTAACAAGTTTTCTATGGAGGAATTTCTAATTTGTAAAAGATATACCAATATGAAGAATTTATTCAAGGAAAATAGAAAAGTATTCCGTAATTACGTAAATAGAAAATTAAATATTAAAAAGACTGTCAATAAAAGAGGATTTTGACATTTTATGTAGTAATAATATATAAGATTATTTTATACAAACAACTGCATAAATTTAAAAAATATAATTTAATTTATGATTGGAGGTGTTGATATATGAAAAAATTCTATAAGCTTATTGGTTCAACTTTTTTAGGAATTGCAGCATTAATTACTATTGTAGGTCCTGCATCATTAAATTTAGTTGCTGTTGAAGAAATTCCTGAATCTATAAAACGTAATCGATAGCTAAAAACAAAAAGTTTGTCAGAAATAGGGACAGACTACTGTCCCTATTAAATATTCAAAGGATGGGTACGATTTTATGTTGATAAGAATTTATGACGTTCTTAATACTATCATCCAATCATTATTATTTGTGTGGATATGCAATTATATAGCCCCAGGAAATTACAAAATACCAAAAATTAAGGTAATCATTTTAAGTGCACTAATATTTAGCGATATTTTCTTATTTACTACTTATAGTAATATAAATCCAAATGTTTCAAACTTATTGGCACTGCTTATAGCATTATTACTACTAATCCTATTTTATAGAAAAACCATTATAGATGTCTTTGTAGGTTTTTTTGTAGCATATTTTCTTATTACAATAACCAGTTATTTTACAGTAACTATTTATCAATACTATATTAGCAAACTGAATATTAATATTACCAATGAATTAAGCATGCTCATTTTTATATACATTCCTATATTTTTATTTTACTTACTGTTTTATAGATTAAGAAAATATATCCTTAATTTTGCTATGCATTTAAGGGGGCTCAAGCATTCAATAATTATCATACAGATTATGACCTATGCCTTGCTTTTCATAAATATTTTTTTTCTAGACTGGATTACGGAAAATATGAATCCAGTAATTAAGGCTTTTTTATATAGTCTAGTCTTTATATGCTTTATTTTTGCAGCAATATATTTTGCAAAGATAAATGAGAAAGCAAAGGAAGTGGAGGCCTTAAACGAAGCTCTTAATAATAAAATTATTGAACTTAAAAAGATAAAACATGATCATGGAAGTGAAATAAGCAGTATTTATGGAATGTATCGACTTGGCGATATGGACAGATTAGGCGAATTTTTAAAAAACATTGTAGAAAGAAATCAGACTTTTACTCCTGCAGTAAATGTTGATATAAAGTCTAACCCACTCATTGCCCCTGTATTGAATTTAGCCGTTAATGCAGGTATTAATGTAATAAATCTTGATGGTGCAGACTATGAAAAGTTACCATTAACAGTAAATGAGTTTTTAAAGCTCATTTCAAATATTATAAGAAATTCTATAGATGCAGTAGAAAAGGTTGAAAATCCAATCATTAAGTATAATAGTTATAATAATTCTATGGGGATTGTTATTATGATAAGTAACAATGGCCCTAATATTCCGCAGGAAATTAGAAATAAGATTTTTGAGGCGGGATTTAGCACAAAAGATAATAATGGTGATAGAGGATTGGGGCTTAGCATAGTAATGGATATTCTTAACAAATGTAATGGAAAGATTTCTATTAGGGATAATAGAGAATTTGTGCAATTCATACTTGAGCTTCCTTACAAAGCCTCTTAAAATAAAGAGTTTATTTAGAATTTGTAATATTAGGGAGAATGTCAGTGAGAAGGTTAATTAAAAATTTTGCAGCATTTATTTCGAGAAAAAATGAATATACAAAAGATTTAGAAGAACAAATAGAATATTCTTTAAGAATAACAGTGTTTGAAACCTTAAAGATTTTTGGAGTATTATTTTTCTTCAGTATATTGGGACATTCTGTTGAGGCTGCTGTAGCTGTTGGTACAATGGCTATAATAAAACCTTTTATTGGAGGATACCACGAAGACACACAGGTAGGGTGTTTTGCTGCAGCATTAGTTATTGTAGCATGCGTTATTTATTTGAGTATTAATCTGAAAACTAATTTTATTTCAAAGCTTATTTTAAGTGGTGTATCTTTATATTGTATATGGAATCAGGCACCAGTGTTAAATCCTAAAATGACATTAACAAGAGTAGATTTAATTATGAGAAACAGAAAGGTTGGTCTGTTTCTTACCGCTCTATTTATTATTATTTCCCTAGTAACATATAGATACGATTCAGTTTCTAATTCTATTTTGTGGATAATAGTTATTCAAGCATTATTAATGTTTAATAAAAGAAAACTAGGAAACATTAAAAATTGATTTTAAATTATGTGGATATAATAATTAAAAGCCACGCTAAAGTAATATTTAGCGTGGCTTTTAATATCCTAAAGAATTATGAAGCATATAAAATTAGGTCTCTGCAAAGAAGCATGCTCTTTTTAAGAAGTTATAGGAATATAGCAAAATAAATATATGCAGACTTGTTTTGTATGAGTGATAAATAAGCGTTGAATCACACCAAGGTCATTCACATAAAAAAAACCCATAATGAAAAGAATATAATAAAGAATTAATATTAGGAGTATCAATGATATCTTTAGTTTTTAATAAATTCTAAATGGAGGAATTATTATGGATTCAAGATTTGTACCTGTGATCTGGACAGAGGATAAAATACCTTTTGAAGCCGAAAGTTATTTGGAATGTGAAGTATGTACCGCTAAATCTCGTATTATCTGGGGAGAAGGAAACCCAAAGGCACCTATTATCATTATTTTGGATAACCCAGGGGCTCGTGAAAATAAAGATGGACAAGATTATGTTTGTGGAACAAGAGCTACGCTGCAATTGGCTTTAAATCAAATAAATCTTTCAGCTGATAACGTTTATATTACCTACTTATTGAAATGCAGGCCTCAAGGAAGTTATAATAAGGAAAAGGCAAGATCCTTCAGCAAACCATTTCTAGAAAAACAGATAGAAGCCATTCAGCCCAGATTTATAGTTTGTTTAGGAGATGTTGTTGTTCAGTGGATGTTTGATAATAAAGATGCTCATGTAAAGGATTTACGCGGGAAATGGCATGTAATGATGGGATTTTCAACCATGGTTTCCTATCACCCCTTAGCTGTAAGAAGAAGGCCTAATCTAATGAAGCAATTCATGGAGGACTTTGAAATGTTGTCACAACGTCTTATTGGTGATATCTAAATTTCAATATTAAAAAGAGTATTCGTTTATTATATTAATTCTATATTAGATGACTAAATTAATTTTTAAAATTAGTTCAGTAACATAATTAAATGTGAAAATTATAGCACTTAATACAGAATTCTGGTATAATGTAGCTAACTGAATTGATAATGGGAAATCTCGTTTATTGCTCTATTTTAAAAAATTAAATTAAGATATTAGAAAAGTTTGAGGAACTTATGTCATGATAGAAACTATACTCCTTGCTATGCTTGTGGCTAAACTAAAAGGGTACAAGCTGAACCCCATTTTTAGGTCTTGGGAAATATATCCTATACTTTTTTTTGCGATTTTTTATGTGTTTTTAAATGCAGAAGTGTTTTTGGGAAAGTATAACTTAATAAAATATGCAGGCATCTTAGAGAAAGTTTACTTTTGTACATTTTTCCTTTTAATTATTAAATATAAACAGTATGTTAACGCAATATTTGGTTCTGCAGCTGTTATAATAGGAACAGTATTAAACAAGATAGTAATTTCGGCAAACAACGGAAAAATGCCGGTGTATCCAACTTTATCTTATATTACTGGATATATTAAGCCAGATACTTTTTTGAAAGTTAAGGATATACATATTATTGGAAGTTCCATAAGTAATTTGAAATTATTAACTGATTATATTGATATTGGCTACAGCATTTTAAGTATAGGTGATTTATTTATAAGAGCATTTGTTTTTATTATTATTTATGGCTGTATTAAAAGTGTTATAGAATTAAAAGAAAAAAGTTTGATGAATTAATTTAAAGCAATATTTATAATCTATTTTTACTAAGGGAGATAGGGTATGTTATTAAGAGTATCATTTTTGGAGTTTTTATTAAGGGGAATTCCTGAAAGTCTGCTATTCTATTTAGCGGCTTATGCATATGCAAAATATAAAATTCAATTTAAGAGATATTTTCTTTCTTGTATGCTTCAATCTGTAATTGTCTATCTTATTCGATTCCTTCCAATACAAAATGGTACAGATGCAATATTGAATTTAATCTTACTTATTACATTATCAGTAATTATAAATAAATTTGAAATTATTCAATCTATTAGAGCTGGTATTATTATAATTCTACTTGAATTTATATGTGAAGCATTTAATGTTTTTTTCATTCAGTATATTCTAAAAAAAGATATTAATCTTCTTTTTAATAATCCTATGTTAAAAATATTATATTCTTACCCTTCCTTGCTGTTATTTGGATGCTTCGCAATTTGCTATTATATTAGATTAAGTAAAAGAAATGAGTTGAAGAGTATATAATATGGAAAGGCTTACAAATAATATAGCTGCCAAAATTTCCGAGGAATTAAAATTAGATAATGATAAAAGAGACGTAATTGCTTATGGTATGTTTGCCATAATAGATATTGCTTTTTCTATCTTTCTTGTTATTATTTTTGGACTATTTTTTCACGTTACAATAGAGGCGCTTATAGTTTGTCTTACTGGAAGCATTCTACGAAAATACTCTGGTGGTGCACATGCAGCTTCTCCAGGTAAATGTGCTGCAATAACAACTATAGTTTGTATTGGGTTAGCTTTATTTTTAAAACTTCTAATTGCTAATATAATTACTCCAAGTGTATTATATATTCTTGGCATTGTAATTTATGTAATAAGCTATTATCTGATTTATAAGCTAGCGCCTGTTGACAGCCCTTCAAAACCAATTAAGAAGAAAGAAAAAAAAGACAGGATGAAAAAAGGCTCCAGTTTAGTTTTAAGCATTTACACAATACTTGTTATAGCTAGTTTAGGTATTTATTTTTACACGAAAAATAAAAGTTTTTTAGTGTATTCTTCATGTGTTTATGGTGGTACTATGTGGCAGGCATTTACCCTTACAAAAGCAGGACATAGTACAGTGCATAATATGGATAAGTTTTTAAGTCGAATATTTGCATATAAAAAAAGGAGGTGAGCGAAATGAAAAAAAGACTATTAGTAATGGTTGCAGCTGCTGCAACTTTAGTAGCTTCTATTGTAGCATCATCAGCTTGTTTTTTCTTTAATTATCAGCCAGAAGAACCAAAATCCTTAAGAGAAGAATAATTATAAGGTCGGTTATCCGGCCTTGACATTTTTAAATTTTAACAAGGTAGTGAAAGCATGAGCAAAATAGACGATGAAAAAAAGCAGATAAATGATATAGTATCAGTAGTAAAATTAACTTCGCTTTTATTTTCAGGAATGGGTTTTTTTAAATTTATATTTAATTATTATAAAATACCTTTAGATAATTCAAGTTACACATTAACTATGGTTATGGGTATAATTATAATAGTAGTGTTTGTTTTATCACTAGTTTATTCCATTTGGGCTTTTTCAACTACTAAAAAGTTTAATAAAAAATATATTGCACGAATTCAGTTAATAGAAAATTTTATATTTATTTTTATATTCTTGGTCATCATACTTATTACAAATGCACAAGAAAGCGACTTTAAATTTTTGTTCTTATTTATTATTTTAACCACTACTATTCAATCAGGTATGAAACAAGGTGCGGTAATTGCCTTTTTATCTTCTGCCTTAATCTTAGCTATGGATTTAATATATGGACCTCATACAGGCGAAAATATATATTTTGAAAAGGACTTAATAATAGCTGGCGTTTTTGTACTTACTGCATGGACACTCGGTTTTTATGTAAAAACTGAAAGTGAACATATAAGAAAGCTGAAAAACCTTGCAAATGAAGATGGGCTTACTGAAGTGTACAACCATAGATTCTTTCATGAAGCTTTACTTGAGAAAATAAAATCTTATGAAATAGATAAAAAGCCTATTTCATTAATATTTTTAGATATAGATCATTTCAAAAATTATAATGACCTTTATGGGCACCAAAAGGGTGATGAGGTACTGAAAACTATTGGACTTATCCTTAAGAACAATGTGAGAGAGGAAGATATTGTTGCTAGGTACGGAGGAGAGGAATTTTCTATCATACTACCTGCTACATCGGAACAAACTGCAATTAATATAGCAGAAAATATTAGAATTAAAATTCAAGAAACACCTTTTGAAGGGGAAGAGAATCAGCCCCATGGCAAATTAACTGCTTCTATTGGGGTATCGGTTTTTCCTGACAAGGCAAAAAATGATGTTGAGCTAATTAAATCCGCTGATGATGCCCTTTATAGAGCAAAGTTCTTTAATAAAAATAGGGTTGAAGTTTATTATTCAATATTAGATGAGTTAAAAGAAGATATTGAAGATAAGCATATAGATCTTATTACTTCCATTAAAACCTTAATAAGCGTTATTAATGCGAAAGATAGATATACCTATGGTCATGTTGAAAGGGTTGTAGTATACAGCAGAATGCTTGCAGAAAAGCTTAATTTATGTGCTGAAGATAAGAAAAAACTAATTTATGGAGCCTATATGCACGACATTGGTAAAATTAATATAATGGAAGAAATTTTAAATAAGAAAATGCCATTAACTAAAGAGGAATGGGAAATATTGAAGCAGCATCCTGAGAATGGAGTGGAGATAATAAAGCCAGTAGAATCTTTAGACGAAATTGTTCCACTGATATTACATCATCATGAAAGATACGATGGAAAGGGATACCCAGATAACTTAAAAGGTGAAGATATACCTTACCTTGCCAGAGTTTTAACAGTAGTTGACTGTTTTGATGCCATGACTTCAAACAGACCTTATTCAAAAAGGAAAACTCATGATGAGGCTATTGAAGAGCTAAAAACCTGCAGCGGAACACAGTTTGATCCAACGATCGCTGAGGCCTTTATCGAAGTTATTGAAGAAAACAATGCTAAAATAATTTAATAGAAGAAAGAATTCTAGGCAAAATAAAAGTCCAGTGGTTCACTGGACTTATTTTAATTGTAGAAATATCTAAAGTAAGCTTAAATGCATCAAGTATAAAATATTAATTATTTCTAATGATATGATTAAGAGGAGATGATGAGCTTGAAAAAAGAAAGATTAGAAGAAATATTAGAATCTTATGGCATTATAGATGTTACATATAAAAATAATCCTGTTTGGCTTGAGAGTATCGGTACAGACAAAGATGGAGTTATACAAGTAAGAGATTTAAAGACAGATAAAATTATGATGGTAAACATTAGTGACTTAGATGGATAATTATTATTAAAACTTTGAATGACTACAAATTATTAATAGTATTAAAGAGTTGTTCGAGTTTAGTAAAATTATTTTTGCATATAATAATTTCTTGACCCTCTCTATAAATAATACCTTCATTTGTTAATTTGTTTAAATATCTATAAAGTGTTCTTTTATTTATTTGAAGGGAATCTGCAATGAAAGCTTTATTATCATGTATTCTATGTGGCAGACTTTTGCCTAAAACCTTGTTATATAAGTAAATAATTAAATTTTCATAGGATGATACTGATGACTTATATTCTGAGACCATTATGGAGTGGGTCGAAAAATATGCTAAGTATTTTATTATGATAGATGCAATTTGAATATCATTATAAACTGCTTCTAAAAATTTATCTTTATTTACTTTAACGAGTAAAGCTTTAGACAGCGTGATTACAGTGCCTTTATAATAATTTTCACAATTTATAGCTTCAATTAATCCAAAAACTTGAGCTGCCTTAAGAGTGTCAGCTATAATACGCCTGCCATCAAGAGTATAATTTTCAACATAAGTAGTGCCATTTACTAGAATATATATAAATTCTAATTTTTCATTACTCTTAATGATTATAGTATTCTCTTTTAAACTCAATATTTGAATTAGATCAAATGAAAAATCCTTTAAAAAAGCTCTTGTGTCATATAAGGGCTTTTCTTCTTGAGAGAATGAAAATTCAAGTATTTTTTCTAAAGAATTATAAAAATTATTCATAGCGGCTCCTTTTTTATAAAATGTGACAGTTGTCATTTATTTTATAATAGCATTATTGATAAACTATAATCAATAGAAAATGTTATCAATAAATAAGAAACTGGGGGAGTTTAAGTGAAGATTTACAAAAACATTGAAGAAACAAAAGAAGAAGTTTTAAGAACAATTAAGAACTCAGCGCTTACTTATGAGCAGCAAACCTATGGACTTGCTAAGCTGGCTGAAAATCAGCTGCCGTATCCATCTGGAGCTGATGAAAGATTCTTTGAACTTGTTAACAAAGGAATTATCTGTGATCTTGATGAAGGTCATGCACCTTATGCTCCTAGATATATTTTACCTGATTATGAAAAGTTAATTAAGGAAGGTTGTGAATTCCTAAGATTAGAACCTGCTAAAACCTTAACAGATGCAATTAATATACTTTTGGTATTTTATCATCATGTTCCTTCAGTAACAAGATTTCCTGTTTATTTAGGCAGTATTGATAAACTATTAAATCCATTTATTACTGATGAAGTACAGGCAAGAGAACAAATAAAATGGTTCTTAATTCATTTAGACAGAACAATTAATGACAGCTTTTCACATGCTAATATTGGCCCTGAAGAGACCTTAGCCGGTAATATTATTATTGATTTAGAAAAAGAACTTCAAGATGTAACTCCAAATTTAACTATCCTTTATGATAAGGAAAAAACAAGCAATGAATTTGCTTTAAAATGTGTAAGTACCTCCTTGGTTTGTGCAAATCCGGCCTTTGCAAATGACAAGATGTTTAGAGAAGATTTCAATGGAGATTATGGAATTGCAAGCTGCTATAATGGACTTCCAATTGCTGGCGGAGCCTTTACACTTTCAAGACTAAGATTAAATAAAATAGCTTTAAATTCAGATTCTGTAGAGGATTTTTTTCAGGTTAAGCTAGTAGAAGCTATTGATTCTATGACTAAATTTATGGAAAGTAAAATTAGATTTATAGTTGAAGAAACTCCATTCTTCAAATCAAACTTTTTAGTTAAAGAAGAATTCGTAAAGCTTGATAGATTTGTTGGTTTGTTTGGAATGGTTGGAATGCATGAATGTGTTAATAAGCTAATGGAATTAGATAAAAAGAATTTATGCTATGGCAAGGACCAGGAAGCAAATGAATTAGGAGTTAAAATTTTAGATACTATTAAAAAGAGAGTAGATAAATTTGAAAGTAAGTACGGAAAAATATGGGGTAATAGATTTATATTACACTCACAGGTAGGTGCTGCTAACGATGAAGATACTACTGCTGGCGTAAGAATAGCTATAGGTAAGGAAACTCCTCTATATGACCATTTAAAACAAGCTGGAATGTTCCATAAATATTTTCCATCTGGAATAGGTGATCATTTCCCATTTGATCATACAGCAAAGGAAAATCCGCAGGCAGTTTTAGATATCTTCAATGGAGGCTTTGCTTCTGGTATGAGATATATTTCTGCATACCCAGAAGATGGAGATTTAATAAGGGTTACGGGCTATCTTGTAAAGAAATCAGACCTTGAAAAATTAAATAGTGGGCAGCAAGTAAGTTATGATACCATACAATATGCTCAGCAGCCACTAAATGAGTATGGAATCTTTGATAGAAAAGTAAGAAGTACAAATGAATAAAGCTAGAATAAACAAAATAATTGACAGCAGCGTTGTAGATGGTCCTGGAAATAGAACAGCTATTTTTTTTCAAGGTTGTAATTTTAACTGCAAGTACTGCCATAATCCTGAGACTATTAATAATTGTATAAATTGCAAAGAATGTGTCTCTGAGTGCCCAGTTCATGCACTTTCTGTTGTAGAAGGCAAAGTTCTGTGGAAGAAGGAAATTTGTATTGACTGTGATACCTGTATAAAGGTATGCAGATTTAATGCTTCTCCTAAAATACAAAACCTAAGTGTAGAGGAAGTAGTAGATAAAATTAAAAAGAATATGCCTTTCATTCAGGGCATTACAACCTCTGGAGGGGAGTGTACTCTTCAAAAGGATTTCTTAATACCTTTATTTAAGGAAACCAGAAAATTAGGACTTACTAATTTTATAGATTCAAATGGCTCAATAAGATTTTCTGATTATCCAGAACTTATGGAATATACAGATGCTGTAATGCTTGATATTAAGTCCATTGATAATGAGGAGCATATTGAGCTAACCTCAAAAAGCAATGAAATTGTGCTGGAAAATGCCAAGTACTTGGCAAGCATTGGGAAATTATTTGAAATAAGAACTGTAGTTATTGCCAATTATCTAAATAATCGAAAAACCGTTTATGAAATAACCAATATGCTTAAGGAATATCAAAAGGTTAAAGAAATAAGATATAAGATTATTAGATACAGACACTTTGGTGTTAGGGAAGAATATAAGAATATGAAGGCTCCTTCTGAAGATGAAATGAAGAATTTAAAGGAAATAGCTAATAATAATGGATTTTCTAATGTTTTGTTAGTTTAGTTTTTAAGGTTATTACATCAAAATCAAAGAGTCTGCTATGGTGAATCCATAACAGACTCTTTAATATTAAAGCAAACTATTAAAAGGGTAGAATAAATTATCCTTTAAAATATGAATATCAAACTGTTTTTATTTTCATAGATAAAAACAAATTAATTACAGCTATAAGTGCTGCAAATAAAAAAACAAATTGATAACCTAGTTTAGACCATAAAAGCCCTCCGAAAAACGGAATGGTCATTGCAATAACATGGTCGAAGCTTGTACCTGCAGATAGGGTAGGAGTTACATCCTCTGGATGTACTGCTATTTTTTTAATATAGGTAGACCTAGCCATTTCAACAACACTCATAGAATTATCTATTATGTAACAGGCTGCAATTACTACGACAGCTATACTAGTAGGAAATAATTTAGAAGCAAAGGAATAGCCCATACATATAACTATTAATACTATAGCTTCAAGTGAAAGCACGAATCTTTCACCTTTTATATCTATAGCATTTCCTATTGCAGTTCTAGTAAGTATACTTAAGGTAGCTACAATAAATCCAAGTATGGCAAAGGTTGGTGGACTTAGATGATATTCTTGAATTAATACCCAGGGGGCAAAGGTTAAAAATATTTGCTTTCTCGCACCATTTACAGTACATAATATATAATATAAGGTATATTCCTTTCTAAAGACAAATTTCATTTTCCTAGCAGTTTTTTTATTTTGCTTCATTAGTCCAAGTATAAAAGCAGCAAATATATAAAAGATAGAGGCAATAATAAAGGCAATTTTATAGGTGAGGCCTAAATAATTAAAACCAATCCATACAATTGCATAACCTATTATTGTGGCAACAAGATTATAGGCATTAAATTTTCCAAGTCGCATACCATATTTTTCTTTATCAGAAAGATCCATGCCTATTCCTGCAGATAAGGGCATGAAAATATGAGTTCCAAGGCTTAATAGCATCATCCACACAAGCATTCCTGCAAAACTTGGAGAAAATAGCCCAAGACCAAGCATTCCTAGGGAAGCAAAACACATACCAACTATAGCCATTCTTATATCTCCTAAAAAGGATAATATACCTAAAACAATAACTATGAGTGCACCTGGCAGTTCCCTTGGGAATTCAACTATTCCTCTTGCTGAAGCTGAGAGCTTGTACACATCACTTAAAAAATTATTAAATATAGTTGAATTGATACCACTAGCAATTCCTGTAAATAAACCAACTATTAGAAATAAAGTAAAGTCTCTATCTACACTAAAATTGTGTAAGAGCTTATTAACTTTAATTTTAACTAAATAGTCGGTGTTGGTATTTTTTAATAACTTAAAATTTTTCCCCATAATATATACTCCTTTACATCAACTTAGTTAAGTATATAATAGAAATTGAAACTAATCAATTTAGTAATAACTGCACAGTATTTATTTTTTTGCCTTTTTTGTGTATAATTTTAATTATTAGTTAACAAAAATGTATTAAATTATTAATATTTTCAAGTCACATTAGATATTACTATTACAGTTAATATAATATTATTAATATTTTAATTAAGGTGTGATAAAGTGAGAAAAGAAGATTTCAATATTGAGACTATTAATAAAATTACAAAAAAAATCATAGGTGAAATAGGCTCCAGCAGAGAATCCATAGTTGAAATTGCAGAATCCTTAAGAAAAGAATATGAAAAGCTAAAATATGAGCTAAGTGAAGTTAAGAGTAGAATGGTAAATATAATTCACGAAGTAGATAACCTTGAAAAAGAGGATAAGGCAATGAGACAAAAACTTGCAGAAGTTTCAGCAAACTTTGATAAATATACTGAACTTGATATCAAGTATGCTTATGAAGAGGCTTCTGAAGTGAGGATACAATATTTTGGTAAGCAAAATGAGGAAAAAAATTTAAGAGACAAAAGGACAAGCCTAGAAATTGCACTAAGGCAATCACTTAAAAATATTAATCAAGCGGAAAAAGTTGTTAATCAAGTAAGTATTGCTTTAGGATATTTAGAGGGGGATTTATTGCCTGTAATAGAAAGTTCAGATAAGAGTTCTGAAATGTATATGGGTATAAAAATCCTTGAAGCACAGGAAAATGAAAGAAAGAGAATAGCTAAGGATATACATGATGGACCTGCGCAGCATATGGCAAATGTAGTAATGAAGGTAGATATATGCGAGAAATTTATAAAGAAAGATGTTGAGAAGGCACTTTCTGAACTTTCTGATTTAAAGGAAGCAGTGAAGGTAGCTCTAAAAGAAGTTAGAAGTATAATTTATGACTTAAGACCCATGCTTCTAGAAGAGGTAGGATTAAATCAAACAATTAATGATACTGTTCATACAATTCTAAAAGAAACAAAGATCGAAGTTGAATTTATATTAAAACCTATAAAAAAAGAAATTGAACCAATTATTCAGGTTGCTGTTTATAGAATTCTTCAGGAAGTCTTTAACAATATTAAGAAACACTCAAATGCAAAACATACAAAAGTAAAATTGGATTTTGGAACTAAATATTTAATGCTTATTATTTCAGATGATGGTAAAGGTTTTGATGTAAAGGATACATTAAAAAGAGTGAGAAGTAATGCTGAATCCTTTGGACTTATTGGAATCTATGATAGAGTTTACCAGCTTCAAGGTGAACTTAAAATAAAATCTTCAGTTGGAAGCGGAACTACTTATATTGTTAAGCTGCCAATAAATAGAGAGGTGATAAAGGATGATAGAAACGGAGATTAATGTATTAATAGCTGATGACCATGAGTTAATTAGAGAAGGCCTTAAAAAACTTATTAGTTTGGAAGATGATTTGAAATTGGTTGGAGAGGCTTGTAATGGCGAAGAAGCACTAAAGATAATTAAGTATATAAAAGTAGATGTTATGGTGCTGGACTTTAATATGCCTAAACTTAATGGTATAGAGGTTATGAAAATGCTTAAAGAAAAAGGAAAGGATATTAAAGTAATTATTCTCACTATTGAAAATGAAAGAAGAACCCTAAATAATGCTATTGAAATGGGTGCTGATGGTTACGTGCTAAAGGAATCTAGTGGCATAGAAATAGTCAATGCCATAAGGACAGTATATGGTGGAGAAAAGTACATCGATAAATCTCTAGTTTCTTTACTTTTTTCACAAATAAAAAAGAAAGACAATGTGGTGCAAAATATTATAGATTCTTTAACAAAACGTGAAGTGGAAATTTTAATAAAGATTTCAAAAGGCTTGAGTAATAAAGAAATCGGACAAGAGCTGTTTTTATCGGAAAAAACTGTAAAAAATTACATATCAAATATTTTTAAGAAAATTAATACCGATGATCGAGTTAAGGCTACAATCTTCGCACTAGAAAATAGGATAGAAAGTTATTATAATTCCATATCATAGAAAATTAGGGACTAAGGTCCCTTTTTTTTATGACTTAATTTGGAAATAATATGACTATTGCAGTCTATTAAGTTTGTTTAATGGAAATTATAATAGAATTATTGGAGGAAGGAATTGAAAACATATGATTAAAAATATAACAAAAAATGAAAATATATGTAAAGATGTATTAATTGCCAATAACTTTTTTAAAAGATTAAAAGGTTTAATGTTTACAAAGGAGATGTCACCAGATACATCTATGTACATTAGCCACTGTAATCAAATACATACTTTTTTTATGAATTACAATATTGATGTCTTATATCTTAACAAAAACAGCATAATCGTAGAAATTGACGAAAATATGAAACCTGGAAAAATAGGAAGAAAAGTTAAGGATGCAGTATCAGTAGTTGAACTTAAAGGTGGTACTATTTCAAAAACTAATTTAAAAATTGGACAAGCAGTTATAATTTATTAAAAAAGAATAGCTCTACCTGTAAAATAAGGAGGTGAACATATGTTAAAGCTTGTTAATAGATTACTAAATGAAGAAGAAGGACAAGGCATGACTGAATATGCATTGGTATTAGGAGTTATTACGATAGCAATCATAACAATTATCTCAACTTTCAGTGGAAATCTTCAAGCTGCTTGGACTCATAGAGTTAATTTAAGTAATGAACTAGTGAAAAATACATCACCACCAACTCAATAATAAAAAATAAAAAATAGACAAATAAAAATTTTAGGAGGAAAAAATTATGTTAAACATGGTTAAAAGATTAATGGTTGAAGAGGAAGGACAAGGTATGACTGAATATGCATTAGTATTAGGAGTAATAGCTATAGCATGTATTGGACTAATAACAACTTTCAGTGGACAAATTCAAGCTGCTTGGACCAATATTACTAATAATTTAGGAGCTAAAATATCATCTGGAACAGCAGCTCAATAATACAAAAAATTAAAAAGCAAAAAGATTTTCTTAGATAATAAGGCTCTGCATTTTGTAGAGCCTTTAAAATAGGAGGTTAGAGTGTTGATATTTAATATCCTTCTTATTATAACTTTAGTAGCATGCTGCATAACAGACTTAAGAGTTAGAAAAATATATAATAAAATTATTTTTCCAATCTTATTTTCTGTACTATTACTACAGTTAATTCTTAATGGATTTTCTGGATTAAGGGTTTCACTCCTTGGATTTGCCTCTGGTATTGCAATCCTTATTATACCATTTATATTAGGAGGCCTTGGTGCAGGTGATGTAAAACTTTTAGCACTTATCGGAGCTTTAAAGGGAGGTATTTTTGCCATAAATACAGCCCTGTATATGTGTATAATAGGTGGAGCAATTGCACTTATAATAATAATATTTCATAAAGAAACCATAAACTTTTTTAGAAGCTTTATTTACTTTTTAATAGGACTCATTAGTGGATATCGATGCAAATTAGTATTTTCAACAACACCATTTATGCAAAAATTCCCTTACAGTATAGCAATTGCAGGTGGTGCACTTATAAGCCTTTTATCAAAGGGGGCAGTTATTATATGAAAAAGAAAAAAGGACAAGCTCTTGTAGAGACAGCATTAGTAGTACCAATCTTAATATTATTTATTTGTATGATCATAGATACTGGAAGAATTATCTATGCCGAATCAAGGCTAAATCTAATATGCCAAGAATCTGCACGTATTGCTAGTCTTGGAGGAGTTAACGACGTATATACCTATGCTCATAACAAGCTTGATTCAGCTTCAGCAGATACACTTAATGCAAATGTACTTTATAGCAAACCTAATTCAACAACAACTACAACAGATGCTTCTCTAAATAAGTCAGGAAATTTTGTAACCGTTGATTTAAGTGTTAAATTACAATATATTACACCCTTAGCGAATCTTATTTTACCTTCTCCGTTTGTTGCAACAGCTAAATCTACAATACGTATAGAATAGAGGTGGTTAGGTTGATAAAAAAATTTAAATTATTAAAAGAAGAAGATGGAGTAGGCTTAATATGGTTTGCTCTAACCTTTGCGATAATCATATTTATTACAGGTTTAGCAATCGATGGCGGAAGGCTATATTTAAGTAAAATTGAGCTTAGAAAAACTGCAGATGCGGCTGCATTATCTGGAGCTTCAGAACTTACAGGAACTAGTACATCAATTACTAATATTGTAAATGAAATACTTTCTGCAAACAATGAACAAAGCAGCTTAAAAGCTTTAGATATTAAACCAAACGGGGAATACAAAGTCAAAGTAACCCTTGAAAAGAATGTTCCTTTGTATTTTATGAAAATTTTTGGTTTTAATAATACACCTGTGGATGTTTCTTCTACTGCGGCAATTTATCCTATGGTTGAAACCTCTGGAGCAGTACCCTTTGGTATCAATAAAGATACTATATTTGACTCTAATACATTGTACACTTTAAAAGTAGATGCTGGAGATTCTACAGCTGGTAATTTTGGTATATTAGCACTTGGTGGTGTAGGAGCAGATTTATACTCTGATAATCTAAGATATGGTTATAATCAAGATATTCATGTTGGACAGATTATTGACACACAAACAGGAAATATTCAAGGGAAAACAGTAGATGGAGTTAATTATAGAATTCAAAATTCCCCCTATGCAGCATATGATGAAAGTCATAAAGATGATCCTAGAATAATTAAAATATTGGTTTATGAACCTTATGAAGCTTCAACAAATCAGTTGAAATCAATTAAAATAACTGGATTTGCTTATTTTTATTTAGCAGAGCCAATGGGATCTAATGATTCTGCAGTGAAAGGTTATTTTATAAGGCAAACTGGAGCAGGCACAGGAAGCAGTGATGTAGCAGATAATGGTGCTTACGCAGCAAAATTAGTGGAGTAGGTGATTATATGAAATCAAAGTTTATATTAATTGGGGCATTGGTATTCGCTATTGTTACAACCTTTTTATTTAGCAACTACGTTAAAAACTTAGATAATAAGTATAAAAATGATAAGAATCTAATAAACGTTGTTGTCTTAAAACAGAATATAAAAAAGGATCAAAAAATTACAAGTGACTTACTTGAGTTTAAGGCCTATAGCGTGAATTCAATAATTCCAGGGGCAATAAAAAATATTAAGGATATTGATGGGAGCTATGCCCTTGTGGATATGAAAGCTGGGGAACAGCTTTTTATAGATAGATTTTCAAATCAAACAGATGAAAGTTCATTTTTATCAAGAAAAGTTAAGGAAGGAAACAGGGCAATATCTATCGAAGTAAATTATGTAGAATCAGTTTCTACTTTTATAGAACCTGATGATTATGTAGACGTAATTTTTAGTGAAAAAGCAAAAGATGGAACTATTAATACACAGACCATTTTAGAGAATATACGAGTTTTAGCTGTAGGAAAGAGAATGGAGGAGTCCACAGATGCAGCAGCGAGTGCTAAAAGTACGACTCAAGGTGCAGCAAATACTACTCAAGCAGAATATAATTCAATAACCTTAGAATTGAATCCTGACCAGATTAAAACCATCGATAACGCTGATGAAAGAGGAAATCTAAAATTTGTTTTACGAAGTAAATTTGAAAAGAAGTAATTAAAAGAAATTACTAGGAGGAGCCCGCAAATATGAAAGAGGAAATTGATAAAAAACTAGGTAAAATGGCGGTTTTTGTAAGTAGTAAAGGGGGAGTGGGTAAAACTGTAGTATCAGTTAATGTGGCAGCAACTCTTGCTTCCAAAGGCTTTTCCACCTGTATTGTTGATGGTAGTTTTCAGTTTGGAGACGTAAATCTAGCTCTTGATATACAACCAAGATATACAATTAGTGATTTGGCACAAAAGGATGAATTAGAAAATATAAGAATTTCAGATTATCTATATAATCATGACAGCGGATTAAAGGTACTATCTGCACCACTAAAGCCAGAACTAGCTGACTTAATAACTCCAGACATGATTCCAGTAATATGCGATAAATTACGGGAAGATAATGAATTTTTCATAGCAGATCTTACAACCGGTATTTCTGAAATAAATTTAAATTTCATAGAAAAGGCAGACTTAGTTTTTATAGTTACGGATTTAGAACTTTCTGCCCTTAGAAATACGAAAACAATGCTTAGAACCTTTGAAAAATTAAATATGGAAAGTAAACTAAGAGTAATAGTAAACAGATCAGACACCGAAACCTTAACAAAGGCATCACAAGTTCCAGACATACTTGAGACTAATGACATTATATATGTAATGAATAATTTTAAAGTGGTTACCAAATCCCTAAATATAGGAATTCCTTTCGTAATTAGCAAACCAAATGAGAAAATAACCTCGGATATAATTTCTATTACCAGGGAATTTAACATGGAAAATTCACAAAACAGAAGAAGGAGAAAAAGAAAAGGCGGGTTAATGGGAATCTTAGCACGATAAGACTCAATAAGGAGAGATATTATGAGCTTACTTGAAAAAATAAATACCGTAAGCAAAATTGAAGATGAAAAGAAACAAGTAAAATCTGATAGTAAGTCGATTGTTTCTTCTGAAGCTAACAAAGCTTCAGGTGTGGCATTAAGTAAAGAGCAGGAATATAAATTAAAGCTTCAAAAAATAATTATTAATGAAGCTAAAAAAGATGATGATGTTGAAAACATTATCCCTAAAATAGATTCAATAGCTCAAAAGATTATAGATACTGAAGATAATTCATTTAAAACTGTTGATACGAAGAAGGTAGTAGAAGAACTAATAAACGACGTAACTGGATTTGGACCTATAAATCCTCTTTTATTAGATGAAGATATATCAGAAGTTATGGTGAATGGAATCAATATGGTGTATGTAGAAAAAAGTGGGAAAATTGTCCTTACAGATGTAAGGTTTAGAGATAACGACCAAATAATGAATGTAATTGATAAGATTGTATCACCACTTGGAAGAAGAATAGACGAAAGCAGCCCCATGGTGGACGCAAGACTTCCAGACGGCTCTAGAGTAAATATAATAATTCCGCCTCTTGCACTAAATGGGCCAACAATTACAATAAGAAAGTTCGCAAAAGAACCCTATACTATTCATAATTTAATTCAATTTGGCACAATTTCAGCAGATATGGCTAAATTTTTGGATGCTTGTGTAAAGGCTAGACTTAACGTATTAATTAGTGGTGGTACAGGTTCAGGAAAGACAACTACTCTAAATGTACTGTCTGCTTTTATACCTGACGACGAAAGAATAGTAACAATTGAAGATGCTGCAGAGCTGCAGTTATCACAGCAGCATGTTATTTCTTTGGAATCCAGGCAGGCTAATGTAGAGGGTAAAGGAGCTATTTCGATAAGGGAACTTGTAAAAAATTCTCTAAGAATGAGACCAGATAGAATAGTAATAGGTGAGGTCCGTGGCGGAGAGGCATTGGACATGCTACAGGCTATGAATACCGGGCATGATGGTTCCATTACAACAGGTCATGCAAATAGTCCAAGAGATATGATATCTCGTCTTGAAACGATGGTGTTAATGGCAGGACTGGAGCTTCCTATTAAGGCTATTCGTCAGCAAATAGCAGGAGGTATAGATTTAATAGTTCAGCAGTCAAGACTTAAAGACGGTACAAGAAAGATTATTAATATTACTGAAGTTCAAGACTTAGAAGGGGATGTTATCGTGCTTCAAGATATATTTACATTTAATCAAACTGGTGTAGATAAATCAGGAAAAGTAATTGGAAAGATGACTCCAACTGGTATAAGACCAAAATTCTATGAGCGCCTTGAAACTTCAGGCATAGAGGTACCAGCATCTATATTTAATGTAGAGGAGTGGTAATTGTGAAAGAAATAATCTTTTTATTTTACTTTTTGTGTAGTTTTATGATGATTTTCGGAATTTTATATATTTTAATTTTGAGGGACAAGAAGTTAGAAAAAAGACTTAGATATTATCTTGATATAAATGAAAAGCATAAGAAATCCAAGGATAAAACGAGTAAAGAACAACTAAAGTTTGTAGATCTTAAAAATATTTATCAATTTGTAAGGGCCAAAACATCAGAAGAAACTAGTGAGAAGCTTCTGCAGATACTTAGAAGTTCAGGCATACAAATGGATATTGAAGAATACATTGTTCTAGTTATAATTTCAATGGTATTCCTTGGATTTGCGTTAGCACTGCTTTTAAAAAGTTTTATTTTTGTAATTCCTGGTGCCGTTATTGGATATTTATTACCTAAGTTTTGGTTAAGCAGCAAACGAAAAAAAAGAATTAAGGAATTTAACGAAGCACTGCCAGATATGATTATGACAATCGTTGGATCCTTAAAAGCCGGATTAAGTTTTGCTCAAGCTATGAAGACTGTAGCTGAGGAATGTGAGTCTCCTGTAAAAGAAGAAGTAACAGCACTTTTAAAAGAGATGAATTATGGAATAACCATGGAAGATGCATTAAACAACTTAAAAACAAGAATGCCAAGTAGCGACCTAGATATAATGATACAAGCTATTTTAATCCAGAGGCAGGTTGGAGGAAATCTTTCAATGATTCTAGAGATAATAGTTAAAACTATTAGAGAACGTAATGAAGTAGAAAGACATGTTCAATCCTTGTCAGCTCAAGGAAAATTGTCGGGAAAGGTAGTAGGTTTTCTTCCAATTGCACTTTTTATAGTAATATCATTAATCAACCCAGGGTATATGGCACCCTTTACTAAAAGTTTAATTGGTAAAATAGGCTTAGGGGTTGGAGCTTTCTTTATGATAATTGGATTTATATTGATAAATAAACTTTCTAAAATCGAGGTGTAGTGTATGTTGCTTGAACTTTCCTTTGTAGTTACATTAGTATTTGTATGTTTATTCATTTATTCATTATCTCGTAAAGGGGAAATGAAAATAAAAAAGAGATATAAAAATTATGTGGGTGAAACGAAGCCTAATGCAAATGTTGATATAAAAAAAGGCGAGGAAAATATAAAGAAGAAAATTAATTTTTTTAGAAAAAAGGGCAGTGATTATTATACTAAGAAGCTTTCGACTAAGCAGGAAGAAAAATTAGAAAAAGCCTTGCTTAAAATGGGAAACCCATGGAGTATAACTAGTGCTGAATTTCAATTTTACATACTTTTGTTTAGAATATGTTTTCCTTTATCTGTTGGTATCTTTGAGAAATTAATTGGAGGAAAACTATTAGTTATCATTTTACTTATGCTTGCTAGTTTTGTAATGAGTATTTTCTTACCTAATATTTATATAAGTTCCAAGATAAAAAAAAGATATACTGTGGCTCTTAAGGAACTGCCAGATTTTTTAGATCTTCTTACAGTAAGTTTAGAGGCAGGGCTTGGGTTTGATTTAGCAATGAATAAGGTGATTTCAAAAAGCAATGGGGTATTAGCTTCAGAATTTCATATTTGTCTTGAAGAAATAAGGCTAGGTAAAACAAGAAGAGACTCTTTTATTGGACTAAAGGAGAGATTAAATTTTCCATCCCTAGTGTCTTTAATCAATAGTATCCTTCAAGGTGAAAAGCTGGGAATGAGTATGGTGCAGATCTTTAGAATCAAGTCCCAGGAAGAAAGGGACAAACGAAGACAAAGGGCTGAAGAGGCAGCTATGAAAGTACCTGTAAAAATTTTGTTTCCTTTGGTATTTTTCATATTTCCAAGTTTGTTCATTGTATTACTTGGACCTGTTGCAATAGAGTTAATTAATGGAATTGGTAAATAATCGAAAGTTTTAAGATAGGGGGCTTAGTTATGAAGGTAATTAAGATAAATGGAGTAAAATCTGATTCAGCATATGTTCAAAGTGTTTTAGAAGGGTATTCATTTGACAACCCTATTTTTATAATTGATAAGAATAAGGAGTTGTATAAGTTTATTGAAGAACTTACTATAGATGAATGTTATCTATACATTCTAAGAGTAGCAAGAGAAATTGAGTTTTCTGGCATAGATGTTAAGATCAGAAATCTTGAAACTAATTTCATTGAAAAGGATAATATTTTATCCTTTAGTGAATTACTTGAAGAGCTTAATGAATATGATCTTGATATTCACCAGATCATTATAGATACAGAAGATAAAAACTTTTTAAGTGATGTAATTCAAGCTCTTAATTACTTAAACTTAGATATTGAAGTTACAATGAAAAAAGAAAAAGGTGAAAGAGCAAGAGTAAATGCCTTTAAAACTGGCTTTTATAAATTGAGAAGGTCAATAATAAAAGCCCAGGATTTAATAAATGAAATAGAAGTAATAGATGAGCTTTCCTCTGAAAAGGATAATATTGTAGGTATACTAAATAAAATAAAAGTTAATCTTGATAGCGCCAAAGAAAGAAATTTAAATATTTCAGTTATGGCAACTAAAAAATCGGGAAAAAGTGTTGTCGTTAATTCCTTTCTCGGGGAACAATATGCTCCTACAAGTCTAGAATTACCTACACCTAATACCTGTATTTATAAAAAGAGTATAAATGATCAAATTCGATTAGTTTACGGTCCTGAGAATATTTATTTTGACTCACCTGAGGAAATTTACAAATATACCTATAATGAATTTAAGAAAGCCCAGAATAATTCAGAAGAGGAAAGTGCAATTGACGACATGGAAATTCACTATGTAAAAGACAGCAATGACTTTGCCACCTTTACTATTATTGATACCCCTGGGCCTAATTATGCAGGAGCTAATAATTCTAGTCAAGGAATAAATATGCATAAGAGAAATGCCTATAAGTGGATTGAGAAATCAGATGTGGTAATTTTCTTAGTTAATTACTCAAATTATTTAACTACTGATGAAGAAGAGTTTTTCAGAGATATTAAGACTCAATTTGAAAAACATGATAAGTTTTATTCATTAATTGTAGCAGTAAATAAGCTGGATGAAATGTATATGAGCGAATGTGAAAATAAATCTGTGGTAAGATTTCTAGATTACTTAAGGAGCAAGTTAAATAGCCTAGGCTATAGTGGGTTTATAGTACTTGGAATCTCAGCTAGATCATATTTTGATATTATAAAGGTATCTCAATTAGACAGCAGCGAATTAAAATATTTAGGTGAAACTAAGAGAATGTCACAACTTTCCGGTGATGAATTAAGACTTAGACTTAAAAAATTAAAGAGAAAATATATAGGCAAGAATCAGATGACAGTTTTAAGCTTTGTAGATGATCAACTTGAGAAACTTGAATGCTTTCAAGGACTTAATGACGTAAGCCTTAATACTCTTAGGGAGAGAAGCGGAATCCCTAAATTAATGGATTATACAACCTATGTGGCTATTCAGAAGGCAAATACTGAATTATACTCATCAATCATCTGGAGTATTGATGAATTATTTGTTAGGCTTAAAAATCTTGATTTAGTTAAGAGTATAATAGATGCAAAAATTGAAAAACAAGAAGAAATAGAAGAAATTGAAAATATGCTTCAAAAAATGATGGATACCTTCGATTTAATTGATAAAGAGATAAACCAAAATTTAATTTTTACAGAGCTTCAAGAGGATTTAATTTCTAAAATAAATGAATCTAGGGAAGAAAGTATAGAAGACATTAGCGATGTTTATGAGGAAAAGCTGGATAGATTCTTTATGAGGCTTAGAATGAAGGATAAAGATGATTTAAGGGAAATGAAGACTAAGGGCTTTAGTATTGATCTATCGGTTAATAATACTGAAATTGAAGAGGAATTGAATGCTTTGATTGGTAACATACTTAATACAATAAATTCAGATATTGATCTAAAAGAGAATTATTTTAAACAGTGTGATGCAGCAATAAAGGAAATAGTTCATTCCTTTAGTGAAAAGATTAAGAAGGATTATAATTTGAAGGATTTTATTATTACTGTACCTAAGGTTGATCATGCCTTTAACAGAAAATCTCTTGTTAAAATTCCCTCCATAAATATTGATTGTATAAATATTAAAGAGGATGTTTTAAATAGTATAGATTTTAGAGAGAATTTCTTAGAAAAATGCGTAAATCACTTTTTAGAAAATAAGATAGGTACCTATTCTACTGATGGTAAGAAGCTTAATGAAATAAAAAGAAATTGGATTGAGGCTATTAAGAATTCTGTTGAAGGGGAGTATTCTAATTTATTTACTGCCTTAGAAGTTAATACAATAAATTGTATTGAGGATTTAAAAACTCAAATTTATAAAGCTGCTGATAGCCTTACCAGTACGTACAAACTTACATTTAGTGATATGCTAAAAGATTTGTCAATATCTAAGATGAATGTGGAAGAACAGATGAATTATTTAGATGCCAAGCTTCAATTTTTTGATCAGATTGAAGATAAGATGTCTGAATTTAACGACATCTGGAATGGAATAAGAAGAGAACAAGTATAATTTAAGAATAAGCTGCGGTATAAGTAAATTAATACATGAATTTAAGCTATAGCAATTTGGTTAATGCTATAGCTTTTTTTTAGAGAAGTAAAATTTAACCTAAAAATTGAGGATTTTCTTGAAAGTCGGACCTAATGGCCTTTTGTAGAATAATTAGTTTCATTTCCTTATTATCCTTATTTAAGGAACAAGGAAAAGCAGAAGAACAATTCTTACATTTTAGGGTTTCCTCTTCTTTAATCTGCTCTCTATTATTAAACAGGAAGGGATAGGAAGCTTCCTTAGTTAACCAGGACTCATTATTTATACTATCAAGGTCATAAGTGTATAAGTAAGTTGCTTCTCTTATTAGTTCAAAATTAGTACTTCCGCATTTTGGACACTTTAATAAGGTTTGTAATCCTATTTCCATAATATAGCTCCTTTTTAAGAAAATTGAGTTAAGAAATAATATAAGCAATAATAATCACTAATGATATTAGATAGATTAATAAAAGATAATTATTAAATATATTCTTTCAATAATTAAATTATTTTAAACTTAAATTAGAAAATAATTAAAAATTAAAATTTTGAATTATTTTTTTCATTACTTGAATAAATATTTTGCATGAATCTAGAAAATATTGTAGAATTATAGTAGAAATTTCTAAAATGAGGTGATAACATGTTTGGATTTAAAAAGGACAAGACCATTGAAGAAATAAATCTAAATGAAAAAGCTTTAATAAACGCAGCAGCTCCCATTACAAATGAGAGTGGCATTGCAGTATTAAAGCATAATCAAAAATGTATTGTAGATAGAATTAATGAAAAAATTGAGGAAACTGGCTTTGCAGCTGAGAATTTAATAGCCTTGACTCATGAAATTGCTGAAAACGTTGAAGTACAGATGGGATCAATTGAAAAGGTAGTAAGTGAAGTAAGTAATTACTCTGCTCTTGCTGAAGAGGTATTTGCAAGTACGGAAAATTCAAGGCAAATAGCCGAGCAGACAATGGATATTGCTAAAGGCGGAAGTGAAGCAGTAAATAACTCCATAGAGGCTATGAAAGTAATAGAAGAATCTGTAGAAGAAGCAAAAAAAGTAGTAAATGATCTAAACCTTAAATCGGCACATATAAATGATATGCTTGCTATTATTAAAGATATAGCAAATCACACAAATTTGCTTTCCTTAAACGCCTCAATTGAAGCAGCAAGAGCTGGTGAGGCAGGAAGAGGCTTTGCTGTAGTTGCTCAGGAGGTTAAAAACTTAGCAGAAAGAAGTGTAGATTCTGCAGGTCAGATTTCTACGACTATAGATGAAATAAACGACAGCATAAAAGAGACTATTAAGGCCATGGACAATAGTATGAATAAAGTAATTGAAGGTACAGACATTGCTAATAATACAATGAAAGTATTTAATAATATAATTAATGCTGTTGGTACAACTAGCAGTGTTACTGAGGAAATTAATGTGGCAATTTCAAAGCAAACAGAAAGTTTAGAGGGAATAATTGCGGCAACTGAAGACATGAATAGAACATCAGAAAAAGTTCTTGGCATGGTAGAAACAGCATCACTTAATACCCAGTATACAAAAACTTCTTTGAACATGTTATCAGATGTATCAAAAGATCTTCAAACAATATCTTCAAAGCTTTTAGAAAAAATAGATAAAACTGAAAAAAGTGATACACTTGTAAAAACCTTTATAACTGATGCACCCTTAACAATGGATCCTCAAATGGCTTTTGATACTAATAGTGCTCAAATTCTTTATAATTTAAATGGTTCCATGCTTTATATAGGTTCAACCGGTGAAATTACTCCTGGAATAGCAAAAAGCTGGAATGTAGAGGAAGATAATTTAACATGGATATTTAATCTAAGAAAAGGAGCCAAATTTCATAATGGAAGAGAAATTACCGCTGAGGATATTAAGTACTCCTATGAAAGGCTATTAAGCCCTGCCTTAAAGTCACCAAATAGCTGGTTTTTAGATCAAATAGAGGGAGCAGCGGAATTTTTACAAGGTAGATCAAGAGAAGTAAATGGTATTAAAATATTGGATAGATATAGATTATCCATTAAGCTTACTAAGCCATATACAGGCTTCTTAGTTAATTTAGGACAATCTGTATGTTCAATTTTTGCTAAAGAAGATGTGGAAAAAGGAAAGCTTACTGGCTGCGGACCGTATATTCTTGAAAGTATGGATAAGGAAAGATGTGTGTTAACTGCATTTAAGGACTACTTTGGGGGGGCACCTTATGTAGATAAGATTGTTATAAATTTTGACGGTACTAAAGCTGTTGAAAGCTTTATGAATAATGAATGTGACTTTATTACCATCGATAATAAAACCCAAGTTGATGCCTTATCTATTAATAAATCTCTTAAAATAAGTTATAGAAGTATAATGGCTACCTATTATGCAGGTTTTAATTTGCAGAATAATTCAATTTTTGCTAATGATGCTGAAATTAGGAAAGCATTGAATTTGGCAATTGATAAGAAAAAAATAATAAATAATATTCTAGGAGGCTTAGGTGAAGTAGCTAAAGGACCTCTTCCTACCAATATGATTGATAATAGCTATTTATCTGGCTTTGATTATAATCCAAGAGCTGCAAAAGAAATTATTTCAAGAAAACTCCATGGAGGCTCAAAAATTAAATTCTTAATAAGAGATGAAAGCAGCGAAACTACTTTTAGTAAACTTGCTCGTAGTATTATTGAAGATTTAAAAGCAGTGGGTATTGATTGTATAGTTGAAAAAATATCTCCTGATAAATATCATACAAAAGAAGCTTTAAGCCGATGTGATTTGTTTTTAAGCCGATGGCTTTCAGATACTGGAGATATGGATAACTTCCTTCAGCCAATGTTTAATCCTGCTAATTCAACAGATTTTACAGGGTATAACAATTCAGAAGTTACAAGCATTATGGATAAGGCAAAGGAAATTGTAAACCCTCAAAAGAGAGTTCAATTGTATAAGGAAACTCAAAGTATAATAGCAAAAGATTGTCCTTGGATATTCTTATTTCATCCTCAAATAGGATGTGTATCAAAAGAAGGAGTAATCGGTGCAAGAGTAAGTCCTTTAGGGATTGTTAGATATGAAGATATTTTAAGAGAAAATTAAATAGTTATATAAAAAATCAATAATATTTTGGCTGTGATTATACCTTATTAATTTGTATAATCATAGCCTTTTTTGACGTTATTATATTTAAAATAAATTAATAAAAGTATTGAATATTCATAACGTTTTTAATATTATGATATTAGGATAATTAAAAATTTAACAAAGTTAGGAGTGATTCTTATGGTAAATTCCTGCAAATGTACAGAAAGTGGTTTAGATAACAGAACATTAAAAGTGTTAAATATTATTGAAAAACATAAGGAAGTCAAGGGTGGTCTAATACCTGTACTTCATGGAATACAGGAACTTTACGGCTATTTACCAGAGGAAGCTTTAAGGATGGTATCTGACGGACTTGAAATACCAATGACCGAAATATACGGAGTAGCTACCTTTTATCATTATTTTTCTTTAGTACAAAAGGGCGAACATGTTATAAGAGTGTGTTTAGGTACAGCCTGTTATGTAAAGGGAAGTCAACTATTAGTTAAAAGATTAACACAAGAATTAGGCATTGGTATAGGTGAAACTACGAAGGATAATAAGTTTACATTGGAAGCAACTAGATGTTTAGGAGCTTGTGGACTTGCCCCAGTAATGACAATCGACAATAAGGTTTATGGAAAAGTTACTTTGGAAGACATTAGAAGAATCCTAGATGAATATCTAATTAAGGAGCACAACAATTAGTAATTGCTGGGCACTCCAAAGAATTATAAGTGGAGGTATAATATGAAAACCATTGAAGAGCTTGAAAAAATCAGGAAAAAGACCTTTGAGAATATTAACCCTGGTATTAATAGGAAGAATCCAAGAATTGTAATTGGAATGGCAACCTGCGGAATTGCAGCAGGAGCTATGTCAGTTATGGGCGCAATTATAGATGAACTAAAAAGAAATGATATTAATAACGTGATTGTAGCACAGACAGGATGTATAGGCATCTGCAAACTGGAGCCTGTTGTTGAAGTATATATGCCAGGAAAAGAAAAGGTAACCTATGTAAAAATGAATGTCACTAGAGTAAGAAGAATGATTTATGAGCATGTAATAGGCGGAAAGACTATTGATGAATATACCATGCATCTTATAGAAGGAAAAGTTTTAAATGACTATACTGTGCTAGATACCTAAGTTGAGACGTAAATTTTATAATAAAGGAGGAAATTAAATGGATCTATTTAGGGCTCAAATACTAGTTTGCAGCGGATCTGGCTGCGCTTTAGAGGGTTCAATGGATATTGTCAATCAAATAAAGATTGAACTTAAGAAAAATAGAATAGAAAACGAAGTAGAAGTTATAAGAACTGGCTGTCTAGGACTTTGTGAATTAGGACCAATTATTATAGTCTATCCAGAGGGAACCTTTTATAGTAAAGTAACCTCTGAAGATATAAAAGAACTGGTGGAGGAACATTTGGTAATGGGCAAAGTAGTTAAAAGGCTTGCTCATTTCGAGTCCCTAGAGAATTATGCAGTAAGTTCTTTAAATAAGGCCCCATTTTATAAAAAACAAAATAGAATCGCACTTGCAAATTGTGGCTTAATAGATCCTGAAAATATAGATGAATATCTAGCAGTTGAGGGTTATAAGGCTTTGGAAAAAGCATTATTTAAGCTTACCCCAAGTGAGGTTATAGATGCATTAAAAAAGTCTGGTTTAAGAGGAAGAGGCGGTGGTGGTTTTTTAACAGGTTTAAAGTGGAAATTTGCTTCAAAACAAGAAAGTAGTGATAAATATATAATTTGTAATGCAGATGAAGGAGATCCTGGGGCATTTATGGATCGTTCTATACTTGAAGGAGATCCTCATTCGGTAATAGAAGCAATGATTATTGGAGGCTATGCAATAGGAGCTAATAATGGCTTTATTTATGTCAGAGCTGAGTATCCACTTGCTGTTGAAAGACTGAATATAGCTATAATTCAGGCTTTGGACTATGGATTATTGGGTGAAAATATATTAGGCTCTGGTTTTAATTTCAACATAGAAATAAGGCTAGGTGCTGGTGCTTTTGTATGTGGTGAGGAAACAGCTTTAATGAATTCAATAGAAGGAAAAAGAGGAATGCCAAACCCAAAACCACCATTTCCAGCAGTAAGCGGTCTTTGGAGAAAACCAACAGTAATTAATAATGTTGAAACCTTAGCGAACGTACCTAAAATACTGCTTAAAGGACATGATTGGTTCTCAAGTATAGGAACATTAAATAGTAAAGGAACCAAGGTTTTTGCTCTTGGAGGCAAGATAACCAATGCAGGCTTAATAGAAGTGCCAATGGGTATTACATTAAGAGAGGTTATTTATGACATTGGTGGAGGAATACCTAATGGAAAGCATTTTAAGGCGGTTCAAACCGGAGGGCCTTCTGGAGGCTGCATTACAACAGAGAATTTAGACACACCAATTGATTATGACAGCTTAACAGCCTTAGGCTCAATGATGGGCTCAGGAGGAATGATTGTACTTGATGAAGATAACTGTATGGTGGATGTAGCACGATTTTATTTAGATTTTATTAAAGATGAATCCTGTGGAAAGTGTACTCCATGCAGAATAGGCACTAAAAGGATGCTTGAAATTTTAGAGAGAATAACCTCTGGAAATGGAACACTTGAGGATTTAGATAAATTAGAAGCTTTAGCAAAGCAAATTAAGTTGGTTTCCTTATGCGGACTTGGTCAAACTGCACCAAATCCAGTGCTTTCTACTTTAAAATATTTTAAAGATGAATAACTTGCACATGTAGTAGATAAAAAATGCCCAGCTGGAGTTTGCTCAGCACTCATAGAATACAACATAAATTCTGAAAAATGCAGAGGCTGCAGCCTTTGTGCAAGACAATGCCCTGTAAATGCAATAAGTGGTGAAATAAGACATACCTACAATATAGATCAAATGAAATGTATTAAGTGCGGTGCTTGTATAAATAAATGTCCATTTAAGGCAATTGAAAAGATTTAAAAAAGTTGGTGATAAAATGGAAATGGTTAAGTTTATGATAGATGACAATTATGTGGAAGTTCCGAAGGGAACTACGGTACTAGAAGCTGCTAGAAAAATAGGAATTAATATACCAAGTCTTTGCTACCTAAAAGATGTTAATAACTGCTCCTCCTGCAGAATCTGCATAGTAGAACTTAATAACAAACTTAAAGCCTCCTGTAGTTTAAAGGCGGAGGACAATATGGATATAAAAACTAGCACTTCTATGGTGAGAGAAGAACGAAGGCTGGTAGTTGAACTTTTGCTTTCAAATCACAAAAGAGAATGTACAACTTGCATAAGAAGTGAAAATTGTGAACTTCAAAGGGCAGCAAGGGAATTAAATGTGAAGAATATTAATTATATTGGAGAAAAAGTTCAAAAGCCAATGGATTTATCCTCACACTCTATTGTAAGAGATCCAGAAAAGTGCATACTTTGCGGGAGATGTATAAGTACCTGTGCCAATTTGCAAACAGTAAATGCTATTGGTTTTTCCCATAGAGGCTTCTATACTGAAGTAACTTCTGCATATGATAAACCCTTTGGTGAGACAGTTTGTATAAACTGCGGGCAGTGTATTACAGCTTGTCCAGTTGGGGCTCTAAGTGAAAAAAGTGATATTGATAAGGTTTGGAATGCACTAGAAGATAATGAAAAATGTGTAATTGTGCAAACTGCTCCTGCTGTGAGAGTGGCTATAGGAGAAGAATTTGGCTTAGATTATGGTACAAGAGTTACAGGGAAGTTGGTTTCAGCCCTTAGAAAATTAGGGTTTCATAAAGTTTTTGATACAGATTTTGCTGCTGACCTTACAATCATGGAAGAGGGCACAGAATTAATAAAAAGACTTGAGAAGAGAGAAAACCTTCCGTTAATGACTTCCTGCTGCCCTGGTTGGGTGAAGTTTGTAGAACAATTTTATCCGGAAATGCTTAAAAATTTATCAACTTGTAAATCTCCACATGAAATGGAAGGTGCTCTAATTAAAAGTTATTACGCAGCAAAGATTGGTGTAAATCCAAAACAAGTAGTAGTGGTTTCAGTAATGCCCTGCACAGCTAAAAAATTTGAAGGTCAAAGAGAAGAATTATCAAAAGATAATATGCAGGATGTTGATTATGTGCTTACTACAAGAGAGCTTGCACAGATGATTAAAGAGGATGGAATAGATTTTTATAAATTAAATGATGAAGAATTTGATAGTCCGCTTGGGGAATCAACTGGAGCAGCAGTGATATTTGGAGCTACAGGAGGTGTTGCAGAAGCAGCTCTTAGAACGGTATATGAAATTACAAGTGGAAAGCCTTTAGATAAGATAGAATTTGAGGATTTAAGAGGTAATGAAGGTATCAAAATAGCAAAAATTGAGCTAGGTAATGGCACTATTGTAACGACGGCTGTGGCACATGGTCTTAAAAATGCAAGGGCATTATTAAAGAAGGTAAAAAACAGCGAAATAAAAGTTGATTTTATTGAAGTCATGGCATGTCCTGGAGGCTGCGTCACAGGTGGGGGTCAGCCAATTCTTAGTTCTAAAACCCTGGAGCAAATAGATATTAAAACTCTAAGAGCAAAAGCCATTTATGAGGAAGATCGAGAATTGCCCCTTAGAAAATCACATGAAAATCCATTTATTAAAACGCTCTATGAAGAATTCTTAGAGAAACCTAATAGCTACTTAAGTCATGAGCTCTTGCATACAACCTATAAAGAGAGGGAAAAATTCTAATATTAAAAAGCTGTCTCATATTATGAGATAGCTTTTTTGTATTTAAGATTATTGAACTAGACATTTATGTCTATAATTGTAGATAGAAATGTTTTATAATATTAAATAAACGATGTAAACAATAAATTATATATGTTTGTCTATAATTATAGCTAATGCATAGAACTGGAGTGAAATTAATGGTAAATAAAGCTATAGAAGCATTACAAAAGTATTATGGCTATAAGGACTTTAGAGAGTCTCAAAAACCAGTTGTAGAGAGTATTTTAAAAGGGAAAGACACTTTAGCAATAATGCCTACTGGTGGTGGTAAATCTATATGTTACCAAGTGCCTGCTGTGCTTTTTGAAGGTATTACAATAGTTATTTCACCTCTGATTTCCCTAATGAAAGACCAAGTGGATAATATTGTAGATTTAGGAATAAGTGCAGCTTATATAAATAGCTCACTATCAAGTAATAAAATAAATATAATTTTAGATAAACTTAGAAATAAAGAAATAAAAATTTTGTATTTAGCTCCTGAAAGACTAGAGTCAGTTGACTTTTGTGAGCTTATGAAGGATTTGAATATATCTCAAATAGCCATAGATGAAGCTCACTGCGTATCTCAGTGGGGGCATGATTTTAGAACAAGCTATAGATATATTCCTAAGTTTATATGTATTTTTAAAACTAGACCACTTATTACAGCATTTACAGCTACTGCGACAAAAGAAGTTAGAGAGGATATAGTTAAGCTTCTAGAATTAGATAGCCCAAATGTATTTGTTGCAGGCTTTGATAGGGCAAACTTAAATATAAATGTTATAAAAATTTCAAATAGGTTCAGCTATTTATTAAAATATATAAAGGAAAACTCTGATAGCTCAGGAATTATATATGTTTCCACTAGAAAAGAAGCAGATAACATATATGAGAAGTTAATTGAAAATAATATTAATGCAGGTAAATATCATGCAGGACTATCTGATGAGGATAGGAAAAATAATCAGGAAAACTTTGTTTATGATAGGACTAATGTAATGGTTGCAACTAATGCTTTTGGCATGGGCATTAATAAACTTGATGTTAGATATGTTATTCATTATAACCTTCCTAGAAATATAGAGTCCTATTATCAGGAAATAGGAAGAGCAGGCAGAGATAGTGAGAAAAGTGATTGTATTTTAATGTTTGCACCTCAAGATGTTATGACTCAAAAGTATTTAATCGAAACAAGTATAGAGTCACCTGAAAGAAGGGCTAATGAGTATAAAAAGCTTCAAGGTATGGTGGATTTTGTACATCATAATGGCTGCCTTAGAAAATATATTCTAAATTATTTTGAAGAAGAAGAAGCTTACTCAGAATGCAGCAGCTGCAGTAACTGCTTAAGTGATGGAGAAATGATTGATAAAACCGTTGATGCCCAAAAAGTACTATCTTGTATATATAGAATGAAAAGAAATTTTGGTGTTAATGTAATTGTGGATGTACTTAGGGGATCCTCACAAAAGAAAGTTCTTCAATATAAATTTAATGAATTGTCTACCTATGGCATAATGAAGGAATACTCAAAGGAATATGTAGCTGGCTTTATTAATACCCTTATTTCCCATGGATATATATCTTTAAAGGAAGGAGAATTTCCTACAGTAATATTAAACACTATATCCATGGAGATCCTTAGAGGTCAGGAAAAGGTAATATTAAAAGAATTGACAAAAGTTAAAAAAGTATCTTCAGATAACAGTCTATTCGAAAAATTAAGAGCAGCACGTAGAGAAATTGCTCTTAAGGAAGGAGTACCTCCTTATTATATATTTTCTGATGCTACCTTAAGTGAAATGAGTAGACGCTTTCCTGCAGCTGAAGAACAAATGAGAGACATATCCGGGGTCGGTGAAGTAAAGTATGAAAGATATGGAGAAATATTCATCAATCATATAAATGATTATATAGTTGAAAACAATATAGCAGTAACATGGACCTTTGAAAGAGATATTAAAACAGGTAAATCCAAAGAAAAACTTCCTCTGAAAGAAAACATTGAAGGATTAAAAACAAAAACCCATGATATAACGTTAAATATGCTTAAGGAAGGGAAAAGCATAAGGAATATAGCAAAAGAAAGAGAGCTAACTTTAGTTACAATTTTATCTCACCTTGAGAAATGCGCTGAAGAAGAAAAACTTAAAGGCATTTCAATCGATTTTGAAGAAATGTTTACTGAAGAAGAAGAGATGCTGATACTTAAGGCAGCTAATGAGGTTGGTTCTGAGAGACTTACCCCAATTAAGAAGCTGCTGCCTGAGGACATAAGCTTTGATAAAATAAGAGGGGTAATTATAAAGAACTTTGATTTAAAAAGAGAAGCTAATTAAGTAAAGGACTAAGGGAGAGGAAATAGATGAAAAGAGGGGTAATTGAGCGAAATTTTAGAAAGTTGAAAAATCAAATAAGCCAAATTGATGAAATAGTAAGGCATACAAAAACAAATTCCCTATGGGAACATGAGGCTTCTGTAAGAAAAAAACTAAAAGAACTTAGAGAATATGAGAATGAGAATCTAAAGGACTTAAAAGATGTATATGAAGGTTACTTAAAAATATTAGAATTTATTTCAAAAAAGCTAATTGAAGATTTTAACAAAAGCAATAAAACTGATTTTCACTTTGATGAAATTGTTTATGAACATTATGACAGTTACTTAAAATCAGGTATAATGAGTGCCTTAATAACTGAGCACATTCCTGATATAGCTTCCAGGGAATTTGACAAGGTATTTCCTGAAAACCCTAAGAATGAGTATCCTGAAGCTAGAAAAATGAGCAGAAAATTCTACCTTCATCTAGGTGAAACAAATACAGGTAAAACCTATAATGCAATTCAAAGACTAAAGCAGGCGAATAAGGGAATATACTTATCGCCCTTAAGAATATTGGCTCTTGAAAATTATGAAAGGCTTAATAGTGAAGGTATAAAGTGTAATCTAATTACCGGAGAAGAAGAAATAATAGTTGAAGAAGCTAGACATATCGCATGTACTATTGAAAAACTAAATGTGGAAGAAGAATATGACATAGGAATAGTAGATGAAATTCAGATGATTGATGATGATCAAAGAGGGCAAGCATGGACAAAGGCGCTTTTAGGCCTTAAGTGCAAAGAAATACATGTATGTGGAGCCATAAATACTAAAAAGCTTTTGATTAACATCCTAGAGGACTGCGGGGATGATATAGAGATACTTGAATACAAAAGAGAAATACCACTTGAAGTTTTAAGCAAGTCTTTTTCATATAAAGACATTGATATAGGAGATGCACTTGTTGTTTTTTCAAAGAAAAGAGTGTTGGAATTAGCTTATTATTTCTCAGATATAGGAATAAAGGCGAGTTTAATCTATGGAGATTTACCACCTGAGGTTAGAAAAAAACAATATGAGCAGTTTTTAAATAAGGAAGCAGCTATATTAATAACTACTGATGCAATTGGTATGGGTGTAAATTTACCCATAAAACGAATAATCTTCATGGATATAAAAAAATACGACGGCTATGAGGTAAGATATTTAAAATCTCAAGAAGTAAAACAAATCGCCGGAAGAGCAGGGAGAAAGGGAATTTATGAAACAGGCTATGTTGCATCACAGGGTGGCAATTCAGAATTTTTAAAGGAGAGCCTTGAAGTAGAGGACTATCCCATTAGTAGAGCTGTGCTAGGTCCAAGTGAAGAAATTTTAAAAGTAAGAAATTTACCTCTTAAAGAAAAGCTGGCCCTTTGGGTTACTAGAAAAGAAAAAGTTGGGTTTTATAGGAAAATGGATATAAATGAATATTTAATAATTTTAGATAATGTAAAAAAATATAAACTTGATGAAAGAACTCAATGGACCATACTAAAAATCCCTTTTGATGTATCCAATAATGATATGATGAATTCTTTCTTAAGTTATGTAGATGAGATTTTTATTGCTAATAGAAAAATTATATCTAAACCTGAACTGTTAAAAAAGGAACTCTATGATTTGGAATTACAATATCAAAGGGTTAATTTATATTATTCCTTTTCACGTGCCTTTAATCTAGAATTTGATGAACAGTGGGTATTAGATGCAAGAAAAGATGTAAGTGTTTCTATAAATAATATTTTATTAAAAATATAATAATATAATGGCATCCAGATGTGTTAAATAAGTAATAACTCATATGGATGCCATTAAAAAATTATGCTATAATGATTTGGAAAAAGAGAGGTGTTTAAATGAGTGGAGTAGCTGGAGAGGGATGTGAAATTTTAGTTCCCTTTAATGAAAGAAAACCAATAGAGGTTATAGAAAGAAGTATAACTGCAACATATAGAAAACATATTTGGGCTAAGTTTATAAAGGCCATTCAAGAATATAATTTGGTAGAAGAGGGAGACAAAATAGCTGTTGCAATTTCAGGAGGAAAGGATAGCCTTTTAATGGCAAAGCTTTTTCAAGAGCTTTATAAGCATAGCAAGGTTAAATTTCAGCTGGAATTTATTGTAGCAGACCCTGGATATCATGAAAATATTAAAGAGCTTTTAATTGACAACTGCAAGCATCTAAACATTCCTATAAAGATTTTTAATTCAGGAATTTTTGAAATAGTGGATAAGATTGCTAAGGATTATCCATGCTATATGTGTGCTAAAATGAGAAGAGGGGCATTGTATACAAAGGCACAGGAGTTAGGTTGTAATAAGGTTGCTTTAGGACATCACTATAACGATGTAATAGAAACAACACTATTAAATGTACTATATACGGGTAATTTTAGTACCATGCTTCCTAAGTTAAAATCGGATAATTTTGAACATATGGAGCTTATAAGACCAATGTATTATATTGAAGAAATGTATATTGAACGTTTTACTCAAAATAGTGGTATTTGGCCACTTAATTGTGCTTGTATGGTTGCAGCTAAAAAAATAGGAAATAAACGTTATGAAATAAAAGCTCTTATAAAACAGTTAAAGGAAGACTTTAAAGATGTGGAAAAATCAATCTTCAGAGCTGCAGAAAATGTGAATTTAAATGCTATACTCGGCTATAAAAAAGATGGACAAAAACATAGTTACCTAGAGTTTTATGATGAGGAGTAGATATTTTGATTAAGATTTGGGGCAAGATTATAAAAAATAATAAGATAATTAAGGATGCTGTAGCAACTTCAAATATAGAAGGGGATTACCAAGAAAAATTAAAGGAGTGCATCATTGAATTATGTGAAAAATTCGATATTCAAAAACCATACTGGCTGCCCACTAATTTGGAAGAATATAACAAAAGGAACAAAACTACCTTTACTTATCATAATTTTATGGAAGAAATTGATTTTGATAAGTTTGTAATACAAGAGTTAGATATTAAAAATAAATGAGATTGTATGCTTATATACAATCTCAATTGTTTTTAAAACTATTCATGATAAACTTAAGGTCATAAAACATATCCCCAAAGGGACTAGTACAGCCATAATCAATTAATACATTATTATCCTTCAACATTCCCCAAGAGCTAACGGAAATCAGATCTTCATAAAACAGGTAATGTTTATCAGCTAGAAAACATAAATCATTAAAGAAAGCTTTATCTTTAGAGAAATTAAAAACATTAATATATTTATCCTTGAGAGTATTAGTTAACGGCACAGCTCTTTCCATAATCAAAATATTTGGTTTAAAGCAAGCTATAGGTGATAAATATTTTTTAAGTTTTAGATTCACATGAGTGAAAACGTAAAGCTCTACTTTGTTCTGATATATCCCTTCATTTCCTTTTGCAACCTTAATTACATAATCTTTATCAAGTGCATAAACCTTTCTGCTAATACCTTCTCCAAGAAACAAAAATTTTAAATCAAAATCTGTACTTCTTAAGTTGCACAAGTTTTTAAAAAATGCCTCTGAAATTGCCACAGTGTATCACCTAAAAATTATTCTACTATTACATATATGTTAAGGTATTTAGAATGCTACTTTTTTATTCAAAGGGCAGAATGCCAATGGCTGTATAAAAATCATAATCTACTGTATGACTTGTGCTTAAGTTATTATCTTTTCTAAATTTAATAACCTTTTCTTTCATAGCTTCCCCATATTTTCCGTCTAATGCACCTAAGTAATAGCCTTTATCTTTAAGCCTTCTCTGGACTTCATATACGTCGGCGCCAGTATCACCAGGCTCTAGATATCTAAATTTATTTATGAACATGTCATATGGACCACCATATATGACTACAGGGGTTCCATAGCCAACTCTTTCATATAAATTTTCTACATCTTTATTAAGCATTCTTATGCAGCCAAGTGACACTGAGCCGCCTATAGATAAAGGCTTATTAGTGCCGTGTATGCCATATCTGCCCCAAGGTACATTAAGTCCCATCCATCTAGTACCAAAACCGGCACTCCATTTTCCTTTGCTTACAATAGTCCATGTACCGATTGGAGATGGAGTAGATGGTTTTCCACCAGCTATAGTATAAGAGCTTACAATTAAATTTTTTTGAGTGTCAATTAAATATAATTTTGTATCTACTAAATCAATTAGAATATTGTATTTCGGCTTATATTCATTAGATTTTATCTGGGTTTCAGCCTCGATTAATGTAGGAAAGAAGGATAAAATATATAATGAAAAAGAAAAAATTAAGATACATTTTAAGGTTTTAATTTTATCAACTCCTTACTATTATAAAATACAAAGTTATTATTTACTTTAGAAAATAAAATATTCAAATAAAAAAGTAAGAAGAGTGGTAATATGTTCCTCATACTTTCCTCTTCTTACTTTTTAGTTGATTTTATTAAATTAATTTACGTACTTTACATAATCGCTGTAAACATAACCTTGAATTCCATTTAATTTTATGTTTATCCAATTACCATCTTGTGATGCGTTCAAAAATTCTGCAAATTGATTTTGTGCTAAGGTTCCGTAAATTGAACTACTAGCGGAAGCAGATGCCCTAATATTAAGTAAGTAAGCATTATTAATGGCAACGTATCTGCCGGTTAAATTTGAATTAATTAAATTACCATATATAAATCCTGTCTGACCATTATAGGTTATTTGATACCAGCCATTAGAAAAGTTCAAAATTTTCACAATTGCATCCTTTGGAATGGTTCCTGCTAAACTTCCGGATGTAGAAGGACTAGTTCTGAAATTCGCCGCATAATTTACATTGACTATTTTACCTAAGGAACTAGATGTAGTAATGGAATCATCAACAATATTTATATATCTTCCGGGAATATAACCATTATTAATATCATCCATTGTAACAAAATACCTTTTAGTGCCTTGAATACCTCCAAACACTTGATCCCAAGTTGCCTCATAGGTATATGCTCCACTAATACCATTTAGGGTACCCCATCTATCAAAAATCAATACGTGATCACCTGGTCTATCAAGAATATCCATATGCTTTAATTGACTCAAAGAAATTTTTGTAAAATAGTTATCAAATAAGGAATAGGTAGAAAGTTTATCACCTGCAATATTAAAAACTGATTGAACAAAACCTGAACAATCTATGCCTGAAGTACCTGGAATTAAACCGTAACCTGCAGTTGTATTTACATTACCTGTATTGGCTCCCTTATTAACCGCATCTAAGAAATTTGTCCAAGAAGCACCGTATGAACTTGAATCTAAGCTATCATGACCACCCCAATTATAGGGAATTCCTCTTGCTTCATCTGCGGCAATTCCATTTAACTGATCTGGCTGAGTTACCATAGAAGAATAGGTAGAACCTATAGAATTATTTTTACTTTTGTCATAAGTCCATGTGAGGTTTATCATATTCAGTGCTCTTTGTTCTGCTTGACTTCTAGAAATAGAAGTGGCAGTAACAGCACCTGTTTTATAAGAAGGAATTGTAACTGCAGTTAAAAACAATAAAGCTATTGATGTTTTATGAGTCCATTTCAACAATTATCACTCCTAAAATTTTTTTATTAATATAAGTATTCATCGCAGATTTCTTATATTGAATTTAGCAAAAATATATAAAATATGTGGAATGAGGTTAAAAGCCTAAATGGCTTTTAACGGGCAACTTATGAGTGGCAGCGAGTGCTTTTAAGATGCCCAGTGCCAAGTTTAAAAAAAACTCCAAAGCCTTAGGCTATTCGTTTATTTGAGTGAAAGAATAGCCACAAAGCCTTCGTGTTGTATGTCTGAATGAAATGAATTTAGTTCAACACTTGGTTTTGTGGCTATTGAGAGCTTAGAACTTCTTTCGAAGCGATGAGCTCATGCATCATATTTTATATATTGTAGCTATTTTTATATAAATTTTTAACTGTGAAGTTCCTAATATAGTCAGATTAATATGAAAAAACCATTTTATCAACTCTTAATGCTACAGTCTTTGACCAAAGCCAAGTATTTGTAGTACTATCATCAAAATAGAACTGTGCACCATGAGTAGGATCTGTACCTTTTAATGCATCTAAGGCAGCCTGTCTACTATCAGCTGTAGCAGGATTATTAATCCATCCATTTAAAACTGGTGTAAATTGATAGTAACCATTTATTTGTTGATAGATTACATCTTTAATAGTATTTGGCCAATCAGCACTTTTTACTCTGTTAATTACAACAGCACCAACAGCAACCTTAGCTTCATATGGCTCACCTTGAGCTTCAGCGTTTATAAGTCTAGCTAATAAATCTAAGTCTGCTTCGGTGTAAGGAATTACACCTGCAGATGCCTGACTTACAGAAGTTGAAGGAGATGAACTTTGTGAAGAGCTTGTACCCGGAATTATTAAAGTCTGATTTGGATATATAGCATCAATCCAATAGTTATTTGCAGTTCTTAAAGCAGTTAGAGAAACACCAAATTTTTTCGCTATTAAATATAAGGTATCTCCGCTTTTTACAGTATACTGCACAGCAGGTACATTTAATACTTGTCCAGGATAAATCATAGAAGAACCTAATTTATTAGTCTGCATAAGCACTGAACTATTAGTATTAAATAAATTTCCTATTTTATATAGAGAATCACCAGATACAACTTTATAGCTGGCAGCATGTACCAAATTACCAGATAGAAATGAGATTGATAGAGCAAAAAGTAAACTTTTTGTTATTTTAGATTTTAGCATAATTGCCTCCTTTTGCCTCCGAGGTTAGTTGACGGGTTCGGGTAAGAGGTACCCTACTCATTAAATGAGATTCACCCCAGGATAAATCCCCCGTACTCCTTTTGGAGATTCGGCGTTTTGTATGTGATTATTGTAACAAAAGAAATCTTATATTTCTATGCAATATATGTGGAAATGGGGGCAAATGATGGTATGTGTTTAATTCCTAAGTATATTAAGGCTTATTTTAATTTAAACTATATATTATAAAATTAAACTTTTAAAACAATTTTAAATATACATAAAGTTGCGACAAAAATTAATATATTATATTATAAAATAAGGATTAATTTAAGAGGGGATGGCATATGAATGAATTTAATGACGAAATTTAAAAGACTAGGTAATAATAATTTCCATGCATTAACCCATAAAAACTTTAGATATTATTGGTTTGGACAATGTATCTCCTTAATAGGTACCTGGATGCAGAGTATAGGTCAATCTTGGCTGGTTTTTACCATTACAGGTTCACCATTTTTGCTTGGACTTGTTGGAACTATTCAATTCCTGCCTATAACCATATTTTCTCTTTTTGCAGGAGTAGTTGTAGATAGATTTCCAAAGAAGAAGATATTATTAATAACTCAAAGCATTTCTATGCTCCTTGCTTTAACTCTTTCAATTTTAGTATTTACACATACAGTAAAATATTCATACATACTTATAATAGCTCTTATTTTGGGATTTACAAATACACTGGATACACCAACAAGACAAACCTTTGTAGTTGAGGTAGTTGGAAAGGAAGATTTAATGAATGCAATTGCATTAAATTCTGCTGTTTTTAACTTAGCAAGGATTCTTGGACCATCAATTGGTGCATTGATCATGTCTCTACTAGGTGCTGGATGGTGTTTCTTGTTAAATGGCCTTAGTTTCATAGCGGTTATTTATGGACTTATTAAAATAAAACCAACCCCTTATGTAAGAAAAACAAATTCGGAAAGTAAAATATTAAAGGAAATTAAAGATGGGTTATTATACATTTATAAGACTCCAAAGCTAATGAAAACAGTTTTAATTGTATTTGTATTGGGAGTTTTTGCTTTTAATTATAATGTACTGCTTCCTGTATTTACAAAAAATGTTCTTCATCAGTCTGAAGGAACCTATGGATTTTTAATGGCATCATTGGGAATAGGTTCACTTATTGGTGCTGTTACAGTATCTTTAAAAAGTAGGAAGGGTCCTAAACATTCAACTTTGCTGCTAAGCTCAATTATAGTATCAATAATGTTGATGCTCACTGGATTAAGTAAACTGGAGTACATAGCTGCATTTTCTTTAGCTATAACTGGTGTATTTAATATTTACTTTTCCACAACAGCAAATTCTACACTCCAAATAAATGCTAAAGATGAATACAGGGGAAGGGTGATGAGCGTATATGCCTTAGTTTTTGCAGGTTCAACTCCTATAGGTAATTTGTTTTCAGGCACAGCTGCAGATAAGCTTGGAGCTTCCTCAGCCTTTGTAGTTAGTGGAATATTAAGCCTTTTATTTATAACAATTTTAGTTATAATATTTAATAGAAAACCAAATTCTGAAAAAGCTTAATTAAAAGAAGTTTCTATTTATCATTGATTTTTATAGCTTTGCAGAAATATTATATATGTGATATGAAAAAAAAGGGATGAGTTAAAAACTTTTAACTCATCCCTTTAAGTTATTTTGCGTTATCTTTAAAATAATTACTTCTTATTATTGTATCAGAAATAGTTATACCTTCAATTTCTGAGGTTTTTTCTTTTTCACTAGAACTGTTACCTATATATTCTCCATTTGACAGAACTGCAAAACTCTTATTGGTATTAAATAAATTCTTACCTATAGCCGTTCTTTCAAGAGATTTGGTATCGGCACCCATTAAATAAGCGAGGCTAGGAAGAAGGTCAACTTGTCCGCCAATATTACTGAATTTCTTACATTCCATACCTTTAGTGTATATAATAAGAGGTACTCTCATATTATTATTCTGCCACCAGCTTTCTTGAGGCTGAATTTTTGAAACCTCATCATCGTAATATTTGTGTATTCCAGTATGGTCACCATATACCACTACTACTGAATTATCTAAGACACCATCCTTTTGAAGCTTGTCTAGAAAAATTCCAATGTGTTTATCAGTATAATGAATACTTTGAAAGTAACCGCCTAATTTTGTTTCATCGAGCTTACTGTCTAGTTTTAATTCTCTATATTGTGCTGGAATATCAAAAGGTCCATGACTTGATAATGTTATCATAAAACTGTAAAAGGGCTGTTTTTGCTTTGCGATTATTGGTTCTGCCTGACGAAGAAAAGAACCATCACTTAAACCAAGTCCAATTGTTTCATCTAGTTTATAAGAGGTTTCATCCACTGCCTTTTGAAAACCAATGGAAGTAAGAGCAGGCATCCAATTCCAATAGGAACCTTTATCAGGATGTAGTGCTATAGTTGAATAACCAATACCTTGCATTAGCTTAGGCAGAGAATTGTAACTATTATTAGGGTAACGGAAGAAAGTACTACCGCGTCTTACAGGATAAACTGATGTATTGGTCATTAACTCTGCATCTGAGGTTGTTCCGTTGTATACTTGTTCATAATAGTTATCAAAATAAAAACTGTTTTTTAATAATTTATTTATATTAGGAGTTATTTCTTGATTGTTAATTTTTTGCCCTATAACGAAATTCTCTAAGGATTCAACCTGAATTAGAATTAAATTTTTACCTTTAAACATTCCCTTATATTCATTGTCTGGAAGGGATTCCTTATTATTCATGAACCAAGTTTCTATTTGATTTTTCTCAGTACCCGAAAGCTTAAAAGTCTTATTATCTTCATAATAGTTATAGGCATCATAAATATGATAACCTAGAGGAGATAAATTAGCTATTGTTTGAGTAGGTGTCCAGCAAGTCCTAAAAAGTATGGTCTTTTGTCCTTTTTCAACTATATCTATTTTGTAATGGTCAAACCATATATATCCTATAGATATCAATAGGCTCAATAAAAAAAATATAGGTAATCTCTTTTGATTCTTATATTGGCTTTTGTAAAATATAGTTAACGGAATTAAAATTATAAAGTCAATTACAAAAACCAAGTCTATTGTCCTCATCATTGAGAATACATCACTAGATAAATTGTTTAAATTTCCAGTTTGACTTAAATTGTGCAGGGTTATGAAACTATTAAAACCTCTAAAATACCATAAATCACATAATAATAGAAAGGTAAATAATAGATCTATAACTATAAAATACAGAAGCTTGCCTCTATTTTTAAATAAAAAAGAAAAGGACAAGAAAATAATAATAAAACATAAATAAACTAATAGATGGGGACTTCCATAAAATGCCCAACCTACTTTAAAGGATGTGGCTTTATCGCTATTTATAAGCAAAATAAAAAGTATTGATTTTAAATAAAGGCATAAGAGAGTTACAAAAAATAAAGTATCTTTTGCAAGTAATTGGAGGTTTTCTTTTAAAATGCCTTTTCTGTTGATTTTATTTGTATTTAATTTAGTAGTATTATTTAGCAAAACTAAAACTCCTTTTGTATTTTATATTTAAATCACAATAAAAATTATACAGTAATTATTTTAATAGAACAATAAGTAAAACAAAAATCTGGTTACATAAAATAACCAGATTCAGTGTCTTAGAATTAATAATTTATTGAAATTTGAGCTGAATATTTGTGTGGATTGATTTCTTCAATAGTTGGTATTTTACTATTCTTGTTTTTTAGGTAACCTCTGTATATAAAAAATATTTCAACTAAAAGTATTAATATTAATACGGCAAGTATTTTTATAAATCTTGACATTCATACCTCCATATACATTGCTTGAGAATACAATATACATATATTAATATTTATGCTGTTAATATTACACATAATATTAAATTGAAATAATTTTTAACTTAAAATAAAGTACTAATTTACTGAAAGTACTGCTTTATTTTTGTGTTTTTATCTATAAATAGTAATAGAGGTAATCCAAGCACGTAGGTGCATACAAGTTCACCAAAACCAACTTGCAGTGCTGCTAAAATAAATGGAATGTTTGCTGTGTAAGTTAATAGTAGCCCTATAACCACTGCATTAACAAGTACAGCAGGCAGTGGAGCAATATACTTTTTAAATTTCATATTACTCTTTCCTATGTAATAGGTAATAATAGCTGCAATTAATGTAGCAAAAGAACCAACTACTATATCCAAAGGTCCTATTGAACTTAAAAGATTTGCTATAACACAGCCAATAAATAGTCCTGGAATTGATAGGGATGAGAAAAAAGGTAAAATTGTAAGGGCTTCTGCAACCCTAAATTGGATTTCACCATAGCTCATAAAGGCTAAAGACATGGTTAATGCGGCGTAAATTGCTGCTATAAGTGCTGCAATTACAATTTTTTGAGTTTTACTTTTCATATTTTTTGTTCCTCCTAGTTTTGTTAAGGCAGGATGGTTACGAACTGCCTGTACCTTAGATATTTAAAGTACTTGTCTATTTTAGCTTGTATTTATTCTTAAGTCAATAAAATTAGAACATATATCACTTTTAAGGAAAATGTATTATAATTAGTAAGTATGAGATTTTGTCTTAAGTATTATTTTTAAAGGAGTTTACATGAATAAAAACATTTTTGATGCAAAAATTCACATATTAGAAAATGGTCTACATTTAATTTCTATAAAAAAAGATAGCCAGCTTTCCTCTATACATATTGGCATAAAGGTTGGATCAATAAATGAAAATTCTAACGATAGAGGTATCTCCCATTTTATTGAACACATGCTTTTCAAAGGAACTAACAATTTTAATAACGAAGAGCTAAATGATTATTTAGAACATAGGGGTGGAGAGTACAATGCCTACACTGACTATTCTTGTACGGTATATAGTATTACGGCCCTTGCAGAAGAATTAGAACCCTCAATAAATATATTGTCTGATATGATACAATATTCTATCTTTCCTGAAAAAGAAATAGAAAGAGAAAGAGGAGTTATACTTGCAGAAATCAGAACAAGTAAAGATGATATTGAAGATTTTAGCTTTAAAAGGGCTAATGAAGTTGCATTTACTAATAGTCCTTTAAGATATGATACCTTAGGTGAAGAAAAAACAGTAAAAAGGTTTAAAAAGGAGCAAATTGTAGATTATTATAATAAATACTACTGTCCTAATAATGCATTCATTACTATAGTTTCTCCCTATGATCATGAGGTGATATATAACCTTGTTAAAACCTACTTTTTTTCTTGGCAAAAAAGAGAGCTAAAAGAAGACAATGTTAGTTTAGAAAATAATATTGAAAAAAAGGTAGTTAGCTTAAAGAAAGATATCGAGCAAAGTACCATTGTATATGTTTTTACCTTTCACGGCTTAAGTAAACAAGAGGAGCTTGCTCTTAAAATTTTAAATCATAAATTTGGAGAAAGTGCTAATTCAATTTTATTTAGGGAATTAAGAGAAGAAAAAGGTTTAGCCTATGATGTATATTCTCAGATGGATATTACAAATAATGTTAAAACCTTATATATTTACACAGCAGTTTCAGAAGATAAGATTGATGAAGCCATTAACTCTATTGATGCTTCAATTAAAAAAATAAAAACTGGAGAAGCAAATTTTAATGAAAATACAGTTATACTTATGAAAAAGGTGCTAAAAACAGCTGTAGCTGCTACAATGGAAGACTGTACTGATTTAGGGAATTATGTACTTCATCAAAGTATGGATAATGAGAGTATTTATGAATTTCTCGAGGATATGGAAAATTTAGAGCAAATTAAAAGTATTGATTTATACAAAGTAGCTAATAAGGTTTTTAACAGCCCTACAATTCATATTTTAAAATCTGAAATATAATATATTTTAGGAGTTATCATGATAGAAAAAATAACAAAAATTGAAATTCAAAAGAAAAATGAAGATAGAGTAAATATTTATATTAATTATGAATATGCCTTCTCCTGCAGTAAAGAATTAGTATATACTCATAAATTAAGTAATGGGCAGCAAATTGAAAGAGATGCCTTGAATACAATCGCAGCTGAAGATAATTATATAAAATGTAAGAATAGTGCACTTAGGATAATAGAAAGAACTTATAAATCAGAAAAGGAATTATTTGATAAACTCTTTGAAAAAGGTTATGATGATCAAACTATAGAGAAAACTATAGAATTTCTTAAAAACTATAGTTTCTTAAACGATTCAACTTTTACAAAGATGTATATAAAAGATAAAATTAAAACTCAAGGGAAAAACAAAATAAAGTTTACACTTATTAAAAAAGGAATTTCTGAAGAAATAATAAACAATGAATTGCAAGAATTAAATACTGAGGATCAAAATGATACAATAATGACCTTAGCTGAAAAGAAATATAAAACTCTACAGAAAAATGAACAGGATAGCAGAAAACTTTATAAAAAACTGGCTGATTTCCTTATAAGGAAGGGCTTTCAATGGGAAGAAGTAAAGCCGGCATTAAAACATTTATTAAATGAAGACAGTTTTGAAGAATAATTAAGAAAAGCTAGCTATAATATATAATAGATTTTATATATTGCAGCTAGCTTTAGTTATTTTAAACTATCTCTTTAATATTGCATACTTAGGCAAGCCATTTTCAGTTGGAAGCTCTGGAGTTCCTTGAATTAGCGGGCTTATATAATCTACTGCAGCATCTGTAACAAAATTATTTTCCTTAGTAATCCAAGTTTTAGGGAAATTTTTTATGTGATTAGCTACTTTTATAGGATTCATTAATATAGTTTCATATTTATAAGGATTATTTTGAAGTCTTTTTATTCCAACAACAAATCCAGTTGAACCATTGCCTGCATACTCAACTGCCTTTCTTCCTAGTTCATAAGCTTCTTCTAAATCAGTCTTAGAAATGCAATGCATAGCGCAGCGTTGAGTTACTCCAAGCTCTAGTGTTTTTACACGGGTTGTTATTTTACTTTCAATTATAATACTCTTAAGGCTTGTGCAGACTCCACCAAGCTGTGCATGTCCGAATTTATCGTGTGTTACGCCAGAAGTACTTTTGGCAATAAATTCGTTATTCTCATCCCTTAAGCCTTCAGAAGCTACTATGAAAACTTGATTTTGTGCCTTGAATCTCTTATTTACATCTTCTATAAATTTTTCTTTGTTAAACGCTACTTCAGGCAAATAGATAAAATCGCAAACCTGTTTACCATTGATTTTAGCTAATGCAGCACTGGCAGTTAGCCACCCCGCATCTCTACCCATAGTTTCTACAATAAATATACCATTATTAATATAAACTGAGGAATCAAGGTAGCTCTCTAAAATTGTAGTTGCAATAAACTTACTTGCACTGCCAAACCCAGGAGTATGGTCAGTCTCCATTAAATCATTATCAATAGTTTTAGGGATTCCAATAATTTGTACTTGTATATTATTTAGCTTTGTATATTCTGATAAGGCTCTTACTGTATCCATTGAATCATTTCCGCCAATATAAAAGAAGGCTTCAATGTTATATTTCTTAAATATTTTGAATAATTCTTTATATTCACTGTCATCAGTTATGTAATCCTTCATTTTATATCTACAAGACCCTAAGGCTGAAGAAGGAGTATATTTTAATCCTTTTAGTTCCTCATAAGGAACTGAAGATAAATTTACTAATCTTTCTTTTAATATTCCTTCAATACCATTTAATCCAGCATAGACTGTATTAAAGCTCTTATCATCTAAACATTGATCTAATACGCCAATAAAAGAAGAATTAATAACGGCAGTAGGGCCACCTGACTGTGCAACAATACAATTTCTCATAGCTTTTCTCCTCTCGAAGTAATATATTTATAAAGTAAATTCAGATCATTTAAAATAATTTACTGCTTTATTGTATTATATTATTTTTATATATGCAATATTAATAACTTATAAAATCAAGTTTTAATTTATCTTTTAAAGTTTTTGAATATATAGTAGAATAATATTTAAAAATAAAATAAGTAAATAGATCAAAATAGGTTTTTATTTAAAAGGAGGTAATTTCATGAGTGCTATTGATACTATGGTAATTGAACATAAAAATGTTAAAGCTATGTTAAAGGTAATGAGAGGAATGAGCATTAAGGTTTTAAATAATGACAAGGTTGACTATTCGGACTTTTATAAAGTTATAGATTTTGTAAGAACTTATACTGATAAGCATCATCATGCCAAGGAAGAAAATATCCTATTTAAAAAGATGGGAGAAGAACTTGGAGAAAGAATAGCAAGGGGCCCAATAGCTGGAATGCTGGTTGAACATGATTTAGGGAGATTATATATGGCCAATCTTGAAGCTGCTTTAGAGAAATTTTCAAGCGGTGATATGGATGCAAGGGTAGACATTATTGCAAATTCTATTTCATATGCAGACTTACTTACTAGGCATATTGAAAAAGAGGATACAACAATTTATAAATTTGCAGAAAGGGCACTAAATAAAACTGCTATGGAAGATATAGAAGACAAATGTGCAGAAATTGAAAATTTAGCCTCGGAGAAATCTTTTCAAAAAAAATATATTGATTTACTAAATGAACTTATTGAAAAATATTTGTAATATTTTATTATTTAATGTGAATTCGGGATTAGTCAGGCAGATAAAAATATATATAAAAATTGGCTAAAGAGTAGGAAATTTCTTACCTTAAGTAAAAGCTTGTCTACTTTGGTAAGGGTGTCTATACTTTAGCCTTCTCATTATTATAAATTCATAAGTTTCTTCATAACTTTTACAACGTAATTTATATCTTCTTTGTCAATCCAGTAATTTGTTACAAATCTAAATTCACCATTCTCTTCAGAATTTATTTTTATACCTCTTTCGTACATATAATTAACAAAAGTATCTTTATTAAAGTTAGCCTCACTAACTTTGAAATATACCATATTTATATGTATATCTTTTAAATTAACTTTAATTCTAGGTAATTTTTCTAATTCCATTCCTAAAAACAAGGCATTTTCATGATCCTCATTTAATCTTTTCGTCATTGACTTAAGTGCAACGAGACCTGCAGCTGCGAGAAAGCCTACCTGTCTTAGTCCTCCGCCCATAAGTTTTCTTCCTTTTCTAGCACTGGCAATAAATTCTCTGCTGCCTGCAAGAATTGACCCGATTGGGGCGCATAATCCCTTAGACAGGCAAAACATCACTGAATCACAGTTCGCTGTTATTTCCTCTGCCTCAACATTTAAATATGAAGCTGCATTAAAAAGTCTGGCACCATCTAGATGAACAGGAATATCAGACTCCTTAGCAATTTTATATATGCTTTCCATGTTAGCTATTGGAATTACTCTTCCGTTAGAATGAGCATTCTCAAGGCAAATAAGTCCTGTTTTTGGAAAGTGAATATCAGCTGTACGGATTCTGGTGGCTATTTCATTTGGATCTAGCACTCCATTACAGCTTTTTAAAGTTCTTAACTGGACACCAGCTATTACTGAAGAAGCACCTACTTCATGAACAACAATGTGACAATCATCACCTAGTATTACTTCGTCGCCTCTGCGGCAGTGGGTAAGTAAAGCCAGCTGATTTCCAAAGGTACCACTTGGCACAAAAAGAGCAGCTTCTTTATTAACAAGCTTTGCTGCATATTCTTCTAGTTCCTTTACAGTTGGATCATCTTCGTAAACATCGTCACCAACAACCGCATTGTACATTGCCTCTCTCATTTCTTTAGTTGGTACAGTTACAGTATCACTTCTTAAATCAATAAATTCCATTTTATCCTCCTTGTATTCAGTGCGTAACAATTATTAATTATTACGTCCCTTATATTCTTTTTTTATCCTTTCATTAGCTATTGCTATTTGCCCAAGAGCAATTCCGCCATCGTTTGTGGGAAAGGCCTTAGGATAGTATACCTTAAAACCTAGGGACTTTAATTTTTCATATAAATTCTTCAGAATAAATGAATTTTGAAATACCCCTCCGCTTAATACGACTTCATTTAAGGAGGTATCATCTCTTATTATTGCGCATATTTCAGCGGTTAGGTTTATTATGCTATTGTGGAATTTTAGGCTTAATATATGTTTTTCTGTTCCTGAAAATCTGTCAATTAATATTTCTTCTATAAGTTTATAAGGATTTATAATATAATTATTTTCTTCCTTTACTATAGAATAGTGATAACTCTCTGATTTTGTATCTTTAATTGAAGCCTCTAATTCTATGGAAGCTTGCCCTTCATAGGTGATTTTATCTCTTATTCCTATTATACTAGAAACAGCATCAAAAAGCCTGCCCATACTAGAAGTTTCAGGACAATTTATATTATGTTCTATTATTTTTGAAATTGTTAGAGCCTTTTCTCCATAAAGCCTTGTTATAACTTCATTTAAGCTCAGATTAAGAATTTTTATACCTGATTTATAAAGCTTTTGAATGTATGAAACAGCCATTCTCCAGGGTTCCTTTATAGAAATTTCACCACCAGGAATTTTAATATAATCTAAATGGGCAATTCTATGAAAGCTTAGTAAGTCACAAACTAAAAACTCACCACCCCAAATTTTATCGTCAGTACCATAACCAGTTCCATCAAAAGAAACTCCAATAACCCTATTTGTTATATTGCTTTCAACCATACAGCTTGCTATATGGGCATGATGATGCTGGACAGGGATTTTAGGAGCATCATACTTAAGAGCATATTCAGTGGAATTATAATTAGGGTGCATATCATAGGCGATAAACTCTGGCTCAAAAGAAAAAATATTTTTAAAGTGTTCAACATTTCTTTTGTAATGCATAATAGTTTCAAGATTTTCTAAGTCTCCATTATGCTGGCTTAGAAAGATAAAGTTCTCTTTAGAAATTGCAAAGGTGTTTTTCATGTTTGGACCGCAGGCCAATATTTTAGAAGCAGTTTCATACTTTATTGGATCAGGCGCGTAGCCCCTAGCTCGTCTTATCAATATCTCATCTTCATTAAATACTTTAGTAACAGAGTCATCAACTGGTATATGAACATCTCTGTTATGCATAAGAAAGTAATCTACAATAGAAGACAAATGCCTAGCTGCCTTTTCATTTTCATATTCAAGGGGCAAGCCGAAATAATTTGCGCTTGTCATGACAAGAACCTCAATGTCTTCATTAAATATAAGCTGATGCAATGGAGTATATGGAAGCATAACTCCTAAGGTCTTTTGATTGGGGGCTATAGACCCAGGAAGATTGTAATCTTTATTTTGCCTTAATAATACTATTGGTTTTCTAATTCCGTTTAATAATTCTTCTTCCTTTTTACTAACCATGCAATATTTTTTTACTGCAGCTAAATCCTTTATCATAACCGCTAAAGGCTTATATGGCCTTTTCTTTCTTTCTCTTAAAAGCTTAACAGCATCTCTATTAGTTGCATCGCAGCATAGATGAAAGCCGGTTAAACCCTTAACTGCGAAAATTTTACCTTCCTTTAATTTTTGAACAGTCCATTTTATTATGTTTAGGCTTTCTTTGTTATAATTTGCTGTAACATATAGAGCATTAATTTGATTACCAAAATTGTCAGTAACATAGATTGAAGGTCCGCAATCCTCACAGGCATTTGGCTGTGCATGAAATCTTCTATTTAAGGGATCTTTATATTCAGCTATGCAAGGTTCACACATTGGGAACTTCTTCATAGTGGTTTTATCTCTATCATAAGGAATAGATTTAATTATTGAGAACCTAGGTCCGCAATTGGTACAGTTAGTAAAAGGATAGCCATATCTTCTATTATTCATATCTAGTATGTCATTTTTACAATCTTCACACATGGCTATATCAGGAGATATGAGAGTTATTTTATCATCTTCGGTACTGCTTTCTTTTATTATAAAGCCTTCATAATTCTTTAATTCCATATATTCAGTTACTATTTTCTCAATCCTTGATAGAGGAGGGGGAGTGTTTTCTAATTTATACAAAAATTCATTTATGTCTTTGTCTGTACCTTCTAAATCTATATATACTCCTTCAGAGTTATTGTTTACCCATCCATTTAAAGACAAGGATAAAGCTAAGTTATAAACAAATGGCCTAAAGCCCACACCCTGAACGATACCAGAAACGGTAATAAATATTCTTCTTTTAGTCATGAACTATACCTGCTTTCTATAATGTATAGCTTTATTATATCAATTATTTTAGAAACTAAAAGTGCAAAGAATAAGGAATATATTGTATAATAATCTTAATTGCAATTTTGATTGGGGGACATGAAATGAAAGATAAAAAGTTAGCACATGGAATGGCTCTTGTAATAATGCTAATTTGGGGCGTTTCATATTTAAGTATAAAGGTAGTTGTGTTAGAAATAAATCCAGTACTGTCTGCCTTTTATAGGTTTTTTATTTCTTCAATTATATTATTTAGTTTTTTAAAGTTAAAATATCCAGAAGAAAAGATATTAAAAGAAGATAGATTCAGGATGGTATTGGGTGGACTTTTTGGAGTAGCTCTTTACTTTTTTTTAGAAAATTATTCAATATATTATACCACTGCTTCAAATGTAGCTATTCTAGTTTCTTCTATTCCTTTGTTTACATTAATATCTCAAAGGCTTATATTTAAAGAACCACTTACTATCTGGAAAATATCCGGTGCAGCTTTAAGTGCAATTGGCATTATAATCATAATTTCTTCTAAGGAGAAGGTGAGTTTATTTTCAAAAGGAACTATTGGAGACTTAATGGCTTTAGCCTCCGCACTTTGCTGGGTAATATATAATATAGTTACTAGTAAATTTAAAGGAAACTATAAAAGTATAACTATAACCACCTATCAAGGGTTGTTTGGATGTTTATTTTTGTTTCCATCACTACTTTTTGCAAAAGTAGAATTGCCTTCTTTAAAGGTTTCCTTAAATATTATATTCTTAGCTATTTTTTGTTCTTGTATTTGTTATATCCTATATATATACTGTTTAGAACATCTTGGGGCAACAATATTATCAACTTACATAAATCTTCAGCCAATAGTAAGTCTAGCTTCAGCCTATGTTCTTTTAAAAGAATCTGTAAATCTTAATCAAGTGATTGGCTGTGTAATTATAATTTTTGGTGTGTTTTTAGTAAGTCTTGGAGATAAATTTGTAATGAAGAGTTTTGAAGAACAAATATAATTTCCTTGTTAAAATCAAACATGCAGATAACATAGTTGTAAATATTTACACTGTTTGATAAAATATTATTAAAATATTAAATTAATTAAAGGAGAATTTTATGGGTGATATAAGATTAAATAAACTTGCCAAGCTTTTAGTTAATTATTCTACTGAAATAAAAAAGGGTGATTTTGTTTTTGTTTCTAGTGACGAAGTTGCCGCTCCATGGATGGTGGAAGTAGTAAAAGAAGCCATTAAAGCAGGGGCACATGTAGAAACTTATCTTAGTTCGCAGGATATAGCTGAAATGAAGCTAAAGTACAGCAGCGAGGAACAACTTTTAGAGGATCATATACTCATGAAAACAATGCTGGAAAATGCAGACGTTTGGCTTTCAGCTTGGGGTGGGAGAAATACAAAAGTAAATTCAAATATTGATTCAAAAAAACTTCAGTGTTCATTAAAAGGTGCTTCTAGCTGGAGAAAAGTCTATTCTGAAAAGATGGGAAATGGCAGCTTAAGATGGTGCGGAACTCAATATCCAACTTACTCAGATGCACAGGAAGCAGCCATGAGCTTTAGCGATTATGAAGATTTTGTTTATGGTGCTGGATTACTAGACACCGAGGATCCTGTGGCAGAGTGGAAGAAAATTAGTGCTCAGCAGGAAAGATGGGTTAAATATTTAGATACTAAAAAGGAATTACATATATTATCTGAAGGTACCGATATAAGAGTAAAGGTTGATGGTAGAAAATGGATAAATTGTGATGGAAGAGTAAATTTCCCTGATGGTGAAATATTTACATCTCCTGTTGAAGATTCAATTAATGGCTGTATAACCTTTAGTTTTCCAGGTATTTATTCTGGTAAGGAAATAGAAGGTATCAAATTAGAAATTCAAAATGGAAAAGTAATAAAAGCAGCTGCCCAAAAAGGTGAAGACTTACTACTAGCATTATTAGCTACTGATGAAGGTTCCTCCTTCTTTGGTGAAGTAGCAATAGGTACCAATTATGGTATAAAGAAATTCACAAGAAATATGCTTTTTGATGAAAAAATTGGTGGTACAATTCATATGGCCATTGGTGATTCAATGCCTGAAGCTGGAGGTCTAAACAGATCAACAGTTCATTGGGATATGTTATGTGATATGAGAGGTGGTGGTAAAATTTTCGCAGATGGTGAATTATTCTATGAAAATGGTGAATTTATTAGTGATATTTTAACAAAATATAATTTATAGTATAATAAAAGCGGCATAATTTGAGTGCCGCTTAATTTTTTATAAGAAAGGAGCCTTTGACCATCAAAGGGGTTGATTACAATACATGCTAGAGGAAATTGAGAAGATATTTATAAATAGAAAACCCTCTATTATTGGAGAATATAAAAGAAGTGCAGTTATGTTGCTATTAAATGAAGAGGATGGAGAAACCTATTTAATTTTTGAAGAAAGAGCACATAATTTAAGGCATCAACCAGGTGATATTTGTTTCCCAGGGGGTAAAATTGAGAAAAATGAGTTTCCAAAAGAAACTGCTATAAGAGAAACTATGGAAGAGCTTAATTTAAAAAGTGAGGATATAGATTTAATAGGTGAAATGGATTATTTTATAAGTCCATATGGAAGCATTATGTATCCTTTTGTTGCAAAAACTAAAGCTAATAATATTTATCCTAGTAAAGATGAAGTGGATCACATTATAAAAGTTCCTATTAAATTTTTTTTAGAAAACGAACCACTTTCCTATGATATGGAAGTTGCCCCAAGCTTAAAGGATGATTTTCCATATCATTTAGTTAAAGGAGGCAAAAATTATAAATTTAGCAGAGGGAAATTGACTCAGTTTTTTTATAAATATGAAGGTAATGTTATATGGGGATTTACTGCAATGATAGTTAAAAAGTTTGCCGAAATAATTAAAAAGGAAGCTAGTGATTAGCCTTCCTTTTTAATCCGAAAATCGCAATTGATACAACCATAATTGCTAAAAAAGCTATAATATACATAGTTGAAATAAGTCTTGATCCCAAAAAATATTTTATGTAGGCGAAAGCAGAGAAGGAAATTATAGTCCAAAGCAAGAATATATAGGACATCGTGTTATTATTTCTTCTCCAAGCTTTTGGATTTTTCATAGAGCCAACTATCTTATTTCTATGATTATTGTACTCAGAGGTATTAATAAAAATAATCTTAAAGTAAATAAAAAAGATAAGACAAATAGCTGATAAAACTAGAAAAAAATAAGAAAGAGAAATGCTCGTCATATTCATAATGTACCCTCCTGTATTCCTTATTCTGCGCAGAAGGATTATTAATCCTTCTGTCTCCTGTATTCCTTATATTACACTCAATTATTGTCAATGGTTTAGTCACCTGTAGTCCTATTATTATCATTTTATAGTATTACCAGAATTAGAATAATAATTAAAAATAATTGCTAATTCATATAAAATTTCAAAAAGTCAGAATTTACACTTCATTTTTTACAAATTTTACTTTATAATGGTATCAAGGCTATTTTTTGGGGAGGTTGTAACTATGACACCATGTTCGTTTTTATCTACAACTGATAATGATGTAGAATGCTTTTGTGACTGTGCCTTTTATAACTATGAAGATAATGAGGGAGCATGCCCTTTTAAAAATTTGACTGGAAACAGATTAGGAAAAATTAAGGATCTTCTAAAGTTTGATTTTTTTTCAGAGGACAATGCTAGTGAAGACGATTCTGATTTTGATGATATTAATCACTTTTATAAATAAAGAGTTTATTGGTTAAATTTATTTGAAATATAACAGTATATTTTTATAAAATATGTTTAAAATAAACAATATTGTATTTATTTTAAATGAAGTTAATTAGGAGACAATTATGGAAAGAACACTTATATTAGTTAAACCAGATGGAGTGGAAAGAAAACTATTAGGTAAGATTATAAGTTGCTATGAAAGAAAAGGACTTAATATTATAGCTTTAGAACTTATTCTTGCTGATACTGATACAGCTAAAAGGCATTATGAGGAGCATGTGGGTAAACCTTATTTTGAAGAGCTGATTAAGTATATTACTGAAAACAAGCTCTGTGCCTTAGTAGTTGAAGGAGAAAATGCAATAGAAATTGTGAGGAAGATAAATGGTGATAAAGATCCACTTAAATCTGATTTGGGAAGTATTAGGGGTAAGTTTTCCATAGAAAAGACTAGAAATCTAGTGCATGCATCTGATAGTGCTCAGAGTGCAAAACGGGAAATCGGCATTTGGTTCCCTAAAATTTAATTTTGCATAGTAAAGCTGGGTAAAGTACATTTTAAAATTGACTTAACCCAGCTTTTAATTTTAAATACAATTATTCATATTTATCTATGAACAAATTTAAATAGTTTTACAACAATTTTTACTGCAGCTTCTATTACAATCTGAACAAGCATTTTTATTGCTATCCTTTAAGGTGGTTTTCAGCATAAAGGTATTCTTCCTAAAAACTAGAGTTATTTCGCTGATTCTTTCAAAAACTTTCACATCATAAACTATTGGTAAATTTTCAATATTATCAATTATGTCCCATGAATTATTATTATCTAAGGTGATTTCAACTTTTGGACTTTTGCAGCATCCATCTACATAAGAAAAACGTATAAAGGAATAGTCAGTTTCATTTTTTAACAATATTAATAGTTTTTCATAAGCACTTTCAGATATTTTTATTTTAACTTTATTATCCATATTATTCCTCATAAACATCTGAATATTCATGTAACAGACTTTGTTTAAGCTTCCATAGCTTTGTTGACAAATCTACATAATAGGAATGTGGATTCTCAAATCTTAATACTTCAGGCCAAAGCTTTTCTGTTTCCTGTTTAGCAAACTCCTTCATTTCCATTACGGTTGGACTATTATAAACACTTTCACCCTTTTCAATTATTTTTATCTGCAGCTCTTTAATATAATAATTTTTAATCTTTTTCCTTTTCCATGTATATATTGGATTAAAAATTTCTAAGGGCTTTTTTTCATCCATAATTTCATTATTTATTGTAATTAAGTCGGCAATTGCAAGGTCTGAATTTTTGTCAAAGATTCTATAAACCTTTTTAAAACCTGGATTTGTAATTTTCTCTTCGTTTTCACTTATTTTAATTTTTGGAATTATTTCATTATCATTTTCAATAGCAACTAATTTATAAACCCCGCCAAATACTGGCTCTGATTTTGCTGTAATAAGTCTTTCACCAACACCAAAGGAATCAATTTTAGCACCTTGACTTAAAACATCTCTAATAATAAATTCATCTAATGAATTGGAAATTACTATACTGCAATCAGTATAACCAGCATTATCTAGAGTTTCCCTGCATTTCTTTGTTAAATAGGTTATATCTCCGCTGTCAATTCTGATTCCCTTTGGTCTTAAGCCTCTAGGTTTTAAAACTTCATCAAAAACTTTAATAGCATTTGGAAGTCCTGATTTTAATACATTGTAGGTATCAATAAGTAGAGTACAATTTTCTGGATAAGTCTTTGCCCATGCTGCAAAAGCTTCAAATTCATTAGGGAAAAGCTGAACCCAGCTGTGTGCCATAGTACCTGCAGCAGGGAGTCCAAACATTTCTTCCGCTATTGTACATGCTGAGGAAGCACATCCTCCAATTATTGAAGCACGAGCACCATATATAGCACCATCATAACCTTGAGCTCTTCTTGAGCCAAATTCCATTACTGGCTTTCCTTTAGCTGCCCTGCAGATTCTATTTGCTTTGGTAGCAATAAGAGTTTGGTGATTAACAGTTAACAATATCATAGTTTCAACAAATTGAGCCTGTATAATAGGACCTTTTACTGTAACTAGAGGCTCATTTGGAAATACTGGATTTCCTTCAGGAACAGCCCAAACATCACAGGTAAATTTAAACTTCTTAAGATAATCTAAAAATTTATCGGAGAAATTCCCCTTGTTTCTTAAATATTCTATATCCGAAATAGTAAATTTTAAATTTGTCATATATTCTATTAGCTGCTGAACACCTGCCATAATGCAGTAACCACCATTATCAGGTACTCTTCTAAAGAACATATCAAAATAGGCGATGGTATCACCAACATTATTGTCTAGGTAGCCATTTGCCATAGTTAGTTCATAGAAATCTACTAGCATTGTTAGATTTCTTTCATTTAGTATATCGAAATTCTTCGTATATTCCATAATACAACTCTCCTGTAATTAATTTAATAAACTGCGACATTTTAATTTTAATATTCTATTAAAATTATTACAATAGTTTTTTAACAATTTGAAATATGCTTATTTTTTGCATGATATAATATTTTATGTCAATAATTATTTATAATAATTTAGAATTTTAGAGGTATGACATGCTAAAAGAAAATATTTTAAGGGAATTTTACTTTTTAAGAGATAAAATAATAGAAAAAGACTTTGGTTACTTAGATAAGGAGCAGAGAGCTGCAGTACTAAGCAATGATAGAAATGTAATGGTATCAGCATGTCCAGGCAGTGGTAAAACTACGGTATTAATTAATAAAGTATTATATTTAGTTAAATATGGACTAATCTATAATAGTAATTGTGTGCCAAGGAATCTAAGTTACGAAGTCATAGAAGTAATGAAATTATACTTAGAGAATGGTAAAGAGGAATTAAGGGAAGAAGATATAAGGAAGCTTAATGATACTTTAAGTGAGAAAGCTGTAAATCCTAATAACATTATTGTAATTACCTTTACTAAAGCAGCCGCTGAAAATATGAAAAAGAGATTTGAAAACCTAAGCTGCGGCAGGAAAGCTCCTTTTTTTGGTACCTTTCATGGCCTTTTTTATAAGCTCCTAATAAGGAATGAAGGGCAAATTAAAATTATAGAAGGTAATGAAACCTTTAAAATTATATCAAAAACTCTAACTAGGTATACTGATGAAGTAAGCGAAGAAAAGGTAAATGAAATAAAAAACTATATTTCGATTTTTAAAGTAAGCAGTATTCAATTAGAAGAATTTGAACCAAATATTGATAAATCAATTTTCATAAAATGCTTTGATGCTTATGAAGACTATAAAAACACCCACAACCTTCTAGACTTTGATGATCTTCAATTAAACTTTAAAAAACTTTTAATAAAATCACCTAAAATACTTAATACCTATAGAAGAAGCTTTCATCACTTATTAGTGGATGAGTTTCAAGACTGTGATGAAATGCAGATGCAAATCCTTACAATGTTAAATGAAACAAATTCAATTTTTGCTGTAGGTGATGAGGACCAATGCATTTACAGCTTTAGAGGGTCAAGGCCTGAATTTATGGTGAACTTTAACAGCTTATTTGAGAAGGGTAAAAGTCTTTTCCTTTCCACAAATTATAGAAGCACAGAAAATATAATTGATATATCAAATACATTAATTAAAAATAATATAAATAGGAATACAAAAAATATGTTTCCAAGCAAAAATAAGAAAAAGAAAACTGAAAGTAATAATTTTTATGATGAAAATTCGGAAGGGGATTTTATAGCAAATGAAATAATAACCTTAAATTTAAGAGAAGGATATAGCTATAAAGACCATGCAGTGTTATATAGAACTAATATTGAAAGTAGAAGTATTGTAGATGCCCTACTTAGAAAAAAGCTCCCTTTTAAGTTATTAGATAAGGAATATAATTTTTTTGAACATTTTATTTGTAAGGATATAATAGCCTATTTAAAACTGAGTATATTCCCTGATGACGCGTATAGCTTCATAAGAGTAATAAATAAGCCCTTTAGGTATGTTAGTAAAATAAGCTTAGAAAAACTTAAAGAAAGCAATGTAAAGTACAATTGCTTTGAGGCTGTTAAGAACATGGAAACAACTCCTGTTTTTCAAATGAAAAACTTAGATAAACTTTATAAAAGTATAGCTCACTTAAATAAGATGACACTAGAAGGGGCAGTTCAATTTATAATTAATGATCTGGGTTACGAAGAGCATTTAGAACTTTATTGCAAGAAGTTTAAATTAAAACTCTCAGATTTATTAGATATAATAGAAGAATTTAAGGAGTCTGTTAAACCTTATAATACTATAATAGCTTTTTTATCTCATGTTGAAGAAGTAAAGGAAGAACTAAAGAAAGCTAAAAGTAGTTTTGGGGAGGAAAATGCAGTGATCTTAAGTACAATTCATGGTGTTAAGGGCATGGAATTTAAAAATGTCTTCATTATGAACTGCGTTGAAGATTTGCTTCCACATAAAAACAGCATTGAGGAGGGTATAGAAGAGGAAAGAAGACTCTTCTATGTAGGTATAACTAGGGCAATTGATAATATTTATTTTTGTATTCCTAGAAATATTAGAGGAAACAGTAAGAAATGCTCAAGATTCATTGAAGAAATTGGTATAAGTACAATTGAGTCGTTGAGTGAAATTTATGTTAATGGAGATATAGTTGTACATCAAAGCTTTGGAAAGGGCAAGGTAATTGCTCTAAAGGATAATGTAATAGAAATAGCCTTTGAAAACAGCATATCTAGAAAGTTTGATATCAATATACTTCATAATAATGGAATACTAAAAAAGTTGAGCTGACTGCAAGTGAATCATAAAAGATTATTGTACTACTTTCTTTTTTTACTCAAAGGAAAATGGAAATTTATTAATATAACCAAGTATAATTTAGTGATTCACTAATATAAGAAATAACTGGAACAAAAGTAAAGATTACCAGATTTTAACGATAATATAATTATGAATTACGAAGGAAGTAATAAATCTGATTGTAAAAGCACTATCAATTTTTAAGTTTGATAGTGCTTTTATTTACATAATTTTGTGGGGGTAACAAATAATGCTATCTAAATTGCTTCTATTGCCTTAATACATACGATGGTGAAAAAAGTGATGATGAACATGGTGATGGAAATGGTGAAAACGACGACGTCCAAAACGAGGATCTGGGTCATCAGGATCCATTTGAGGCATCATATTAGATTCATCTATCATTGGACAACTGCTCTTCATTGGGCATGTTTCCATAGAAGGACAATAGGACATTGGTGCCATCATATAAGGCATAGCATACCCCATGTGATGATGGCCTGTTTTGTGATGATGGTCATGATGCTCTGTTTTCCAACGATCTTGTTCTGTTTGAATATTTAACTCTCCAGTGTTGTTTTGGTCTTCAGAACTATAATACATTAATAACCCTCCATAAAATTTACCTACAATAATATGTTATTCAATAAAATTAGATTGTGATACAAAAGTAAATATATAAAAAGGTAGAAATATTGTCCTTGGATATGAATATATATTCTCATATAATATAATCATTATGTCACACTTTTGGAAGGTGAAAACACGAAAATACTAGCTGCAAAACAGATGCCTAAATTTATTGAATATTGTTAGGCCATAGTATATAATTTTATTAAAGAATAAGCTCCTATTCCTAGAATGGGAGCTTTTAAATCATATGCATAAAGAGGTACAAGCTATGAACTCATTAAAAGTAAACCCAAAGGATGTAATTTTCGCATTAGATATAGGAACTAGATCAATTATAGGAACGGTGGGTATAGTAAGAGAAAAGAAATTTTACTGCTTAGCTGAAAGCTATTTAGAGCACGAAGAAAGAGCTATGCAGGACGGACAAATTCACGACATAAGCTTAGTAGCTGCCGGTGTAAATTCGGTAAAAGCTAAGCTGGAAAAAGAGCTTAATTTCAATCTTAAGGATGTATCAATAGCTGCTGCAGGAAGGTTTCTAAGAACAAGTACTGCTAGGACTGAACTTACTCTTGATGATGACAGGGAAATAGATAAAGATTATGTAAGAAGTCTGGAATTAACAGCAGTTAAAATTGCTGAGAATGAAATAAATAAGAGTACAGAAGGTAAGCTATATTGCGTAGGTTACAGTGTAAAGAATTATTTCTTAAATGACTATATTATAAGTAACTTGCTATCACATAAGGGCGATAAAGCAGCTGTAGAAGTAATAGCAACTTTTCTGCCTAGATCCGTAGTAGAAAGCCTATATGCAGTTATGGAAAAGGTAAATTTAAATGTAATTAATCTAACCTTAGAACCTATTGCAGCTATGGAGGCTGCTATTCCTAAAAGCTTAAGGCTGCTTAATCTAGCTTTGGTGGATATTGGTGCAGGCACCTCCGATATTGCCATAAGCAGCAAGGATACTATCAGTGCTTATGGAATGGTATCCTTAGCCGGTGATGAAGTAACTGAAGCTATTGCACAAAGCTTATTAGTTGATTTTAATTCAGCAGAGGTTATAAAAAAGGAATTAACCGAAAAAGAAATTATAAATTTTACTGATGTTCTGGGGCTTCAAAATGAAATAAGTACTGAGGAAATTAATAAAATAATCAAGCCTATAGTAGAAAAGATTAGCAGTGAAATTAGCTCTAAAATAATTGAGTTAAATGGCGGTAAAGCCCCTAATGCTGTCTTTTTAGTTGGAGGAGGGGCACATACTCCGTTTCTTAAGGACTCACTATCAGAAAAACTGAATTTACCAAAGCAAAGAATTGGTATTAAAGGCAGGGATGCAGTAATAGACTGTGTATCTTGTAATGAAGAATTAGGAAGTACAGGAGTTACAGTTTTAGGAATTGCACTTGTTTCAATTATGAAGCTTGGACATGATTTCATTGATGTTACCTTAAATGGTACAGTAGTAAGTCTCTTTAATTCTCATAAGCACACCATTGCAGATGTAATGATGCAAGCAGGAATTAATCCTAAAATTTTAATTGGGAAAAATGGAAAGAATATAAAATATATTTACAATGATATAAAAAGAGTAGCTTTTGGAAGTTTAGCAGTTAATGCAGAAATTATCATAAATGAAAAACTAGGCAATATAGATTCTGAAGTTAAAGAAGGAGACAAAATAGAAATTATTTACGCCAAAAATGGGATGGATGCTGCACCGAAAGTTTACGAGCTAATTAAAGATCTTAATTCAATAAGCTTTTATGAAAATGATATTATTACAGTTATTGATCCAATTGTTTTTATCCAAAATGATAGAGTAACCCTAAATGATATTATAAAAGATGGCGATGAGGTTAAGGTTATTACAGCGCGTACAATTGGTGATTATAAACAATACATAGATAAGGATAGTGGAAGATATTTTATTAATGATGTTGAACTAAAGGACAGCTACATTATTAATGAAGGGGATAGAATATATAAAGTTAAGGAAACAGATAATAGAACAGAAAATAACATAAATACTATAGAAATTGAAGCTGTAACAGAAAATAATATGGCTTCTATTAAGCTCACAGCTGTATCTGATGATACTAAAATTACTAATCAAATTGAAGTATATGTAAATAATGAAAAAGTAATTTTAAGAAACAAGGGAAAATATATATTTATAGATGTATTTGACTTTATAGACTTTGATCTTACAAGGTCTAAAGGGAATTTAGTGCTAATGCTTAACGAAAAGAAAGCAGGTTATTATGATGTGCTATCAAAGGATGATATTATTAAAATCTATTGGGAGTAATAAATATGGAGGTAAAAAATTTGTTGGATTTTTTAAAGAAAGCAGAAGAATTGAAAGGTGAACTTATAGATCTAAGAAGGTATTTTCATACTCATCCTGAGCTTGGATTTGAAGAATATGAAACCTCAAGGAAGATTAAAGCTTTCTTATTAGATGAAGGAATTGAATTTACTGAGGTTGCAGGTACTGGAATCTGTGCTGTTATAAAAGGGCATGGTGAAAAGACTATAGCCTTAAGAGGTGACATGGATGCGCTTCCACTTCAAGATAAAAAAGGTAAAAGCTATTCTTCAAAAGCAGAAGGAAAAATGCATGGCTGTGGTCATGATGCCCATACAACAATTTTAATGGGAGCTGCTAAAATTCTAAATAGTATTAAAGATGAATTAAAAGGTAACGTGAAGTTATTTTTTGAGCCTGCAGAGGAAACAGTTGGCGGAGCAAGGTTTATGATTAAAGAAGGAGTACTTGAAAATCCAAAGGTAGATTGTGTTATTGGTCTTCACGTACATGAGGGAATAAAAGTTGGTAAAATTGGTCTAAAAAAAGGAGTTGTTAATGCTGCTTCTAATCCATTTACTGTTAAAATAACAGGTAAAGGTGGTCATGGGGCACATCCTGAGGATACTGTTGACCCTATTGTTATAGCAAGCAATATTATTTTAGCCCTTCAAACAGTAGTCAGCAGAGAAATACCTCCCACTGACCCAGCGGTTATCACTGTTGGCAGCATCCATGGAGGAACTGCGCAAAATATAATACCAGAAGAGGTGACTATTTCAGGTATTATAAGGACTATGAAAAGTGAGCACAGAGAGTATGTAAAGAAAAGACTTATTGAAATTTGTGAAGGCATTGCTAGTACTCTAAGAGGAAAGGTAGAAATAAAGATAGAAGAAAGCTACCCCTGCCTTTATAATAATGATGATATTTTAAAGGTTATAAAAAATAGTGCTGAGGAAATAATAGGCGGTAAAAATATTATAAATTTAGAAAATCCAAGCATGGGTGTTGAAAGCTTTGCATATTTTTCTATGGAAGTTCCCTCTGCTTTTTATTTCTTAGGAGTTAGGAACGAAGATAAGGGAATTATCCATCCAGCACATGGCTGTTTTTTTGATATAGATGAAGATGCCCTGCCAATTGGGGTTGCTATTCAATGCAAAGCGGCCTATGAATATTTAAAAACTCTATAAAATAGGTTGCACCTTGCATTACTAATGATATATAATTAGTTGTTATTTTAGATAATACAACTTTTTACTAGGAGTGAAGAAATGAGGATAGAAATAGGCTCAAATGAAGCAGGACAAAGATTGGATAAGTTTATAAGAAAATGGCTAAAGGACGTACCATTAAGTGCTATATATAAGAGAATTAGAAAGGGAGATATTAAGGTAAATGGCAAAAAGGCTAAAGAAAAGCTTTTCCTTTCAGAAGGGGATATTGTAGAAACCAAAGAGATTGTTTCTGAATATAAAAAGGATAAATTTCAGCGTATAGAAAATAATCATTTAAAAATTACCTATGAAGATGAGAATATGTTAATAATAGAGAAGTGGCCTGGAGTATTAGTTCATTCAGATAGCCAAAGCGGTGAACCAACTCTAACTGATTATGTACTATCTTATCTTTTTGACAAGGGGGATTATACACCTGAAAAGGAAGTTACCTTTACTCCTGCTCCCTGTAACAGATTGGATAGAAATACCTCTGGTATAGTTATTTTTGGTAAAAATTTTGAAAGTTTAAAGCTTTTAAATGAAATGATTAGAGAAAGAAAAATTAAGAAATATTATGTTGCCTTAGTTAAAGATAGAATCGCAGATAAAAGCTATGAGGCATATATATCTAAAAATGAAGATGAGAACATATCAAAGATTTACAAAGAAAGTAAACCAGATACAAAGAGAATAGCTATGGAAGTAAAAACTCTTCAGAGCTGCGGGACCTTTTCTTTTATTGAAATGGATTTAATCACAGGAAGGAGTCATCAGCTGCGAGCTCACCTTGCATTTTTAGGCAATCCCATTGTAGGAGATACCAAGTATGGTGAGAAAAAATTGAACAGCTTCTTTGTGAATAAATATGGACTTAATTATCAATTTCTCTACGCCTATAAGCTGATTTTTAAGGATTGTCCTGAGAAGCTCTCATATATGGAGAACAAAACAATAGGAGAAAGCCTTCCTCCTATATTTAAGAAGATTAAAAATGACGTTTTTAAATTTTAGAAACTTTTTAATACTTTAAGGAGAGGATTATGAAGACTCAGTCTACTACTAAAGGCTTTGCTATCCTATCTGCCGCTGGAATGATAGTAAAGCTTTTATCACTAATATATGTTCCATTACTGCAGCATTACGTTGGTGAGGATGGCTATGGAATTTACACAACTACCTACACCATCTTTGCTTTTATTTATGTAATTACAAATACAGGATTATCCTCGGCAATTTCAAAAACTGTATCGGAGCTTACTGCTTTAAAAAACTACAAGGACGCAGTAAAAGTTTTTAAGTTAGCTAGAGCTTTGTTATTTGTAATAGGGGTTGTAATGTCAATATTAATGCTAATATTGGCAAGACCATATTCTTTAGCAATAAAGATTCCAAATGCATATCTTGCAATTTCAGCTTTGGCACCTGCTGTTTTACTTACCTCTGTTGCATCCTCCTATAGAGGATATTTTCAAGGCAGAGGAGATATGAAAGCGACAGCAGTATCTCAGGTCCTTGAGCAGGTAATGAATTTGGTGTTCTCAATCATATTCGCAGCGTTACTAAGAAGTCATGGAGTAGGGGCTGCCTGTGCAGGTGCAACTGTAGGTACAACCATTGGAGCCTTGGTCTCAGTAATATACCTGTTATATTATTATAAAAAAAATAAGAGTTATAAGATATCAAAGGGGTACAACTCTGAAGAAATTATTAGATATTCAAATAAAGCGCTTTTTAGTAAACTCATAAATTGTTCTATTCCATTAACCTTAAGCTGGGGTATGCAAAATGCCGGTGGATTTATAGATACTACATATACTAAGAGGAGACTATTAACAGCAGGCTTTAATGATACTGAAGGAGATACAAAAATTGGGTATCTTGGTAAATATCAAACACTTATAAATGTACCTATTACAATAGTTTCAGCCCTTTGCTCAACAATTTTGCCTGTTGTTTCAGGGGCAGCCGCAGTAAATGACAGAGCATCAATAAAGAGAAGCATAGACTATGCATTTAAGACCTGTTTAATAATTGCAATCCCTTCAGCAGTGGGACTTGCAGTTTTAAGTCAACCTATATTTAACACTTTATTTGCAAGATATAGTTCAGGAGCAGTATTAATGAAGTATGGCTCCGCAGTGTTAATATTTATGGCAATTGTCCAAATTCAGGCTACCATACTTCAAAGTATTGGTAAGTTATATATTTCTACTTTATATATTGCTACTGGTATAGCTGCGAAAATTGTTTTAAATTACATACTTATTGCAAAACCTAATATTAATATAGTTGGAGCAGTTTTCGGAAGTATGGCAGCATTTTTAATTCCATTGTTATTAAATAATTACCTTATTAAGAAAAGTTTAAAAATAAAATATAGCTTATTAAAGCTATCAGTAAGACCTATAATAGCTGCAGCCTTTATGGGGATAATTGCATATATAGTGCAATTTGATGTTGAATATGTAATTGGTTTTGTGTATAAGGGATATTTTACACAATTGATATCTACTTTTGCTGCTATGATAGCAGGAGTTTTTAGTTATCTTTATGCCTTAATCCTTGTTGGCGGAATAACAAAAAGGGAAATTGAAATGATACCTCTTAGATTCAGAAAATTTATACCAAAGACCCTTATAAAAAGAATAAGATAGAGGAAAGTCTATAATGGACTTTCCTCATTTATTATAGAAATTGATAAGAAAAAGGCAAGGAAACTAAATATTATTATTGTAATATTTTTTAATATTAAAAAGTCATTTGAAATTATATTATTAATTATGTTTACCACAAAATAAATTAGTAAGGTTATAAGTAGATATATAATAAGTTCACTAGTTTTAAAGCTTATATTACAATATTTTCTTATTTCATATGTATTAATAATGAGTAAAATTATGGAGGTAATAATTAAGGTGATTCCATAGCCAAATATGTTAATAAAACTTATACCTGTAAATATGTACAGTAAAACTACTTCCAAAATTGAAACTATAAGTGAGTTCCTAAGAAGTATTCCTTGTTTACCTAGTCCATTAAGTATTCCGAAAGTTGTTGAGGAAGTAAAGGCAATAGGTGCTGAGCAAGCTGCAAATTTAATATATGGGCCTAAATCTGATCGGTTAAAGAATAACTTTCCCAAGGAATCCGGAATACTTATTCCAATTACAAAGGTGCTCATTCCAAGCAAAAAAGCAATCTTTAGAACCTCTACAATTCTACTTTCTAGTGCATAATAATCCTTTCTATCTAAAGCCTTAGAAAGATCTGGAACTAAGATAGTCGCTATTGAGTTAACTACAAGCAGTGGGAAAAAGATAATGGTCATTGCCATGCCTGAAAACTTTCCTATTAAAGATAAGGCGGTATTATATTGAAGTCCTGCACTAATTAGCCTTCTAGGAACAATTAATGTTGAAATTGTAGAAAGCACAGTAGACAAAAATCCATTTAAGCAAAGGGGCAGTGAAATAACAAGTACGTTAAATAAAAGCTGAGGTCTGCCTTCCCTTATAGTTTTTAAATAAGGTATTCTTTTTTTATCTGCTTCATAAAAAACACTAAGGAGCAGCAAACTAACGAATTCTCCAATACATAGAGATATATATGCTACCGTTACAGTATTATTAATACTTGGAGTTTTTAACATATTTATAAGTGTTACTATTACAGCTATTCTTACGCCCTTTTCTAATATGTCTATAAATGCAGGTATCTTTACCTTAGATATTCCATAAAAGAAACCTTTTAATATTGAAGACAATGCTACAAATATTAAGGCAGGTGCTATGATTTTTAGTGAATTTAAGGTTCTTACGTCTTTTATTATGTTTTTACTTATAAAAGGTGTTAGAAAATAGAATAAGGAGGCAATCGTTATTCCTATAATAAAGTCAAAAACAATTGTAGTTTTAATAGTTCTATGCAAGTTTCTATAATCATTTTTACCATAGTATATAGCTGCTACCTTGGAAATTGCAGTTACCATTCCACCACAGATAAGACAAATAAAGAGATTATATATAGGCATAACTAAACCGTAAAGCCCCATGCCTTCAGGACCTAATTCCTTAGAAAGGAGAATCGAAAATATAAAACCTAAAACGCCTGTAGATAGGTTGGAGATAGTCAACAGTAAAGACTCTTTAAAAAAGTTGTCTTTTTTCATAAAAAAACCCCACATAATTCATAACATTTATAATTATGTGAGGATAATAAATTATATTCTATTATTTTAAGTTTTCTGGATTAAGTCCCTTAAGCTCATCTATTACGAATAGACCATCTTTTCTTATTAGGACATCATCAAAGTAGATTTCGCCTCCGCCATATTCTGGCCTTTGGATAAATACAAGATCCCAATGTACTGAGGATTTATTGCCGTTAAAGGCATCATCATAGGAAGCACCAGGTGTAAAATGAATAGATCCTGCTATTTTTTCATCAAATAAGGTATCCTTCATTGGTTTTAAAATATATGGATTTACTCCAATTGCAAATTCACCAACATATCTAGCACCTTCATCAGTGTCGAATATTTTAGTTATTCTTTCTGTATCATTTGCAGTTGCCTTTACTATTTTTCCATTCTTAAATTCTAATCTTATATTCTCATATGTAAATCCATTATAAACTGCAGGAGTATTATAGGAAATAACGCCATTAACAGATTCTTTTACAGGGGCAGTGTATACTTCACCATCTGGAATATTAAGCTTCCCATCGCATTTTATTGCAGGTATATCTTTAATAGAAAAACTCAAATCAGTATTTGGTCCAGTTAATCTTACCTTATCTGTTTTCTCCATAATTGTAACAAGTGCATCCATTGACTTTGACATTTTGCTGTAATCTAAGTTACAAACATTAAAATAAAAATCTTCAAATGCCTCTGTGCTGCTTCCGGCAGATTGAGCCATTGCATAGTTTGGATATCTTAAAACAACCCATTTTGTTTTAGGAACTCTAATTGCACCGTGCACAGGATTCCAAAGATACTTCATGTTCATTGACATATTTTCAGCAGGTACATCTGCAGTTTCAGTTATATTGTTTCCTGCTCTAAGACCTATGTAAGCATCCATATCGGACATTCTTAAGGCTTCATATTTTGCCATCATATCAAGCTGTTCCTTGCTGCAGTTCATAAGTAAAGCTCTATCAACTTCTTTGTCCTTTATTGTTACAAAAGGTATAGCACCAGCTAAATATGCTTCTTTAACTAACTCCAAAACAAGAGGTCTTTCAAGACCAATTGCTTCGATTAAAACCTTTTCACCCTTCTTAAGTTCACAGGAATAGTTAATTAGATTCTTTGCTAAGGTGCTTATTCTTGGATCTTTCATTGTATATTCCTCCTAATAAAACAATACTTTTAATAACCATCAAAATAATATTATCAGATTAATTTTAATTTTGCAAAGATATTTTTATAAAATTGCTATAAAAAATTGCAAAAATTATATATTATAAAAGATTCATGTCATATTTTTGGTTATTATTTTATGTACAGTATCAGTAAACAGTAGGAATATACAAAAAAATAGCTGCTATTAACATATACCTTTAGAAAATAAAATATATATATATTAAAAGAATGTAATTTAGGAATGGAGGAAGTATGAAAAAGTATGTAATATTAACTGCTGCAGTATGCAGCCTCATAATTATATTTATATTTTTTAAAGGATTTTATAATAACCAATACATAGACTTAAAAGATAACAAGCTAAGTTATGAAATAAAATACAAAGGCTTATTAAATGCAAAGGATTTTACTCAAGATGAAATAGGAAATTCTTATATAGCTTATAAGAACAAAATACAATTTATAGATGTAAACGGTAAAAGCTATGATGTTTTAGTGGACAAGAACCTAAATATTAATTCTTTAGAGTTTTATAAGGATAATTTATATTTTGCCAGCAATAATAAAATCATTACCTTTGATTTAAAGAAAAAGGAGCAAAAGGTAATTATAAATGATTTACCTAATTATGGTGATTATAATGAAAGTCTTATTAGAATAGTAGGGGATGATCTATATATTACTATAGGAGCTGCTACTAACTCTGGAGTGGTTGGACCGGATAATAAGTGGACTAAAGAATATCCATTTTTCTTTGACCTATCACCTAGAAATATTTCACTTAAAGGAACAGCCTTTGGAAATGAGAAAACTGGCGCCTTCGTACCCTATAAAACGAAGAATCTGAAAGGACAATTAATCCCAGGACATTTTCCAGGGAATGGTACAATAATCACCTATAGCTTAAAATCCGGTACTACAGAAAACTTTGCCTGGGGTATTAGAAATATTAAAGGAATTGATTTTAACAGTGAAGGAAAACTTATAGCTTCTGTAGGAGGAATTGAAAATAGAGGACTAAGACCATTATCAGGTGACGCAGATTATATATATGAAATCAAAAAAGGAGTTTGGTATGGCTGGCCAGATTATAGTGGAGGGGATCCTGTAACCTCCCCAAGATTTAAAAGTGAAAATAAAAACAAGATAGAATTTTTACTAGATAATCATCCCTCCTCAAACCCGCCGGCACCCATATATCAGCACAAGTCACTTTCCGCTTTAAGTATACTTACAATTGATAATAAAGCTCAAGTGGGAGAAAAGGATTGTATGTATTTTTATGATAGCAAGGACAATATTCTATATACACTAACAAAAGGAAATGTTTTAAAAGAAATTGCTAAACTAAATCCAAGTACAGACTTATCAGCAATTCGGATTTATGATAAATCATTACTTTTGCTGGATAATAAAGAAGGTATTTTATATAGCTTGCATATTAATACAAATAGTAATATATTTAATTTAAATAAGAACATTATGTATTATTTATTATTTATTTTATTGTTTTCAATAACAATAATTGTATGGAAATATAATAGCAGTGCTGATAGACAATAGACAATATAGCTCTATAACAAAAGAGAGGCAGGTTCTTAAATGAAAGAAAGATTCGAAAATACCTATGGGAAGGCATTAAGAGGGATGATGTTTGCAGTTAATCCCATTAAGAAAAAGGTACTAAAAACAAATTGTACTATACATAAATTCATAAACATTCAAGCTGTTGAGATATTAAAAAATGAAAACTATATTGAGGAACATGAATTTTTTAAGAAATATATTAAGTCTCTAAATGAAGGCGTTACCTGGGCAGATCAAGACTTTAAGAGCTCAAATCATTTTTATCATTTTAGTAAAGGTAAAGGATTATATGGGTTTTCAGATGCGCTTACAGAATTCAAGAAGTACTATAATAAGTCCATAAACTGCTATAAATTAAAGGACATTGAGAGAGCAATTTTTCTTCTTGGGGCCTGCTGTCATCTTTTGCAGGATATGACTGTTCCTCAACACGTGAATAATAAGCTTCTGAATAGTCATAGACAATTCGAAATGTGGATTATTAAAAGATTTTATTCGGATTATTCATTCTTGATAGATAAAGGGATTGTTCGATATAAGTCAGTAGATGAATATATAAAAAACAATGCCTTATTTGCAAATAATGCCTTTCTTAAATATACAAATATTCATAACAGAGAAGAAAGGTATGGAAAAATAGCTGCTGCGGTAATAAAGGAAGCCCAAAACACAACAGCAGGCTTTTTAATTGACTACTATAACACCATAGAAAGATAATAATAAATAATTCTTCCAATATATGGAGGAATTATTTTTTTTCTGTAGAATTAGTGTATTAGTAATTAATAAAGGGGTGGAGCAAATGGCATTATTTTCAATTCACAATTTTAACAATAAGATAATTATAAATATGGAAAGAGAAGTTTTAACAGGTGATGTTTTAGATATAGGCTATAAAAATCAAGGTATTATCTATAGTATTTTCAAGCATTATAATGAGGAGGCCTCTTTAGAATATTTAACAAGTAGAGATGATAAAAAAGAGATTCAGGAAAATAGCTATGACAGCTGCATTATGCTTTTTTCATTAAGGAATATTTGGCTAAAAAAAAGTAAAAGAGAATTCATTAAGGAAATTCATAAATTTTTAAAGGATACAGGTATAATCTATATTTGGGATATAGATAAACCATACTTAAAGATTTCTAAGTGCAGTATAAAAATAATGCTTCCTGAAGAAAAGGTTAAGACAATTAATATTAGGGAACTAAATTTGCTTAAGGATGCTTCAAAAAATGGAACTTTAAAACTTCTAGAGGATTACTTTGAGGTAATTGATTTTAAGTGCTCGGATAATATATACTATATTAAGGCAAAGAAGAAAGGATGTTCAATTAATGAAACTACTACTAGTGGGAATAAATTCAAAGTTTATACACAGCAATTTAGCAATAAGATATCTAAAAGCTTTCACAAGTGATATTAATTACGAATGTAACATTTTGGAGTATTCTATAAATGACAGAGCTGAGAAAGTTGTTGAAAGCATTATACATGAGAAGCCAAGTATAGTGGCTTTTTCTTGTTATATATGGAATATAAGTTTTGTAAAACAAATAGCAGTTTTAATAAAACTAATTAATAATGATATTAAAATATTATATGGGGGTCCAGAGGTATCCTTTAATAGTGGTGATTTTTTTCATAACCATCCTGTGGATTATATTATTGAAGGGGAAGGAGAAGAAACTTTTAGGGAATTTGTTTTAGCTTTAATAAAAGGTTTAGAACCTTATAATATAAAAGGTGTATATTACAAGGAGGGCAGCATAATTAAATATGGCGGCAAACGGCCTTTAATTGACATTAATAAACTTGCCTTTCCTTATGAAAAGGATGAAGACTTAAATAATAAAATAATATATTATGAAGGAGCCAGAGGCTGCCCCTTTAATTGCAAGTACTGTCTTTCATCTACAATCCATGGAGTCAGGTTTTTAGACATTGAAAGGGTAAAAAAAGATTTAAATATCTTAATAAATAAAAAGGTTAAACTCATCAAATTCGTAGATAGAACCTTTAATTGCAGCAGCAAATTTGCAATGGAGGTATGGAGCTATTTAATATCCTTAGATACTAAAACAACCTTTCACTTCGAAATCTCTGCTGATATCTTAAGGGATGAACAGTTAGAACTTCTAAAAAGTGCTCCTAAAGGAAGGTTTCAATTTGAAATAGGAGTTCAAACAACTAATAATGAGATTTTAAAAAATATTAATCGCTTCGTATCCTTCGAAGATATAAAGAGACAAGTAAATATATTAAACAGCTTTGGAAATATAAAACAACACTTAGATTTAATTGCAGGACTTCCGGGAGAAAACTTTGAATCCTTTAAAAAATCTTTTAATGAGCTCTATAATATTAAGCCAGATGAGATTCAACTTGGTTTTCTTAAATTATTAAAAGGGTCACCTATGAAAGAAGAGGCTAGTATATGGGGTATAGTTTCTTCACCCTATGAACCATATGAGGTAATTAGGACGAAGGATATAAGTTACAAGGAATTGACCTTATTAAAAAAAGTGGAAGAAATGGTTGATAAGTATTATAATTCTGGTAAGTTTAAGAGTATTTTAAAGTATTTTCTTCCTAAATTTGAAAAGCCATTTGAATTTTACTTAAATTTAGGATTATTCTTTAGTGAGAAAGGATACTTTAGCAGAAGTTTATCTTCCATAGAATATTACAAAGTTTTCTTAGAATTTAATGTTGAGGTTATAAATGAAAGTAATGAAATTTTAACAGATATAATAAAATATGACTTTTTAAAATTTAACAAGAAAAAATATCTTCCCAATTTTATAGAAAGAAACATTGATAAAATTACAGAAAAGAAAATAAAATTAGCAATTAAAGATAAAATAATTACTATAGATTATTTAAATTATCACCTTGAGAAATTTAATTTAGATATTAATAAATTTTTAATGGAAGATAGAATAATTAATGGCAGTTTCTATTATGTTTTTGATGAAGATAATGCAGAAAATGTTATAGAAATAGCAGCATCCATATGAATTATTACTTACTTATTATTGTCAGAAAAATATTTAAATAGTTAATAGGCTTAAATACCTATAAAAATACGGGGGTAAATAAATGGCAGTGAAAGAGATTCTTAGATTTGGAAATCAAAAGCTAAAAAGAGTCAGCAGAAAAGTTGATATTATAGATACTGAAATTGTTGAACTAATAGAGGATTTAAAGGATACACTCTATAGTACCACTGGTATAGGGCTTGCTGCCCCTCAAATCGGAGTGCTGAAAAGAGTAATTTATATAGATTTAAGAGAAGGAAAGGATCCAATTGCATTAATAAATCCTAAAATTATTGCAAAGGTAGGAAAGGAAGAAGGTATAGAAGGCTGCTTAAGCTATCCAGGTTTTGAGGGTTCATTAATCAGACCTAAGAAGGTAACCGTACAAGGTATGGATATTAACGGCAATACGGTTCAATATAATGCCGAGGGGTTACTCGCAAAGGCCTTTTGCCATGAAATAGATCATCTTGATGGAGTACTATATATTGATAGGGCAAGAAAGGTGTATAAACTTGAAGACTAAATAAATTAAATTTTTGCTTAACAAATGAAACATAACTCTGTATAAAGGTGTATATGGAGGGTTTTATATGAAAGATATAAGAAAGTTGATCTATGCGGCATTATTAACAGCATGGGTAATTATTATTCCAATTTACTTTAAAGGACTTCAAGTAGTTCTAAAAATAACTTTAGCAGAATGAACTTTAGCGAAAATATATAAAAAATATGTTACAGGAGCATAGAATTGTAGCTCATGTAACATATTTTATTTATTATGCATCTTACTATAATTCTAAGTATTTCTTTAGAGAAGCTTCCCATGCAGGCATTTCTATTTCAAAACAATTCTTTAGCAAGGACATATTAAGGATGGTGCATTTCGGCCTTGGAGCTCTATTCGAAATAAAATTTTCAGGTATTTCTATTACGTCCTTTTTTATATTTAAACTATTAAGTATTGTTTTAACCCATATTGATTTTTTAATTGCACCTGCATTAGTACAGTTATAAATTCCATACCTATCAGTGCTCATTATTTTTTCTATAACTTTAGTTAAATCGTCAATATAGGTGGGGGAAGATATTTCGCTTGAGCACATAAATAAAGGCACTTCTTTATTTTCTATAACATTTTTCACAAAACAATCTTTGGTTCCATAAATCCAAGAGGTTCTTAGAATAAAGTATTTAGAACAGATTGTTCGAATAAGTTTTTCTCCAGCTAACTTGGTTTTACCATAAACATTTATAGGTGAACATAAATCTGTTTCATAGTATGGGCCTAACTTATTCCCATCGTATACATTACTGCAAGAAAAATAAATAATAGGTATATCTAATAAACTGCAGGGATATGCTACGTTTAAGCTCCCAATAGTATTAATACTGTAAGCTGAGGTTTCGTCTCTTTCGCATAAATCTACATTTGATAGTGCGGCAGTATGCAGTACTATATGTGGTTTTAAATTTTTTATCTTTTCTATACACATATTTTTATCTGTTACATCTAAATCATTTTTATTTAAAGCAAATATCCTATGATTTTTACATAGGCTTTTAATAAGATAACTGCCTATGTTACCATCCGTACCAGTAATTAATATGTTCATTTAATCCCTCCAAAGCAAATATTACATATGCTAAATATTTTAAGATTCATTAAATTATATGAGTTTAATAGTGATACAATAATAGATATTGACAAATATTTGTATTAAATATAAAATATTATTTTACGTGCAGGAATATGGGGTGATTATATGAGTATAGAACCTAAAGAACTTCTTCAAGAAATAAATAAATTAAATGATGTTAAAGCATGGTTAAAGGCTGAAGTAAATATTATAGAATCAAATGATGATATCCTTAAAGATAAAATTGCTAAAATGAAAAAACAAGCAAAGGGGAAATACAGTGAAGAGCTAGAAACAACGCAAAGACTTTATGAGATAACTCATAAGAATCTTAAAAATTACAGCGAAGCTGAAGTGCAGCCTTTCTTTTCCAGGGTTGATTTTAGAGAATTTAGAAAAGAAAAGGAAAGCTTTTATATTGGCAAATTTGGATTAGGAGATAGTAAGACCGGAGACGAAGTAGTAATTGACTGGAGAGCTCCTATAGCAGATTTATATTACAGCGGCACTCAAGGAGAGGCTTATTACAAAGCACCTATTGGAGTAATTAATGGTGAACTTTCTTTAAAGAGAAAATTTTTAATTAAAAATGGCAATTTAGTAGATGCCTTTGACGAAGGAATTAATGAGATAATACTCAATTCAAATGAAGAACAGGGTACAGCTTTAATTGACGAGTTTCTTAAAATTAGCTTAGAAGAAAGTATAAGCAGTAAGCTTAAGGAAGTGGTTGCAACTATTCAAAAGGAACAAAATGAGATTATCAGAGCTGATAAAAATGGAGCATTAATTGTTCAAGGTTCAGCTGGTTCTGGAAAAACAACCGTTGCTCTGCATAGACTTGCTTATCTGCTTTATAAATACAAGGATAAGCTTTCCGGAAATGATATTTTGGTTATTGCGCCAAATAAACTGTTTTTGGATTACATCTCAGAAGTACTTCCAAACTTAGGTGTGGACATGGTTAAACAAAAGACCTTTGAAGAACTAGCGGTGGAGCTTTTAGATATTAAAGGTAAGGTCTATAGCAAAGACAAAAAGTTATCTATGGTTCTTGAAGCAACAGAAAAAGAAAAAATTAAATATTGTACTAATAGCAGTAAGTTAAAAGGCTCCTTGTCCTTTAAGACAATTTTGGACAGGTACATAAGGTACATAGAAAAAAGAGATATAGAAGTCCATGATATTATAGTAGAAGACTATGTATTATTTGATAGTAAAGAAATTAAAAGATTATATGCTAAGGATATGGTGAATTTACCCATCAACAAGAGAAAAGATGAAATTAAAAGATATTTTTTATTAAAACTTAATGGAAAAATAAATGAAGTATTAGACAAAGTAGATTTTTCTTACGAATATTTACTTGCTAGAACAAAAAGAGTGATGGAAGATGGCAGCTTAAGAAGACAAAGGCTTGTAGAGCTTTATGATGAAAGGGATAATAAAAAGGAATATATAAAGAAAAAGGCAAAAGAATGCTTTGAGGAATACTTTAATAATTGGAGAGAGATAGATACAAGCAAGTTATATCAAGCTTTATTTAATAATAATGAAATTCTTAATGAAGTTGTGGAAGATAAAATTCCAGTTAAATTTCTAAGTTACATTACTGAAGAATTAAGTAATAATATTGATAATGGAATAATTGATAGTGATGATCTAGCTGCAATGCTGTACCTTAAGTTTAAAATTGAAGGAATATCTGAAAAATTCAAGTTCCAGCATTTGGTAGTAGATGAAGCACAGGATTACAGCATGCTTCAAATATATATTTTGAAAAATCTAACTGGTAATAATTCCTTAACCTTAGTAGGGGACATTGGACAAGGAATTTACTATTATAAAGGTATAGAAGACTGGCAAAAGGTGATTAGAGATGTTTTTGATGGGGATGCCAAATATACCCCTCTTACTCAGAGTTATAGGTCTACAGTAGAAATAATCGAATTTGCAAATAAGATTTTAAAAAAGCAAGCTAACAGCTTAAAGCCTGCTATGCCTGTATTAAGACATGGGATGCCTCCTAAAACTATTGAATTTAAAACAAAAAATGAGTTTGGACTCTTAATGGATAAAGTAGTAGAAGAAGTAGAGGCAGCGGGAAGGAAAAGTATTGCTATTATAGGAAGGACCTATGAAGAGTGTAAGCTCATAAAAGAGATAATGAAAAAGAGTAATAATTATAAATGGGAATTAGTAAAAGATACGGATAAAAACCTTAGCTTAAATAGAATTATTATACCTTCCTATATGACAAAAGGCCTAGAATTCGACTGCAGTGTGGTTTTTAATTGTAATGATGCTAATTATAGTGAAAGTGAATTAGACAAAAAGCTTTTATATGTTGTATTAACAAGAGCACTTCATTTTCAGTATGTGTTTTTTAGCGGTAAGATTTCTAGCTTATTAGAATAAGTTAGAAATCTTTTAAATTTTATTTAAAAAAAATACATATTATGTTAGAATAACAAAGGGAGAAAATTGTATAGACTAGGGAGGATAACTTGATATTATGGAAAGTATTAATTTAAAAGATAATATATTTTATGTTGGTGTTAAAAACCCTGAACTAAGAGTATTTGATGTAATTATGGAAACAAAAAAAGGCACTTCATATAATTCCTATTTAATTTTAGATGAAAAAATTGCATTAATAGATACTGTTAAGGATGGTTATTATGAAGAATTTTTAAACAATATAAAGAATATTATAGGGGAAAGAAAAATTGATTATATAATTGTTCAACATACAGAACTGGATCACAGCGGGTCTCTTTCAAGATTATTAAGGGATTATCCTGAGGCAGTAGTTGTAGGGTCAATTGCGGCTATTAATAACAGCAGGCAAATAACAAATTTAGATTTTAAGTCCAGGGATATAAAAGAGGACTTAAACCTTGGAAATACAACCTTAAAATTCATTGCAGCTCCAAATCTACATTGGCCTGATACAATCTTTACCTATGCAGAAAAGCAGGAAGTTTTGTTTACTTGTGACTTTCTTGGTTGTCATTACTGTCCTATATCCAATCTTTATGAGGATTCATCTGAAGAATATTTTAATGAAATGAAATATTATTTTGATGTGATAATGGGACCCTTTAAAAAATTTGTTCTAACGGCGTTAGATAAAATAGAAGGTTTAAAAATAAGCCTTGTAGCTCCTAGCCACGGCCCTATACATAACCATGATATAGATAAATATTTAAATACTTATGGGAAATGGGCAGAGCATGAAATGCCTGAGGATAAAAGAATTGAAATATTTTATGTATCAGCATATGGCAATACAGAGAAAATGGCAAAATACATAGAAACTCAGCTTACACTTAGAGGTTATAAAGCTTCAGCACACGAAATAACTTCAATGAGTATAGATGAAGCAGCTAGCCTTATTGAAAAATCTTCAGGTATACTTTTAGGTTCCCCCACAATTAACCAAGACGCTTTAAAACCAGTGTGGGATATTTTATCTGTTGTTTGCCCAATAACAAATAAAGGAAAGGCTGCAGCAGCTTTTGGATCCTATGGCTGGAGCGGGGAAGGGGTTAAAATGCTCTCTGATCGACTAAAAAGTTTGAAATTTAAAGTTGTGGAGGGCGGACTTATGTTTAAGTTTGTTGCTTTCGAGGAAGACTATAAAAAAGCGGATGATTATATAGAAAAATTTCTTGAGCTTATGAAATAAGTTAAATTGTAACAAAAGGGGTGTAATAATTGGAAGATAAAATGATTATGTCTTTTCTTAATGAGGAAGGAAATAAGGTTGATTTTGAAGCCGTAGCTGAAATTTACTTAGAAAATAAAAAGTATTTGATACTAGCGCCTGTAGAAGCCGCAGAAGAAGATGATGCCTATGTATTTAGAGTAGACAGTGAAGATGGTAAAGAGGTCTATAATATAGTTGATAATGACGAAGAATTCTTAAAGGTTAATAAGGAATACAAAAGAATACTTTATAATGATAAATAATTTTAAAGGGATGTGAAAACTTTGGATAAAGATAAAATAATTAAAATCTTAAGTGAAAATAATCTAAGCTCAATTGAAGAAATACCTTATAATGATAAAACCATAGTGTTAAGGTTTTTTTATGAATTTGATGAGGATGAGATAGAAGCTGCTAAGGCTTACTCCAATGATGAAAGTGAAGACGAGGAAAATGGAGATGAGTGGTATGAGGAATTTTTCCTACCTTATCTAAATGATTTAGCTGTGGACAACATTGGAGAAATTATTGAAGATATTATGGATAAACTGAATATCGATTCTCAATTTGTTTCCTATGAAATGGATGAGGAAGAATACAGCTCAAGTGAATTTATTGCTGCCTTTTCTGAGAAAGAGAAGCTTAAAGAAATTGAAGATATTTTGGAAGATTTAGAATTATAATTTTACTAAAACTAATATATTACAGTTGAAAAAAAGCAGAAACATGATATAATAATAATATACTAAATCCTGAGATGTACGCAAGGCTTATAACGTTCAACCACAGTAATTCATAGGGATTTGCAACAGATTTGTTCTATGTCATGCTTCCTTGTATGGTTTATCCATACTTGTATATTTAGAAGAAGGCAGAATGCAGATGAGCAGAACCCACCTGCTAATGTGCGGGTATGAACAAATAAGCTATACGGCACTTTGGGACCATTACTAAAGTAAATTAAAACCACAAGTTCTAAACTTGTGGTTTTATTTTTTAAATTAGTATTTTCTAAAAAGTAGATCTTCACAGAAACTAGTAAGGAAGTTTTTGCTATCACATTCAGGTAAAGTGCTTATCTTTTTAAAGGCTCTATCTGTATAACGCTTTGCTAAGGATTTTGCTTTATCTACTCCGCCTAAATCTAATGATAGACGTATTAATGAATCAATATCCTCATCTGTATAGTTGTCTTTTAAGAGTAATGGTAAAAGTGTCTCTTTATCTTTTTTTAGAGCATATATTAGGGGTAGGGTATATACACCTTCTTTTAAATCATTTCCAGTGGGTTTCCCTAGTTGATTATCTTCACTTGTGTAATCTAGAATATCGTCAATAATTTGAAAGGCCATTCCAATATCATAACCTATGTCGCCTAGAGTATTTACCAGCTCATTTGAACAATTTCCTTCAAAAGCACCGATATAAAAACTCATTGAAAATAAGGCAGCTGTTTTTGCAGCTATTCTTTTTAAATACTTTTTAACACTTATCTCCTTTGAATAACGGGAGGAAAATTGTTCGATTTCACCTGTACATATATCAAAAATTGCATTAGAAAGCAATTTCATATTATCCATAGAAGTATTATCCGTAAGCATCATAAAACAACGACTAAATAAAATATCACCCATGAAAACCGCATAATCTTTTCCGTATTTTGACTGTATTGTTTCCTTGTTTCTTCTTGTTTTTGCATCATCAATTATATCATCATGTACTAATGTAGCCATATGAAGCATCTCGATTACAGCTGCCAAATTACATAGCTTTTTTGAATCGTAATTACCAAAGCTTCCAGATAGCAATACAAAACCTGGCCTTAAAAGTTTTCCGCCTGAATCAATTAAGTCCAAAAGGGCATTTTCAATTAATTTATTATTATTTCTTACGTTCATTTTCATAATTCTTACTACTTCTATTAAATCAGTGTTAAGTAGTTCAAATTTATTCCAAAAGTTGTTCATTTAATCACCCTTAAAATATTTATTGTTTCTTATACTTGTGTAAAAAGGTAGTTTGTTTATATATTTCATTAGAAATCTTGAAGTAATACCAACAAAAAAACCAGTCCCAATACCAGCAACAGCTAGCACAGGTAAATATACTATAATATTTATATTATTAATAATGAGAGCAGCGGCAATAATTTGGCCTAAATTATGAAAGAATGCACCAGTAATACTAACTCCAATAATACTTATATAATTTTTACCTAATCTCTTAATAACATACATCGCTAGTAAGCTTAATATTCCACCAGATATGCTGTATAAAAAACTTGAAATAGAACCACCAAATAGAGTAGATAGAATTATTCTTAGCATCATAACTATAAATGCATCCTTTAAAGAAAAGATGTATAAGCATACAGTAGTTATTATGTTAGATAAGCCTAATTTCGCACCGGGTGCTATAAAGGGAATAGGAAGCATACCTTCTATTACATAAAGAACAAGTGCCTGAGCAACAAGTAAGGAGATAAAAGTAATTTTCTGCGATTTTCTCATTGAAACCTCCCTTAAAAGGATAAAGTATCGGATTCTGTATTTTCACCCTTTATTTGAACAACTAACTTATGAGGTAAGCAAACCAATACAGAACCAGGTTTATTAATTGCACCATCCTTTATGCAAATTTTGTCTTTGCAATCAGCATCAATTATTCTAACTTTGCCATTATCAATTTCTATTACATTCTCACCTAAATTAGTTTCAACTTTAATTTGTTCCTTTTTGCTATTATCTAAGGGAAGCTTTTTATAAAGCTTCCCTTTAACTTCAATTTCTACATATTTATTATTATAATTCTTTTGAGAATTATAAATAGCAAACCCAGAGGAACCAATGGTTATTATTACTAAAACAATTATAACTACGAAGTCTAAAGGCTTTAATTTCATTGTTATTCCTCGCTTTAAAAAGACATTTTTATATTAATTCTTAGTTGCAGCATGTTCAATATAGAGGTAAGACTTTCTAGCAAATTTAGTATTGTTCCACCATTTTTTAAGGAATGGCATAACGTAATAATCTAATCCTAGAGCTCTTCCGCCTCCGCCTATTAAAGCAAAGCAAGCAAATATATACCATAATATATCATATCCAGCCATACCAGATATTATAAAGTTAAGGCATAAGAAAATTGAACCTGCGCTTGCTATAAAAGTAAACAGTCCTGCTATTAAAGCTAAACCAAAAGCTAATTCTGTGAATACAATTATCACTTGGAACTGAAAACCAACTGGTCTTAACAAGTGCATAAAGCTAACAAAAAAGTGTGGTGGTGAACTAAGTATAGGAGTTACAGTAGCTGCAGCTGCTTGAACACCTTCACCAGCAGCTGATGCTGAAGCAGTAGCATCAGGCATAAATAGAGGAATCTTTAACTGAGATAGCCAACCTGTATTAATTTTATTAATTGCTTCAAGAGTCCACATTACTCCAACATATACTCTTAAAATTGCAAGCCAAAAGCTATGTGATTTTGCAGAAGCATGACCGCCAAATATAGAACGTCTTTCCTTAATATCAAAGAACTCATGTTCAATGTAAGACCAACATGCATTGAATCCAGCAACACCAAATAAATAGTGTAAATTTACAAAGTGTTTCATCAGCATAGCTAAGAAGCCGGATAAAGAAACACCTAGAAGACTAGCTACTGCATATCTGCTGCCAATTGAAACCATCAATCCATGATAATTAGTCTTATGACCTTTCTTTTCCTTATGTGATAATTCTGCTGCAATATTGTCTACGGCAGTCTCTGCTGTTTGTATAGCAGTCTCAACAATTTGAGGAAGACCCTTTCCGTTTTCTTCAATATATGAATTATCACCAATTACGTAAACATCGCTGTAATCAACAGACTGCATAAATTCATTAGTTTGGATCCTTCCAGCTCTGGAAGTAGTTAGCCCTAAATTTGCAGCAAATTTACTTGCTTGTACACCACAGGTCCAGATTAAAGTGTTTGTTTCAATTTTTGTTCCATCTTTTAATGTAGTAACTTCTTTATCTACATTAGTAATAGGGGAACTTTTTAAAATCTGTACACCCTTCTTTTGTAAATATCTTTCTGATTTTGCAATAAGATTATCATTTAAAATTGGAAGTATTTTATCTAGAGCTTCAACTAAAATTAGTTTAACTTCTTTTTCATCAATGTAATAGTTTCTTGCAAGCTTTCCCTTCCATTCAATAAGTTCACCTAAAGTTTCTACACCGGTGAAACCAGCACCTGCAACAACGAAGGTAAGCATCTTTCTTCTTATCTCAGGGTTTCTTTCCTTTGAAGCTTTTCTAAACATATTTTCAATATGTTCTCTAATTTTTAAGGCATCATCAAGTGACCAAATGGTGAAGCTATTTTCTTTAACACCAGGAACACCAAAGAAAGCTGGTTCACTTCCAGCACCAAGAATTAAATAGTCATAATCATAAGATTTTAACTCAGAAGATAAAGTCTTTTTGTTAAAATCTATCTTTGTAATTTCATCTAGAACAACGTTAACTTTTTTACCACTAAAGATCCTTTGTAAATTAATTTGAACACTATCTTGTTCAACTCTTCCACCAGCAACTTCATGAAGCTCTGTCATAAGTGTATGATAAGGATTCTTACCTATTAGAGTTATCTCTACGGCATCATCCTTTTTAAATTTCTTATGTAGCAATTTTGCTGCATGAACCCCAGCATATCCTGTCCCCAAGATAACTATTTTTTTAACATTACCCATTTTTGGCCTCCCAGTTTGACAAATTTTTGTTTTATTTTATAACATATTATATGATTATATATATATTTTAAATTAAAAACTTCAAAATGTCTACCTGTAAAAGAAAGTAAATTTAGAAATTATCAAAGAAATTAATGAAATTTATTGTATAATTATCAAATGTGTAAAAACTAAATCTTCTGATATTATATTGACAATGCTAAAATATGGTGTTAAGATATTAACGAAAACAAAATATATTCGGGGGGAATTGAATATTATGAAGAAAATTATAACATTAGTAATGATAGCTGCACTTACAGTTACTGCTTTTGTAGGTTGCTCAAAGCCAGCAGCTCCAGCACCAGCTGATACAAAACCAGCAACAACAACACCAGCTGATACAAAACCTGCTACAACAACACCAGCAACAACAAATGGGCCTAAAGATGGTACTTATACAGCTGAAGATACAGCTGATTCACATGGATATAAAGGTGTAGTATCTGTTACTTATAAAGATGGCAAACTTACAAACGTTACATTTGATGAAGTAACTAAGGATGGAAAGAAAAAGAGAGATGACGCTAATTACAATTCTCAAATGAAGTCTCAAACTAAGGTTTCTGCTGTTGAAGCTCAAGATAAATTAACTAAAACATATCTTGATAATCAAAAGGTTGATACTGTAACTGGCGCAACAGAAATGTCTGCTAGATTCAAGACTCTAGTTGAAAAAGCTATTGCTTCTAGTAAATAATTAAGAATAATTTATTGCAGATTTTATGGTTTTCAAACGGAAGACTAATAATTAGAAGGTTTTGCCTTATGGCAAAACCTTTTGTTTTTCAATGAAAAGTAAATCTTTACACTAAACTTCCTTGTAAAATTAGAAATATCATCCCTCCACAATCTTAAAAAGCTGTAATCACTTTTTCCTTGATTAATTTAATATTTATTGTAGAATTAATATAACAAAAATAATAGAAAGAGGATTAAATATGAACGCTCAAGAACTTGTAAATAGAATTAACTTTTTATATAAAAAAAGTAAAGAGTCGGGACTAACTGAAGAGGAAAAAGTTGAACAAAAAGACTTAAGACAAAAATATTTAGATAATGTTAAAAGAAATTTCAGGGCGCAGTTAGACACAATTAAAAAGAAGAATTAAATTTAAGGTGTAAGAGGAAGTGAATTTAAATGGCTGTCACTATTGAAAGCCTTATAGAAGACCTAAAATTAGAAATAATAATACAAGGTAAGGCTAATAGAGAAATAACCTACAGTGATATGAATAGACCAGGCCTTCAATTTTCTGGTTTCTATAACTATTTTGCTAATGAAAGAGTTCAAATAATTGGTATGGCAGAATGGAGTTTTTTAGATGCCATGCAGCCAGAACTTAGAAGAAAGAGACTTAAGAAATTTTTTCAGTTTGAAACGCCATGTATTATTATAAGCAGGGGTTTAGAGCCTCATGAGGAGCTCATAGCTTCAGCAAAGGAAAATGGGAGATGGGTTCTTAGGACAAATAGCATTACAACCCGATTCATAAGTAAGTTAACTAATTACCTAGATGATAAATTAGCTCCAGAAACAAGAATGCATGGGGTTTTAGTTGATGTTTACGGAATTGGTATTTTAATTACAGGAGAAAGTGGAATAGGAAAAAGTGAAACTGCACTGGAATTAATAAAAAGAGGACATAGATTAGTTGCAGATGATGCTGTGGATATAAAAGAAATAGATGGCATCCTTAAAGGGAAAGCACCTTTTATAACATCTGGAATGATGGAAGTAAGAGGTATGGGTATTATTGATGTTCCAGCTTTGTATGGGCTAAGTTCAGTGCTTAATGAAAAAACTATTCACATGGTTATATATTTAGAGCAGTGGAAGGACGAAGAGGATTACGACAGGCTGGGAATAGAACAAAATTATATCGAAATCTTGAACGTACCAATAAAAAAAATGACCTTACCAATAAGACCTGGAAGGAACTTAGCTGTAATTATAGAAGCTGCGGCGGCTAATTATAGGTACAGCCTTAATACAAGTATTTCTCCAGTAGATACCATAAATAGTAGAATAGGATTAGGGTAATATATATGGATAAGAAAGAATTAAGAGAGTACATGAAAATTATAAGAGATTCCATGACAATAGAAAATAAGGCAGACAAGGATAGTAATATTTTTAGCCAAATTATTATGAACAAGAATTATAATGAAGCTAAGACTATAATGACCTATATAAGCTTTGGATCAGAAGTAGATACACTATGTATAATAAAGCATGCCTTAGAGAATAATAAGATTGTTTCTGTACCAAAGATAATAAATAAAAGCCTAGGAATGAAGGCAATTAAAATTGAAGCTCTAGGTGATTTAGTAAAGAATAAAATTGGGATATTGGAACCAGTTAGTTTTGATAATGAAATTGATGCAAAGGATATTGATCTGTTTTTGATACCTGGTCTTGCCTTTGATAAAAATGGTGGAAGAATAGGTTATGGTGCAGGTTATTATGATAGATTTTTAAAAGCTTCCGAGGTTAGCAGTATAAAAATGGGTTTAGCCTATGACTCCCAATTAATGGATGGGGTACCAATGACTGAAAATGATGTATATATGAATATTGTTATACATAATTAAGTAAAACTGATTTTATACAAGTTGGTGAGTTTATGATTATTTTAGATATCATAAATAATTTTAAGGTAGTTAAGCAGGACATTAATATTAAAGATGGACATTATTGGATACTTCTTAAGTCTGATGAATTGTATAAAATAAAGAATATGTTTGTTTTAGAAGAAGAGAGTTTAAATGAGTGTGTAAACATTGAGCAGTTTCCAAAGTTAAGTTTTTTTTCCGGATATACCTTCATTGTTTTTAATATCCTCCAGTATAAGGACATAGAGGTAGTATCAAAGGAGTTAAATATTTTTTTAAGTAAAGATTATATTATTACTGTATACAAAGATGAGTTAAATATTTTGCAGAGCTTAGTTGACGACATACGTGAAAATAAGAATTCTTTTATTTTAAAAGAAAAAAATAGAACCTCCATAATTCTATATTACATATTAGATAGAATTATATTAAGAAATTATGATGTGATATCATCCTTAGAGGCTTATGCCGACAAAATAGAAATAAGTATACTTAAAAGTCCAAGGCAAGAGCAGATACATAAATTAATTCATCTTAGAAGGCAGGTATATAAAATCAGAAAATATTTAAATCCATTAAGATATATTGGGGATAGTCTTGTTAGTAATGAAAACAATATTATTGAAAAAGAAGATATAGTCTATTTTAAAAATTTAAGTTTGAAGATTGAAAAGCTAATGCTGTCTCTTGAGGGCCTAGTTCAAGATTTAGCCTTAGTAAGAGAAGCCTTTGAATCTGAAATATCCAATAAGACAAATGAGATAATGAAGGTTTTCTCTATAGTTGCCAGTATATTCCTGCCACTTAATCTTATAACTAGCATGTATGGAATGAATTTTAAAAATATCCCATTTGTTGAACATGAAAATGGTTATTACATTATTAGCTTTGCTATGGTGCTCATATCTTTAGGATTATTATTACTATTTAAGAAAAAGAAATGGCTGTGATTTGTATTTTTGTTTATAATTTGATAGAATAAAAATGTTAATTATTATATTTTTAGGGGGTATTAGTTATGGAAGAAGTTAATAAAAGTTTAAGTAAAAAATATGAATATGCTTGGGAAAAATATTCAAAAGAAGAATTAGAAAAAGTTTTTTTATTAAGCAATAGATATAAGGACTTCATGTCTAATTGCAAAACTGAAAGAGAATGTGTTAAAGAATTTATATCTTTAGCCGAAAAGTCAGGCTTTAGAAATTTAGAAACACTTATCAAGGAGAAAACAGTACTTAAGAGTGGGGATAAAGTTTATGCAAATAACATGAATAAAACATTAGCACTCTTTGTTATTGGTACAGAACCTTTTGAAAAGGGACTTAAGATACTTGGTGCCCATGTAGATTCTCCAAGACTTGATTTAAAGCAAAATCCATTATATGAAGATACTGACTTAGCAATGTTTGAGACTCACTATTATGGTGGAATAAAGAAATATCAATGGGTTACTATTCCTTTAGCAATTCATGGAGTAGTTGTAAAAAAAGACGGTACAGTAATTGATGTTGTTATTGGCGAAGAGGACAATGATCCTGTAATAGGAATATCAGATTTGCTTGTACATCTTTCAGGGGAGCAGATGCAAAAGAAGCTTGATAAAGGTGTTGAAGGCGAGGATTTAAATGTCCTTGTTGGAAGTATCCCTGATATGGATAAAGATTCAAAGGAAAGAGTTAAGCTAAATGTTCTTAAAATATTAAATGATAAATATGGAATTGATGAAGAAGACTTTGTTTCAGCAGAACTAGAAATAGTACCAGCTGGAAAGGCAAGAGATTACGGCCTAGACAGAAGTATGGTGTTAGCTTATGGTCATGATGATAGGGTATGTTCCTTTACTTCTTTTGAAGCTCTATTAGATATGGAAAACCCAGATAAAACTTGTGTAGCCCTACTTGTAGACAAAGAGGAAATAGGTAGTGTTGGGGCAACTGGAATGCAATCTAAGTTTTTTGAAAATGTACTTGCTGAAGTTATGGAGCTTGCAGGAGATTATAGTGAACTCAAGCTTAGAAGAACCCTTACAAATTCAAAAATGTTATCTTCAGATGTAAGTGCTGCCTTTGATCCTAACTATCCTTCTGTTATGGAAAAGAAGAATGCCGCTTACTTAGGAAAAGGAATTGTGTTTAATAAATATACAGGAGCAAGAGGTAAGTCTGGCTGTAATGATGCAAATCCAGAGTATATCGCTGAACTTCGTGCAATAATGGAGAAACATGGTGTTAGCTGGCAAACTGCTGAACTTGGAAAAGTTGACCAAGGAGGCGGAGGAACAATTGCATATATTCTAGCTGAATATAACATGCAGGTAATAGACTGCGGTGTTGCACTTCAAAACATGCATGCACCTTGGGAAGTTGCAAGTAAAGCTGATATTTATGAAACAGAAAGAGCATACTTCGCATTTTTAAAAGAAGCATAATTTATAAAAGCTGCTGGAAGTAAGTTCCAGCAGCTTTTATTTTATTAATACATTATTTAATAAAAAGTAATAAAAGTAATTACATATGAAAGATTGGCTCTTTATACCAGTTACTTAAATAATCATAGGTATCTTCTAATTTAGAATATAGTTCCTTAGGGAATTCATTAGTTTCAAGTTCAACTCCTGATGGCAGTAATCTATTTAAGGAACCAATAAACACACCTCCTATTGAAGTAGCACTATAGTTCCAGCTGCAATGAAAGGTCTCAATAAACGATAGTACACCGGAGGAAAATGCAGGAGCTATGTATGGCTTAAAGCCAAAGGTTCTAACATCTAAATTTGCATTTTTAGTCCTATCAGTCAGATACTCAGATAATTCTTTATTATAGTTTTTAATACTATCTGCCACTACAACTCCTTCACCATGGGGACCAAAACATCGTCCTTCAGTTTTATATTGAATAGCTCCATTTGCTTCAGCAAAATAAGCCGCTCTTCCATGCATAACACCTAGCCCATAACCCCTTATCTGTTCAGGTGCCAGCCCCCTATAATCCATATTTCCTTCTGAATCAGAATTGCTTGAGTTAAAGGCAATATTGCAAAGTAGATCAACTGGGTCTGACATTACAATAAATAGACCTTTATAATTTTTTTCACGAGCAAGCTTTGAATAATATTTAAGTATTTCTGCGTTGCCTTCAAATTGAGCAATTCTAACATCTTCTGGCTCTTTCCCGACTTCAGGTACTCCAACAGATACACAAAAGACAAACATATCACAATCAAATAAATTACTTTTCTCTATAGGGATTATTTCAGGAAAATTGCAATCTAAAGAGGGTGAATAAATTTGACCTGCTTCATAGTGCCAGCGTTTAATTTTGCTGTTATCAGAATCAAATATGCCTATTTTATTTACCTTTTCTGAGGCAGTAAGCCTAAGACCAGCAGCTAAGTTTCCACCAACATCTCCCAAGCCGACTATATTTATAGTCCACTTTTTTGGAATGTAATCTGTAAGGCAGCTTTCCCAGTCAGGAAAAGCTGTATTAACACATTTTACTTCTCTTTTATTAATTTTTTCTTGCAGCCATAAAGGGATATTTTCAATATGATTTTCTGGCTTTTTTAATAATTCAAGCCCTTCACTTTCTAAAAAAAGTAAGGAAGGGTGAGTTACTGCAAAACTTTTTCTACTTTTAGATGGGGACATGTTTGTTATTGAATAAATAGTACCAATTGAATTCTTAGCTTCTTCTTCAGTTAATATTTCATAGCCAAGTCCGGCTATTTTAGAAAGTACTATTTTACCATTGATTTTATAAAATATCATAAGAACTCTCCTCTCATTTTAAACCACTAAATATATGTTGAAATCTAAACAAAAGTTCTAGGTCATTTTTTAAATAAAGCGAAGGACTTAGATTTAAATCATAGTCCATATTTCTACCTTTATCAGGGCACCTTGGTACAGTAAAAACCTGCCCCATATTTAAAAGGCTTAAGTTTCTTTCATGTATGAAATGATATTCACTTTCTAAGGAATTTAATATATCTAAGGAATTTTCTAAACATACCTTAGAAAGATTATATATGGCCTCCATAGGAGCATTTTTTATGAAAGTAGGGGAGGTATAGGGCAATATTAAGTTTATAGAGGGTAAAAGGTTCCTTTCAGGAAAACTTCCTCTCCATAGGGCATCACCGCCTATAAAGGGATATAGAGAATTTTCATTAAACCAAACTTTAAGTCTAGGAACAAAATATACACTATCTACTTCTCTTTTTTGCATATCCATTAAATCTTTGCCACGTCCGGATAATATTCCGCACAAGATTTTCTTAACGTAAATACCTTCCTTTTTAAGCAGAGGATCTAAGGCTTTCATTCTGTATCCTTTATGTAATATATTATCAACTAAAATTACTGGCCTTTTAAAAGATTTTATCATTTTGACTTGTGACTCTAAATCTAAATAGTAGGGAAAAGGCCCTATGCTAAAATCTTTCATATCGGCATTAAATAATTTTTCAGTATGAAGTGCTTTAGTAACTGTATTAGGTATAATGTACCTTTCCAAAATATCTCCATAGGGTACGCACATTGCAGAACCTAATATAGGGGGCTCGCAAGCTTCAGTAGGCACTAGATTTTCATCACATATCTTTCTAATCATTGATTGATGAAGCATGTTACTGTCAAAGCTTAGCATTAATTCACCAGGATAAAGCTTATTTAACGCTATTTGAAGCTTTCTCCTTGAAGAAGCTATAGCAGCTTTTATTTTAGTATTGCTTCTAAATGGTTCCTTAAGTAAATTTTCTGTATCTAAATTTAATACACAAGGTGTACTCATATCTACAACATAGGTTGGATTTAAGGAATCCTCTGTACTAATTTCTATAAAACCCTGGAGTTTAAGTGTATCATACATTGAGGATGAGGCATTATTGGATAAAATATTCTTAAATATTGCAAACTGATAATCCCTAGATAAACAGAAAGCCAAGGTTTCAGTTATAAGTATTTGTTCAAGACCCTTGAATTTATCAGTATTTTTTACCTCAAGGCAGTGAATCAAAATCATTCTGCCAAGGCTATTATCTCTTATATATTGACACATTCTTGTATCTCTTAATTCATCATAAAGGGCGCTTGAACGTACCCAGTGAAAAAGGGAAAAACCAATAATTTGAAACTCCTCTAAAGTATCTGTCAATAGAACAATTCTACCTGAGGGCTTTTGCAGAGCTTCAGAAATTATGTTAATAAGTGACTCTCTATCAATATTTGTAATAGTCACTAAATCATTTATTTTTGCTTCTAATTCCTTATTAAAGCTTTCAAGTATTTCTACTTTATATCTTAGAGATGCTACTGAGGATTTTTCTAATGGTTCCTTTTGATAAAAACCATTGTCATAAATAAATTGCTGTGCTAGTGGATCAATAAGGCTTGAAATATCCCTATTGTCATCAATGTAATTTCTTATTTGAGTTGAACTAATATCAGAATACTTTTGAGGTAAGGTAAGCCAAACAATTTTACCTCTAATATTTTTTACAGCTTCTTCTAATCTTTTGCTTCTATTTCTTTCAAAAATTATGTGATTAAAGCTATGGATAGTATCATTGCCAACATCAACCTTGTAGGAGGAGGCGTTAAGTAAAACATCACTTCCAACTGCTATGTAAAGCTCAGAGTTAATGAAGTTTTTTTTCAAATCACAAAGATCTAAGACATTAGCTATATTAGTGGACAAATTATGAGGATATAGATAAATATTTAATTCATCTGCAATTGACATACTTAAAATATTACGACGTAACATATTTGGCAGAGTTTTCTTCGACCAGGAAAATTCGTCAACTGATAAATATACTTCAAACCCAAGATCTCTAATATCTTTTGCAATTTCTTTGTGGCTTAAGGAAAATGGATCAAAAGTGCCTGGGAAAAAAGCAACCCTTTCTGGTATAGGAATTTTTAAAGCTCCAAATAAGAAGATATAATCTGATAAAAACCTATATATATTATTTAAGGCAGCGGAATTTGCTAAAAATAAAAGTTCTTCATTTTTATTATCAGTAATTAAGGTAATTATTTTTTTACCAATAAGCTTAAAAATATGTTCCTTTTCTTTAAAGTCTAAGAGTTCTGTTCCAAAAATATCCTTACCAATAACGCTTAAAGAAGTTTGTTGAACCTTTGTATCATAGTCTCCTAGTGCATTCAATATAATTCCCAGCATGAATACCAATCTTTTTTCAGAGGCTTCATGGCTTTCAGTAAATCTTAAGCTGTAGGATGAATAATGGGATAAGGCAACTCCAATTGTTTTTAATACAAGTGATTTAACATTTGTACTTGAGCTTTTTATTTTAGCCTGTAAATCCTCTATTATCTCATTAAGTTCTACAGGCTGCAGAAATAGAATTATTCTGCCAATATAATAAGGTATGTATTCGGTGAACTTGTTACCTTCAATTTCTAACGCTCTTAGTAGTTCAACAGCGACTTCGTTTCTTTCTGCTAAAGATAGGCTTGGCATTAGCTGTAAGATTGCTTCACCTGCAGAATTGCGTACACTTTCCACTGCACTCACTTTTAATAGATTGCAAAAATGTATAGCTGAATGAAGTCCATTAGCTTGAATATTTTCAATTGTATATTCCTCAAGCAATAATATTTGGCTCTTCTTTCTAACCCAATCTGTTGCCGTTTTTAAATTGCTTAAGAACATATCTGGGATTTTCTTTTCATCACTTTTACAAAATACCTGAAATACTTCACTCATATCTTCTAAGTTTAAGTATTGAGTGATTTTGTATTTATAATAGTTTTCAGAGGGGATATTGCTTTTTCTATACTTTAATGAAAAATAATTTTTTACTTCCTGAATAATTGAACTACTGTGTGGAATTAATGGAAGTATCTTGTACAAGGCCTCCAATGAGCTGATTCTTAAGGAAATACTATGTTTATTGAGCATTGCTAAAACAAAATCAAAAATAGGTTTTAGATTTGTTTCAAAGGGCTCTAAAGGTATTTCTTTAATGGTTTCAAGAAGAAATAAAAGCTCATCTGAATTTCTGTTTTGTATGTTCTCATAAAATTTTATAAGCACTATTCTATATTGTAGTAAAGTATCCTTTTTACAGTTTCTAAACAAGGAACTAACAATTATGCTTATGCTGTAGCCCATTAAAAATCTATGTGCAAATATAACCTTTCCACCAGGAGAAAGCAGGTTTTCAATATATTCCTTAAGAAGTTCATAGCTTGTAATAGCTGGTGATTCCAGCTTCACATTTTCTGGGATTTCCTTTCTGTAATCCTCATCGAAAATTGAAATAAGTGTTCCTATTAATTCTGCACAATGTCTTCTTATGTCGTCTTCAGGGTGAATTAGATTTTCAAGTAGAAACTTAAGAGTCTGCAATTTTTGATTTTGAGTTAAGTAGGTAGAGTATTCCTGAAATATACGCAAATATTCTCTAAGATTTTTCCAATCTTTTTCACTTCTAGCCATTTCTAAGATGTGCTCTAAGGAATATTCATCTCTTAACTGATACATTAAATTTATATTGTGATTTATAGCTAGGTTTTTTAAGCTTTGGATTATTTTTTCACCCTGCAGGAGAGAATAATTTTGATTTGATTCCGTGATTAGCCATTTCTTATTAGTTATTTCCGTGCTAATTCCCAAGTCCTGCATATATTCTTCAAAATCTTTAAGCTTATTATATACCTTTCTATACCTTTTCTCCTTAACTTCATCTACATTATCAAGCTTTTTTAATATTACATTAAAGGATTCATCCAAAGTGAAAATACACATTTTTTCGTTTTCCAGGAATCTTTTATTCTTAACTCTGAAATCAGAATAGATGAGTATTAAGGATTCAATTGGCAGATTTTCAAGTTCTAAATCCCAAGTAGAATGATTAATAGCAATATTTCTAATATAGTTTATTCCATATCGTTTAAACCAAAGGTCAGAATAGTAATAATGCAGGTATGGAACCCTTTTTAATTCTGAGCCTTTACAACCATATTTCCCAATATCATGGCCTGCAGCAGCCCCTGAAACTCGTCCCAGGTCTATAGGTATACCGGCTTCCTTCAACTGCCTTGCTATAAATAAAGCAAGAAAATGTACACCGCAAATATGATCAAGGGTATTAAAACCAAAAACTTCTTCATTTAGTTTCATCATTTCATAAGTATAATTATGTTTAAAAGCCTTTAAGAACTTTCTATATTCTTCAGGATATTCCAGCGAATTTTCTTCTTCTAAAGTAAGAAAGTCCATTGGATACAAGCTTTGCCATGTGCCATCTTGCGAGGTTTTTTGAACTTCTGCTATTATCCTAAGTACTCTTAGGTAAAATTCACAGGCAGAATTATAAGCAGTATCAATTTTAATGATGACTGCTTCAGGAAAAGATTTAGCTAAGGTGTATTGATATAAATAATCAAGCCAGTTATCAGGTTTACTAAAAGGTACCAAATTATCAATTATTTCATTACATAAATACAGAACTCTTTTGCAGCTATAATCCCTTTCGAAAATTAGATCTTTAAGATTATTTTTAAAACTATCAGCTTTCAAGCCGTCATTTACCATATTAAAGGGGATGTTTAGCTTATTTAGCCAATTTAAGCTTAATAATTTTCTATTTAGTTTACTATACAATTTTTCAAATACTAAATTATTCATGTAATCCTCCTTTTGAAGAAATTATATGTATGTAATGGGTATCTTTAGTAATTATAAATTACATTATATAACTATATAAATCATTTTCATAGATGAAAATTAAAAATGTAAAATGGCATCCATATGAGTTATTACTTTTTTAGAAATAACTCATATGGATGCCATTATTTTTATTGTCTTGGTATTAAATATTGACATAGACCAAAAAGGTTATATAAATTCTGAGTGCCTGTCATATCTATGTAGTCCATAGGAAATGAGCCATCCCATGGGTATATTGTCAAGTATTTTTCATTGTAAACATTAATGACATACTTTTCTTTGTCAAAATTTAAAAAAAGCTTATAGACTGGCTTTTCAGGAAGGTTCTTTGGCTTATCAATAAAATTATATGACTTTAACCCTTTTGTAAAATTTTTAATTGTATCAAGATCATCTTTGGAAAGTTCCTTTTCTTTATAAAAATTTGTATCTAATACCTTTGCTTCTATATTTGAGTCTTTTATTAGTAATTTTGCAATAAGATTTGTGTAATAGTACGTATTAGGTTTCTTTATTGTTAAAGTAAAGTTATTAATAACAACATTTCCAAACTTAGCACTGCAGCCGAAAAAGAAAATTGAAGTTATTATTGCTGCAGATAAAATTAAAAATTTTTTCTTCAAAATATCACCTTTAATCTTATTCTCTAATTAACATATGAATAATTATTATTTAATATTACTGAAAAACTATAGCGCTATTCTAAAAAAAGTATAATCTTATAGATTTAGGATATAGTTAATAATTGTATAGTTAATTAAAATGGAGGTATAACTAATGATTATCGGTATTCCTCAGGGGCTTATGAACTATAAGTATTACCCGTATTTTGAAGTATTTTTTAAGGAACTTGGAGTAAATGTTATTACTTCTAAAAATACAAATAGAGAAATATTTAACGAAGGAGCTAAGTACTGCGTAGATGAAGCTTGTATTCCAATAAAGGTTTTTCATGGTCATACAGCATATTTGAAAGATAAATGCGATATGATTTTTGTTCCAAGAATCATGCAGCTTAATAAAAAAGAATACATATGTCCCAAATTCTGTGGACTGCCAGAAATGATTAAAAATAATATAAATGACCTTCCGCCATTAATAACAAGTACCATTTATGCCTATGATAAGAAGCATTTGCTAAGGGCTGCAAAGGAAGCTGCAAGTGCTATTACTAGGGACAAAAACAGAATAAATAAAGCTCTAGCTTCAGTTCTACAGCTTAAAAATGTTTTGGTTGAAGAAAATAAAGATATTTACAAATATAAAATAGGGCTTATAGGGCATCCTTATAATATTTATGATATTTTTGTAAACATGAATGTGGTGAATAAGCTAAATAAACTAGGAGCTTCAGTTATTACTGAAGATAACATTGATAAGGAATTTATTGAAAGGGAAGTTAAGTACCTGTTTAAAAGGCCTTTTTGGACTTTTGCTAAAAACTCCTTTGGAAGCTCTTTATATCTTTCAAGAAATAAAGTAGTTGATGGATTAATTTATATATCATCTTTTGCTTGCGGTATTGATTCTATAGTTCTTGAGCTCATAAAAAATAAAATAGGAAATTTTCCGCTTTTAACAATAAAATTAGATGAACATACAGGAGAGGCGGGGGTTGATACACGATTGGAAGCCTTTATGGATATGTTAGAAAGGAGGAAATTTAATGAAAATTACCTTTCCTCATCTAGGTAATGTTAATATTGCAGCTAAGGCATTATTTTCTGACCTTGGAATAGACTACATAATGCCTCCTTTAAATAGCTGTAGATCTCTTGAGATAGGATCATCATATTCACCTGAAGAAATATGTCTACCTTTTAAGCTTATGATAGGAAATTATATTGAAAGTATAAAATTAGGTGCTGATACTGTACTGCTCACAGGCAGCTGTGGCCCATGCAGATTTGGAGAATACTGCGAGCTGCAAATGAATTTACTGAATAAATTAGGTTATAACTTAGATTTCATTGTCTTAGATCAGCCCTCGGATATTGGTGTTAATGAGCTTTTATGTAGATTAAATAAAATAAAAGGGGCAAGTAAAAAGAATTTTGTTAATAGAACCGCCGCGGTGATTAATGCAATAAAAATTAACAGCTTAATGGATAAGTTTGAAGCAGACCTACATTATATGGCAGGATTTGAGAAAAATAGAGGTGACTGCAGAGAATTATTAAAAGAGCTGAAAAACAAATTAATTAACTGTCCAAAAGCAGAGGATATGAAAGGTATCATTAAGGAATACTTTGAAAAGCTTAATAATATTGAGATTGATAAAAGCAAAGAGCCTTTGAAAATTGCAATTATAGGGGAAATCTATACCATAATAGAGCCTTTTGCAAATATGTATATTGAAGATAAACTTATGGAATACGGTATATGCAGTAAACGAAAATTATCACCTAGCTGGTGGGTTAAAGATACTTTATTATCACCTTTAAAATTGGATTCTTTAGCTATTAAAAATGCAGGAAGAGATTATCTTAAGCTTGGAATTGGAGGCTATGCACAGGAGTGTATTGGAGAAGCTATGCTGGCAAAAAGAGAAGGCTTTGATGGGGCTATTCAAGTAATGCCCTTAGGTTGTATGCCTGAAATAGTTTCAAAATCTATATTACCTGCAATTTCTCAAAAGGAAAACTTTCCTATTATGTCCTTGGTTATTGATGAAATGACAGGAGAAGCAGGATATATCACTAGATTGGAAGCTTTTATTGACTTACTTGAGAGGAGAAGGGAAAATGTATTTTCTAGGAATTGATCTAGGATCTGTAAGCACAGACTTTGTCTTAATTGATGAGAATTATTGTGTAAAGAAAGAGTTATATTTAAAAACCAAAGGCAACCCAATTAAAATTATTAAAGAAGGCTTAAAAATTTTAAAAGCAGAATTTGAGAATGAAGAAATTGCTGCTGCGGGAGCAACTGGAAGCGGAAGGCATATCTGTGCAGCAATTATTGGAGCAGATATTGTTAAAAATGAAATAACAACACATGCCATAGCAGCACTTGAGTATGATTGCGCCGTAAAAACCATTATTGAAATTGGAGGTCAGGATTCAAAGATAATATTAATTAATAATGGTATTGTTACTGATTTCTCAATGAATACAGTTTGTGCAGCAGGAACCGGATCCTTTATAGATAGACAGGCAGAGAGACTGGAAATACCTATAGAAAAGTTCGGTAATTATGCAATGCTGTCAGAAAATCCTGTTAGAATTGCTGGCAGATGTGCTGTTTTTGCTGAATCTGATATGATACATAAGCAGCAGCTTGGATATAAAGAGACAGATATTATTGCAGGGCTCTGTAAAGCCCTAGTTAGAAATTATTTAAATAATGTTGCAAAGGGTAAAACTATACAAAGCAAAGTTATCTTTCAGGGCGGTGTAGCTGCAAATATAGGCATAAAAGCTGCTTTTGAAAAGGAGCTTGGAATGGAAGTAATTGTTCCTAAGCACCATAACATGATGGGAGCCATTGGGGCAGCTATACTAGCAAGTGAAGCAGTTTCAAAGAAAAAATACAGTTTGTTTAGAGGACTTGGATTAGCAGATAAGGAAGTTAGCTCAAGAAGCTTTGAATGTGAAGGCTGCACAAATAATTGTGAGATTTCTGAAATAAAGGATGAGAAAAATATATTAGGCTATTTTGGGGATAGATGCAGCAAGTGGTCAAACATGATTAAGACAAAAGCTATAGTATAAATTTAAATTTATTGTAAATCCTATGATTAACTTATTCCACTTACAAAGGAGATAAATCTTATGTATGATCGAGAAAATTTAAAAACTAAGGAGACAAACAATTATTTAAGCCCATCTGATATAGTTAACGGAACTGCAAATTTATATGAAATTAAAGAAAAAGAAATGGAAGCAGCACTTAGAGATATTTATCGGGAAATCGGATACGTGGAAATAGATTAAAAAATAGTCTTTTCACTCTTTTTTCACATTACTTAAACACATAAAAGACATTACATTGGAAAATCTAATATATGAAAGGGGAGTTTATTATGAGTGGAAAAAACAATATTAGTAAAACTCAAAATAATAAAAAGGAAGACGGAGATTTTAAAAAGAAAAATATATCACATGATCCTAAAGCTGAAAGTGCTAAGGCACTTCATAATGAAGTAGGAATAAGATAAAAAGGAGAAGTATCATGAGCCATAGAGAAACAAAGAAATCAACAAAAAAAGAAAATAAAAAGCCTTCTAAGCCTGAATTAATTCAGGAGGATGAAATGGAAAAACATAAAACAAAGGGTTTAAATAGGGGTGTATGATATGACAAAGGAGAAAAATAAACATAAGGCAAAAAATAAAGAACCAAATAGGGTAAGTATAAGTGAAGAAAAGGATGATAATGGACCTAGAAGAAAAAAAGTAACAGATGCATTTTAAATAAAAAGGGGGTGTCGCAAAACTACCTTGAAAAGTAGTTTTGCGATACTCCTTTTCATTTTTAGACGCGAAGAAGTC
>NZ_JBJHZZ010000010.1:0-117841 GCF_045310675.1 Candidatus Clostridium stratigraminis
GCATTTTAACTTTCTAAGCAAAAAGGGAGCTGCTGCGCAGCTAACTATTTAGTTAGTTGTGCAACAGCCCCTTTTTAAATTTTATAAACAGATAGTCTTTACTTAGCAATTTTCTAAAGACTCTTAAAAATTAGCCACCAATATATTTATTTCTTATTTGTTCCAGGTCAGCCTTCTTTAAGTCATCAACAACTTCAATTACTCCAAGTACGCCATTATCCTTAAGTATTGCATAGCCGCCAGCTTTTTTAGGGCTAAACTCTACAACGTTTATTCCTTTTTGGGCAGTAAAGGTAGTAATCTGGCTTCCTGTTGAGGCATCCACAATTTGGTACTTACCTTCAGCATTATCAAAAGCGCTTAAATCGAAAGTTAGCTTAGTGCTTGCACTGTTGCCAGTTACAATTATTAGTGGCTGAAGTTCATAGCCTTTTCCTTTAAATGTAGCACTCTGGTATTTTCCAGCTGCCAGCGCCTTGTTTACTAGCACATCTGTTGGAACCTTTGTAATATCGCTTCCATAAATGCTAGGTTGACTAGGAGCTCCAGAAGCTGAACCATCATCAGTTACAGGACCTGCGCAACAGCTTGGGCCTGTGCTTGGTGGTGGTATTGAAGGATCGGATTTTGATGTATCAACTGAATCAAGCTTATCTGTTACCTTTATTACTCCTCTTATCATACCCATCCAGCAGCTAAAGTTTATATCTTTATCACCTGGAGTAAATTCAACAACATTTTCACCTTTTTTTAATTTCACTTCTTTATTCAGTGAAGGTATTGTTATAGTTTGGTTACAGGAATTAAGCTCGTCGCCATTAATTACCCATTTTACGGGTATTCCCTTTTGGACATAAAATGCATTAGGCGAATATCCATTATTATTAGCAGTCATTGTTATTGTTTGAAGGTTATCGTTAATAGTGGCTTTAGATATATTTGAATTGTTGCTCCCACTACTAGATGTCCCTGTTACTATGTCTTTTGTTTTAGCGAGTACATTCAAAGGGTTAGTATCTATGCCTGCCAATGCGAGACCTCTACTTCCCATAATTAATCCGAGAACTATAATAAGAACACCGCTGGTTTTAAGAATTTTCTTAGTATATCCCTTGCTTAATAATCCAGATAATGCACCAAAGGTAAGCATAAGAGGCACTGTTCCTATAGAAAACATAAACATTGAAAGAGCACCCTTTACAGCACTTCCTGTGCCAAGAGCAAAAAGCTGCATGGTCTGGAGTGGACCACAGGGCATAAGGCCATTTAAAAGACCAACGATAAAAGGAGAACCTTTTTTATTTTTAACCTTGCATACAGAATGAGGAAGATGTATTTGGAATTTTCTAAAGGCTTTGAAGCCAGCCATATTAAAGCCCATCATAATCATAAATACTCCAGCAAATATTTCCATACCTGCTTTTGCATGTATGGAAAGTGAAAGTACTGAACCCAGAACTCCAACTATTCCACCAAGTAAAGTGTAAGAAACAACTCTTCCAAGGTTATATGAAATAGCGGGCATTATTGCTTCAACCTTATTGGTTCCTTCTTTTGATAAACTCTGGGATAGCATTATACCGCCGCACATACCTACGCAATGTAGTGAAGTAAGTAAACCTACTACAAAAAGAACAGCATAGGAAGCATTGGTAAGCTTTGATTCCATATCAAAACCACTTGTCTTCAGCCCTAAGATCACCATTGCAGCAACTATAATAAGAACTCCCATGAATTTATAATCATTTGAACTCTTTGCGCTGTATCCGGCTTTTTGTATAGAAGCTTTTAAGGCTGCATTGCTGCAGAGTTTATCGTCATATTCTACTTCAACAAATTCTCCAGCATAACTAGCCTTTGCGTCAATTACTCCTTCCAATTTTTTGATAGCTCTTTCAACACGGTTTTCGCAAGATGTACAGGTCATTTCGTAGACTTTTATTTTCTCTTTTTTAACACTCATAAGTTTTCTCCTTTTAATGATTTTAAAGGTAAAGAAGTATTAATCCTTAAGCGATAATAAAAAATCAGCTGATATATAATAAGTAAGTACCATAAGGTTAAAGTTTAATACTGAATTTTTATTACAAATAAAAGTATACAAAAAAGTTGTGTTGATTTTATGAAGATAAGTTAGACTAGCTCATCTTGATTAAGAAAATGTTATTGTACTGATATATTAGGAAACTCAATAGTAAATGTGGTACCTTCATTAACTTTACTAGCTACATAGATTTTACCTCCATGCGCCTCAATAAAGGCTTTTGTTATTGTAAGACCAATGCCAGAACCTCCTGTGTTTTTATTTCGAGATAAATCGGTTCTATAGAAGCGTTCAAAGATATAAGGTATATCTTTTTCAGGTATGCCTATACCATTATCAATTACTTTAATTATAATATTTTGTTTATCTTTCATTAATATTACGTGAACTTTACCATTAGGTTTTAGGTATTTATAGGAATTTAAAAGCAGGTTATTCATAATTTGCTTGAATTTATCCTTATCTATTATTGCTATTATTGCTGGTTCTATATCACTTGTTAGTTCGTAGTTTTCTTTAAGGTAAAGAGGCTTATAGGTATCTAAAATTTTCGATAATTCATCTGATAAATCAATTTTGCTATTGTTTAAATTAATATTGGTTTGTTCCAGTTTTGCTAGGCTCTGAAGGTTATCTACCATTTTTGTCAGTCTTTCAATCTCTTCGTAAAAAGTCTCAAAACGTTCAGTAGTAGGCTCCCATATGCCGTCTATAAATGCTTCTACATGTGTTTTTAATGTAGTTAGCGGAGTTCTAAGTTCATGTGCCATATCTGCGGTTAATCTTTTTCTCAGCATTTCCTGACTATTCAAAGTTTCTGCTAAGTAGTTTATAGAATTAGAAAGTTCATGTATTTCTTTAGTAGTTGTATTTATATTTGCTCTTACTTTAAGGTCTCCAGTACTCATCTTATTTGCAGTTTCAGTTATTTTAGCAAGAGGTCTTGAAAGCTGTCTTGAAATAATTACGCTAATAATAAATCCGAAAAATAAAGCTGTAATTGCCGATAAAATAAAAGAGTGATTAAGGGTACTTAAAAAAGTAACCGAAGCAGAAGACAAATAGGAGGTTCCAAAGTAACCTATTATTATAGTTCCTATTTCTTTATTATTAACTATTAGTGGGAATTTATCTTCAGCATATTCTCCTATATTAATTCCAGAAAAGCCATTCATCATACCACTCATCATATTTCCCATCATGCTGCTGTGCTGTAAATATGAATTGCCGGAGGAATATAAGGTATTATTATTTAAATCGTTAACCTCTATATATAATTCTTGAAGCTCGGCATATCTTTGGATTTCGCCTGTATTTATACTTGAAGAATTTTGTTCAGTACTATATAATTCAGTAACAATTTTTACAGCATTACTAACTTTTGTTTTTTGCTGATCTACTAAGAATTTTTTAAATTCGTTTCCTACTGCATAATTTGATATAAAGCTTGCTAAAATAATTGATCCTAAAACTGCAGCAAGAAAGCCTAGGGATAATTTTTTCATCAAAGATAATTTCATTTTTTCTCCTTTCGTGGAAACACTGGGCAGCACTGACCTTAAGCCTCAGGTGAGTTTGAAATGAATTTATATCCAATTCCGTAAACTGTAATTATATATTTTGGATCCTTAGGATTATCTTCTATTTTTTGTCGTATATTTTTAATATATGTGTCAACTGTTCTATCAAAGCCTTCATAATCAATACCGAAGGCTTTTTCCACTAGTTGTTCTCTCGATAACAATTGACCTGGGTTAGTAAGTAATGATGTTAAAACTTTAAATTCATTTGTTGTTAAGTTTACCGTTTCACCTTTCTTTTTCACTTGCATCTTTTTAATATCTATTTCTAAATCACCATTATTAAAGATTAAAATATCAGCCATAGGGGCAGCATCTCTGTATGTTCTTCTAAGCAGGGCTCTAACTCTTACTACAAGCTCTCGTACACTGAAGGGTTTGGTTAAGTAGTCATCCGCACCTATAGATATTCCGTCTATTTTATTTTCTTCATCTGTTTTTGCAGTTAGCATAATTATAGGAACACTGGAGATAGCTCTAATTCTGGTGCATACTTCTTCCCCTGTCACTTTAGGAAGCATTAAATCTAAAACTATAAGTTGTATAGTTTCATTGTTAAATATTCGAATGGCAGCTTCTCCATCCATAGCTGTAACTACTTCAAATCCTTCTTTTTCAAGATAGGCTTTAACCACATTTAATATGTTTTGTTCGTCATCAACAACTAATATTTTAAATGGCTTATTCATATATTTCACCTCAAAACCTTTATAATGCAATTATAATTTATAGCTATAAAAAAAACTAGGGAGCTAGCTCTCTAGTTATTCTGTGAAAGAATTGTTTTTCGTCTTAAGTATTCTTCTTCGCTTATTTCACCTTTAGCGAATTTTTCATCAAGTATTCTCATACTAGCATTAGATTTATTAGAATACTTCTTATATAATTTAACAGCCAGTATTATTAGTCCGATAAATATTAATAATCTAAAACCCGCAGCTAAGAACATCCATCCATAACCTATGGAGCCTGAAGGACCAAAACCATATCCTCCAAATCTTCCAAAACCACCACAAAACATAATCAAATCCTCCTTATTTGTGATTAAATTAAATTATTTTCTATGTAATTATTATAATTATAAATTGTGAAGCAATTATGAAGAAATTAAGATTATTATTTTTAGCAAAATTATTATTTCTTTATAATCGCAGGGCACATGAACCTAGCTTCTAGCTCTAAAAAGGAAATTAAAGTTAACCTCAGCACTATAATGTTAATACTATGTAGTATAGCAATTAAGGGGGGTTACTTATGGTTAATGGTATACCAATTTATGTAAATCAAGATTTGGTGTTGGACTTGACAGCATTAATGTTTGGGGGATTTGAAGAAAGTAGAGATGTTAGGAATCGTGACATGATAGAATTTCACCTTAGAAAAAAGAATGAGGATAGAACTGTGGCAGAAGAAAGAGATGTTGTTATCAATAATCATCATTTAGGAAAATTTCATGGTGAAATAGAATTGTTAAAGGACGTTAATTCGACATTTATTTTTACGGATTTCTCTAGATTTAATAACGTTAGAGCAATGCTGCTTGAAAAGAATATGATTAATCAAATAATAGAGGAAGATATTTTGGATAGTAATATAAAGTGTTGTGAATATGTGGAATTTACTGCAAATATGACAACAACATCACTTTTGTCATCGATTAATACATTGATAGGGGTAATAGAGTCCTACGATATTAAAATGTTAGATAACTTAATGAGGATAAAGGTATCTGGTATAACTAATATAACATTTATATTAAATCAATTAAAATTTTTAAGTAGTTCTTTAAGTATGAATAATACTACCGATATAGTACTTAATACAAATTCTTCTAATATAGTATTAACTGTAGATTTAAATGATTTTTCAAATAAAAATGCTTACGTATATGATTTGGCACATTCAGAATTAAGGGTTCTGGGAAAGGTTTCAAGAATTGTAGATGAAAATAATTATTTTGATTTACTAAGAAAAACGGCTACAAGCGATTACTATAATAGATTTCTGGAATCTTTAGCCCCTTACTTAGAGGTACTAAATATTAATGGGATATTGGTGCCAGATAAATTTACTACGAAGGTAAATGGACCAGGGCTTAACGTTATACCTATTGCCATATATGTTTAAAGGACCAGTAAGCTGGTTCTTTTTGGTGCCTAGGAAACCTCTGAATTTCTATTGTGATATAATAATTATACACAATATGCATTCAGGAGGCTTTCAATTATGATGGGGAAGAAAAGAGGCCAGATAGATGGCTTCATCAAATAAATGCATAGAAACTGTTTGCTACATTACTTTTGCATTAAGTTATTTTTTTATCACATACTATAAGGAAGTCTATTAAGAGGATGTGTTAAGTTGGTAACTGAAAATAAACATAAAACAACAAATAAATTAATTAATGAGAAATCACCATATTTACTTCAACATGCCCATAACCCAGTAGATTGGTACCCTTGGGGAGAAGAAGCGTTTTCTAGGGCGGTCTCAGAGGATAAACCTATATTTCTGAGCATTGGTTACAGTACTTGTCATTGGTGTCATGTAATGGAAAGGGAATCCTTTGAAGATGGCGAAGTTGCAGAAGTTTTGAACAAATATTTTATTTCAATAAAAGTAGATAAGGAAGAAAGACCTGACATTGACAGTATATATATGTCAGTATGTCAGACTTTAACTGGAAGCGGCGGCTGGCCTATGTCAATCATTATGACTTCAGATAAGAAGCCTTTCTATGCTGGTACATACTTTCCTAAAACAAGTAAGTACGGTCGACCAGGGCTTATGGATGTTTTATATTCTGTAGAGGAGGCATGGAGAACTAGAAAAGATGATTTAATTAACTCCAGTAAAACTATTGTTGATGCTGTTGCTAAATCAGAATATATAAAGAATAAAGAAAAGCTTAGCGAAGATACTCTTAAGAAGTGCTATAGAGAACTAAGAAGTAGTTTCGATCCTTCATTTGGTGGTTTTGGAGATTCACCCAAGTTCCCAATTCCTCATAATCTTTTATATTTACTTAGATACAACTACATTTTTGGCGAAAAGGAGTCGCTTGAAATAGTAGAGAGAACCTTAGAAAGTATGTATAAGGGTGGTATATTTGACCATATTGGCTTTGGCTTTTCAAGATACTCAGTGGATAGAAAATGGCTAGTGCCACATTTTGAAAAGATGCTTTATGATAATGCACTTCTTGCTATGGCTTATATGGAAACTTTTAATGCTACAAAAAAGGAATTTTATAAAGAAGCAGCGGAAAAAATATTTACCTATATTCTAAGAGATATGACTTCCCCAGAAGGTGGATTTTTTTCTGCAGAAGATGCAGATTCGGAGGGGATTGAAGGAAAATTCTATTTGTGGGATAAGAATGAAGTAATTAATATATTAGGATATGAGGATGGAAATCTTTTTTGTAAGTATTATAATATTACCTTAGACGGTAATTTTGAAAAGAAAAATATACCTAATTTGATTTACATGGACTTGCATGATATTGAAAATGATAAAATATTGAAAAACAAACTTGAAAATCTAAGAGCCAAATTGTTTGAAGAAAGAGAAAAAAGGATTCATCCGCATAAAGATGATAAAATACTAACTTCTTGGAATGGGCTTTTGATTGCAGCACTTTCTTATGGAGGAAGGGTTATAAAAAATAATAACTATATAGAAGCGGCTATAAAAGCAGTTAAATTTATATTTAAAAACTCAGTAAGGGAAGATGGTCGGCTTCTGGCTAGATATAGAGATGGAGAAGCAGCATATTTAGGATATCTAGAGGATTATGCATTTTTAATTTGGGGACTTATTGAACTATATGAAAGCACGTTTGAAACTGAATATTTAAGTAAGGCATTAGAACTTAATAGTGAAATGTTAAGGCTATTTTCAGATGAGAAGGGCGGATTCTTCTTATACGGTGTTGATTCAGAAGAATTAATTATAAGGCCTAAGGAAATCTATGATGGTGCGCTGCCATCTGGAAATTCTGTAGCAGCTTATAATCTTATAAGACTAGCTAGAATTACTGGGGACAGCACATTAGAAGAAGAAGCACAAAAGGTGTTTGATATTTTTGCTGGAACTATTACAAACAATCCAAGCAGTTATTCATTAGCTCTTATAGCTTTTATGTTTAATTTTAAAGATACAATGGAAATTATCATAGCCGGGGATAAGATCGGATTTGAAACCCAAAAGTATATTAATATTATTAATGAAAAATATTTACCCTTTTCTACCTTGTTATTAAATGATGAAATGGAGAAATCATTAGAAATATTTAGATCTTTAGAAGATAGAAAAATGCTTGATAATAAGACTACAGTTTATATCTGTCAAAATTTTACCTGCGGCATACCTATAAATGATGAACATGAGCTAAGTGATGTACTTTATAGGAATACTTAATATTGCATATTGACAGTATTAATTAATAATAATATAATATAGTGTAAATATTTATAATTAAATTCAGTGATGAGAAGAGTACTTTTTTTAGATTTCTTAAAGAGAGCAGGGCAATGGTGGAAGCCATGTAGAATATAAAAAAGGAAGAGAGCCTCTAAGAAGCTGCCTGAAGTTTAATTTATGTGTAGGGCGAGCCGTTGATTGCGTTAAAATTTCGAGTGGATATAAATTGTTTATATCAACTAGAGTGGTACCGCGGAAATGTCATACCCGTCTCTATATTTTTAGAGACGGGTTTTTTACATACAAAAATAAGAATGGAGAGGATTTTATGGACTACAAGAAATTAGTGGCAGAGAAAATAAAAGAGCAGGTTGATTTAGAACTAAGTACAATAGAAAAATTAATAGAGCTTCCCCCAAGACCTGATATGGGTGATTATGCTTTTCCATGTTTTCAACTTTCAAAAACAATGAGAAAAGCTCCTCATATGATTGCAGAGGAACTTAAGAATAAAATAGGTAAAGAGGGCTTTGAAAAGATAGACTGTCAAGGACCTTATTTAAATTTCTTTATGGATAAAGCTGCCTTTGTAAAGCAGATAATTGGAGAGGTACTTAAAGAAGATGAAGATTACGGTTCTTCAAAAATTGGGGAAGGGAAAAATGTAATTGTAGAATATTCATCACCTAATATAGCTAAGAATTTTCATATTGGACATCTTAGTACTACCGTTATAGGGAATTCCTTATATAGAATTCTAAATTTTGAAGGCTACAATTCAATTGGAATAAATCATCTAGGAGATTGGGGAACTCAATATGGAAGACTAATTACAGCTTATCATAGATGGGTTGATGAAGAAGCACTTCATGCTAATGCTATTCGTGAACTTGAAAGACTTTATGTTAAGTTCTATGAAGAAGCTGAAAAGGATCCGTCTTTAGAAGATATGGCAAGAAAGCATTTTAAAAATCTTGAAGATGGCTGTGAGGAAGAAGTTCATTTATGGAATGTATTTAAAGAACTAAGTTTAAAAGAATTTAATAGAGTTTATGAAATGTTAAATGTTCATTTTGACTCTTATGCTGGTGAAAGCTTTTACAGCGACAAAATGGATGCAGTTGTAGATGAGCTTCAGGAAAAGGGGCTATTAGTAGAAAGCAATGGTGCTAAGGTAGTTATGCTAGATAAATATAACATGCCGCCATGTATTATTAAAAAGTCTGACGGGGCAACTATTTATGCTACAAGAGATTTAGCCGCAGCCATGTATAGGAAGAAAACCTATGACTTTTATAAAAATATCTATGTAGTAGGAAGCTCACAGTCACTACATTTTAAGCAGGTATTTACTACCCTTAAACTAATGGGATATGATTGGGCTGATGATTGTAAACATGTTGGTTTTGGACTAGTTAAATTCTCAGAAGGTAAATTTTCCACTAGAAGCGGAAATGCAATATATTTAGAAGAATTGCTTAATGAATCAGTAGTAAAGGCCCTTGAAGTTATAAATGAGAAAAATCCAAATTTAGAAAACAAAGAAGAAGTTGCAAAGAAAATTGGTATAGGTTCAATTATATTTACTTATTTAAAGAACAACAAGGAGAAGGACATTATATTTGATTGGAAGGAAATGCTTAACTTTGAAGGCGAAACGGGTCCTTATGTACAATACACTTATGCTAGAGGCAGGAGTATTTTGAGAAAAGCTGTAGATATAACTGCTGAGGCAGATTACAGCAAAATGACTTCTACTGAAGAATTTGAATTAGTAAAAGAAATTTCAAGATTACAGGATGCTATACTATTGGCAATTGATAAACTTGAGCCTTCAATTATAACAAGACATGTTATTGAAATTGCTAAAGCCTTTAATAAATTTTATAATTCTCACAGTATCTTAAATGCAGCAGATGCTGGACTCAAAAAAGCAAGATTAAATTTAGTTGAAGCTACCTGTCAAGTAATTAAAAATGGTTTATGGTTAATTGGACTTGATGTAGTTGAAAAGATGTAATATAAGCTCCATAGAGTAAAACTAATAACTCTATGGAGTTTCCTATTTAAAAATGTGCTATTTTAGTATATAATCTTTTTGTAGCTTAAGAAAGTAATTGGAGGAAGTAATGTATATTAGAGAGTACACCGATAACATAAAGATTGAAGCAGATATTATTGAAAAATATAATATGCATAATATTGCATATTTTGATATTGAAACAACGGGATTTGAAAAGGATAAGGACTATATCATACTTATATCCTTAGGATATTACAATGATGAAGGAAAGTTTAATATTAAACAGTATTTCGCTGAAGAACTTATTGATGAAGCAGAAATTTTATATGCCTTCGCTAAGGATATAGTTAAGTTTAATAGATGGTGTTCCTATAATGGGGTAGCTTTTGATGAGCCATTCATAGCTAGGAGAATGGGAAAAAATAATATTCACTGCAGCCTTCCAAATGAACATATAGACTTATATAGAATAATTAGACCTTATTACAAACAATTAGGTATGGAAAGGTGCAACCTTAAAACTGTAGAAAAATATTTAGGGGTTAATAGGGAAGATCAAATAGATGGCGGAATGAGTGTGGAACTATATTATCAATATTTAGAAACTAAAGAAGACGAGTTAAAAGATATTATAATGCTGCACAATTATGAAGATGTATTAAATTTACCTTTGATCTTTAAAATTATTTATAAGGTTGAAAATAATACCTCTATAATTAGAGAAGACAGCATAACTGAGAAACAGCTTAAGTTTTTAAAAAGCCTAATTAAAAAGAATAATATTGAAGTATCTTTTGAAGTAGAAAGAGTATCAAAAAAAGCAGCATCTAAAATCATAGACGCCATTTTAAAAGGCAATATAAATAGCAGAGAAATAAGTAATATGGTAAGCAGCAGCTATTAAAAGAAAAAAGTAGATAAATTTATCTACTTTTTTTCTTTATGCATCATATATTTTGGACAGCTCTTAGAACAGCTACCGCAGTTACATTCTCCTGAGGTGCTCTTTTTTAAGTTCTTATAGAATATGAAAACAGCTATAGCTATTACTAGCACTGTAAAAATTATTTCAACTGTCATAAGATCACTCTCCCATAAATATTATTTCTTTAGTAATTTATTTAATAAATAGATTTATATTAATTTAATAATAATATTTCCAAGATTATAAACAAGAAAAGATACTATCCAAGCTAATACCAGCTGGTAAGTTACAGAAAATGCTGCCATTTTACCGCCATATTCTTTTTTCATAGTTGCTATTAAAGATATACATGGTGTATAAAGTAGAACAAAAACTAAAAAGCTATAAGCTGAAAGTGGTGTAAACACAGTTGGTAATACTGAAGATAAATTACTGCCATATATTACACCCATGGTTCCAACAACAACTTCTTTAGCCATAATACCTGCAATTAATGCCACGGAATTTTGCCAGGAGGCAAAGCCTAAAGGTATGAATATAGGACTTACTGCCCTGCCGATATAAGACAAAAAGCTATTATTAATATCTGTGAAACCAGTAAAGTTAAAATTAGATAGAAGCCATACAATTATAGAGATTGAAAAAATAATTGTTCCGGCTTTCTTTAAAAAGCCTTTACCTTTTTCCCATGTATGCATTATTAAGCCTTTTGCTTCTGGAAGCTTGTATTCAGGGAGCTCTATTATAAATGGCTCGTCGTCCTTTTTAAATATGGTATTTTTAAATAATATTCCTATTATAAAGGCTATTATTACCCCTAATGCATAAAGGGATGCAACCACAAGGGATTCACGACCCTTAAAGAAGGCTGCAGCAAAAACCAAGTAAACAGGTAATCTTGCGTTACAAGACATAAGTGGTACAAGTAGTGCTGCAAGTTTTCTATCCTTTTCGCTTTCGAGTGTTCTAGCAGACATTACACCTGGCACTGAACAACCAAAACCTATAATTAGTGGTATAAATGCCTTACCTGAAAGCCCCATCTTTCTTATTATTCTATCCATAATAAAAGCTACTCTTGCCATGTAACCACTGTCTTCTAAAAAGGAAATACAAAAGAATAGTAACATAATAACAGGAAGAAATACTATTACTGAACCTACACCACCGATTATTCCGTCAATAATTAATGACTTAAACCAGCTGCTGCTGCCTTTTAAGAGAGCATCCACAGTTGGGACAAAATAACCATTTAATAAGGTTTGCAAAAAATCCGCTAAAGGCTTTCCGGCCCAGGTAAATGTAACTTGAAATATAAAAAATAAAATAATTGCTAAAATAGGATAAGCTAAATATTTGTTTATTAATACTTTATCGATTTTTTCAGTAGTAGTAAGCCCCACCATGTTTCTATTACTAATGCAGTCCCTCAATACATTTTCTATATATGAATAGGTTTCCTTTTCGTTTTGAAATTGATAATTATTATCAATAGGAAGACTTAAAAAATCAGAACTTTTTAGAAGTTCCTTCAACTTATTTATGCCTTTTCCTTTAGAAGCTATAATTGGTATAATTGTAACACCGAGTCCTTCTGCTAGTTTGTCAAAATCAATATCAATTCCTTTAGCTTCAGCAGCGTCAAGCATATTTAAAACTAAAACAATAGGTATGTTAAATTCTTTAAGCTGCATTGTAAGGTACAAGTTTCTATTTAAGCTAGAGGCATCAACTATGTTTATGATTAAATTTACATTTCCAGTTTGTAAAAATTCCTTAGAAACCTTTTCTTCATTTGAGTAGGTGTCCATTGCATATATTCCAGGTAAGTCCACAATCTTAATGTCCTTCTCTAAATAACCCTCTTTTTTTTCTACTGTGACACCAGCCCAATTTCCTACATGTTGATTTGAACCAGTTAGATAATTAAATAGAGTGGTTTTACCTACATTTGGGTTTCCAAGTAATGCTGCAATTTTCATAGGTCAGCCTCCTTTATTTTATGCTTGTTATTACAATGTTTCTTGCATCCTTCTTTCTAATAGCTAAGTCAAACCCTCTGAAATTTATTAATATGGGATCCCCAAGGGGAGCTGCAGCCTTTACTAATACTTCCGTCCCTTCAATTGCTCCTAAAGCAAGTAATCTTTTTGCTAGTTTCTCGTCACCAATAATATTGCTTACATAAGCTTTCTCACCAGGTCTTAGATCGTAAATGCTCATTATTACCACCTCGTACTGAAAATCATTCTCAAATAAATAATAACATGCTGTAGTCCTACTGTCAATAGTTTTGTTTGATTAGTCAATTAAAAATAATTGTTTTGCAGAAGCTGGATTTTTATTACTATAAATAACTATTATAATTGTTTAAAAATTTACAAGATTAAAACTAAACTGTGAATTTAATTTAATTTAATATGTCATAAGTAAAATTAATAAGTAATTATTATCAATTGGCATAGAAAAACAAAGAAAATAATACAGAATATTCAACTGTTATAATTTAATTTATAAAAATGGCTTAAAAACAAATTAATTGACTATTGATACAGACAAAAATATACTATATAATAGTGAGTGTAAAAAGAGAAAGCAAGGAGTGAAGTTTATGTTTAAACAATGGGAAGGCTTTAAAGAAGGAACATGGATGAATGAAATAGATGTCAGAAATTTCATTCAACAAAATTATACAGCATATAATGGGGATAAAAATTTCTTAGCAGGAATTACAGATAAAACAAAAAAGATTTGGGATGAGTGCAGCAAACTTATCTTAGAAGAAACAAAAAAAGGAATCTTAGATGTTGATACTGAAAATGTATCAGGTATAGATACCTTTGCACCAGGATACATTGATAAAGAAAATGAAGTTATAGTTGGACTACAAACAGATGCTCCACTAAAGAGAATTACAAATCCATGGGGCGGAATTAGAATGGCAGAGCAATCCCTTGAATCCTATGGATACAAGATTAGTGATGAAATGCATGAAACATTTACAAAATATAGAAAGACTCATAATCAAGGAGTATTTGATGCTTATACAGAAGAAATAAGAGCTGCCAGATCAGCTGCTGTCCTTACTGGTCTTCCAGATGCTTATGGTAGAGGAAGAATAATAGGCGACTATAGAAGAATAGCTCTATACGGTATGGATTTCTTAATTGAAGAAAAGAAAAAAGATCTTAAGAATCTTAAAGGCGATATGCTCGACGAATTAGTAAGATTAAGAGAAGAAGTTAATGAGCAAATAAGAGCTTTAGGAAAAATAAAGAACATGGCAGCTTCTTATGGTATTGATATATCACAGCCAGCTACTAATGCAAAGGAAGCGGTACAAGCAGTATACTTTGGATATCTTGCAGCAATAAAAGAAAATAACGGTGCTGCAATGTCACTTGGGAGAACAAGTACATTCTTAGATATATACATTGAAAGAGACTTACAAGCAGGTTTTATAACTGAAGCAGAAGCACAAGAAATTATTGATCAATTTATAATCAAATTAAGACTTGCTAGACATTTAAGAACACCAGAATATAACGATTTATTTGCTGGAGATCCTACTTGGGTTACTGAATCAATCGGTGGCGTTGGTGAAGATGGACGACCATTAGTAACTAAGAACTCATACAGATATTTACACACACTAATCAACCTAGGAACAGCTCCAGAACCAAACATGACAGTACTTTGGTCACAAAACTTACCAGAGAACTTTAAGAAATTCTGTGCTGAAATGTCTATATTAACTGACTCTATTCAATATGAAAATGACGACGTTATGAGACCTATATATGGAGATGACTATGCAATTGCTTGCTGTGTATCTGCAATGAAGGTTGGAAAGCAGATGCAATTCTTCGGAGCAAGATGCAACCTAGCTAAATCATTACTTCTAGCTATTAACGGTGGAGTAGATGAAAAGAAAGGCATTGTTGTTGTTCCAGGAATTGAACCAATAACAGATGAAGTATTAGATTATGATAAGGTATTAGCTAACTACTTCAAAGTATTAGAATATGTAAGCAAAGTTTACGTTGATGCAATGAATATAATTCACTTCATGCATGATAAATATGCTTATGAAGCATCACAAATGGCATTACATGATACAAAGGTTGGTAGGCTAATGGCATTTGGTATAGCAGGATTCTCAGTTGCTGCAGATTCCTTAAGCGCTATAAAATACGCTAAAGTTAAGCCTATAAGAGAAAATGGAATAACTGTTGACTTTGAAGTTGAAGGAGAATTCCCTAAGTACGGAAATGACGATGACAGAGTTGATAGCATTGCTGTAGCCTTAGCTGAAAGATTCTCAAATGAACTTAAGAAACACCCGCTTTATAGAGATGCTCAGCATACATTATCAGTTTTAACTATAACTTCAAACGTTGTTTACGGTAAGAAGACAGGTTCCACACCTGATGGAAGAAAAGCGGGAGAAGCATTTGCACCAGGAGCTAACCCAATGCATGGCAGAGATTTAGAAGGAGCTCTTGCATCACTTAATTCAGTAGCTAAGGTTCCATATTCATGCTGCCAGGACGGGGTATCCAATACATTCTCCATACTTCCAGACGCATTAGGTAAGGATTCAGAATCTAGAGTCAACAACCTAGTAGCTGTTATGGATGGATACTTTGGACAAAATGCTCACCACTTAAACGTAAATGTATTAAATAGAGAAACCTTAATGGATGCAATGGAACACCCAGAAAAGTATCCTACCTTAACAATAAGAGTTTCTGGATACGCAGTTAATTTTAATAGATTAACAAAAGCTCAGCAAAAGGAAGTCATAAGCAGAACATTCCATGAAAAAATGTAAGTAAAAACTTTTTAAAAATTTAAAGGAGGGGATTTCATGATTAAAGGTAGAGTACACTCAATAGAAAGTATGGGTTTGGTGGACGGTCCTGGAGTTAGAACTGTAGTTTTTCTACAAGGTTGTAAGCTTAGATGTGCTTATTGTCACAACCCTGATACCTGGGCAAGAGATGGCGGAACTGAAATGACACCAGAAGAATTAATGAAAAAGATACTTCGTTATAAGCCTTACTTTGAAAGATCTGGTGGTGGAGTTACCTTTTCAGGAGGGGATCCTCTCCTTCAACCTGAATTTTTACTAGAAATGCTTAAGCTTTGCAAGGAAAATAATATTCATACAACCATAGATACAGCTGGTTATGGCTTTGGAGAATATGAAGAAATATTAAAATATACAGATTTAGTTTTGCTAGATATAAAGCATGTAGATGATATTGGATATAAAAATTTAACTGGTAAAAGCAAACATGGGTTTAATCAATTTCTTGCTGCATTAGAAAAAACAGATGTTAAGATATGGATTAGACATGTAGTAGTTCCAGGTATTACAGATTCAGAAGAACATATGGAAAAAATGCAGGGAATTATAAAAGAAATTAAAAACGTTGAAAAAGTTGAATTACTACCATACCATACCTTAGGAGTAGCCAAGTATGATAAATTAGGAATCTCTTATAGGCTTTCAGGTATAGAATCAATGGATAAAGAGGATACAAAACAATTTGAGGCAAAAATTAATAGAATTATAAAATCTGCATAAATTAATTTGAAAAGTTGCAAATTACTATTGACTTTCAATTTTGAAGGTACTATAATATAAACAATAAATGAATGTTTTGACGTTGTAAAGTGTTAAAGTGCTAAAACTTAATATGGACTTATCTAGAGAGGTGGAGGGACTGGCCCTATGAAGCCCGGCAACCGGTATTATTTATAATACAATGGTGCCAATTCCTGCAGTATTCTTTTGAATACTGATAGATGAGCGAAACAGGCAGGTTTATTAAAACCCGAGGTTTCCTCGGGTTTTATTTTTTATTTTAATTCAGAATAATAATCATTAACAATTGAAATTATTTATTAATTTAGGGATAGGAGAGTTGTATGATAGAGATAAGTGAGGTTTCGAAGAGCTTTTCAAAGGTTAAAGTTCTTAATAGGGTTAGTTTAAAAATTGAAGAAGGTGATATATTCGGTATAGTTGGCCACAGCGGTGCAGGTAAATCTACACTTCTAAGATGCTTAAACGGACTAGAAAAATATGATTCCGGCAGCATTAATATAATGGGTAAAGAAGTAGGGGAATTATCTGTTAAAAAGCTTAGAATATTTAGAAAAGAATTAGGAATGATTTTTCAAAACTTTAATCTTTTAAATAGAAGAAATGTTTATGAAAATGTAGCACTTCCACTTAAACTGTGGGGTTACAAAAATGAGGATATAAAAAAAAGAGTAAATGATTTATTAAAAATGGTTGGTATTGAAGAAAAAGTATTTAATTATCCAAAGGAATTAAGCGGAGGTCAAAAGCAAAGGGTTGCTATTGCCAGGGCAATAGCGCTGCAGCCTAAAATACTTTTATGTGATGAAGCTACTTCAGCATTAGATCCAAGAACAACAAAATCCATCCTTGAGCTTTTAAGGGATATAAACAAAAAGCTAAATATAACAATAGTTATAGTTACTCATCAAATGGAAGTAATTAAAGAGGTATGTGAAAAGGTTGCGCTTATGGAAGGAGGTGAAATAAAGGGAATAGGCGGAGTGGAGGAATTGTTTTTAAGGCCAACTAAAAAGCTAAAGGATTTAATGGGAGAAGAAGAAATACTTCCAGCAGAAGGTGTAAACATAAAAATTTTCTTTCCTAAAGATTTGAGTCAGCAAAGTATTATAACTTCTATGGCAAGAGAGCTAGATATTGATTTTTCAATTGTTTGGGGCAAATTAGAAAAATTTAGAGAGAACGTGCTTGGAAGCCTTGTAGTTAATGTACTTGAAGAGGATAAAGAGAAGATTTTAAAATTTCTAGAAAAGAAAGGAATAAGCTGGGAGGTTGTTTACAATGAGCTTTAGTAATTTATTTTTACAAATACTGCTGCCTGGGGTATGGGACACTTTATATATGGTTATTTTATCAACTATTTTTGCTGTAATTATTGGCTTCTTTCCTGCAATAATTATTGTCATAACTGATGAAAAGGGCTTAAAACCTAACGCCATAATTAATAAGGTATTAGATTTTATAATCAATCTATTACGATCTTTTCCTTTTATAATACTTATGATAGCAATTTTTCCTTTTACTAAGCTTGTAGTTGGCACAACTATTGGTAAAAATGCGGCTATTGTACCGCTTACTGTTGGAGCTGCTCCATTTGCAGCTAGAGTTATAGAATCAGCATTTAAAGAAGTGGATTCTGGAATAATAGAAGCAGCAAAAGCTTTTGGAGCTAGTATTTCACAAATAATTTTCAAGGTAATGCTGAAGGAGGCTCTTCCTTCAATTGTGCTAGGGATAACTCTTACGGTAATAAGTGTTATAGGCTATTCAGCAATGGCAGGAACCATTGGAGCTGGGGGTCTTGGTGATATTGCTGTTAGGTATGGATATCAAAGATATAAAACAGACATAATGATTTACACAATTATAATACTTATGATAATAGTTCAGTTATTGCAGAGTTTAGGAAATTATGCCTATAAAAAATTAAGTCATTAAAAATATTTATTAATTAGGGGGTTTTAAATATGAAAAAGACAATAAGTTTAATATTAAGTGCAGTTTTATTAGTTGGATTAGCCGGCTGCAATGCAAAAAAAGATGCAGCGGTAGCTGCACAAAAGGATGATAAAAAAGTAATTACTGTAGGGGCATCTCCGGTGCCACATGAAGAAATACTTCAAGTTGTAAAACCAATTTTAGAAAAAGAGGGTTACACCCTAAATATAAAAGAGTTTACAGATTATGTTGAACCAAATATAGCTCTAAATGATGGAGAAATAGATGCAAACTTCTTTCAACATATTCCTTATTTAACAACTATGAATGAAGAAAAGAAACTTGATCTTGACTATACTGTAAAGGTTCATATTGAGCCTATGGGAGTTTATTCAAGGAAGGTTAAAAGTATAAAGGACTTAAAGGCAGGTGCTACAATTGCTGTTCCTAACGATCCTACAAATGAGGCTAGAGCCTTAAGGTTGCTAGAAAGTGCAGGCCTATTTAAATTAAAGAGCGGAGACCTAGTTACTGCAATAGATATTACAGAGAATCCTAATAAGTATAAAATTAAAGAACTTGAAGCTGCTCAGCTGCCAAGAACTTTAGATGATGTAGATGCTGCAGTTATAAATACAAATTATGCATTAGAAGCTAAGCTAAATCCAAGTAAGGATGCTTTAGTATTAGAAGATAAAAGCTCGCCTTATGCAAATGTTTTAGCAGTAAGAAAGCAAGACAAAGATAAGCCATACATCAAAGCACTATCTGAGGCACTAAATTCTCCAGAAGTTAAAAAATTTATTGAAGATAAATATAAAGGAAGCATAATTCCAGCTTTCTAATATAGATAAACAATAGAGTTTAGGCACCCAAAGTAAACCAGATAACAGGGCTGATTTATTTTAGGTGCTTATTCTTTTTATAAAAATATAGCATTATAATTGTAAATGTAATATTATAATAATAAAGGTTTAGGTGGAGGTAGTTATGGATAAAAATGTTGGAGCATTTTTTGATATTGACGGAACACTTTATAGAGAAGGTCTTATAGCAGAAATCTTTAAAAAATTAGTTAAGTATGAAATAATTGGCCCGGAAAGATGGGTAAATGAGGTTAGACCAGAATATCAAAGATGGGACAAAAGGCAGGGTAACTATGATAATTACCTTCTTAAAATGGCTGATATTTATATAGAAGCAATTAAAGGACTTCATAAGTCTCAGGTGGAATTTATAGCTAAAAAAGTTGTAAGCCAAAAGGGAGATAGAGTATATACCTTTACTAGAGACAGAATTAAATGGCATAAACAGCAGGGGCATATTTTAATTACAATCTCAGGAAGCCCAATAGAGCTCGTAAATGAAATGGCCTTGAAACATGGTTTTGATGACTTTAAGGGTGCAGTATATGAGATGGATAGTGAAGATAAATATACTGGCAGTGTAATTCCAATGTGGGATAGTAGAAGTAAAAAAGAATCCATTAGTTATTTTACTGAAAAATACAATTTGGATTTAAATCAAAGTTTTGCTTACGGAGATACCTCAGGTGATTTTTCTATGTTTGAAATGGTTGCCTATCCAGTTTGTGTTAATCCAACTAGAGAGTTAATAAAGAAGGTTCAGGATTCAGAAGAAATTAGTAAAAAGGCATTAATTGCAGTAGAAAGAAAAGATGTGGTATATAGATTGACATCAGATATGATTCACATTTGTTAAGAAAGAGTGATTTTAGTGATAACTATAAGAAAAGTAATTGAAGCTTCAAAATTCAGTGATGAATTTTCTTTAGCTTATGAAAACAATAAAGATATTTATAAAGATGCGTTATTTTTTGATTTAGAACATTATGTTTATAAGAAACCGATTTGTATAGGTGTTTTTGGCTGTGCCTTTTATAATGAAGAAGAAAAAAATCTAATTGTTACTCAATATATGATTGAAAATAAAAAAGAAGCTAAGGAAATATTACTGTTAGCGGAAGAATATTTTAATGTTATGCAGGAAATTTACAAGAAGAAATATTTAATTACTTTTTCAGGTAATAATGATTACACTATGATAAATTATTTATTTAAACAAAATAATATTAATATTGATTTACAGGAAAAATATATTGGAATTGATTTGCAAAAAGAATATGAAAAGGTTAAAAAGAGTTCAATAGGTCTCAAGAATCTTGAAAAGGAATTTGGTATAAATAGAGATAGTGAGCTAATTAGCGGTTCTAATTTAGCAAAGACAATTTGCAAAATTATAAAAGATGATGATTATATGAATAGAATGCCGAAGGAGAAGAAAGAAAAAATACTATCTTATAATGAACAAGATGTGGTGAGTCTTTTTCATATGTGCATTAATTGGGATAATATTATTAAAATTGAAGAAGAAATTGGTAAGGCTGCGGAATGATATTTTCCCAGCCTTATTTTTATAATGGTAATAAAAATTATTTGCTCAAGCATAAATTAACATAAGAAACTTTATATTAAGGATAATATATGTCATATCTAAAATATTATGATATAATAGAGAAAATATATAATAGGGGATATATACAATTTATTAGGGGGATAATATAATGCTTAATTTGAAAAATGATATTGCAATAGCTGCAGGGAAAATAGCAGCACCTTTAGTGCTAAAAAATGCAAAAATAGTAAATGTGTTTAACCAAACAATCGAAGAAAATGATATAGCTATTAATGGGGATAAAATAGTTGGTATTGGCAAATATAATGGAACTCATGAAATAGATTGCAATGGACTTTATGCAGCTCCAGGTTTTATTGATGCACATGTTCATATAGAATCATCAATGGTAACTCCTGAAGTGTTTTCTCATCTTTTAATTAGGAAAGGCGTAACTACAGCAGTTGTAGATCCACATGAAATTGCAAACGCATTAGGTAAAAAAGGCATAGATTTTATGCTGGAAAATAGTAAAAAAAGTGTTATGGATTTGTTTTTTATGCTGCCCTCCTGTGTACCTTGCACAGAATTCGAGGATACTGGGGCAGTACTTTTAGCTGAGGATTTAAAAAGCTACATCAACGATGAAAAGGTTTTAGGGCTTGGTGAGGTAATGGATACTCCAGCAGTAATAAATTGTGACACAGATATGTTAAAAAAACTTGAGGCCTTTGAAAATAAACATATTGATGGACATTGCCCAGGCATTAATGATAAATGGCTCAATGCCTACCTTTGTTCTCATATAAAGACAGACCATGAAAGTTCAACTTATGAAGAGGCATTGGTAAAGGTACAAAGGGGAATGTATGTTATGCTAAGAGAGGGTTCTGCTACTAGAAACCTTAAGGATCTTTTACCTGCTGTAAATAATAATAATTATAGCAGATTTTTATTCTGTACAGACGACAGACATATTCATGATTTAATTGAAGAGGGAACTATAGATAATTCAGTAAGACTAGCTATTGAACAAGGTTTAGATCCAATTAAGGCATACACTATAGCCTCCATTAATGCTGCACAGTGTTATGGCTTAAGAGATAGAGGAGCAATTGCACCAGGCTACAAAGCTGACTTAGTTATTTTTGAGGATTTAAGTAAACTTAAGATCAAAAGTGTTCTAAAGCAGGGGAAAATATATAATGAAAATATAACCTATTCTTCCTATGATCTAGGATCTTCAGTTAATCTTAATAGCGTAACTTCAGATGATTTTAAAATAAATACAAGGGGAGAATATGTAAATACCTTAAAGCTTGTTCCTCATTCTGTTGAAACTAGAACAGGTAAGAGAAAAGTAATTGATGTTAATGGTATAGTAAAAGCATTAGAATGTGATGAATATTTAAAGATTGCAGTATTAGAGAGATATAAGAATACAGGTAAAAAAACTGTTGGATTTATAGAAGGCTTTGGACTTAAAAATTGTACAATAGCTCAAAGCATTGCCCATGATTCACATAATATTATTGTTATAGGCGATAACGACGAGGACATGGCACTTGCAGTGAATACAATTATAAAACTGCAGGGAGGAACGGTAATGGTTTCTAAAGGGGAAGTGCTTGGTGAATTAAGTCTTCCAATAGGTGGTCTTATAACTTCTGATGACCCATATATTGTAGCGGAGAAAGTAAAAAGTATGTCTAAAATAGCAAGAGAACACGGTGTAAAGGGAGATTTTGATCCTTTTCTCACTTTAGGATTTATGGCACTTCCGGTTATTCCTGACATAAAAATAACTGCAAGAGGAATATTCAATTATGAAAAATTTAATTTTGTAGATATATTTACAGAAGAATAATTGAAGGTGAATAAATAATGTTTATAAGAGGAATAATTCTTGGGGCTGGTAAATCCAGTAGAATGGGCTATAATAAGTTAGCTATTAAAATAGATGACAGTACAATCCTTCAAAGGGTAATTGAGAATGCTAAGGCATCTAAGCTAAATGAACTTGTGTTTATAACTGGTAAATATGATCTGGATACAGATATTAAAAAGCTTCATAATGAAGAATATGAAAAAGGTATGAGTACCTCCATTAAAAAGGGACTTGAAAGCTTTAATGGGGATGCAGTTATGATTCTTCTCGGGGATATGCCTTTTGTAAGCAGTGGGTTAATAAATAAGCTTTATGACTGCTTCAATAAGAGCAATAAAAGCATAATTGTGCCTATAAATGAAGGTATGAGAGGAAATCCAGTTATTATTGGTAAAAAATATTTTCAAGACCTATTAATTAACGAAGGTGACAAAGGAGCAAGAGATATTATAAATAATAATCCTGAGGATGTTTTTCAACTTGAAATTCAAGATAGGGGCATTTTTATAGATATTGATGATAAAAGTGCAGTAGAAAGGTTTTTATAATATGAAAGTGCCATTATGCAAAATTAAATTTACATAATGGCACATTTTTTATTAATATGCTCTACCCCAGTAAACTAACTTTTTAGCTGGTTTTCCGCAGCAAACACAAGTATCTGCTACACTTTCCTGCTCAAAAGGCATACATCTAGAAGTAGCCCCTGCTGTTTCTTTAATAGAGTCTTCACAAGCTCTGTCTCCGCACCACATAGCCTTAACAAAACCAAGCTTACTATCTAATATGTTGTTAAAGTCCTCCATATTAGCTGCGGTGCTTGTTTTTGTGTTTTGTGCAGCTCTTGCTTTTTCTAGTAGAGATTTTTGGATATCTTTTAGTGTTTCTAGAACTTTAACTTCTAATTCCTCTAATGAAACAACTATTTTTTCACGGTTATCTCTTCTAACTAAAACAGCTTGATTATTTTCAATGTCCTTTGGACCAATTTCAAGACGCAGAGGAATTCCCTTCATTTCATATTCGCTGAACTTCCAACCTGGCATTTTATCGCTGCAATCCATTTTAACTCTTGCTACCTTTGATAAGGCATCTTTAATTTCTTCAGCTTTTTCAAGCACTCCAGCTTTATGCTGGGCAATAGGGATAATCATCAATTGAGTTGGAGCTATTTTTGGTGGTAATACAAGACCACTGTCATCTCCATGAACCATTATTAATGCACCAATTAATCTAGTAGTCATACCCCAAGAGGTTTGATGTACATATTGAAGCTTACCATTTTTATCAGCATATTGAATATTAAAGGCCTTTGCAAAGCCATCACCAAAGTTATGTGAAGTTCCACACTGAAGTGCTTTTCCATCATGCATTAAGCTTTCAATGGTATAAGTAGCCTCAGCCCCTGCAAACTTTTCCTTATCAGTTTTACGACCCTTAACAACTGGAATAGCTAAATATTCTTCACAAAGCTTAGCATATACATTTAGCATTTTTATTGTTTCTTCTTGAGCTTCTTCTGCAGTGGCATGAGCTGTATGACCTTCCTGCCATAGGAACTCGGTTGTACGAAGGAAAGGACGTGTAGTTTTTTCCCATCTGACAACTGAACACCATTGATTATAAAGCTTTGGCAAATCCTTATAGGATTGAATTATTTTAGAATAATGATCGCAAAACAGTGTTTCAGAAGTTGGACGGACGCATAACCTTTCTGTTAATTCCTGATTACCTCCATGAGTTACCCAAGCTACTTCAGGAGCAAAGCCTTCAACATGGTCAGCTTCTTTTTGAAGAAGTGACTCTGGTATAAACATTGGCATATATACATTCTCGTGACCGGTTTCCTTAAACATAGCATCTAAGTTCTTTTGTATGTTTTCCCATATTGCATAGCCATAAGGTCTTATTACCATACAACCCCTTACACTTGCATAATCAACTAACTCTGCTTTCTTTACAACGTCTGTATACCATTGAGCAAAATCTTCATCCATTGGAGTAATTGCTTCAACTAATTTCTTCTCTTTTTCCTTACTCATAATCTTCCTCCTAAATTTTTATATAATAAAAGCCTCCAATCCCTAAAAGGGACCGAGGCTAATTTTCGGCGGTACCACCCTAATTGATGCATAAGCATCCTCTTAAGTCTATTTATCGACAGAAAGCCGCTGCATTTTATTAAGTGCAGAACTCAAAGGCGGGTTCAAAATTAATCTTTAGAAACCTTCCACCAACGGCTTCCTCTCTGTAAAAGATACTATCTTTACTATTCCTTTTCACAGTTTATTTATTAAATTATCCCTACATTAAAACAATAATAGTGCAAAAGTTTATTTGTGTCAACAACTTTTTATAGCAAAAACAGATTCAAATAATGAGAAAACAGTAAATCGAATTAAAAGTTTTCATCCTTATATTTATTACTCTTCATCACATTCACATTCACCTTTATATTCCAAAGCAACTCCTATTTTAACTTTAATGTATGAACCACATTCATTCTCAAGTAGAGCCGCATTAAAATAAGCATAAGTCCATTCTACACATGGTTCATTACAATTACATGGTTTTGGACAGCAGGTATGAGATATATTTTCATTTACTGGGACTGAGCTTGAGCCGCATATATGAGAATGTGTTGGATAACAAAATCCATCTATAGGGTAAATAGGAATACTCACAGAAAAATTAACCTCCCCAACTGCCCTTATTTCATATCCTGCAACTACTTCACACTTCTTAGGATGTTCGCACTCTAAAGCTGGCAAAGTAACCTTTTGAATTAATGGATTTTTGATACAGGACAACCCTCCCAAATTGAAGCATATGGCAGGTGAAAAATCAGTTAGCTTAAAGCCTCTTGGCAATTGAATAAGGCAGCAAGTTTTTATTATCTTTTTACATTTAGATCGAATTTTATGACCTTCATGTTCATCTATAGGTATGCCAGATTTATCAAAATAATATGTCTTATTATATTGAAAGTTATTTTCCTTGGTGAAATCTTCATTTGATATTGACATATTTGATTTATCAAAGAAGTATACCTTATCGGTTTGAGTATTGCCATCATTAGTAAAATTTTCATCAGTTGTATTTGCATCTGAATTATTAAAGAAGTTTTCCTCATTATTTTGAGTATTGTTACCATTAGTAAAATTTTTATTAGTTGTAGTAGCATCTGAATTATTAAAGAAGTTTTCCTCATTATTTTGAGTATTGTCTCCATTTGTAAAGTTTTCATCAGTTATAGTTGTATCTGATTTACAAAAATCAAATATCCCCTTAAACTGAAGGTAGTCTTCTTTTGTATAATTTTTATCAGCATTGGTCATAATCACTCTATCCTCCTTACTCAGTTTTCTTTTTACACTTAACAAATTTTGTTTATATATTTTATCTCTCAAATCATTTAATAATATAAAATACAAAGCACTAGCAAATGGAACTATGCCTCTTTGAATAAGAAAATAATCCGCTGTCAAGCAGAAAATAAGACTTTCACAATCAAGACAAACCTGATGTATATTAGAATGAATTTCTACTTTACTATTTTTCAACATCAATGTGTATCCTCAGAAACAAAACCTGCTAGCTTCACAGCGTATTCTATTGGGCGCTTATTGCATCTACTCATAACTTCTGAGCTGTCCAAACGTTTTAAACTTACTTTTAAAGGCTTTCCATTTACCTCAATAAGCCAAATCTTTTTATCTATATCAATGGTCATATCCAATCCTAATTCAATGCAGTCACCAAACTCTTTCTCTATTGTTAAGCATATTTCTCTTCCAAGACGAACTATATTCTCATATAGACCATTTGCTGTTGAAAAGCTCTCATTAAAAACTTCCATTAATATAGTTTCTAAATTTTCAACTGTTCCTCCACTTCTTGGGCTTGTAATTATGCTTCCTCTTCCAGCAATACGTCCTGCTATACCACTTAATTGCCAGATGCCATCGCAGCTCTTTTGAAATAATGCTCTAAAGTCGAAAGGATTTCCTTTGTATTTAGCCTTATTAATCTCCTGCTGTATAATATAGCCTCCTCCAATTTTAGAATAGGGACGCATTAAATTTTCCAACTCTTTAAGTGACTTCAAACTTACAATATGATTTCCTTCGGTGGTTCTATACTCAGCCTTATTACCTTCATTGTTATTTTTACTAATTCTAAAGATTCCTTTTCCTTTACTTAAAGAATCAGGCTTTAAATAAAGACTAGGATATAGCTTCAGACTATTTATTAAATCATTTGAATTCTCATATGGTATTGTAGCTGGGATAATTGGAACCAGCCCAGGATTTTTTTCAATAGCTTTTATAGTTTCCCATTTTGCAAGCTTAACCATAGGATTAAGAATTTTACAAATATTCTTTAATCTTTTTCTGAGCTCAATGCTTTCAACTCGACAGTTATTCTCTACATTGCGGTCATAAATTATTTTTGGAAGGGGTAATATTTGAGAAGTCCAGTTTAAATTCTCTCTTATCAATGCATTAATTTGCTTTCTATCCCAATCAATATTATTAATAGAAAAAAAACAGCATAATCCATAGAGGCTTTTGCAGACTGCTTGTGCCTGTATATATTCAGTTATATTTTTACCGCTGCTTAAAAGCTCAATCTTACTTTGATTTACAAACATTCCGATGTAAGGTCCAATTTCTAGGTGCCCATTTTCTATTTTTCTAATTTGCATAACTGTACCTTGCGTTATATATAGTTCACTTTCTGTGTCCTTAGATAAATATAATCTAAAACAACTCGTGTTATTGTTCCTTACAATAACCTTTTTCAGTTGAACACTAGCTAAGCCCATTGTTAAAATGATATATTTCACTGTGTCTCCTAAGCCAAAATATATAGATTGCTCTCTTGTAAGATAACAGGTTCTCTTATCTTCTGAGTCCACATAGGTTATTTTAATCTTGTCAGGCATGCTTTTGTTCACCTCCAAAAGATTATTGATGGCTTATTTAAATAATTGTATCTAATTTAATATATGTGATTAATTTTGATAGTGTTAATAGTTAAATGAACAATTAAATAAACCCATACAACTCACCTTCATAACTTACAAGCATATATTATAGCAAGGGATTTTGTACTATATCTAATATTTACTTACTAAGAGGTGATGAAATGGAAGAAAAACCTACAATGCTTCAAGATGAATCTATAACATTAAAAAGAGAATTAGGACTTGCTACTGCAACTGCTTTAGTTATCGGAAACACAATTGGCTCAGGTATTCTAATGGCGCCTCAAGGTTTAGCTGCAGCTTCAAACCCTACTACTACAATCATTGCATGGATAATAACAGCTATTGGATCTATCTTATTAGCCTTAAGCTTTGCTAAACTAGGTTCAGCTATGCCAGAAACAGGAGGACCTATAGTCTATATTAGAGAAGCCTTTGGCGAATTTGCTTCTTTTTTAGGCACTTGGACATACTGGATAGGCATATGGGTTGGAGATGCAGCCATAATAACAGCTGCAATAAGCTATTTAAGCTGCTTTTTTCCGATAATTAATGCCAACAGACTATTAGCATTTTTAATTTCATCAGCTATACTTTGGATATTTACCTTTATTAATGTGAGAGGCGTAAAAGGGGCTGGAGCTGTTAGCATGATTACCACTATATGCAAAATATTGCCGCTAATAATATTTGCTGCAATTGCAGTAATGCATTTTAATAGCAGTAATTTTACTACAGCATCATCTAACAACAATATTGGATTGTCCACTCTGCCAGCAGCTGTTGGTATAACCTTATGGTCTTTTCTAGGATTTGAAAGTGCTACAATTCCAGCAGGAGAAATTAAAAATCCAAAGAGAAATGTAAAACTAAGCACTATTTATGGAACTGTAATTACTGCAGTAATTTATATTACAATTAGCGTTTTAGCTATCGGGGCAATGCCTCAATATAAGCTTGCAGTATCAAATGCTCCATTATCAGAAATTATTAATACATTAACTAGCAGCAGCTGGGGTAGTACCTTAATTGCTTTAGGTGCTGTAATCTCCATAATAGGAACAATTTCCGGATGGATTCTTTTATCTGGAAGATGTGCTTATGCAGCTGCAAAAGATAAGATATTTCCAAAAATATTTGTAAAAATTCATCCTAAAAATAAGACTCCATATGCTGCACTAATTATATCTAGCATTGGAACAAATATAATATTAATAACCACTTATGTTAATACTCTAAATTCAGCCTTTAATTTTATAATATTGCTTTCTACCCTGTCTATATTACCTGTATATACCTTTACAGCTGCAGCTGAAATAATGCTTTTGAGAAAGGATCCCACTAAGTTTAATATATTCACCTTTGTAAAAAGTTCTATCGTGGCATTATTAGCTTTTGCGTACTCTATTTATGCAATATATGGCACTGGCGCTACAAACGTTATGTATGGTTTTATATTAATTCTTATAGGTATTCCATTTTATGTATATATGAAACTTCAAAATAATACTAAAGAAAAATCTATATAGTATTTTTTAAACTGTATTTAAGATCAAATTATAGACTGTTGCCATAAATTTTGTCAGCAGTCTTATTATTTTTAAAAGAAATTTAAGGTGAAATACAGCATTACAGCCTCTTAATTAATTAACCAAAAAAAGTAAAATACATATAATAAACTATGTATTAATTGATATATAAAGCTTTACATATGTTACAACTACATTATACAAGGAGGAAATGAAATGAAGCCTGGACCAATAATTGGAATCCTAACAGATAGAATACGCCGTAAAAAAGATCTCATCTATAAAGCCACCACTAGAGAATTTAGATCCTATTTAGAGGCCTGTAATGAAATTGGGGCATCATTATATACTTTTGACTTAAATTATATAGATTTTATTGATAAAAAAGTATATGGTTATATACCCTCAATAGATAGCCTTGGCAAGATGGTTTGGGATGGGCAATTGCTTCCAATACCAGACTTAATTGTTAACCGCGCATACGTATCTGCTTCTAGTAATAAGAATGAAAAAATAAACAAACTAATAAACGCTTTTCCAAATATTAAAATAATTAATAGGGTCACACAAATTTCAAAATGGGAGGTGTATCAGGCATTAAAAAATAACAATGATATTAATATGTATTTACCAAAGACAGTACTGTTTGAGGGTATAGATTCTTTAAGTAATATGCTAAATGAATTTTCTTGTGTATATCTAAAACCTACAGACGGTAGTCTGGGAATTGGTATAGCGAGGATTACAAAAGATAAGGGAGATGAGTATCTTGCTGAGTACAGGTTAAGGAAAAACAATTATTCTATAAGTGGCAGCTTAAGTGATATTTTACTACAGCTAGAACCCTTGATGGAGAAAAGTATATATACTATTCAAGAAGGTATTCCTTTAGCAACTTATAGAGGGAATATTTTTGATCTGAGGGTGTGTGTACAAAAGGATGGTACCGGTAAATGGATGATACCAGTATGGATAATTAGGGCAGCAAACCCTGACAATGTTGTAACCAATTGTGCAGCTGGTGGTATTTCATTAAAAGTAGAAGATGCAATAAATGCACTTTTCCCTGATAATGCAAGTGAAGTTTTAGATAAAATAAAAAATGCCAGCATATTAATAAGTGAAGCTATTGAAAAAAATTTTCCGGGTACTGGAGATATAGGAATGGATGTAGCAATAACAAATACCGGAAAAATATATTTCATAGAAGCAAATCTTCGTCAAAATAAGTTCACTAGTGATGGAAGCTATAAAGGCCACATAGAATATTTAGAATGGAAAATAACTTCTAGAGTGCCTATTTACTATTTGAATTATCTTTATGAATTAGAGACAAATAGTCCTAAATCATAGTTTTCTTTATGTAGGATATAACTAGTACATTACATCGGTATAAATTTGAGGTGAAAATTATGGAAGTAAGGATTAAAAGGTTTTCTAATGATACTAATTCAAATGAGTGTATACTTCCTAAAAGTATATTTGATGCTTTAAAACTCTCTACAAAAGAATCATATACTATTCATTTTTGCCAATCAACGCAAGAAATTTTAATAAGCTTTTCAGAAGTTGATGATATAAATATTTATTTCTCCGAAAATCTATTTAATCAATTACAACTGTTAGAAAACACAACACTTAATATATGGAAAACTGATAAAGATATTTTTATAGGTCCTGTAGTAGGAATATTTGTTGATGCTGGTAGAAAGAAAGCAGCAATAAGGAAGCCTGACTCTTTTATAAGGCAGCATATGCGTGCTAGCGGAGCTGAGAATTGTATTAGTTATTTTTTTTCTGCAAGTGATGTTGACTGGCTAGAAGAAAAGGTTAAAGGTGTTACCTATATTCCAAACTTAAGAAAATACGATTACTACTGGTTTCCTTTACCGGATGTTCTATACGATAGGGTACTAGAATTTAATGAAAAAGAAAGATTACTTATTAAAGAAGCAAGAAAAAGGTTTAGAAATAATCCTAAAATAAAGCTATTAAATGATTTTAATGATATAGGAAAATGGGAACTATATGAGGTGCTTTCTAAGTATCCGGAGTCAAAAAAATATGTACCCGAGACCATTATATATAATAATTTCGATGATGTCCTTTACATGCTAAACAAAAATGAACTTATATTTATAAAATCCTTTTATGGCACACAAGGTAAAGAAGTATTATCCATTGAAAAGTTTAATGATAAATTTAAACTTAACTTTTATAAAGATGGTGCAAGAGAAATTTTACTAGATAGTATAAATAAAGTTCAGGAATTTGTTATAAATTTTGCTTTGAAGAAAAAATACATTGTTCAACAAGGTATAAAATTATTAACCTATAAAGGGCGCAGCATGGATATACGAATGTTTATTATGAAAAATGAAACTGGTATGTGGGAAACCATATTCAAAGGTGTAAGAATCGCAAAAGAAGGATTTCCTCTTACAAATATTCATGCTGGCGGAGTCTATGCTATCTATGACCGATTATATTCTGAGCTCATGAAGCAATATAGTTCTGTTGAATTACCCAGTACACAAAAGCTTAGTGAAGTAACAATTATGTTAACAAACTATATTGAAAAAGAATTAGGACACTATGGTGAGCTAGGGATTGATATTGGGATTGACATCTTAGGACAAATATGGATTATAGAAGCTAATGTTATGCCTGGTAAGAGAATGCAACCTTATTCATTAGATATAGATGGTAACCCCCTAACTAAGCTAATACCTTTATACTATGAAGGATCTAAAAAAGACAGCACAATACTACCTCAAGCTCTTGGAATATTTAAATATGCCAAGTTTCTTACTGGTGTGAGCAAACTCTAAGATTATAGTAAATTTAATCCCTATTTTTATGATTTAGGGATTCTTTTTTACTCAAAATTTATTATAAATATATACAATTAATATAGTATTTATTGATTAACTAAAAAAAAATCAATGAATATAATAAAGTAGTTAAGCAATGTGTAAACACCCATATTGTGGAGGTTAAAAACTTATGGACTTTATTAAAATCATTTATAAAAACTCTGACTATAATACCTGTTATTTAACAGAAGAACAAAATGAATTTTATTGCAATGGCGATAAAGATAAAAATATTAATATTAAGTTCGGTTCTCTAAACATAAATTTAAGAAAAGTCGTTTGGATTACCAACGAAACCGATTCTAATTTTCTCTGTTTATCAGAAGATTTAAAATCTGTAATTTATATTCCTGATAATTCTTCACTTCAATTACGCAAAATAGAAAAAAACAGTATAGAAATAGGCCCATTAGTTGGGATTTTTATAAATTCCAAGAAGATAGCTTCATTAAGTGAAGGCAAAACTGACAGTGTATACGAGCAGATATCTTTAGCAATGGATAAACTTAGTGGATTAAGCTGTTTTTTTTCAGCAGGCGATATTGATTGGGGGAAGAGATTAGTAAAAGGATTAGTACATGAAGACTCAAGATGGGCTGCCCACATACTGCCTTTACCAACTGTAATTTACGATCGCTGTTTTGGAAGCTATGGGCGTAAAAACGGCCTTGAGTTTAGAAAAAGACTTGGAAGTGAATATCATGTCATTAACTCTATGCCTAAGCTTACAAAATGGGAAACAATTTGTACATTAAGAAAAAATCCAAAATTACTGCAAGTAATTCCTAAAACTAGTATTTATAATTCATATATGGATTTAGAAAATGCTCTCCTGACTGCTAATAGTGTTTATTTGAAGCCTGATGCTCTTTATAAGGGGAAAGGGGTTTATCGAGTTAGTAAAGAATTAAATGGAAGCTATAAGATAGAGCATAGAACTGAGACCAAGAATGTGGTTAATTTCCTGCCTAATTTAAATAATATAGGTGAAATAATAGACAGCTATACAGTACTTGGAGGAGGTTATCTAATTCAAGAGGAAATTGAAAAGGCTTATTATAAGGATTATCCATTTGATTTTCGGCTTTTATATCAAAAAGATTGGCAAGGAAGTTGGCAGCCAAGCGGGATAGCAGTTCGAATTGGTGCTCCTGGAAGTATAATTACAAGCCCCAGAAGCGGAGGCGCAGTAATAGAATTTTCAAAAGTACTTAGAGATTCATTTCATGAAGACTTTATCACCAAGGATGGTTTATATAAAAATGTATTATCTATTGGCAGGGAAATAGTAACTACTATTGAACAAGAATTCGGTGACTGTGTGGAGCTTGGACTTGATATGACTATTGATATAAATCGAAAGATATGGGTTATTGAAGTAAACGGAAAACCTCTGAAAGTAAGCTTAAAATGGCTTAATAATCCTGCTCTAATGGCACGCTGTTATTCTCGTCCTATAGAATATGCCGTTTTTTTGACTGGTTTCATGTCAGCAAATACTGAAATGGGAGAATATTAATATGATTTTAGGTATTTACTTTAATGAGAGAAACTTTAAGCGACTATATAATAAAAAATTAGAAGCAAAAATGAATTTTTTAGCTGAGGAGGCAGTTAAAGAAGAAGTCCAGGTATTGGCATTTTCACCTTTGAATATAGATTGGATAGCTAAAAACATTAATGGATTAATTTATAATGCTCTAAGTAAAAGTTGGGAATTAACTGTATATCCATTTCCAGACATAATTTATGATCGTGCTACCTTTCTTAAAAACGAAAAAGAAGTTGGTGGAATTGTAAGAGAGCGTCTAAGCGAAGAGTGTAAAATACCATTTATTAATAATAAGTCTTACTTTAACAAGTGGGAAACGCATGAAGTGCTTTCAATGGATTCAGCAATTATAAATTATCTGCCATATACAGAAAAATATTGCCACCCTTATCAACTGTTAGATATTTTAGATAAATATAATTCAGTTTATATAAAAGACTCTGGAGGAAGATTAGGAAAAAATATATTTAAACTACAAAAGGCTGATGGTGGATTATATATCCTTTCCTATCAAATATCCGGAACTAAATATTCAGATAAACTTACTTTGCAAGAGGTTCATAGTAAATTTGCAGCTGAAAGATTATTAGGTAAGAATATAATAATTCAGCAGGGAATAGATGTAGCCTTTTTAGACTTGCATCCATTTGATGTAAGGATTCTTGCTCAAAAAAATGAACTTACAAACTGGGAAGTGGTAGATAAGTCTATACGTATTGCCTCCCCAGGAAGTATAGTGACAAACATTAGCAGTGGTGGTAAAGTAGAAAAGTTTGATAGCGTTATCCCTCTTCTATTTTCAAATTCAGCATTCTTATCTGACCAGGTTGATATATTAGTAATTAGGGTATGTGAAGCTTTAGAAAGAAAATATGGAATGCTTGGGGAGCTGGGCATTGACGCCGCAATAGACAAAAGCGGAAGAGTGTGGCTTATAGAGGTTAATGGAAAGCCTGCTAAACTATGCATATATCATTCAAGTAACCTAGAATTGATTAATAGAAGCTGTAGAAATATAGTTAGGTACTCAAAATTACTTTTTAAACAAAGGAACGAGAAAGAAATATTATGTGGAGGTTCAGGAAACTGTGGAAATGAAGTATAAAATAATGAAATGTCCTTTTGAAACAAAGCAAGAGGAATTTAATATAATAATATCCTTAAGGACTTCAGAAAAGTTTAATTTAACAAATAGAAGTAATACTAACTTACAGTGCGGAGCAAAGTGCATAAATGCTTCCGTTACAATCAATTCAGAAATTGAATTAACTGATGAAGTAATATGGCTATCTAAAAATACTCTAGAAGAATTGCTTATTCCAGAAAATATTGAAATATGTGTTCAGACTATTGGACATGGAGATGTTATTAAGTTTGGTCCTATAATAGGAATTTTAACCGAAAGTTTTATTATTAAAGGCCATAAGAAAGGCCGTCCCATAAGAGAAGACTTTAATTGCTTTGCAGAAGCAGGTAGCAAAATAGGTGGCCTGATATATATTTTTAGCCTTAACAAAGTAGATTTTGGTAATAAAAGAATAATGGGATATGTACCTTTAATAAATGAATCTATGAAAATCAAATGGCAAGATCAATGGTTACCTATTCCAGATGCAATTCATAATAGACTTAAAATATCTAGGTCTAGCTCTCTATATAAAAAAGTGAACGACATTTCAGAACTTGTTCCAGCTTTTAATATTATTAATCGAACCACAAAGATATATAAATGGAGAATACAAAAGTTCTTAGAGCAGGATAGCTATGCAAAAAAATATCTGCCCAAAACCGTATTATTTAAGGGGAGCAATACCTTAGCAAAAATGCTTCAGGAATTTCCATTTATATATCTAAAACCAGTAGGCAGAAGCTTAGGTTTAGGTATTATAAAAATTTCAAAGGATGGAACAGATGAATATACTGCTAAATACCGTGAAAAAGGTATATTATACTCTTTAAGCGGAAACTTAATGGAATTACTGCCTAAATTAAAAATGTTAATGGGTAAAAGAACTTATATTGTTCAAGAAGGAATTCCACTCGCAGCCTATAACGGAAATATTTTTGATATAAGAGTATCTGTACAGAAAGATGAAACTGGTACTTGGAGTATATCTAGATGGAAGATAAGAGTAGCCGCACCAAACAGTATAGTTACTAATCTTTCGGCAGGAGGAACAACGGGTAACACAAATCAGTTAATGGATTCAGTTTTTAAAGAAGATGCTGCTAAAATTTCCAATGATATAAATACAGCCTGTTTAGCTATTTGTAATGCTATAGAAAAAAAAACAAGTGGAATTGGTGATATAGGTCTTGATATAGGTATCACCAAAGGTAGAAAGATTTATTTTATAGAAGCAAATTTCAGAGAACATCGATTTATTTCTGGAAGTGACGAGGATATTGAAAGTTTGGAAAACACGATTAAAAAACCAATTTATTATTTAAACTATCTTTATAAAAAGAAGTTGCAAAACAATTAGCTGTAGATAAAAATGTATTACATCAATATTATTTTGGTAAATATTTTGCTTTTATGCTTTATTGGCCCCTAAATCTACTGGAGATCTAGAGGCCTATAATTCTTATTCTTTCAACAAGCTTTTGAAGTCTTCTGTAGGATGGTTTGGATAATCAAAAATTTTTCCTTCCCAGGTTCTTATCTTGACATAGTCTTTTCCTCTTGATATTAAATATTCAGGCAAAACTGGCGTTTTCCCATTGCCATTAGGTGCATTGATAATATAAGCTGGTATAGCCATACCTGAAGTGTATCCCCTTAGATATTCCATTATTTCAATTCCATCATCTACTGAAGTATTAAAATGAATTGTTCCCATAACATTTTTTGCATGAAATATATAATACGGTTTTACCCTGCATTTTAAAAGTTCTTGGTTTAAAAGCCGCATTACATATTTATCGTTATTTATACCGTTTAGTAATACTGCCTGGTTGCCTAATGGTATACAAATACTAGAGAGCTTGTCACAGGCTTCCTTTGCTTCTCTAGTTATTTCAAGAGGATGATTAAACTGAGTGTTAATATATAAAGGATTATATTTTTTTAATATATTTAAGAGGTCTGCTGTAATTCTTTGAGGCATAGTTACAAGAACTCTAGTACCTATTCTCACATAATCTACTGTATCTATTTTATATAATTCCCCTAGTAACCAATCCAGCATTTGATCAGATAGCATTAAAGGATCTCCACCAGTAATTAAAACATCCCGAATTTCTGGATTACTTTTGATGTAATCAATAGATTCTTCTAAAGATGCCCTGCACTGATGCGTGTCTACGGTTCCAATATTTCTTCTTCTTTGACAGTGTCTGCAAAAAGATGGACACATATTTGTCACATTAATTATTAACCTATCAGGATATCTTCTGGTTATAGCTCCTGCAGGATTTGTATACTCTTCAGCCATTGGGTCTGCAGAGCCTCCCTCACATAGTTCTAATATTGAAGGGGAAGCTTGTAGCCTTACTGGGTTAAATCTATCTTCATCAATTAATGATGCATAATATGGAGATATGCCCCATCTAAATTTAGTCTGAACCTTTATAATGTTTTTTAGTTCAGTTTCACTTAAGTTAATTATTTTTCCTAACAGTTCTGCACTGCTTATTCTATTTTTTACCTGCCACTTCCAATCATTCCAATCAGCCTCTGAGGCATTTAGTAAAGTTAGTATCCTTTTTTTTGTTTCTAATATCTTACCTTCTTGAATAGGCGACATTCCTCTTGGAATTGTATCCTTTATCTTTGTGTAGTCATTTATTTTATCTTTTAGTTCCTCAGATCGTTTCAGTGCAATTTTCCTTTTATGATTCACATCTTCCATATCCTGGCCCCCTCTAAATAGCCTTATTAAAAATAGAGCAAAATAATTTCAAGTTATTATTCATAAATATCTACTATTCATATTATTACATTTACATAATAATAGAACTAATATATATTAATTAAAAAATCTAAATTTTAATTAGTAAGTTAATAATTATTAAAGTAAAAATTCTCCCTATGTAGATCTGATATGGAGAAACTTTTGAATGAAAAATTAATATTTCTTCATATTCATTACTTAATTGCAAAAAATTAAATATTTCCATATAATTAGACTAACTAAATAATAATTGAGGTGTTAAAATGTTCAAAGAAATGAGAAAGAAGAATAGGGAAATCGGCGTTGAAGATATTAAGGAAATATTAGAAAATGGTGAATATGGCGTTTTAGCAACAATTGGGGAAAATGGTTATCCATACGCAACTCCGCTAAGTTTTGTTTATTATAAAGAAGCAATTTACTTTCATTGTGCAGTGGAAGGGAACAAATTAGAAAATATTAAAGCAAATGAAAAAGTTTCCTTCTGTGTTGTTGGAAAAACAAAAGTTTTGCCGGATAAGTTCAGTACCGAATATGAAAGTGTTATAGTCTTCGGAAGGGCTTTTTTAATAAAGAATGATGAAAAGAAGGACGCACTTATTGCAATAGCCCAAAAATATTCTCCGGATTTTATGGCTGAAGGGCTTCAATATATTGAAAGGGCCATAGATGCAACCTATATTGTTAAGATTGAAATAGACAAAATAACTGGAAAAGCAAGAAGATAAGTAAAATTAAAGGCATGCATATGATTTCATTACTAATTTTCAACAAATAAGTAATAAGCCATAAGCATGCCTTTTAAATTCTAAGATTTTTAAATACTTTTAAGTTTTTCAATTCCCAATTTAATTCTCTTTATTGACTCTTCTTTACCAAGTATTTCTGCAAGTTCGAAGGCACCTCCTGGTGTAAAGGCCTTGCCTGAAAGAGCAGTTCTTATAGGCCAAAGCATAACACCGTTTTTAATACCCATTTCTTCAATAAGTTTAAATACACTTTCATGAATAGTGTCAAAATCAAAAGAGTCTAAGCCTTCTAATAAAGGTAGTACCTTTATTAGACTCTCTAAGGAATTTTCAGTATTAGTTTTCATTTTCTTATGGAAATATAATTCTGAAGAATACTCTGGAAGAGCATCAAAGAAGTCAACTTGCTCTGGTATTTCTCCTAAAACTTCAACTCTTGTGTGCAATAAATTACTTATCTTTATTAAATCTATTGATGGATTTTTTATAACTAATTGATAGTAAGGCAGAGCCATTTCATGGAATTCTTCTAGAGATAGTTTTTTAATATATTCTCCATTCATCCATCTAAGTTTAACTGGATCAAAAATAGCTGGTGCTTTATTTATTTGTTTAAAATCAAAGCTTTTAACAAGTTCTTCTAAAGTAAAGAGCTCCTGAGTAGTGCCTGGATTCCATCCAAGAAGAGCAATATAATTCATTACTGCATCCTTTAAGTAACCCTTAGCTATTAAATCTTCAAAGGAGGCATCTCCATTTCTCTTGCTTAATTTTTGATGAGCATCCTTCATTATTGGAGGACAATGTACGTAAATAGGAACCTCCCAGCCAAAGCCTTCATATAGACGATTATATTTTGGTGAGGAAGATAGATATTCGCTGCCTCTAACAACATGGGTTATTCCCATTAAGTGATCGTCTACAACATTTGCAAAATTATAGGTAGGATAGCCATCAGATTTTATAAGTACCATATCTTCTAGTTCTGAATTTTCAACTGAAATAGTTCCGTATATTACATCATCAAAGGTTGTTGTCCCTTCGGTTGGATTATTTTGTCTTATTACATAAGGTATACCCTCAGCTAATTTTTGCTCAATTTCTTCTTTGTTTAAATGAAGGCAATGTTTATCATATTTAAATGGTCTCTTTAACGCTTCTGAATTGGCTTTTAACATATCAAGCCTTTCTTTTGAACAGAAGCAGTAGTATGCTTCACCTTTTTCAACAAGTTTTTTAGCATATTCTAAATATAAAGATTTTCTCTCGCTTTGAACATAAGGACCTACTGGACCACCTATATCTGGACCTTCATCATGAATTAATCCTGTCATTTTCATGGTATTATATATTACATCAACGGCTCCTTCTACATATCTTTCTTGGTCAGTATCCTCAATTCTAAGTATAAAGTTACCATTTTCATGTTTTGCAATTAAATAAGCGTATAAGGCTGTTCTAAGATTTCCAACGTGCATGTAGCCAGTTGGACTAGGTGCATATCTTGTTCTAATCTTACTGATACTCATAATTTTCACTCCTCAATTTATTCATTAGATTATAATTAATATTTAACCAATAATGTCACATATTTAAGATGACAATCACATGGTATAAATAAGTAGTAATTGTAACTAATAATTATTTAATGGTTAATCACCTAAAGTATGCCCATATAAAATAAAAACCTCTCATAAAAGAGAGGATTAAGGTCATTAAAATCCTCTTTTTATCATATAATAAGGTAATTTTTATGTCAAGTTATAGTAAATATTATTTTAATAGGTATTGATTAATGTAGGAAGGTAATATATAATGTAATCAAATGATAACAATTATCAATTAATAATATATATCAAAACGTGTAATATTTAAAGGAGATGAATTAAATTGAAATATAACATTTTAATAGGCGGCTCTGCTGGGCAGGGTATGGATACTATTAGTGCAATATTTGAAAGAATATTAAAGAAAAGCGGTTATTATTTTCATTCATCAAAGGACTATATGTCAAGAGTTCGTGGAGGACATAATTTTATACAAATTAGATTTGGAGATGAAGTAATAAATTCACATTTTCCTGTTTTAAATGTAATTGTAGCATTAGATAAAAATACTATTGACTATCATATTGATAGACTTGACTCTATGGGTATAATTATTGGCGATGATACAATTAAAATAGAAGATGGAAGACTATTAACAGTGCCTATGAAAAAAATTGCACAAGATGCAGGAAATCCAAAGGTATTTGGTATAGCAGCTGTTGGTGCTCTAGCAGAGCTTTTTGGTATAGAGTTTAATAATATTGAAAGTTTATTTAGTAAAAAGTGGGACGGAAAATTAGTAGAGGAAAATATAAAAGCATTTCAAATGGGTAAAGAAGCCTCTAAAAAATATTTTCAACTTCCTAAAGGTCATGTCGATAAGCATATTATGATAAACGGAAATGAGGCTATAGCCCTTGGGGCATTGGCAGGGGGCTTGGACTTTTATTCTGCCTATCCAATGACACCTGCTACAAGTATAATGACCTATCTTTCTAAAAAGCAGGCTGAGGCTGGTATAATAGTAGAACAAGTTGAAGATGAAATTTCTGCTATAAATATGGCTCTAGGCGCTTCTTATGCAGGTGCTCGTGCAGCAACAGGAAGTTCAGGCGGTGGAGTTTCACTAATGGTAGAAGCTATCGGCCTATCAAGTATCACCGAAACACCTCTTTTGTTAATTGATTCACAAAGACCAGGACCAGCAACTGGACTTCCCACTAGAACTGAACAGAGTGACTTAAGCTTTTTATTAACAGCTTCACATGGCGAAGGCCCAAGAATGGTTTTAGCTGTTAGAGATGCAAAGGATGCTTTTTACAACACTGCAAGGGCACTAAATTTGGCGGAAAAATACCAGATGCCTGTAATATTACTCACTGATCAGTATTTAGCAGATACAGTAACTGTTATGGAGGAATTTGATTTTAATAATATAAGAATTGAAAGACATATTTCAGGAAGTGAAGCCTTGGAGGAAGATGGAAGCTATAAGAGATATAAAATAACTGAAACTGGAATATCTCCAAGAATAATTCCAGGGAAATATGAAAGCGCAGTGGTTCTCGTTGACAGTGATGAACACACCGATGATAGCCAGATAACAGAAAGCGCAGAAGTTCGTATAGCGCAAATGGATAAGAGAATGAAAAAGCTTGAGCTGTTAAAGAAAGAACTAATAGAACCAGAGTATTTTGGAACAGAAGTGCCAGAAATTTTACTTCTTGGCTGGGGTTCCATGTATGGTCCCCTTAAGGAAGCAGTTTCTATGCTGTTAGATGAAAACATTCCTATAGGTGCCTTAGTATTTGGAGACATATATCCACTTCCAACTAAACTTTTAGAGAACTATTCAGCTCTAGCAAAGAAAATTATAAATGTAGAACAAAATTATAACGGTCAATTGGCAAAACTTATTAGAATGGAAACTGGAATAGGAACAACAGGATGTATTTTAAAATATGACGGAAGACAACTAAGCTCACAAGAAATTTATTCAAAAGTTAAGGGAGGGGTATAACATGTTAGATATAAACTTATTTGAAACACAAGAGGAGTGTGCATGGTGCCCAGGTTGTGGAGACTTTGCAATACTAGCAGCTTTAAAGCAGACCTTAGCTGAATTAGATATAAAGCCGCATGAAATAGTAATGTCATCGGGAATAGGTCAGGCAGCTAAAACCCCACATTATATAAATGTTAATGGCTTTAATGGTCTTCATGGAAGAGCAGTACCTCCAGCTGTGGGAATTAAGCTAGCTAATAAAGATTTAAAGGTAATTATAAACTCTGGGGATGGAGACTCCTACGGCGAAGGAGGAAATCACCTTCTTCACAATATAAGAAAAAATATTGATATAACACATTTTGTCCATGATAATCAAATTTATGGCCTTACAAAAGGGCAGGGCTCACCAACTACAGATAAGGGACAAAAAACTTCTATGCAGCTTGACGGTACAATGGTTGATGCCTTTAGACCTCTTGCCTTTGCTATAACTGCTGGAGCAACTTTTGTAGCAAGAAGCTTCTCAGGAGATAAAGAGCATTTAATTAGCATAATGAAACAGGCAATTCTTCATAAAGGATATTCATTAGTAGATATATTACAGCCTTGCGTAACCTTCAATCATGTGAATACTTTTAAGTGGTATAAAGAAAACACCTATAAACTGGAAGATAATTATGATCCTACAAATAAGGCAGATGGGTTAAAAAAGGCTATGGAATGGGATAAGGGAATACCTCTAGGAGTTATATACAAGGAAGAAAGAGCAGAATATACGGATAGCCTTTCTTATATTACTAAAGGACAGCCTTTAATAACTAGAAAATGGGAGCCTCAGTATGCTAGAAAGTTCATGAAAGATTTTATGTAGATAGTAAAAAGCAGACTAGATTAAACTAGTTTGCTTTTTTATTGTATCTTTAAATGCTTTTAGGATGCTATAATATAATATTATAGGCATGAGGGGTTAAGGCCCTAAATGGACGTTAACGGGTTTTGACTGAAAGGAGAAAATAATGACAAATTTTAAGTTTATTCATGCTGCAGATATCCATTTAGGAAGCAATCTCCATATAAGACAAAAATCAAATAAAGGTTTAGCGGAAAAAATAGATAACGCGGTGTATGATTCCCTTGAAAGAATTATTAATATTGCCATTTCGGAAAAGGTTAAATTTATTTTGCTTAGCGGAGACATATATGACAGAGATTCAAGATCCGTTAAGGCTAATAGTTTTTTTGTAAAGCAGTGCTTAAGGCTAAAAGATGAAAATATTGATGTTTTCATCATTGGTGGGAATCATGATCCAGCTAGAGAGAATAGCGAATATTTTAAACTACCATCTAATGTACATATTTTTAGTGCTGAAAAAGCAGAAATATTTGAGTTAAAGGATTATAAACAAAACATTTATTGCAAAATAATAGGACAATCCTATAGAGATACCTCAGATAGCAGAAAAATATTTGAGAATTATAAGCTTATTAAGGACAATATAATTACTGTTGCTATGCTTCATACTCAGCTTGATAAGTCAAATAACTATATACCTTGTACTTTTTCAGATTTAAAGGCTATTGAAAATATAGATTATTGGGCTTTAGGACATATTCATAAGCCTCAAGTTATTAATGGACATGTACCATATGCAATATATCCAGGAATACCACAGGGCAGAGATTCTGGGGAGGAAGGCATAGGAGGAGCTGTGCTTATAGAGGCAGCTGATAATATTATTAATGAAATAAAATTCATAAAGACCTCACCAATAATATGGGAAAACATGAATATTAATATAAAAGATTTTGATGTAAAAAATTTAAGCGATTTGGAGAATGTCATTACTAATAATTTAGAAGACCTTAAAAATAAAGAAAGAACGAAGCTTTCTGGTTTAAATTGCCTTTGCTATGAAAATTGGAGCTTAACTAAGGGATATATAGTTAACTTAAAAATAGCGGGTAGGGGAGAGATATATGAACATATAAATGAAAAAGAAGAAGAGGTAGAGGAAGCTTTAATAGAAAATCTAAATAGTAAATTTGTGAAAAAACATCCCTTTATTTATGTAAACTCAATTGAATTTTATGTAGGAAAACCTATTGAAGATTATGAAGAACTGCTAAAGGATAATGAAATGATAAAATCAATTGACTTAATTGCTAATAAGTGCCTTGAGGATGAAGTATTAAAAATTCAATTATCAAAGAAGCTTGGAGCTATTTGGGAGGTTGCTAAGGATAAAGAGGACTTTAATATAAAAAAGCTTCAATTAGATGAAGAGACTTATGAATCCATAATTTCAAGGGCTAAGCAGCTAATTATAGACCTTTTGCTTGAAAGAGGAGAAAAGCAATGAAGATAAATAGATTATACATAGGTGACTTAGGCATTTATAGAAATGCCTTAATGGAAAATATATCGCCTAAAATCGTTGTTATTGGAGGACTAAATCGTTCAGGGAAAACAACATTTCTAGATATCCTAAGAAATATGCCTTTTGGATTTCCTAAGAATTTAAGACCTGCTTCAGTTGAGTATTATTTGGAATGTGATTTAGTGAATGAAAATGAAGAAAAACTTTCATTAAGAATTAATGGGCTAAAGGAGCCTCAAATAAGCTTTAAAAATGAAAGCAGCAAATATATATATAAATTATATGGAGATATTGATAAATTCACTTATAGTCAATTATATACCATTACCTTAGATGAACTTAAAAAACTTAACAATAAAAATGATGAAGAAAAGCTGCAGGCGGTTTTACTTGGGGCAGGCATTAGTGATATAGTTCATGTACCAAAGTTAATTGATGAAATAAGGAAGGATAAAGAAAAAATAGGCGGTAAAAATGGAAGCCCTAAAGCAAAGCTCTTTAAACCATATTATGAAAAACTTCTTACTGGTGTTAATAATAGGGATGAGGCTTTGGATCAGGTGGATAAATTTACAGCTAAAGAAGCAAATGAAGCTAAGTTAAACCAAGATATAATATCTAAAATAGGTGAAATAGATATTTTAAAGGATCAAATTTTAGTTTTTGAAGTACTTGATAATAACTATGAAGACTACATGGATTTAAGTAAATTAAATAATGAGCTTGAAATATTAAGTGAAAAAAACTTTGATTTTGATTTTTATAGTTTACCAGCTATTGAAACTGCAGAGGCAATGTATGAGGAGTACTGCGAAGTTTATAATTCATATAATAAAGTACTAGTTAATAATAATGTTATTGCTAAAGATGTGAATACAAGTATTCAATTACTTAAATTTCAAGACAAAATAAGGTTTTATGTAAAAAATATTTCTGGTCTTAAACAGATGTTTCTTGATCAGTCGGAATTAAGTAATGCTGTTGAAATGTTAAATGAAACAGTTTTAAAAGCTATGGAAAATTTAAATTTCAGTTCTAATAATGGTTATGATCAGATTTTAAATATTGAAAGTGATTTAATAAGAGAAGATAAACTGGTTAACTTAACTGAAAATGTGAAATATATGAAGGAGCAAAAACTTAAATTTAATGAGGAGTTAGAGGTTGAAAAAGATCAAATTGAGACCTTGAAAAAAGAGCTGAAGGCATTAAAAAATAATGAATTTAGTTCTTCTTTTAAAAGCTATTTATTTATATCCTTTGTTATTTTGTTTACTGGAATACTAATTTATTTCCTAAGTAAGGCTTTAGCTTACGGCATCTTCATTACAGGTATTACATCTGCTGCCTTATATTTTTTTATAAAACAAGGAAATTTAAATCAAATAAACAGTAGCTTAATAAGTCTTAAACTCCAATTAAAAACTGCTGAAAATAAAGAAGCTATATATATTGAAAAGCTTAAAAATATTAATATAAAAGAAGCTTCTCTAAAGAATAGCTATAATATGTACAAAGAAAAACTAATGATAAAAGAAGATATATCTGAACAAGGATTACTTCAATATTTTAAAGAGATAAAAGTGCTTAAGCTCAATATAAAAACTTTAATTAATCTAAAGGATAAAAAAGAAAATGGCAAAGAAAATATAAATGTAGATCTTAAAGGAATGTATACCCTAGTTAATAAATTTATTAAGCTTTATGAACCTAATATGGACAATATTTTAACCTTCAGCGAGGAGATTTTTAGTAGTCTTGAAATGCTTGATAAAGAGCTGGAAAAAGCAAAGCAGATAGTATACGCTAAAGATAAATTATTAATTTCAGAAACTAAGCTAAATGATAAATTAAGACTTAAAGAGTATAATAAGTCGCTAGATTTTCTTGTTCCAAAGCTTTTAGACCAGTATAAGGCTTTTAATGCTAAAAATGTTCTTAGAGATAAGTGTCAAGCTATAGAAAAAAATTTAATAAAGAATTTAAGCAGTGAGAGAATTTGCAGTGCTTTTAAAACAGTTGGAAAACTTTATAATATTGATAAAGTTGAAACATTAGAGTATTTTTATAGTATGCTGAATATTTATCCTGTAAAAGTGGAAATCCAAAATGAACTAGTAAATTTAGAAATTAAGCTGAAGGAAGCTAATGGCAAATTAGAAGCTTTAAAAAAAGAGATGCAAATGGTTAAATTCGAGCTAGATACTTTAGCTACTTCAAGCAAATTACAGGAAGCCCAAGCTTTAATAGACGAAGGTCGTTTAAGCCTCAAACCCATGGCTGTTAAGTATTCTGTGTTAAGCGCTGCAGAATATATTTTAGAAACAGTCCAAAATGAATTTTTAGATAATGCCAAGCATAAACTTCTAAATGGTGCAGGTGAAATATTTAGTAAAATTACTAGCGGAGAGTATAAAGCTGTATTACCTGGTGATAATTTACTACAGGCTGATTTTAAAGCAGTAGAAGCACAGGGAAAAGTAGAAGAAAACACCTCAATTTTAAGCAGAGGAACAATAGAACAGCTATTTTTATCTGTAAGGCTTAATAGAATTAAAGCTATTAAAGAAAAATTGCCTATAATTTTTGATGATCCCTTTGTAAATTTTGATGATTCACATGTGAAAAATACACTTAAACTTATTACTGAACTCTCAGAAAATAATCAAATATTTATTTTGACTTGTCATGGAGAGGTAATTAAGCAAATAGAAACTATAGAAAGTGATGTTCAATATTGGAAATTAAATAAAGGCAAATTTGAGCTTACTAATAGCGAAGAATTAATAGACCACTTGACAAAAAATATGAATACAGAAGACGTAATAATCGATAATTGTTGTGTGCGGTAAAGCAATACAGGAGGGAAATTATGAAGCTTAATCCCATATCATTTTTAATCATTTTGGCATTTATATATCCTGTGTTAAAAGGATTTTTATATAAATTTTCATCAATAAATATAAAAAGAGATATACATGAGGTAGGCAGTAATATCGCATTTATTATTTCCTTATTTGCGGGGATTTATTTGTGTAAAACTACCTTTATAGAACATAAGGGAGTAGTATATCAGCAATTAGCAAGGCTATTACCTAATGACTTTTTCAATTATGTAGACAGAAATAATGTAATATATTTTGTAGTATTAATTCCTTTAATAATTTTTACTATCTATAAAATTATTATCTACCTTATAGATATTATAAATAAAATAGCTTTTTATCCTGCAGTAGATTTACTGGAAAGGTTTATGGATAAAAAGAGTAATCTTTTTAAAAGATTTAGCGGGGCTGTTTTTCAGATTCCAAGAGCAATAGTATATGGATTGCTTATAACATTTTTGCTTAATATGTTTTCTATGTTTAATATATCAGGTAAGTTTAATAGCTATCTGGAAACCTCAAAGCCATATAATTATCTCTGCAGGGAAGTGGTTATACCTGCTACTAATTCGGCTGTAGCAAAGCAGCTTCCTAATGTATTAAACAATTCTTTTAAGGTTGTTATTAAAGATGCATCGCAGAAGGATAAGGTTAATAATTCTATACAAAATATAAACAATAGAAAGGTGATAATTTATTACAATGGAGTTACTCTAGATGAAGGCGTTAGATCTAACAGTGATATAGATAGTTTTGCAAGAGAACTTGGAAGTAAGAGCACTTCTAGTAAAGGTAAGGCTAAAATATTATATAATTGGATTGGAAGCAATATAAACTATGATGATGAAAAAGCAGTGCAAGTTCTTAACAATGACTATAATATTAAATCTGGTGCTATACCAACCTTTCAGAGTAGAAAGGGAATTTGTTTTGATTACGCCAGTCTTTATGTAGCAATGGCAAGAGCTAACGGACTTAAAGTAAGGCTGCTTACAGGGGAAGGTTTTAATGGAGTTAGCTGGGTAAGCCATGCATGGAATCAGGTTTATATTCCCGAAGAAAGCAAATGGATAAATGTAGACTCAACCTTTTATAAAGGCGGAAACTATTTCGACAGTGTACGCTTTGAACGGGATCATAGGAATGCTAATATTGCTGGTGAATGGTAATACAGGAATAAGAAAGACCTTAGTGAAAGCTAAGGTCTTTTATAATTTTTAATTATTAAATTTATTGCTTTTTCACAATCGCTATCTTCATTATCAATAGCCCAGGCAGCGTTAAAATAAATCAAAGCTTTTTTATTATCATTTAGCATTGCAAAGCAATAGCCCAGATTAAAGAAATATTTACTATCTCTTCTTCTTAAGATAGCAGTTTTTAGTAATGGTATTGCCTTTTCATACTCCTTTAATTTAATAAAGCATACAGCAGTATTATATAAGGAGGCTGCTTCGTTTTCCTTAGTCTTGATTGCCTTTTTATACATGGAAATGGCTTTTAAATAATCTTTTGTGTTGTATAGATCATTTGCTTTTTCGAAGTAATTCATATGTTTCCTCCCATTATTTTAAATGATATAAAACTAAATTTATCCATAGGATATTTTTATTAATGTATATTTAATAATTAAGTAAAATATTCCATTTAAAATAATATCCAAAATTATGGGAGATATACATATTATTTAATAAAAAGTATAAAATAAAAAGGAATTTTAGGTTTTATGTAGAATATTGTAATTAAGTGTTGTGTTTATTTTCCTATTCTTAATTTTGAGAAAATAGGAGCATTTATTACACTAAAATACATAAAAATATCTTGAGTTTTTATCAAATTGATAAACTTCTGATAATAGATCCCTAACAATGATTTGGATGGCAATTTATGCCTCAATACGTTTACATTAATGAAAATGGTCAGTTTTAGCATTTAATTAAAATTGCTAAATGCATCATAGAGTATATAATATTTTCTATGAAATGTGGTGATAACTAATTGTTTGAAGAAGTGTCTATTATGCTAAAAAGGGTGGCTTTTTTTGATATACTTTTAGCAATAATTTTAACTCCTATAGTACAGCTTGTTTTTAATGCAAAGGCTTATCTTTTTTTATTAGGGCTATTTATTGCAGCTATAAATTTTCTTATATCTAGCATAGTTACTAGAAGTAATTTGTTAAAGGTATCCAATAAATATAGTGCTCTTGGCAGTATAAGTAATTTTGTAAGAGTGATTATTATTTGTATTGTAGGAATAATTATCTACCATAATAATGTTAATAATATCATTACATATATTTTGGGATTTACTTCACATTTTTTAGCTTTAATTTTATATGGCTTTATTAATTTATTAGGTGAAAGGAAGTGATTTTGTGGATACATTAGAACCATTGTTTGATGTAACGATATTTGGTAAAACCTTTGGATTTACTCAAAACATAATAATACAATGGATTATTATGCTTTTATTAATTTTGGTAAGTATTTTTCTAACAAGGGGCTTAAAAAGAATACCAGGTAAGAAACAATCTGCTGTAGAAGCTGTTGTTGTGGCACTTAATAACTTTGTTAAGGATAACATGGGACCTCAGTATGTAGAATTTGCCCCCTATGTTGGTTCGTTAATCTTATTCCTACTTTTAATGAACTTAACGGGACTTTTAGGATTTGAACCACCAACGGTAGATTATAGTGTTGCCCTAGGAATGGCATTAACTTCATTTTGTGTAATTCAAGTTTACACAATTAGAAAAGTTGGATTACTACATTACTTCTTAGGCTATGGAAAACCTATGGCTTTTATGCTGCCAATGAATATTCTGGAAAGAGTTTTGCTTCCAGTTTCTCTTAGTCTCCGTCTATTTGGTAATATGACTGCGGCTGCTACAATTATGGCAATTATATATGAGTCCTTAGGTCATGTAAATTGGTTTGCTCAAATAGGCTTACCTGTTTTTGCACATATGTATTTTGATATTTTTGATGGTGCGGTGCAGATGGTAGTATTTATGATGCTTACTATTATAAATTTAAAAATTATTGCAGAGCATTAAATTTTCTCGTTAATATCCTGTCTTATATTTCTTTTAATATTTTATTTTGTGAAGAAATTAAAGCAGGACTATATAAATATCCAAAACAAAAAAGAAACTAAATCTTATCTTTTAAGGAGGAATTTTATTATGACAAGTGCAGGAATTATGGCTTTAGCTGCAGGTATTGCAGTATTCGTGGGTATTGGTGCAGGAATAGGAACAGGACTTTCAACTGGAAAGGCTGTAGAGGCTATTTCAAGACAACCAGAAGCTAGTGGTAAGATTACAGCAACTTTACTAGTTGGTAATGCTTTCGCAGAAGCTACAGCTGTTTATGGTTTACTAGTTGCTATAATGATATTAGGTAAAATTACTGGTTAGTTTATTTGGTAGTGTCTTAGGCACTATAAAAATTTGACCCTAAAGGGGGGAAGCAAAACCCATGAATATAAATTGGTTTGAAGTCTCGGCCACATTTATTAATTTCATCTTATTGGTATTTATTTTAAAGCACTTTCTCTTTAAGCCAGTAACTAATGTTATATCAACTAGAGAAAATGAAATTAAGGAAAAAATTGATATAACTGAAGAAAACCAAAGAAAAGCTGAGGCTTTAAGACAAGAAAATGAAGAGAAGCTTAAGGCTGCTAAAGAAGAAGGCAAAACAATAGTAGAAGATATGAAAAATAAAGCCGAAAAGTTATCTGATGAAATTGTAACCAAGGCTAAAGAAGATGCTGAATCCCTACTTGATAAGGCGAGAAAGGATTCTGAAAGAGAAAAAGAAAAGGCAGAAGAAGAAATTAAATCACAAGCTATTGATTTGGCAATTTTACTATCTTCTAAAGCCTTAGATACAGCTATTGATGAAAAAGAACATAGAAGGTTAATAAAGGATTTCATTGCTAAGGTAGGTATTTAATATGTATGAATATTTAGATAGACGATATGCACTTGCCTTATATGAAGTAGCTGAGGAAAGAGCTAAAACTGAAGAATTTATTAAGGATCTAGGTGATATATTAAATATTATTAATGAAAATGAAGAACTTTTAGAATTAATCAGACACCCTAAACTGAGTACTACAAAGAAAAAGGAATTATTTGAAAATATATTCAAGGGTAAGACTGATGAAGAAGTTTTATCATTTTTATTATTACTTATTGAAAAAAACAGGCTTCTAAATCTTAAGGGTATTATAGAAGAAATAAAGAAAATTCACTTAGAAAGAAATCAAACTTTATTGGCTCTTGTTAAAACTGTGGTTCCACTTCTTGCCGATGAGAAAAATGACCTTATTAGAAAACTTGAATTAAAATATAACAAAAAAATAATTTTAAACGAAGAAGTAGATAAGGATATCATTGGTGGAGTATACGTTAGAGTCGGAAACGATGTAATTGATGGAACTATAAAAACAAAGTTTGAGGAAATTAGAAAAATGACCCTTAAAACGGAATAGAGGTGAAATAATGAATATTCGACCTGAAGAAATTACGTCTATTATTAAACAGCAAATAGAAAAATACGAAAACAAGCTAGAGACTGTAGATTCAGGTACTGTAATCCAGGTAGGAGATGGAATTGCCAGAATATATGGATTAGACGAATGTATGGAAGGTGAACTTCTAGAATTTTCTACTGGTATTTTTGGCATGGCTCTTAACTTAGAGCAGGACAATGTAGGTGCCGTTTTACTTGGAAGTGAAGCAGGCATTAAAGAGGGAGATGTAGTTAAAAGAACTGGTAATGTAGTTGAAGTTCCAGTTGGTGAAGAACTTCTTGGTAGAGTAGTTAATGCATTAGGCGTTCCTATAGATGGCAAAGGCTCAATAAAGGCTGCTGAATATAGACCAATAGAAATTATTGCTCCTAGAGTTATTGAAAGACAGTCAGTAAAAGAACCGCTTCAAACAGGTATAAAAGCTATAGACTCTATGATTCCAATAGGTAAGGGGCAAAGAGAACTTATTATAGGTGACAGACAGACAGGTAAGACAGCCCTGGCTATTGATACAATTATTAATCAAAAAGGAAAAGACGTTATATGTATATATGTGGCTATAGGCCAAAAGCAATCTACTGTAGCACATATTTATAATACCTTAAGTGAAATGGGAGCAATGGATTATACAATTATCGTATCTTCCACTGCAGCAGAAAGTTCACCACTTCAATACCTTTCACCATATGCAGGCTGCAGTATGGGTGAATATTTTATGCATAAAGGAAAGCATGTACTTATTGTATATGATGATCTTTCTAAGCATGCTGTTGCTTATAGAGCTATGGCTCTATTACTTCGTAGACCACCAGGAAGAGAAGCATACCCTGGAGACGTTTTTTACTTACACTCAAGGCTTTTAGAAAGAGCTGCAAAGCTTTCTAGTAAATTAGGCGGAGGCTCTATTACTGCACTGCCTATAATTGAAACTCTAGCAGGTGACGTTACAGCTTATATTCCAACTAATGTTATATCTATAACAGATGGACAGATATTCTTAGAGGCAGATATGTTCTTCGCAGGACAAAGACCGGCTGTTAATGCAGGTATATCTGTTTCCAGAGTTGGCGGCAGTGCGCAAATTAAAGCTATGAAGCAGGTTACAGGTAGTTTAAGATTAGACCTTGCACAATATAGAGAATTAGCTGCTTTTTCACAATTTGGATCAGATCTTGATAAAGAAGCAAAAAGAAGGCTTGAAAAAGGTAAGAGAATTACTGAGATATTAAAGCAAGATCAATATGAACCAATGCCAGTTGAAAAGCAGGTTATGATTTTGTTTGCAGCTACAAATGACTTCCTAATGGATATACCAGTAGAAAAAATAAAATTATTTGAAAAGAGTTTCTTAGAATTTATGGATACACATCATAGAGATGTTGGTCAGATGATAGCTGAAAAGAAAGAGTTAAACGATGAAATTAAAAATGCTCTTTCAGGGGCAATTAAAGAATTTAAAGATGTGTTCTCTAAAGAGGAAGCATAGCCGCTGAAGGAGGTGTAAGGTGTGGCAGGTTCAGGACTTGTAGCTATAAAAAGAAGAATTAAATCCGTAACAAGTACAAGAAAGATTACAAATGCCATGGGACTTGTTGCCACTGCTAAATTAAGAAAAACTAAACAGTCTCTTGAGTTTAATGATATGTTTAGAGAGTACTTTAGTAAAATTCTTAATGAAGTTCTTGACAATAATGAAGTAGAGAATGTTTATATAAACGGAAATAATATAAATAAGAAGCTCTATATAGTACTTACTTCTGATTCTGGCCTTTGTGGCTCCTATAATGTTAATATCCTAAATAAAGCAGCTGAAGAAATATCAAAGGACAGAGAAAACTCAGTAATAATGGCTGTTGGAGAAAAGGGTGTCTCTTATTTCAATAGATTTAACTATGATGTAGGAGCTAAATTTATTAATTTACCCGATGTACCAACTACCAAGGAAGCAAAGACTATCGGAAATGCTGCAGTTGAAATGTATACAAAAGGAGAGGTTGGAGAAATCAATGTTATTTATATGGAATTTCACGCCCAAAATAGTCAAGAAATAGTTGTAGAAAGACTACTTCCTTTAAAGGAAAGAGCCTATGATTTTAATAATACTAAGTTTGGGAAATACATGAAGTTTGAACCTGATATTGATTTGCTCATAAATAATATCTTTCCCATGTATATCAGAGAAAAAATGCTCAGCTATTTAATACATTCAAAAACTAGTGAACAGGCAATACGTATGATGGCTATGGATGGGGCAACAAAAAATGCAAATGAACTCCTAGATAAATTGAAGCTGCAGTATAATAGAATGAGACAAGGTGCCATCACTCAGGAAATTTCAGAAATAGTTGGCGGAGCTGAAGCACAAAAATAAATTAGAATAAAGTAGGCGTAATGATTAATAATCATTACGTACAGGTAAAAGTCCTAAATGGACTTTTACGGGTAACCTAGCCGGTGAGGTTGAGTACAGGTTACCCATTAAATAAGAATACAGGAGGCACAATGATTAATAATCATTGTGTGCAGAATAAGAAATACAGGAGGGTATCTGATGTCTAATAACGTTGGTAAAGTTATTTCGGTTATAGGACCAGTAGTAGACATTAAATTTGATTCAGAAAATCTTCCTAGCATATATAATGCAGTAGAAATAAAGCTGCCTCATGATGAAACCTTAGTAGTAGAAGTTGAACAGCATGTTGGTGATGATATAGTTAGAACCATAGCCATGGATGCTACCGAAGGTTTAAAAAGAGGGATGGAAGCTTATGATACTGGTAAACCAGTATTAGTTCCTGTAGGTAAAGAATGTCTAGGAAGACTATTTAATGTACTAGGAAAAACTATAGATGAAGGGGAGCAGGTAAAAACTGATTTATTATATCCTATTCATAGACCAGCACCTTCTTTCGAAGAACAATCTGTTTCACCTGAGATGTTTGAAACAGGTATAAAGGTTATAGATCTTATTGCTCCTTATCAAAGGGGAGGTAAAATAGGACTTTTCGGTGGTGCTGGAGTAGGAAAAACAGTACTTATTCAAGAGCTAATAAACAATATAGCTAAGCAGCACGGTGGAATATCCGTATTTACTGGTGTTGGTGAAAGAACAAGAGAAGGTAATGACCTTTATTATGAAATGAAAGAATCTGGTGTTATTGAAAAGACAGCACTGGTATTTGGACAAATGAATGAACCACCAGGAGCTAGAATGAGAGTTGCACTTACTGGGCTTACAATGGCAGAATACTTTAGAGACCAAGGTCAGGATGTGCTTCTATTTATAGATAATATATTTAGATTTACTCAGGCAGGATCAGAGGTTTCAGCTCTGCTAGGTAGAATACCAAGTGCCGTTGGTTATCAGCCAACCTTAGCAACAGAAATGGGAGCTTTGCAAGAGAGAATTACTTCAACAAAACGAGGTTCAATAACATCAGTTCAGGCTGTATATGTTCCTGCTGATGACTTAACTGACCCAGCTCCTGCAACTACTTTTGCCCACTTAGATGCAACTACAGTTTTATCAAGAGCTATAGTTGAACTTGGAATATATCCAGCAGTAGATCCACTTGATTCAAGCTCAAGAATACTAGATCCTAGAATTGTAGGAGAAGAACATTATAAAGTAGCAAATGATGTTAAACACATACTTGAAAAATACAAAGAACTCCAAGATATAATAGCAATTTTAGGTGTAGATGAATTATCTGATGAGGATAAATTAATTGTTTCAAGAGCAAGAAAGATTCAGAGATTTCTTTCACAGCCATTTACAGTTGGAGAACAGTTTACAGGCATTCCAGGAAAGTTTGTAACTGTAAAGGAAACTGTAAGGGGTTTTAAAGAAATAATAGAAGGTAAGCATGACGATTTACCAGAGTCTGCATTCCTATATGTAGGTACCATTGATGAGGCAGTTGAAAGAGCTAAGACCATGATGAATAAGTAAAAGGGGAGATTTAAATGGCTGATACTATAAAGTTAAATATAATCACTCCTGAAAGAAAGGCCTATGAAGGTGAAGTGATTGACCTCACAACAGAAAATGATATAGGACGCCTTGAAATACTCCCAAATCACGTTCCTATGGTTACTTCAATTGTTCCAACGGTTACAACCTTTACTACAGTTGATGGAAAAAAATTAAAGTTATTCACTTCTACAGGAGTTTTAAAAATAGAAAAAAATGAACTTAACTTACTTTCTGAGGATGTGGAATGGCCGCAGGAAATTGATGTAAAGAGAGCTGAAGAAGCAAAAAAGAAGGCAGAACAGCTGCTTAGAGAAAAAGAAAACATCGATTATAGGAGAGCAGAATTAAAGCTAAAAAGAGCTTTAGCTAGATTAAGAACAAAAGACTAAAATGAATCCAAATGGCGTTGTAATGTCATTTGGATTTTTTTAAAGTTGAATATTTTACTATTAGGTTATATAATTATAATATATTTTAGAACATTATTATAGGAAAAATTCCATATAATAGTGGTGGTATACTTTGCTTTTGGGGGGAGGGTTAATAGCTTACGAGCTATTTTATATATGAATAACTTATTACACATTGGCTTAGATGTTGGGTCAACTACAGTTAAAATTGTAGTTATAGATAATAATGATAAATTATTATTTAGTAAATATCAAAGACATTTTTCTGATATTAAACAAACAATAATAGATTTAATATATGAAGCTTATTTGGCTTTTGAAAATAAAAATATCACTATAACAATAACAGGTTCAGGCGGGCTATCTGTTGCTAAGTGGCTATCTGTCCCTTTTATTCAAGAGGTAATAGCAGCCACTAAAACTATTGAAAGACATATTCCTAGTACAGATGTTGCAATAGAACTTGGCGGAGAAGATGCTAAAATTACATACTTTGACGGCAGCATAGATCAGAGAATGAATGGAACCTGCGCTGGTGGTACTGGGGCCTTTATTGATCAAATGGCTTCACTGCTGCAAACAGATGCTGCTGGTCTTAATGAGCTCTCTAAAAACTATAAAGTAATATATCCAATTGCTGCTCGCTGTGGAGTTTTTGCAAAAACAGATATACAGCCACTAATTAATGAAGGTGCAGCAAAGGAAGATGTGGCAGCATCAGTATTTCAAGCTGTGGTTAATCAAACAGTAAGTGGGCTTGCCTGCGGAAAACCTATACGAGGGAATGTAGCCTTTTTAGGAGGGCCACTTTATTTCTTATCTGAGCTTAGAAAAAGGTTTATTGAAACCTTAAACTTAAGTCCTCAGCAGGTGATTTTCCCTGAGAATTCTCAGCTCTTTGTTGCTATAGGTGCAGCTTTAGCTTCAAAAAATAATGAGATTTATGAATTTAAAGTACTAGCGGCCAAGCTAGCAACAATTAAAGAGAAAACTTCTCATGAAATACAAAGGCTGGAGCCCTTATTTAAATGCTCAGGGGATTACGCTGAATTTAAAGAAAGACATGGGAAAAATAATGTAAGAAGAGCTGCCTTAGAAAACTATAGTGGAAACTGCTATTTAGGCATAGATGCTGGTTCTACTACAACAAAGGCTGCTTTAATAGATGAAGATGGCGCACTTCTTTATACCTACTATGGCAGTAATGAGGGTAGTCCACTAAAAAGCAGCATAAAGATATTAAAGGACTTATATAGTAAACTTCCGGTAAATGCTAAAATAATTAATTCTTGTGTAACGGGTTATGGAGAAGCACTTTTAAAATCAGCTTTAAAAATAGATATAGGAGAAATAGAAACTATTGCTCACTATAAAGCTGCAGAATTCTTTCTTCCTGGAGTAGACTTCATATTAGATATTGGTGGTCAAGATATGAAGTGTTTAAGAATAAAAAATGGAGTAATTGACAGTATACTTTTAAATGAGGCATGTTCATCTGGTTGCGGTTCCTTTATTGAAACCTTTGCCCATTCCTTAAATATGAGTGTTCAAGAATTTGCAAGTTCTGCTATAGGCGGTGAAAGTCCTGTAGACTTAGGCTCAAGATGTACTGTTTTCATGAATTCAAGAGTAAAGCAAGCTCAAAAGGAAGGTGCTACTGTCGGAGATATCTCAGCAGGCTTATCCTATTCTGTCATTAAGAATGCCTTGCTTAAGGTAATAAAAATTCGTGATCCAAAAGAAATGGGTAAAAAGATTATTGTTCAAGGCGGTACTTTTTACAATGATGCTGTGCTTAGAAGTTTTGAATTAATCTCTGAAAGAGAAGCAATAAGGCCAGATATTGCAGGTTTAATGGGAGCCTTTGGTGCAGCAATAATTTCTAAAGAAAGATATACTGAAGGATGCGAAACAACATTATTAAATTTAGAAGGTATAAATAGCTTTAGCACAGAAGTTACTATGAGACGCTGCGGATTATGTACTAATAATTGCCTACTTACCATAAATAATTTTGGTAATGGAGACAGCTTTATTTCAGGAAATAGATGTGAAAGACCACTAGGTTTAAGCAGCAAAAAAGAAAAGCTGCCTAATTTGTATGATTATAAATATAATAGGATATTTAATTATAAACCACTAAGAAAAGAAGAAGCAGTTAGAGGTACAGTAGGAATACCTAGGGTATTAAATATATATGAAAATTATCCATTTTGGTTTACTTTTTTTAATGAGCTAAAATTCAGGGTTGAATTATCTCCAAGATCCTCTAAGGAAATTTATGAATTAGGTATTGAAACTATTCCATCTGAGTCAGCTTGCTACCCGGCAAAGATAAGTCATGGACATATTATGAGTTTAATAAATAAAGGTATTAAATTTATATTTTATCCATGTATTCCCTTTGAACGAAAAGAACATAAAGAAGCAGATAATAACTATAATTGTCCTATAGTAACTTCTTATTCAGAGGTTATAAGGACAAATATGGATATATTAAAGGAAGAAAATATTACTTTCATGAATCCTTTTTTAGCACTTGATAATAAAGAAAAATTAAAAAAGAGACTTTATGAAGAACTAAAAATATTAAATATACCAAAGAATGAAATAAATATATCCATAGATAAAGCATGGCTTGAACAGGAAAAGTCAAGAGTAGATATTAGAAATAAAGGTGAGGAAGTAGTTAATTACCTCAAAAAATCAGGGAAAAAAGGAATTGTACTTGCTGGACGGCCTTATCATATTGATCCTGAAATCCATCACGGCATTCCAAATTTAATAACAGAGTTTGGTATGGCTGTGCTTACTGAGGACTCTGTTGATCATCTGGCTATAAGGGAAGATTCCTTAAGAGTTGTGGATCAATGGGTATATCACTCAAGGCTTTATTCTGCTGCTAATTATATAAGTAAACAGGATAATTTAGATCTTATTCAATTAAATTCTTTTGGTTGTGGTTTGGATGCTGTTACAACTGATCAAGTACAGGAGATATTGAATAAGACTGGTAAAATATATACAGTTCTTAAAATAGATGAAGGAAATAACCTTGGTGCAGCCAGAATTCGTATACGTTCATTAAAGGCAGCAATAGAGGAAAGAGATAGAAACGGTGTCACGGCTAAAAATAATGAAGTCAGTGAACCTAAAGTTATATTTACTGAAAAAATGAGGGAAGAATATACTATTTTAGCTCCCCAAATGTCCCCAATACATTTTCAATTTTTAGAAGCTGCCTTTAAGGCTTCTGGCTATAATTTGAAAGTGCTACCTTCTGTTGATATTAAGGCTGTTGATGAGGGATTAAAATATGTAAATAATGATGCTTGTTACCCGTCTATAATTGTTGTGGGACAGATAATCGAAGCTATTAAGTCCGGAAGCTATGATACAAATAAGCTAGCAGTAATTATATCTCAAACCGGGGGAGGCTGCAGGGCAACTAATTATATAGGATTCTTAAGAAAAGCCTTAAAGGATGCTGGCTACTCCAATATACCAGTTATATCCTTAAATGCTTTAGGTATGGAGAAAAACCCAGGCTTTAGCTTAACTCCAGGTTTACTAAATAAAGCAATGATGTCTGTGGTGTATGGAGACTTGTTTATGAGGGTGCTTTTAAAAGTACGCCCTTACGAAAAAGTTAAAGGTTCTGCAAATTTCCTTTATGAAAAGCTAGTAGAAGAATGTAAATCTTCAATAATAACAGGCAGCTTCTCAGCCTTTAAAAATAACATAAATAAAATCGTAGATGAATTTGATAAACTTCCAATTTTACCAATATTTAAACCTAAAGTTGGGTTAGTAGGCGAAATACTTGTTAAATTTCATCCAACTGCAAATAATAATGTTATTGATGTTGTTGAAGAAGAAGGAGCAGAAGCAGTTATGCCTGATTTGTTGGACTTTTTACTTTACTGTGCCTATGATGCAAACTTCAAGTATAAATATTTATCTGGTACAAAAAAGAAAATGATAATCAGTAATGCGGCAATTTCTGCAATGGAGTTATACAGAAAAGAAATGAAAAAGGCTCTAAGGAAAAGTAAAAGATTTCATGCACCCAGCACCATCAAAGAACTTGCTAAAGGGGCAAAGCCAATTTTATCTTTAGGGAATCAAACCGGAGAAGGCTGGTTTTTAACTGCAGAAATGGTAGAACTTATTGAAAGCGGTGTAAAAAATATTATTTGCATGCAGCCCTTTGCCTGCCTTCCAAATCATGTTACAGGTAAAGGCATGATTAAAGCGCTTAAAAGTAGATTTGAAGGTGCAAACATAACAGCAATTGACTATGATCCTGGTGCCAGTGAGGTAAATCAATTAAACAGAATTAAGCTTATGATGTCTGTAGCCTTTAAAAATTTAGAAGCTGATGAAAGCATGAGAGCATTACAAGAAGCTGCAAGTGATGAAAAGATTAATTACAATGACAATGATTTTGAAGGCGAAATGAATTCTATTTAAAATTATAACAATGATATATAAATAAATGTTGACAGAATTGAAAACAATGGTATATTATATTAATAATAAAATTTAAGATAGTTATAAGCTTTGATAAAGAGGAGTAGAGATTAAAGAGTATTTAGAGAAGAAGGTTCATCGGCTGGAAGACCTTCCATACGAATTATCTTGAAGGTAGCTTTGGAGCTTCTTTGCTGAAATTAGTAGGTAAGGACGGTTATTCTAAATCGTTAAGTGTTAAAGAGCCTATAGAAGTTTTGTAGGAATAAAGGTGGTACCGCGAGTATGTCTTCGTCCTTTTGTGGATGAAGACTTTTCTATTTGTAAAAATATATTAGGAGCTGATAATATGGAAGAATTAAAAAACATTTCAACAACCTATGATCCTAAGGAATTTGAAGAGAGAATTTATAAGACTTGGGAAGAAAAAGGCTACTTCACCCCAGAGGTGGATAAAGCTAAAAAGCCTTACACAATAATTATGCCCCCTCCAAATATAACTGGAAAGCTTCATATAGGGCATGCCCTAGATTATACTCTTCAGGACTTTTTAATAAGAGTTAAAAGAATGCAGGGCTATAGTGCACTTTGGCTTCCTGGTGAGGATCACGCTAGTATTGCAACAGAAGTTAAGGTTGAGAATGAGCTTTTAAAGCAAGGACTTATTAAAAAGGAAATGGGCAGAGAAGCATTCCTAGAAAAGGTTTGGGATTGGACTCACGAATATAGAGCGAGAATTAGAGAGCAGCTAAAAAAAATGGGAGCTTCAGCAGATTTTACTAGAGAAGCCTTTACCATGGATGAAAATTTAAATAAAGCCGTAAGAACAGTTTTTGTAAAGTTATATAATGAAGGGCTTATATACCAAGGAAATAGAATCACTAATTGGTGCCCAAAATGTAAAACTGCACTTTCAGATGCTGAAATAGAATACACTGAACAAAATGGCTATTTCTGGCATATAAAATATCCAATTGTAGGGACTAATGATTTTATTGAAATTGCTACAACTCGTCCTGAAACTATGCTTGGTGATACTGCTGTAGCTGTAAATCCAAAGGATGAAAGATATATAAATTTAGTAGGAAAAACCTTAATGCTGCCACTGGTAAATAGAGAAATTCCAATAGTTGCAGATGATTATGTAGATCTAGAATTTGGCACTGGTGCAGTTAAAATCACACCAGCCCATGATCCTAATGATTATCTGGTAGGAAAGAGACATAATCTTGAAGAGTTAAGAGTAATGAATGATGATGGTACTATAAACCATTTAGGCGGAAAATACGCAGGACTTGATAGATATGAAGCAAGAAAAGCAATAGTTAAGGATCTAGAAGAGCATGGTTATCTTGTTAAGATAAAGGAACATGTTCACAACGTAGGCTGTCATGATAGATGCGGTACAACCGTTGAGCCAATTATATCAAGGCAGTGGTATGTAAAGATGGAGAGCCTAGCTAAGCCTGCTATTAAAGCTGTTAAGGAAAAGGAAATAAAATTTGTACCAGAAAGATTTGAAAAGATCTATTATAATTGGATGGAAAATATTCAAGATTGGTGCATTTCAAGGCAGCTTTGGTGGGGACACAGAATCCCAGTTTGGTACTGCAAGGACTGCGGAGACGTTATCGTTTCAATTGATGAACCTAAAGCCTGCAGAAAATGTAACAGTACTAATTTAGAGCAGGACAGAGATGTACTTGATACTTGGTTCAGTTCAGCACTTTGGCCATTTTCAACTTTAGGATGGCCTAATGAAACTAAGGATTTGAAATATTTTTATCCTACAAGTACTCTTGTTACTGGATATGACATTATATTCTTCTGGGTTGCCAGAATGATTTTTTCAGGCCTTCACAATATGAAGGATATACCATTTGATACTGTATTTATTCATGGTATTATTAGAGATTCAGAAGGAAGAAAAATGTCCAAATCCTTAGGAAATGGAGTAGACCCGTTAGACATAATAGATCAATACGGTGCAGATGCACTAAGATTTATGCTTATTACAGGAAATGCTCCTGGTAATGACATACGCTTCCAAATTGAAAAAGTAGAGGCTGCAAGAAATTTTGCTAATAAAATTTGGAATGCTTCCAGATTTGTTATGATGAATCTTAATAAAAATATTATGGATAAGTACAAGGATGATAAAAACTACACCCTTGCAGATAAATGGATTTTATCAAGATTAAATACAGTAGTAAGAGAAATTACTGAAAATGTTGATAAATTTGAGCTTGGAATTGCTTCACAAAAAATATATGATTTTATTTGGAATGAATTATGCGATTGGTATATTGAACTAGTAAAGCCAGTTCTTTATGGGGAAGATGAAAGACAAAAGGGTATTGCATTTAATGTTCTTTATAAGGTTTTAACAACAAGCCTTCAGCTGCTTCATCCTATAATGCCTTTTATTACCGAGGAAATTTATACTCACTTAGCAGTAGAATATGAATCGATTACTGTATCTAAGTGGCCTGAATATAATGAACCTTTCTATAATAAGGACGCTGAAACTTATATGAGCTACATTATTGTTGCTATAAGAGGTATTAGAAATGTAAGAGCAGAAATGAATGTACCTCCTTCAAGAAAAGCAAAGCTTTTAGCCTTTGTTTCAAAAGAGGCTAAGCATGCCTTTAATGTAGGTACAGTATATTTTGAAAAGCTTGCTTCAGCTTCTGAGCTTATTATTATAGATTCCAAAAATGAGGTTCCAGAAAATGCTGTTTCCGTTGTTACTACTTCTGCAGAAATATTCATTCCTTTATTGGACTTAGTTGATAAGGATAAGGAATTAGAAAGATTAAATAAGGAAAAGACTAAGTTAATCAGTGAAATTGAAAGGGTAGATAAAAAACTAAAAAATGAAAAGTTTACAAGTAAAGCTCCAAAAGATGTAGTAGAGGAAGAAAGAGTTAAAGGTGAAAAATACAAAGAAATGCTTAAGGCTGTAGAACAAAGAATTAATAGCTTCACAAATTAATATTAAACAAAAATTATATAGCCTTTAATTGTTTAATTACTAAGGGGGAAGCATATGAATTACGTAGAGGCAATGGATTATATTAAAGATACTGCTAAATTTGGTAGTAATTATGGTCTTTCAAGAACAGAAAAAATATTGGAATTTTTAGGGGATCCTCATAAAAAGCTTAAATGCATCCACATTGCAGGCACAAATGGTAAAGGTTCAACAACAGCTATGCTTAACGAAATATTAAAAGAAGCAGGCTACAAGGTGGGCATGTATACCTCGCCCTATTTAGAAGAATTCGAAGAGAGAATTCAAATAAATGGAAGGAATATTCTAAAGGAGGATTTAAGTTCTGTTATTACTGAAGTTTCAGAGGCAGTCCAAAAGGTCATTGCTCTAGGCTTTGAACATCCAACGGAATTTGAAATTATCACCTGTGCCATGTTTTTGTACTTTTACAATGAAAAGGTAGATTATGCAGTCATTGAAGTTGGTTTAGGCGGAAGGTTAGATTCAACAAATGTAATAAAACCCATATTAACTATTATTACCTCCATAAGCTTCGATCATATGAAAATACTAGGGGATACCTTAGGTAAAATTGCCTTTGAAAAGGCCGGCATCATAAAAGAGGGAGTTCCCCTATTGCTTTATCCACAAGAAGCAGAAAGCTTTGAAGTTATAAACAAAATTTGTAAAGAGAGAAACAGCAGGTTAATTGAAGTTCCTAAGTGTTCTGTTTCCTTAAAAAAGATTAATAAAGAAGTTAATAGTGGGGTTCAAGGCATAATTGTAAAAACAAGTTCTAATATATATAATATTGAGCTTTCACTGCTTGGAAAACCACAGCTTCTTAACTGTTCAGTAGTAATTTTTGCTGTTGAAGAGCTAATAAAACAAAATATAATTATAAAAAAGGAACATATACTTGAAGCATTGAAGAAGGTTAAATGGCCTGGAAGATTAGAAATTTTAAGTAAAATTCCGTTAGTTGTAATAGATGGAGCTCATAATATTGATGGCATAATGAAATTAAAAGAAAGTATTGAAACATACTTTAGCTATAAGGATATAGTGCTAATACTTGGAATTTTAGCAGATAAACAGGTGGATTCTATGCTTAAAGTTATAACACCTATGGCAGCAAAAATAATTGCAGTTACTCCTCATTCTGATAGAGCAGAGTTGGCCTGTGATTTAGCAGAAAGTATAGCTGAAATAAATCCAGTAGTAGAATATGTTGAGGACTATAGGGAAGCTTATAAAAAAGCTTTAACTTACTGCAGTAAGGATACCTTGCTGCTTATATCAGGCTCACTTTATATGATAGGCGATATGAGAAAGATAATAAAAAATAGTTGACAATTAAGGTGGATTAGTTTAGACACGCTGAATAATGCAATTCAGCCTTCTAAGTCCTAGTCCATCTTTTTTATTAACAGTTTTGTTTAGTCTACATATTATATATTAGTGAAATGGAGGTGATTATCTTGAGCAATTTATATATTTGCAACACTTCTACTGATACAATTTCCAAAATAAATTTAATGGACTTTAAGGAGGAAGGACAAATTCCTTTAAGGCTTAGAAGTCAGAATAAAATTGGACCGCATGGAATATGTATTTACGAAGATAAGCTTCTTACTGCTAATAGCTTTGGAAATAGTTTATCCATTATTAGTATTGATGAGGGAGAGGAAATAGAAAATTATTTTATCGGAATGAACTGCAACGATGTTCAAGTATTTGAACATAATGCTTATATTGTTTGTGGTGAGTTAAATAATATTATAGTTTTCAATTTAATGATGAAAAAAATAATAGAAGAAATACCTTGCGGAAGTTATCCTCATAGCATTTATATAAATAAATACAATGCCTTAGCTGTTGTAGCAAATATGCACAGTGATAGCATTACTATTTTTGATTGCTTAAATAGGGATAATTTACAACAACTTTCTGTTTCTGAATATCCCACTAAGGCAATTTTTAGTGAAGATGGACAATATATTTTTGTATGTGAAAGTAAATTAGGTTTAAAGTCCTGTGGATCCCTTAGAATTATTGACATAGATTCCTTAAAAACTGTTGCAAAGATTAAATTAGGTAATTCCCCTGTAGATATTTGTACAGGGCAAAATTATTGTTATGTATCAAATTTTGGTGATGGTACCATAAGCATAATAGATATAAATAAGTTAAAAGTAATAAGAAAAATTAGGGTAGGTGGTATGCCACGAGGAATTGTAGCTAATGGAAACCATGTTTATGTTGGAGACAATTATAATAATTTACTTGTAAAAGTAGATATTAAGAAGGAAAATAAAGAGGTCATTTCCATAGGCGGCGAACCTACAGGAATGACACTTATCTAGTCCATTAAAAAATGTAATATTTTTTCATACATTTCTGAAGAAGAATTCTTCCACTTTTTACACAATTCTTGAGCCTGCTTATTCGTTGAAACACTAATTTTAAGATCCATAAGTACCTTATTATTTTCTTTTGTGATTAGGTTAACTATATAATTATCCTTATTTTCTATTGTATATTCAGCTGAAACGGTAATTTCTTTTTTTATTTTATCTAAATGCTTGTCTAAATATGCATCTAAAACCTGGGCCTTTTTTTTAGGAAGTCGATTTTCAAACATAGTTAATACTTTACTACCCTTTTCAGTTATTATTAATCTATGCTTTTTATCTTCTGCTGTATATTCTAAAAAGCCGGAGGTTAATAGTTCAGAAATATATTGATGAAGGGTAAAATAATTAATAAAGTTGTTTTCAAGTACTATTTGAGTAATTTGATTATTGGATATAGGAAGTCTTATTTTATTAAATAAATAAAGTAGCAGAAGCTTGTTTTCTGCTAAATCTGCTGTATCACCAAACATAATTTTCCTCCATTACTAGTGGACTAAAGTTATTTTTAAAATATATCAAAAATATTATAACATAAAAAGCACTTTTATATATGGGTGCTTTTAGTTTTTATCTTAGCATAAATATGTAATTTTCGCTAATTAACAATAAGCATATTAATTTACTTAGAGAATAAAATTATAGAGTAAAGAAATATGAAAGAGGGATAGAAATGAAGTCTCCTAATTTAAACAATAAAATATATAAAAGAGCAAGCTTGTTATTATTATTAATATTTATAAGTTCAATGATTTCTATTGGAATTAATTACAAAAGCATAGGTGTTTTTAAATTTTTATATAGGGAACTTCCAATATATAATGTAGATACAAAAGATAAAAAAGTTGCATTAACCTTTGATGTTAGCTGGGGTGATGATAATACCCCGAAGCTTTTAGATATTTTAGATAAATATAATATTAAAGCTACTTTTTTTCTAGTAGGTGCATGGATTGATGATAATGAGGCGCTAGTAAAGGATATGGTAAAAAGGGGACATGAATTGGGAAATCATACAAATAAGCATCCTGATATTAATAAAATCTCCAAGGAAAAACTCATCGAAGAAATTATGACCTGTGATGCAAAAATATTATCAGTTACTGGTGAAGGTACAAAGCTATTTAGATTTCCTGAAGGTACATATAATGACAACGCTATAAAAACAGTTAAAGCTACCGGTCATATTCCAATTCAATGGGACGTGGACAGTATTGATTGGAGAGAGAATGGTGCAGGCATAGAATATAATAGGGTCATAAAAAAAACAAAACCAGGTTCCATACTTTTATTTCATAACAATGCAAAGTACACTCCAGAAAATCTACCAAAGATTATAGAAAAGTTGAAAAGTGAGGGTTATAAATTTGTAAAAGTTTCGGATTTGATTTATAAAGACAATTATTATTTAGACACTTCTGGAAAGCAAATATTAAAATAACTATTATTGAAATTTATTTATAAAATGTATTATAATGGAATATATTATGTGTTAATATAATTTAACCTTAATAATAAAATATACATCAAAGAACTTATTAATATTATTAAAAAAAGTTATATTTTGTATTTATTTTGAATATTTATATTCTGTGTAGGCAATAAAACTAAGGGAAAGAGGGGTAATGATGGACAATTTAATGTTAAACAATAAGATTTATCTTGAAGGAAAAATATTATCTGACCTTCAATTTAGCCATGAGATGTATGGGGAGGGCTTCTATAATTTCGATCTTGAGGTTCCAAGATTAAGTGATGCGAAAGATATATTGTGTATTACTGTTTCTGAAAGACTTATTGGGGGAATGGAACTTAAAGAGGGCAGTGAAGTAATTGTTGAAGGGCAATTACGTTCCTATAATAAGTTCGTAGACGGAGCAAACAGGCTAATACTATCTGTATTTGCAAGAAATGTGGAGTTTTGCATAGAAAGAAGTAAAAATCCTAATCAGATATTTCTAGATGGATATATATGCAAACAACCTGTATATAGAACTACTCCCTTTGGAAGAGAGATAGCAGATATGCTTTTAGCTGTTAATCGCTCTTATAATAAGTCTGATTACATACCAACTATTGCATGGGGTAGAAATTCTAGGTTTTGTCAAAGCCTCATTGTAGGTGATAACTTAAGAGTATGGGGAAGACTTCAAAGTAGAGAATATGAAAAAAAGGTATCTGAAACTGAAACCGTTAAAAAAACAGCTTATGAGGTTTCAATTTCTAAAATGGAACGTGTTAATAAGGAATCTGGGGCAATAGAGAGCTCAGATGATGAAAACCTCATTGAGGAAGTATAGGAATAATTAATTTATTATAGAAAATAGCAGAGAAGATTCTTCTCTGCTATTCTCTTAAGTCATCTAATATTTGAGTTTTTTCTTTTGTTTTGTCATCAACAACTTTTATAATTTTAGCTGGTGTGCCGGCAACAACTACTCCAGCTGGTACATCCTCTACTACTACTGACCCTGCAGCAACTACTGAACCTTTTCCAATTTTAACTCCCTCAAGGATAACTGAGTTAGCACCTATTAAAACATCATCTGCAATTTCACAAGGGTCTTTGCTAGGCGGTTCTAAAACTCCAGCCACAACTGCTCCAGCACCAAGATGAACTCTATTACCAATTTTTCCTCTGGCACCAACAACGGCATTCATGTCAATCATAGCTCCCTCGCCAATTTCGGCTCCAATGTTTACTACTGCCCCCATCATAATAACAGCACTCTTTCCTATTACAACCTTGTCTCTTATAATAGCGCCTGGCTCTATTCTGGCATCAATATTAAGAAGATCCATAAGAGGAATGGCAGAATTACGCCTATCATACTCAATCTTAAATTTATTTATTTTTCCTTTGTTTTTCATTAAGAAATCTGAAGCTTCATGACTTTCGCCGAAGAAAACATAGAAGTTTCCATCTCCATATACATCTAGACTTCCAAAATCAGAGTTTTTAAGGTTGCCGTCTACATATACTTTTACGGGTGTAGTTTTCTTAGCATCTTTTATGTATCTTGCTATTTCATAAGGATCTGTCAAATTGTATTCCATAGTTTACCTCCTAGTAATATTCCATTTTATTAGACAATATATAATAAATTATAATAAAAAATAACAAGAAATTAAAGGGGGATTTTAATATAGCTTGGATATATTGTATAATGAATATGAAATCTGTGATAATACAGGAGGCTGAACAATTGATAATTGTTTAGTACAGAATTAGGAATACAGGAGGCTGAACAATTGATAATTGTTTAGTACAGAATTAGGAATACAGGAGGGTTAAGGTTGGAAAATTTAGATAATGAAAATAGACTCTTTTCAGATAATGTAAAAAATATTGAAATTTCTGGTATTAGGAAGTTTTATAATAAAGTAATTGATGTCCCTGAAGCACTATCACTTACCTTAGGGCAGCCTGATTTTAATGTGCCACTAAAAGTTAAAGATGCCATGATAAAAGCTATTTTAGAAAATAAAACGGCCTATACTTCAAATGCTGGAATAATTGAGCTTAGAGAAAAGCTTTCAGAGTTTCTAAGCAGTTTTGAAATTAACTTTAAGTCAGAGGAAATATGCTTAACTATTGGAGGAAGTGAAGGACTATTATCTGTTTTTACTGCCTTTATAAATAAAGGAGATAAAGTTCTAATACCATCTCCTGCATATCCTGCCTACGATAGCTGCATAAAATTGCTTGGGGGACATGTAATTGAATATAATTTAAATAAAGACTTTTCTATTAATTTTCAAGATTTAGAAGAGAAACTTCAAAAAGAGCAGCCAAAGCTTATGGTTGTTTCCTATCCTTCAAATCCAACTGGGGCAGTCTTATCAAAAGAAGATAGAAATAAGCTTTATGAGCTTTTATTAAATATGCCTACAATAATAATTTCAGATGAAATATATAGCTCCCTGTGCTATGAAGATAATTATTATTCTATTTCACAATTTAAGGAGCTTAAATCAAAAATTGTTTTGATAAGCGGTTTTTCCAAAATGTTCAGCATGACAGGACTTAGACTTGGTTATGTTTGTGCTCATAAGAAGTTTATGGATGAGGTAATGAAGGTTCATCAGTACAATGTATCCTGTGCACCATCTATAGTTCAGTGGGGGGCCTATGAGGGGCTAAGCTCCTGTTTAGAGGATGTAGAAAATATGAAAAATGAATTTAAAAGAAGAAGAGATTATGTTTATGAAAGACTTTTAGCTTTGGGACTTGATGTTACAAATCCTCAGGGAGCATTTTATATTTTTCCATCAATTAAGAAATATAATTTAAGTAGTGATGTGTTTTGCGAAAGATTACTAAGAGAAGGTAAACTAGCAGTTGTACCTGGTTCTGCTTTTGGCAGCAGGGGAGAAGGTTATGTAAGAATCTCATACAGCTACAGCATGGATGTATTAAAGGAAGCACTTGATAGGTTAGAAAACTGGTTAAAATGGGCCTTTTAAAGAAGTAAGAACCGCGGCAAATCTTATGCTGCGGCCCTTAATATTATTTTTATAAAATTATAGGATATTCTCAAGCATATTATCCATAGAATAAAGACCTGGTGATTTGCAGCACATAAACTCACAGGCTTTCAAGGCCCCAACTGCAAATACATCCCTTGAAACTGCAGTATGCTTAATTTCTATGGTTTCGCCTTGACCTGCAAATATTACTTCATGCTCACCTACAATACTGCCGCCGCGAACTGCATGTATTCCTATGTCTGTATGCTCTCTTTTGCTTATGCCTTCTCTTCCAAATTTAAAGATGGTCTCATCTGAAATGGCATCTTTAATTGTATTTGCAAGTAACAATGCAGTGCCGCTGGGGGAGTCGACCTTTTGATTGTGGTGTTTTTCAATTATTTCTATGTCATAATCCTTATATAAAAGAGCGCTAACCTTCTTTAATATATTATTTATAATATTAACTCCAAGAGACATATTTGCTGAGCGAAAAATTGGGATTTCATTGCTCATTTCTCTAATTTTTAATATTTGAGCTTCAGTGTATCCAGTAGTGCAAAGAACTAAGGAGGCTTTAGTAGCTTTTGCATAGCTTAAAAGATCATCTAATGATTCTGGCCTGGAAAAGTCCAAAATAACATCAATTTTTTCTTTACAATCAAAAATGTTATTATAAACAGAATAATCCATTGCGTCCTTCATTCTATCAACACCAGCTGCTATTTTTAGCTCCTCGAAATTTTTTGAAAGTGTAGTGACTGTTTTGCCCATTTTTCCTAAGCAGCCATTTAATAAAATTGTAACCATTTAATCAACTCCAATTAATTATTAGAATTTAAAAATCAAATTTGTGTCACGTGGAATCAGTGGAGACAGTCCCCACTGATTTTCCTCACTGATTTAGCCTTCTATCTTAAGGCCATAAGCAGTTAATTCTCTCTTTAGAACTTCAAGATTACTATCCACCATTTCACATAAAGGCAGCCTTAAACTTCCTACTTTCATCCCCATAAGATTCATAGCTGTTTTTACAGGTATAGGGTTCGTTTCAATGAAAAGAGCATCATTTAAAGCTAGGGTATCAAATTGAATCTTTAAAGCTCTTTCATGATTCCCATTTAGATACTCCATACACATATTATGCATATCTTTAGGAATTACATTAGCAAGCACTGATATTACGCCAATACCTCCTAGAGACATAATTGGAATTGTTTGATCATCATTACCGGAATATACATCTATTTTATCACCGCATAAGGCCTTCACCTTAGCTATTTGGCTGATGTTTCCGCTTGCTTCTTTTATTGCTGCAATATTTTTTATATCTGAAAGCTTAAGTAAGGTCTTAGGTTCCATGTTCATTCCAGTTCTTGAGGGCACGTTGTAGATAATTATAGGAGTTTCAACGCTATTTGCTATTGCCTTAAAATGTTCAACTAAGCCCTTTTGAGTAGTTTTATTGTAATAAGGAGTAATTATGAGGAGCCCGTCAACTCCTATGCCTTCAGCCCATTTACTCATATTTATTGAAGCCTCAGTATTATTTGTTCCTGTGCCAGCAATTACTGGAATTCTTTTATTAACCTTATCTACAGTAAATTTAATAGTTGCCTTTCTTTCTGCTTCACTCATAGTTGAAGCTTCTCCAGTAGTTCCGCAAACAATTATTGCGTCAGTCCCATTTTCAATCTGCCATTCAATCAGCTGTTCTAATTTTTCATAATCAATACCTGTTTCTGTGAATGGAGTTATGATAGCTACACCTGAACCCTTGAAAATACTCATTGTAATTCCTCCTATAATATAAATTTTAACTTTTAAGAATTCAAAGAATCAAAGGGGACAGTCCCCTTTGATTAAGTTTAATAATAAAAATTAGGTTAAGTCTTTTAATACTTTAATTTACTAAATTGTTTTAATTTTATCTATTTCTCGTCATTTATAATGCATTCTGCAATTTGTACTGCATTTGAAGCAGCTCCTTTTCGAATATTATCAGCTACAACCCATAAATTAAGACCGTTTTCAAGACTGAAGTCCCTTCTAATTCTTCCTACATAGACTTCATCATGTCCAGCTGCATCAATTGGCATAGGATAAACCAAGTTTTTCACATCATCTTTTAAGACAATTCCTTTAGAATTACTATAAAGCTCGAAAATATCTTCAATAGCAAAGTTTTTATTAAGTTCAACATTAATACTTTCACTATGGCCATAATATACAGGAACTCTAACCGTTGTAGCTGTTATTTTTAACTTATCATCATGGAGAATTTTTATTGTTTCATTAACCATTTTCATTTCTTCCTTTGTATAGCCATTTTCCATAAAAACATCAATATGTGGAAGAATATTACCTGCAATAGCATAAGGAAACTTTTTAGGTTCTAATCCTTTTAAACCTTCTTCTAAATCCTTATAGCCGGACATACCAGCACCTGACACAGCTTGATAAGTAGAGTAAACTATTCGTTTAATGCCATATTTATCATAAAGGGGTTTAAGTGCAACTACAGCTTGTATTGTGGAGCAATTTGGGTTTGCAATAATCCCTTTGTGCAACTTTAAGTCTTCAGGGTTAACTTCTGGCACAACCAGGGGAACCTCTGGATTCATTCTCCAAGCACTGCTGTTATCTATTACAACTGCTTTATACTTTGCAAAAATTGGGGCAAATTGAAGGCTGATATCTCCGCCAGCAGAAAATAGTGCAAAATCTATTTTTTTATTTTTTATATTATCTTCTTTAAGCTCCTCAACTGTTATATCCATACCTTTATAAGTTATCTTTAAACCAGCTGACTTTTTAGAAGCATAAAAATATATTTTATCTACCGGAAAGTTTCTCTCCTCTAATACCTCAATAAATTTTCTTCCAACCATACCAGTGGAGCCAACTACTGCTACATTATAGTTCATATTAAAACCTCCTTGTATTCCTTATTCTGCACTACACAATATTAATTGTGCAGCTCCCAGAAAAATCTATACTATATTATATAATTATTATTTATAAAATTATATAGTTTTTTATTAAAAAGAAAATTTATTAAGAAAATTAATAAATTGATAAAAAATAGCACAAATTTATAAAAAATCAAATTAGTTTTGAATTTATACATTCATGTATCAGAAAATTTAAAATTAATATTAGACATAGTTATTAAAATAACAAGGCAATATGTAGATTGACAAGCTTTATTAAATTATGCTACTATGTAAAAAATGAAATAAGGAGAACGGCTGTATTCAATAGTTCAACTATTTTGTCTTTATTTGTTGTTTTATGTAGATAAAATTAATTAAACATTAGTTTTAAAAAGAGCAACGATTTTAAAAATAGAGAAAAAAATAAATTTTCAGCAAATTAAAGCAGGAATTTTTGTTTTTAAGTTGAATATATTATATAAGCTATTTGAGTTTATTATTTTTTGATGTAATAAGTAGTAATACTTATTATGATAGATACAATAAAAGGGGGAATTAATAAATGAAAAGTAAAAAAGTATTGGCAGCAGTAATAACAGCTGCACTACTAGCAACTTCTTTGTTAGCAGGCTGCGGAAGCAAACCAGAAACAAATACACCAGCTGCAACAGACAAAAAGGATGCAGATCAAACATTAAACGTTCTAGGGTATGATTTTAAAACCCTTGACCCAGCATTAGCAAGTGATACTGAAACCTTTACAACCTACACTGCAGTTTATGAAGCTCTTACAAGAGAAGTCATGAAAGATGGTAAGGTTACAACTGAACTTGCCGGGGCAGAAAAAATTGATACTAACGCTGATAAAACAGTTTACACCTTCCATTTAAGAAAGGATGCAAAATGGTCAGACGGACAGCCAGTAACTGCAAAAGACTATGTATTTAACTGGAAGAGACAAGCTGATCCTAAAAATGGTGCAGACTATATGACTTTCTTAGCTGAAATTGGCATTAAAGGTGCTGATGAGCTATTAGCTGCTGTAGATAAAAACCAAACTGATAAATATCAAAGCTTATTAGATAATCTTGGACTAAAAGCAGTAGATGATTATACCTTTGAAGTTACTTTAAAGGCTCCTACAGCTTACTTTGAAAGTGCAATTGCATTTAAAGGCTTAGCTCCAGCTAGAGAAGATATTGCTAAGAAATTAGGAGACAAATATGGTTCTGATTATACAACTATGGTTTATAACGGACCATTTGTAATTTCTAGCTACCAACCAAATTCAAAAATAGTTTACACTAAAAATGATAAATATTGGGATGCAAAAGATATATCTTTAACTACAGTTAATGCTCCAATAGTTACAGAACCAGCAACTATGGTTAAGATGCTTCAAAGTAAAGAGTTAGACCTTCTAACTACTAGTATAGTAGGTGATGACTTAACTACATTAAAGAAAGCAGCTGATGCTGGAGAATATACTTATCAATCTGGTTATGATACATCAGCATTCTTCTTATATTTAAATGTAGGAAAGACAAAGAACTTTACACCTAGCCCAGCTATGAAAAGCCAAAAGGTTAGAGAAGCATTATCTCTAGGCTTAAACAGACAAGAGTTCTTAGATGTTGTTTACAAGAGAAACTTCCCATCAAATGGCATAGTTCCAAATGGAATTATGGCAGGTGACAAGGATTATAGAAAAGACGTTCCAGAACCATTAAAGGCAGTAAAAGACGATGCAAAGACATTAATGACAGAAGGATTAAAAGAAGTTGGTATTACTGACCCGTCAAAAGTTACTTTAACTCTACTTTTAGGTAAGTCTTCAGCTATTACAAAAGCTACAGGAGACTACCTGCAAAAGACTTATAAAGATGAGTTTGGAATAAATATTAAACAAGTATTTAATGTTGACTCACCAACATACTTTAAAGACAGAACAGATGGAAAATTTGACTTATGTGCAGGCGGTTGGGGTGCAGACTATAACGACGTTCATTCCTTCTTTGCTGTATTCTTAAGCAACAGCGGTAATAACAATGGTGGCTACAATAACCCTGACTATGATAAATTAGTAAAAGAAGCAGGAGCATCTGCAGATTCAGCAGTGAGAGAAAACAACTACAAACAAGCTGAAGATTTATTAATTGCAAAAGATGCAGCTGTTATTCCAACTTACTATAGAGATATAAATGCATTTATTCATACTTATGTTAAAGGCCTTTATATTCAAAAGTTTGGTGGATACTATGACTTTACAAGAGCTTATGTTTCCGGGAAATAGTAAATAACTAAATTATATATCAACAGGGCAACTGCCCTGTTGATATTCATGCTCTAAGGCGGGGGGAAGAATATGGCTAAATATATATTGAAAAGAATAGGACTTATGTTAGTAACTTTGTGGGTAGTAGCTACTTTGACTTTTATTCTTATAAATAGCATCCCAGGTGATCCTATAATGACAAAGGCAAGGGTACTGCCAGAAGCTACAGTAAAAGTTATAAGGGCAAAATACAAACTTGATCAGCCGCTATATGTTAGATATGGCGATTATCTTAAAAATTTATTAACTGGCAATATGGGTGAATCCATAATATATCCAGGAAGAACTGTTAATAGTCTGCTAAAGGCTGAGTTTCCAGTAACCTTAAGACTTGGCTTACAAGCTATTGCATTTGGACTCATAGTTGGTCTACTTTTAGGTATAGTTGCAGCCTTAAAGAGAAATTCATGGATTGATTACTTAGTTATTTTAATTGCAATATTAGGGGTATCTATTCCAGCCTTTGTACTGGCCCTCTTATTTCAACTTGGTTTCGGTGGAAAATACGGGCTGCCAACTGTAGGATGGGGCGCTCATACCTACTTCTTTACAGCCTTTAAATATACATTAATGCCATCCTTAGCACTAAGCTTTGGTAGCATTGCAAGCTTTGCAAGATATTCAAAGTCTTCAATACTAGATGTATTAAATCAAGATTATATTCTAACAGCTAAGGCAAAGGGTGTTGCACAAGTACCTTTAACCTTAAAACATATTTTAAAAAATGCATTAGTTCCTGTTATTTCCGTGCTTGGACCTAGAATTGCTTATGTTCTAATGGGTTCCATAGTAATAGAACAAATATTCGCAATACCAGGAATAGGAAGAGAACTTGTAAATTCAATAACTAACAGAGATTATACCGTTATTATGTCCCTTACAGTTTTCTTTGCCTTCATTTATATAGTAGCTCAATTATTGGCGGATATTGCCTACGTTATAGTGGATCCAAAAATGAAATTGACTGATTCTAAGGAGTAGAGGTGAAACTTATGTTACTAGATAAAAGCAAGTTTGAAATATTGGGAGCTTTTGATGCAGAAGCAGAAAAAATAAACAGACCAGCTATAACCTTTTGGAAGGATGCTTGGAGAAGGTTAAAAAAGAATCCTGTTGCAATGTTATCACTAGGGTTTTTAATATTAGTAATTTTAGCTTGTGTAATTGGACCTTATTTAGCTCCTCACAAGTTTGATACTCAAGATTACAAACTTTTAGATAAAGCCCCTTTTGGAAACTACTGGTTTGGAACTGATAATGTTGGTAGAGACCTATTTGCAAGAACCTTAATTGGAGGCAGAGTTTCTCTTATTATAGGATTTATAGGTACAGCAGTTGAATTAGTATTTGGCTGCATATATGGTGGTATAAGCGGCTACTTTGGCGGAATAGTTGATACAATAATGATGAGAGTTCTTGAAATATTTGCTACTGTACCATATTTAATAGTTGTTATATTATTACTTATTGTTTTGCCTCCTGGTATAGGAACCTTAATACTTGCATTAGTTATTACAGGCTGGATGACAATAGCCCGTCTTATAAGAGGACAAGTTATGCAGCTTAAAACTTCAGAATATGTTATGGCGGCTAAGGCCCTTGGTGCAAGTCCTACTAGAATAATTTCAAAACATTTAATTCCAAATACAATTGGTGTAATTATAGTATATGTGTCTATGGATGTACCGGGATATATATTTGACGAAGCCTATTTAAGCTTCTTAGGCTTAGGTATTCAACCTCCAAACACAAGCTGGGGTGCATTGGTATTTGCAGGACAGGGAGCTATGACAAATCATCCTCATGAACTTATTTTCCCTGCTGTAGCAATAAGTTTAACTATTCTCGCATTTAATTTACTAGGTGATGGTTTAAGAGACGCACTAGATCCAAAGCTTCGTCAGTAAGGAGGAAAGAAAATGGACAAAATATTAGAGGTTAAAAACCTAAGGGTTTCATATCATACCTACGCAGGAGAAGTTCAATCAGTAAGAGGTATAGATTTTTTCTTAAACAAAGGTGAGACTCTGGCTATAGTTGGAGAATCAGGCTGTGGAAAATCAGTTACATCTAAGTCTCTTATGAGACTAATTCAAACACCTCCTGGAGAAATTAAGGAAGGTTCAGAAATACTATTTAATGGACAAGATATATTAAAAATGGATGAAAATGCCTTAAGAGAACTTAGAGGATCAGATATAAGCATGATTTTCCAAGACCCAATGACTTCCTTAAATCCTACCATGACTGTAGGAGATCAAATAGCAGAATCTTTAATAATACACAGAGGCTTGTCAAAGGCAGAAGCCTTTGAGGAAGCTGTTAAAATGCTAAAGCTTGTTAATATTCCAAATGCTGATAAAAGAGCAAAACAGTATCCTCATGAATTTTCAGGCGGCATGAGACAAAGGGCAATGATAGCTATAGCTCTTGCCTGCAATCCTAAAATATTAATAGCAGATGAACCTACAACTGCTCTAGATGTAACTATACAGGCACAAATCATGGATCTTATTAAAGATCTTCAAGACAAGCTTGGTTCTGCTGTAATTCTTATTACACATGACCTTGGCGTTGTAGCAGATTTTGCAGATAAAATTCAAGTAATGTATTCAGGTTTAATTATAGAAAGAGGAACTGTGAATGAATTATTTTATAACCCACAGCATCCATATACTTGGGCATTATTAAGAGCTGTTCCAAGACTTTCAACTGAACACAAGGATACACTATATGCAATAAAAGGCACACCTCCTGACTTATTAAATCCCCCTGTTGGATGTCCTTTTGCAGCAAGATGTGATCATGCTATGGCAATTTGTAAGGAAGCTATGCCTGAAACTACTGTGCTTTCTCCAACTCACTCAGTTAATTGCTGGTTACAACATCCATATGCACCAAAAGTAGCTAAACCAGACGGTATTGGAGGTACAGCAAATGAGTCAAAATAAGGAAAACAAAGTTTTAATAGAAGTCAAAAATTTAAAGAAATATTTTAAAGTAGGGCCTAACGCTATACTTAAGGCTGTAGATGATGTTAGCTTTACTATTAATAAAGGTGAAACTCTTGGACTTGTTGGGGAATCAGGCTGTGGTAAAACTACCTGCGGAAGGACGGTTATGGGTTTATATCCTGCTACCTCTGGAGAAGTTTTATTCGATGGAGTGGATATTCATAACTCAAATTCTAAGCAAAAGAAAGAGTTTACTAGAAAAGCACAAATAATATTTCAAGATCCATATGCATCCTTGAATCCAAGAATGACAGTTGGAGATATTATTGCTGAAGGTATAGAAATACATGGCTTATATACAGGTCAAGAAAAAATTGATAAAATTTATAACTTACTTGAACTTGTTGGATTAAATAAGGAGCATGCTTCTAGATTTCCTCATGAATTCTCTGGCGGGCAAAGACAGAGAATAGGAATAGCTAGAGCACTTGCTATAGAACCAGAATTTATAGTTTGTGATGAGCCTATATCAGCACTAGATGTATCTATACAGGCTCAGGTTGTAAACTTACTAATAAAGCTTCAAAGGGAACTTGGACTTACCTATTTGTTTATAGCTCATGACCTTTCAATGGTTAAGCATATATCAGATAGAGTAGGAGTTATGTATTTAGGTACTATGGTGGAGCTTGCCAGCAGCCATGATTTATATGCTAAACCGCTTCATCCATATACTCAAGCTTTACTTTCGGCTATTCCAATTCCAGATCCGGAAACTGAAAAGAATAGAAAGAGAATAATGCTTGAAGGTGAAGTACCAAGTCCTATAAATCCAAAGCCAGGCTGTAGATTTGCTGCAAGATGCAGATATGCTAAACCAATTTGCAGCGAAGTAACACCAGAATTTAAAGAAGTTGAAAAAGAGCATTTTGTTGCATGTCATTTATTTTAAAAAGAGGGAGTACGCTCCCTCTTTTAAATTTTGTTGTTTTTTATGTATATTGCTCTCCTTATAAGTTAAAAATAAAAAGTAGAAACTTAGGGAGGGGAATATAATGGGTAAAACACCTTTAAAAAAAGTTATAAAGGCTAAATTAAAATCCAATAGGCAGCTTACAGAGTTAGAAAGACTTAGAGAGAAAATAAAATATGAAATAGCTGAGGAATTAGGCCTTCGAGAAAAGGTAGATAGGCTCGGCTGGAGTGGGCTTACTGCTGAAGAAACAGGAAGAATTGGGGGAATTATGACTAAAAGAAAGAAGGACATGAAACTTCCCAAGAATAAGGAAATAATAATGAAAAATGGTTATGCAGATTATAAATTTGATGGAGAAGAGAAATAATATTGACTTAGTTACTAAAAATATATAATATTAGCCTTAGAAATATTGCTAAGATGGGGGGAATATTATGAGCCAATATAAAGACTTAGCACATATTTATGATGAACTTATTAATTGCGATGTTGATTATAAAGCTTGGGCTAATAAAATTTTGACTTTATGTTCAAATTTTAATATTGAAAAAAAAGATTATTTGGATTTGGCTTGTGGAACCGGAAATTTAACAGAGCAAATTAGTAAGGAATTCAAAGCTACCTGGGCAGTGGATTTATCAAGTTCAATGCTTACTGAAGCTGAAAGTAAACTAAGAACTCATGGAATTCGTGCTAAATTCATATGTCAAGATATTTGCAATTTAAAATTAAATCAAAAGTTTGATTTAATAACCTGCTGTTTAGATGCCACCAATTATATTTTAGATGAGATAGATTTAAAGGCTTACTTCATAGGTGTTTTTCAGCATCTAAAGGATAATGGTGTATTTATCTTTGATATTAATTCTTATTATAAACTTACAAATATTTTGGGTAATAATGTGTTTACTTTTGATGATGATAAAGTAGTATATATTTGGGACAACTACCTTGAGAATGATATAGTAGATATGAAGCTCACTTTTTTTGTAAAGGAAGAGGGAAACTATAAAAGATTTGATGAGGAGCATTCGGAAAGGGCCTATAAACAAGTTGATATAGAAAAGATAATTGAGAAGGCTGGTTTTGTATTTAAGGGAAAACTAAATAATTATGAAGGAATTTCAATAGATGAAAAGTGTGAAAGAATAGCATATATTCTAACTAAATAAACAAGCAAAGGAGATATTTTTGTGTCAGATAAATTAATAAGAGCTACGGCTCAAGATGGAGCAATAAGAATAGTTGGGGCTATAACTACAGACTTGGTTAATGAAGCAGTAAAAGTACACAATTGTGCTGCTACAGCTGCTGCAGCCTTAGGAAGAATGCTAACAGCTGGAAGTATTATGGGAGCAATGCTTAAATCCGAGAAAGAAAGCTTAACCTTGCAGATATCAGGAGGTGGTGAAGCAAAGGGTGTGGTAGTAACAGCTTATCCGGATGCCTCAGTTAAAGGATATATTGGAAATCCTGAAGTGGATTTACCTGTAAATAGCAGAGGTAAACTAGATGTAGGCGGAGCAATCGGCATAAATGGCAGCTTACTTGTTATAAGGGATATGGGACTTAAAGAGCCCTATGTAGGGCAAGTTCCTATTAGTACTGGTGAAATTGGTGACGATTTAGCATACTATTTTACCGCCTCTGAACAGACGCCTTCTGCTGTAGGGCTTGGAGTACTAGTAAACACAGATTTAAGTGTAAAGGCTGCGGGAGGGTTTATAATTCAAATGATGCCTGGAGCTAGTGAACTTGTAGCTGACTTAATAACCTATAGACTTCAGGAAATACCTTCTATTACGGAACTAATAGAAAAGGGCATGACAATTGAAGAAATTCTTGAATTCATTTTTGAAGATATGAATTTAAGTATTCTAGGCAGTCTTGAGCCAAAATTTAAATGTGATTGTTCTAGAGAAAGAGTTGAGAAGGCTTTAATAAGTATTGGAAGGAAGGATCTAGAAGAGATATATAATGAAGGAAAGGAAGAGGAAATTACCTGCCATTTCTGCAATACCTCTTATGTATTTTCAAATGATGATATAGGAGAATTACTAAATAAGTTAAATAGTTAATAAATATATGGTAACAAAGTTGTTATAAAGTGGTGTATAAATAGTGGAAAAAGTTATTGACAATTATTTAATACCAATATATAATTGTAAATGTGTTAAGTAACTTTATGGGCGCATAGCTCAGCTGGGAGAGCATCTGCCTTACAAGCAGAGGGTCACAGGTTCGAGCCCTGTTGTGCCCACCATAAGGTTAATTAAATGTGGCCCAGTGGCTCAGTTGGTTAGAGTGCCGGCCTGTCACGCCGGAGGTCGAGGGTTCGAGCCCCTTCTGGGTCGCCAACTTTTGATTTAAATATGGCCAGATATATCAGTCGGTAGAGGCCGAATGTCTAAATGACATTTGGCGGGTAATATAGCCGATGGCGATCGGCTATATTACCTAGTGCTGCTTAATTACTTTATTTACGTTTTATTGCGGCGAAAACAAAACTTAATATGGCCAGATAGCTCAGTCGGTAGAGCAGAGGACTGAAAATCCTCGTGTCCCTGGTTCGATTCCTGGTCTGGCCACCATAAAATATGCGGAAGTGACTCAATGGTAGAGTGTCACCTTGCCAAGGTGAAGGTCGCGGGTTCGAGTCCCGTCTTCCGCTCCATATGGCGCTATAGCCAAGTGGTAAGGCAGAGGTCTGCAAAACCTCTATTCTCCAGTTCAAATCTGGATGGCGCCTCCAAAAGGACTTTAGAAATTTTATTTCTAAAGTCTTTTTTATATTAAAAGAAAGGATCCTTGCTAATTTTAATAAAAAATTCAATTACATTTCATATATGTCTAAATGTTAATTATTAATTACAAAAATGCTCCCTCTGTCAAAAAGTCTTCCTTTACTTAAAAACACAGGTTCTACATTGTGCTTTTTTAAAAACTCCTTTACTTCATTTTTATAGATATAATTATCTAAATGTCCATAGAAGGCCAATAAGCCTTTTTCTAATAGCCCACAGCAGCCACCAATGAAGCCATAATTTAAGCCAGGAAGAATTATATCCCCAGGTGGTAGGAGCAAAACATCAATATTTTCTTCACTTAAGGCTTTTGCAATACCATTATCGCTTGTCATTACAGCACTGCTGCTAATAATGGCTGTTGAACATTTTGTATAACCTTGAGAAACTGATTTTAGTTTTTTGTAACTTATGTTTTGCAGTAATGTATTATCTGTATACTTAAGGTTGTGAACAAATAAATTCTTTAAATTTAAGGCATTTAAAATTATATCTAATGGATACTTTGACTCAAGACTATTATTTGAATAAAGTATTTTATACTTATAATTCTCCAATTCCTTTATAAAATTTATGTCCATTTCCTTATGAACAATAATAGTATTCTCATTTATTATATTTAATAACATATCTGGATGCCCGCTTACAGCAGCATAAAGTCTTTTAAATGGAGGCACCGCTAAGACTTCTAGATTAAAAGTTCTTAAATTTTCTTTTTCATATTCATCAATTCTATAATCTACTAAGACAGCTTTCATTCTAACACCTACATTCATAATAGTTATCTCTACAATACAACCTTTTAATTATTTAATCAAGAAAGTACAAATTAACTTTTTTTGTCGATAATTGCATTATTTATTTTGCATATACATTTTTCTAAAACACATACTATTTTAAGAAAGGAGTGTGAATGATGCTACTTTTAACTGTTGTATATGAAAATGGCAATGAAGATATAATAGATGAAGTTAATGCAATGAAAAAATATTTTCGTGATAGAAATATAATTATAGGCTTTTCTGAAAGTCTAGAGTTCAATACCCACTTCTTAAAGATATTTTGTGAAGATTCTTCAGTAAATAAAAGATTTATGGATATATTTAATCTTTACATGTCTAATATTTTATATAATATGGTTATTAGTGAATATTATAAAAAAAATATGCAGGGATTTCTTACAGATACATATTTCTTTTTAAAATATGATGAGATAAAGGAGATTAAAAGGTTAAGTTTAGAGGCTTTTAAAAGTGAAGGTGCAATACTCAATGAATATATGGTGTATTTTAGAAATAGAAAAAACTCAATTATACAAAAGATAATAGAATGTATTGCAGAAAATAAAGAAATTAATATTAAAGGTTTTATTACTTTTAGAATGAAGGAGCTTTTAGGGGATTTAGAAAGTATTATAGATAAAGTTGTTGAGAGCTATATGGTAGAAAGGGAGTATAATGAATTTATAAGTCTTTTAAAGTATTTTGTTGAGCTTCAAGATAGTAAAATTGATAAGGTCAATATTCTGATACAAAAGGATGGCAGCTATATTATTTTAGATGAAGCAGGAAATAATATTATGGATAGCTTGTTAAGCGATTTGTCTGATGTTAAGTATAATGCTACAGTTAATATTGAAGATATGCTGCTTAGCGGACTCATAACCAATGCACCTAAAAAAATAATTATTCATGGGGCCGAAAATTGTACTAATAAAGAGGTTTTAGATACAATTAAGAAGGTTTTTGAAAATAGGGCTATTATTTGTAGTGGCTGCAACATGTGCAAGAAGATTAGGCAAGGTATTAAATTATGTAAGGATTAATAATTTTTATTGACAATGTGTAAAATACAGTGTACAATATTTTATGTTAAGAAGAAACAGCCGTTTCTCACCTTTCAGCGTTGCTAGATAGGTTATGATAGTTTTTCGAATTAGAACTATTAAGGGACGGCCACTGCCGTCTTTTTTTATATTTGTATAAAATGTGTTGACGGATATAAATACAATGCAATAAAGTTCTTACATTGGTTATGTTATAAAATATCCAATCTTTAAGGGTTTTTAGGACATAACTAATGTATTAGAACTTTTGAATTGTATAAATTACCTTTTAGGAGGTGAAAGTTATTAGTAAAGATTTTCTTATTAATGAGGAAATTAGAGAAAAAGAAGTAAGACTTATTGGCAGTGATAACAGCCAATTAGGTATTATTTCTACAAAGGAAGCTTTGAGGATGGCAGAAGAAAAGGAACTAGACTTAGTTCTAATTGCTCCTACTGCAGCTCCACCAGTTTGCAAAATAATGGATGTTGGCAAGTTCATATACGAGCAGCAAAAGAAGGATAAAGAAGCAAAGAAAAAGCAAAAAATTGTTGATATTAAAGAAGTTAGACTAAGTCCTAACATAGAAGAACATGATATTTCAATTAAAGCTAACAATGCTAGAAAATTCTTATTAGATGGAGATAAAGTGAAAGTTACAATTAGATTTAGGGGAAGAGAAGTGGAATATTCTCATCTAGGCCTTGGAATACTTCAGTCTTTCTCAAACAGATTAGATGAGGTTTGCATAATAGAAAAACCATCTAAACTGGAAGGCAAAAATATGATAATGATTTTAGCTCCTAAAAGAGCATAACTGAGAGGAGGAATTTTATTATGCCAAAAATGAAGACACATAGAGGTGCAGCAAAGAGATTCAAGAAAACAGGTTCAGGTAAACTTAAGAGAGCTAACGCTTTTAAGAGCCATATATTAACTAAGAAGAGCTCAAAGAGAAAGAGAAATCTTAGAAAAACTAGCTATGTAGCAGCTGCACAAGAAAAATCAATGAAGAAATTATTACCATATCTATAATATGAGATTCTTAAAGGAGGTTAATTAAATGGCAAGAGTTAAAAGGGCTGTAAACGCTCGTAAATATCATAAGAAAATATTAAAGCTAGCGAAGGGCTACTATGGTGGAAAAAGCAAATTATTCAAAACTGCTAATGAAACAGTTGTAAGAGCTTTAAGAAATGCATATGTAGGCAGAAAACTTAAGAAGAGAGACTTCAGAAAGCTTTGGATAGCAAGAATAAATGCTGCTACTAGAATGAATGGTCTTTCCTATTCAAGATTTATGAATGGTATAAAGCTTGCAGGAATTGATATAAATAGAAAAATGCTTTCAGAGATAGCTATAAATGATCCAAAGGCTTTTGGAGAATTAGTTGAAGTAGCTAAGAAGCAAATAAACGCTTAATAAAAATGCAGCTTAAGGCTGCATTTTTTTATTAGAAGTAGGTGAGAGTTTTTGGAGCTAATTCAAAGCAAGGATAATATTACAATTAAAGAGGTAAAAAAGCTTAAGGAGAAAAGGCATAGAACTTTAAATTCTAAATTTTTAGTAGAAGGTTTTAGGTTTACTAAAGAAGCTTTGAAATCTTCTTTTAATGTTTCAGAAATTTTTATAAATGAAAATAGTTTAAATAAGTGGGAAGAATATAATATAGAAAGCATGCTTACAAATTCCACAAAAGTGTACATAGTTAAGGAAACTATCTTTAGGCAGCTTTCCGATACTGAAAGCCCACAAGGCGTAATTGCTGTGGTAAATAAAATTAAAGTACCTGTAGTAAAAAAAGAAGGCATTTTTGTTTTAGCAGATAGAATTCAAGATCCTGGGAACTTAGGAACTATTATTAGAAGTGCACATGCCGCAGGAGCCTTAGGTGTTATAGTTACTAAAGGCACCGTGGACATTTATAATGAAAAAACCTTAAGGTCTACAATGGGATCTATTTTTAACATACCAGTTATAGAAGATGAAAATTTAAATTTTACTAAAGCCCTAAAAGAAAGCAATTATAAAGTAATTGTAAGCTCTTTAGAGGATTCAACTGATTTTTATATGGTTAATTTAAATCAAAATTTAATTATAGCTGTAGGTAATGAAGGAAGCGGAATTAGTGACGAAGTTTACCAAATTGGAGATATTAAAGTTAAAATTCCTATGCCAGGTGGTGCTGAATCCTTAAATGCAGCAGTGGCAGCTTCAGTTATGTTATTTGAAGCAGTAAGACAGAAGTTGACATTTAATATCAAGTAAATTATAATAAAAAATAAGTTTATATTAAACTGTGATAAAGAGAGTAAATATAATAAATTTTTTCAGGGAGAAAAGGTCAAAGACTGAAAGCCTTTTTATAAGTTTTTATGTTGAAGTTCGCTTTTGAGTTCTGACTGTGAAATAAAGTAGCTGTCAGTGGGTAGAACCATTAAATTTATCTAAGAGGACATTTATTGTCAATTAGGGTGGTAACGCGGAATATATCCGTCCCTTTTTTGGGACGGATTTTTTATGTACAAAATTTGAAAGGAGATAATGATTATGAAAGAAAAACTTGAAGCTATTATGCAAAATGGTCTAAAGGAATTAAAAGAAGCAGCCAGTAAGGTTGAAATTGAAAATATTCGAGTTAAATATCTAGGAAAAAAGGGAGAACTTACTCAAATACTGAGAGGTATGGGTGGGCTTTCTCAAGAAGAAAGACCAATAATAGGTAAAATGGTTAACGATGTGAAGGAGACTCTTGAAAGCTTTATAGAAGAGACTTCACAAAGTATTAAAAATAAGGAAAAGGAACTTAAGCTTCAAAGAGAGGTTATTGATATTTCAATGCCAGGACGAAAACAAGAGCTTGGGAAAAAGCATCCACTTGTTCAAACAATTGATGGAATTCAGGATATATTCTTATCCATGGGCTTTTCAGTAATTGAAGGGCCAGAGGTTGAGCTTGACTATTATAACTTTGAAGCACTTAATATTCCTAAAAACCATCCTGCAAGAGGAGAACAGGATACATTTTATATAAATGATAATATAGTTTTAAGAACTCAAACTTCACCAATGCAAATAAGAGCTATGGAAAAGCAAAAGCCACCGATAAAGGTTATTGCTCCAGGAAAAGTTTATCGTTCTGATGCAGTAGATGCCTCACATTCGCCAATTTTCTATCAGATGGAAGGATTAGTTGTAGATAAGGGTATTACTTTTGCAGATCTAAAAGGAACTCTTGATTTATTTGCTAAGAAGATGTTTGGTGATAAGGTAGTTACAAAATTTAGACCTCATCATTTCCCATTTACAGAACCTTCTGCAGAAATGGATGCCACTTGCTTTATGTGCGGTGGGGAAGGCTGTAAGCTTTGTAAAGGAAGCGGCTGGATTGAATTACTAGGGTGCGGCATGGTACATCCGCAGGTACTTAAGAATTGCGGTATTGATCCAGAGGTTTACAGTGGTTTTGCATTTGGTTTTGGAATAGATAGAATGGTAATGCTGAAATATGGAATAGAAGATATAAGACTTCTTTATGAAAGTGACGTTAGATTTTTAAAACAATTTTAAATTAGGAGGCTATATAATTATGAAGGTACCATATAAATGGCTAAAAGATTATGTAAATGTAAATATATCACCTAAGGAGTTAGCTGATAGACTTACTCTTTCAGGTTCTAATGTAGAAGAGGTAATTACTTCAGGAGATGAAATACAGAATGTAGTTACTGGTAAGCTTTTAAAGATTGAACCTCATCCAGATGCTGAAAAATTAGTAATCTGTCAATTAGATGTTGCTGTAGGGGAAGAACTTCAAATAGTTACTGGAGCAGATAATATGAAGGTAGGTGACATAGTTCCTGTTGCACTTCATGGTTCATCACTTCCAGGTGGAATGAAAATTAAAAGAGGTAAATTAAGAGGTATTGTCTCAAATGGTATGATGTGTTCCGAAGAGGAACTTGGCATAGCAGGAGAAGAGCAGGTTCATGGGCTTATGATACTTCCTAAGGATACACCAATAGGTAAGGATATTAAGGAAGTTCTTGGATTAGATAATGCAGTTATTGATTTTGAAATAACTTCCAATAGAGCTGACTGCTTTAGTATTGTAGGAATGGCAAGGGAAACTGCAGCCACTTTAGGGCTTAAATATAATATGCCAGAAACTAACTTTAAAGCCAGCTGTAGTAATAATATTAATGACAGCATTAAGGTAGAAGTTAAAGATACTGAATTATGCAGAAGATATATGGCTAGAGGAGTAAAAGATATTAAAATAGAACCTTCTCCGGCTTGGATGCAGGAAAGGCTTATAGAGGCAGGGGTAAGACCTATAAATAATATAGTAGATATTACAAATTTTGTTATGATTGAGCTGGGACAGCCAATGCATGCCTTTGATAGAAGAGAAATTACATCAAATAGTATTATAGTTGAAAGGGCAGATGAAAATGAAGAGTTTGTAACCCTTGATGGAATAGAAAGAGCTCTTAATGCTAATGTACTTAATATTAAAGATGGTAATAAGACTATAGGCCTTGCAGGTATTATGGGAGGACTTAATTCAGAGGTTAAGGATGATACAACAGAAATTGTATTTGAAAGTGCAACCTTCGATGGAACTAATATAAGAGTAAGTTCTCAAAATTTAGGTCTAAGGACAGAGGCATCCTCTAAATTCGAGAAGGATTTGGATCCTAATCTTGCTGAGCTTGCTATTAACAGAGCATGCAGCTTAGTAGAAGAGTTAAATGCTGGTCATGTTATGGAAGGAACTATAGATATTTATCCAAAGCTTTTAGAAGAAAAACAGCTACAAGTTAGTGCAAATTGGGTAAACAAGTTCCTAGGAACTGAAATAACTGCAGAAAATATGAAAGAATACCTAGATAGACTAGAGCTTATAACAGAATTAAAGGAAGAAAACCTTATTATAACTGTTCCTACCTTTAGAGGAGATATAAATATAAAAGAAGATGTTGCTGAGGAAGTTGCTAGAATATATGGCTATGATAATATTCCAACAACAATTATGAGCAGTGCTTCACTTAATGGTGGAAAAAATAAAAAGCAAAAGCTAGAGGATAAGATTATAGAAAGCTTAACGGCCAGCGGTTTAAATCAAGCAATAAGCTATTCATTTGTAAGTCCAAAGGTATTTGATAAAGTATTAATACCTGTGGATTCTGAATTGAGAAAGGCCGTAACTATTAAAAATCCTTTAGGTGAAGATTTTAGCATAATGAGAACAACGTCTCTTCCAACTATGATGGAAGCTTTAGCAAGAAATTATAGCAGAAGCAATGAAGCGGCTAAATTATTTGAAATTGGGAAAATTTATTTGCCAAATGAAGATGCTTCAAAGCTTCCTGAGGAAACAAATATCATTACTATAGGAATGTATGGCAAAGTTGATTATTTTGATTTAAAGGGAATAGTAGAAAATGTTTTTAGTACTGTAGGAATTACAAACGTTTCATTTAATAGAGAAAGCAGTAATGAAAGCTTCCATCCTGGAAAAACTGCTTCAGTTTATAGTAAAAAAGAAAATCTAGGAATTATAGGAGAAGTTCATCCTGATGTATGCGATAATTATGGTATTGATGAAAACACTTATGTGGCAGTACTAAATCTAGATTTGCTTGTTAAACTCTCAAGTAATGTAATTAAATATACTTCCTTGCCAAAGTATCCAGCGGTAACTAGAGATCTGGCTGTGCTTGTTGAAGACAGCATACTAGTACAGCAGATAGAGGATATTATAAGAAAGCAGGGCTCAAATTTACTTGATAGCATTAAGTTATTTGATGTTTACAAAGGAAGCCAAATACCTGAGGGAAAGAAAAGCGTTGCATATGCCTTAAGCTATAGAGCGGAAAATAAAACACTTACAGATGTAGAAGTAAATAAAACACATGATAAAATAATTCGATCACTTGAACATCAATTAGGTGCAGAACTTAGATAATGAAAAGAAACTTCCAGGTTATTAATCTGGAAGTTTTTTTATAAATAAGCTTTTAAATTTAATTAACAATTCATATTTTTATGGATAAATTAGTTAAATAGATGTTTTCTACTTAAAAAAAGTATGCTAAAATATACATAATTAAATGAAAAATTAAGAAGGTGAATCCATGAATGTGATTACCGTTAATATAAATGGTATGGAATACAATTTAAGAGGGGAAGAAAATGAAGAGTATTTGCATAAGGTTGCAAGACAAGTGGACAAGAAGTTAAAACATATATTAAGCAGTAATCCAAAGCTTAGTTTATCTTCTGCGGCAGTTCTTACTGCATTGAACTCTGTTGATGATATGTTAAAATGTGATCAGGCCTATAGCGAGGTTGAAGAAGAAAAAAAGAAGCTTAATGCAGCTGTTAAAAGTAAAGCAGAAGAATTAGAGGCACTTAGAAAGCAATTAAAATATTTAGAAGATTATAATGCAGAACTTCAGTCAAAACTGAAAAATATGGATAATGAAGATTTTTTAAAGGAAAAGCAAAGAGTAATTGAGAAGTTAAACAAAGAGCTTAGTATAACAGAAGAAAATGCAAAAAATTATTTAAATGAAAGAAATTCTCTTAAGTTAGAAAATAAGGAATTAAAGTTTCAACTTCAATCCTATAAATATAAAACTATAGATCTACAAAACAAATTAATTGAAAAAGGGATAGAACTTACAAAGGTTAAGAAAACAAGGTTCCCAGCTGTATCTTCTGATTAATTAAGAAACATAAAAACATTAAAATAATTTAGAAAGTAATCTTTGTATGATGAATTGCAGCTGCATATTGCAGTTGTTTTTTTATTTCTTAATAGCTCATTATTTCTACTAAAACATATACTGTATATCATAACTAATGTAATACATAAAAGAAATACGAGAGGCTCAGTGATTAATAATTAATGATTACAAAAAAGAAATATTAGGGGCTCAATAATTGATAATTGTTGAGTACATATTAGGAATACAAGGAGGTTTGTAAATGAACAAAAATGAAAATAACCAATCGAAGCATGAATTAGAAAATAAGGGTAATAAGGAAGAATGTGATGGAAAACTACTAGAAAATTCTGTACTAACTAACTGTACTGATATGTTAAGGGAGCTTCCTGCAAAATTTGAAACTTCATTTGTAATTGCCGAGTTTAAGGTTCAAGTTGATGTTGAATCAAAGATTAAGCTAGCTGAACCAGCTATTGAAATTAAAAGGATTAAAAAGAATGTTTTTTTGACTGAATGCAGACTAGTAGGGAAAACTAATAAGGTTTTTATTAAAGGCTTTGTTAGAAAAAATATAGAATATGCTACTATGGATTCTGTAAGCAACTCAGGTGTTTGTGGAGCAATAAAGCATACAACTGTTCACGTACCATTTCGCTGCACTGCTGAGTTAAAGAATATGAGAACACCAGAATTTAAGGTTAATCCTCAAACACAAGAGATTACCTATTTAAATAAAGAAATTTGCGGTTGTGATACTAGAGAAAAGGATTTAATAAGCGGGGAAATTTTTAATGAAAAGGTATTTTGCAAACTAGTAAGTGCTGTTATTCATGAGGCAGATATTGAGGAAGAACATGAAAAAACAGAATGTTTTCCAGGTGAGTTTTTATTTCAGAATTTTATAGAAAAAGAAGTAATCTGCTTAACCATAAAGCTGCTTCAGAACCAGGAAATATGCGAGGATAAGAAAGAGAAATTCAGTCCATTTGATTTTTAATATTGCCAAGTTACCAGGCTTTTATAAAGTCCTGGTTCTTTTTTTGTGACAGTTATTCAAAGGTGTACATATAATAAATATAAAGCAGATTTTTAATTAAGAAGAACAATAATTAATTCAGGAGGGAATTTATATTGAGCAAACATATTAGACGAAGCTCTGATTTAGATCCTAATATGTTAATAATATTACTTCTTATTCTAACTACTTTTAGTAAAAGGCCTATATTTTTTGTCCAGGAGGAACTGCATAAAAATAGACGTGGAGCTGCAGCTAATAATGATGTTCCTTTTAATTCAGAAGACAGCGGTAATTTATTTAATGACAGCGTTAATACAAAATCTTCTGTAGATCTTAATAATTCAGAGGGTAATACGGATTATAGCATTGTGTATAAGGACTTAGAGGAATTGGATAGACTCTCTAGTGTTACAGCTACAAATGATATTATAGACAAAGGTAACCTTATTAGCTCAGAAGTTATTCCAGAATATCCAAATAAATTAATAAAGCCCAATTGTGAAAATAATCAACTTGTAATTGCAGTTCCGGTATTAATATCCCAGTTTGAAATTGAATTTTCCACTGAAGCTGAAATTGAATTAGACTTTCCTGCCCTTGACATCAAAAGAATAAATAAAAGAGTAATTTTACAAGAGTGTAAGTTGCTTACAGATGTAAGTAAATTATTTTTAAGCGGCAAAATAAGAGAGAACATAGAGTATTCAGCTATCAAATCTGAAGCTGAAGATAATAACGATATAAGACATGTTGCAGTTGAAATTCCATTTAAGTGCACAACAGTAGTAACATATTTTACACTACCTATAATTAATTATGACAATACTCAGATTGAAATTGAAACTTTAAGAGAAGATAGCACTGGAAATGAAATAAATGAAAAGACACAAATAAGCAGGGAGGAATTTAATGATAAAATATATTGTAAGTTAATCAGAAATGAAATTAATGAATTATATATTGCAGATGATAATAATAATAGCAATTTAGAAGATAAGAGGCAGTTTAATATGTTAAATGAAAAATTAGTTGTAAAGCTTACACTAAAATTGATACAAGAGCAGCAAATAAATATTAAAAATGATACCTTTTAAAGCTGCAAATATATATTAAATGGCCTTTTTAATTAAATGATTAATATAAAGCTAACTCTTAATTAGCAAGAGGCGCTATTAAGGGGCGGTTAAAATAACTGCCCCTTAAAAACTTATATATGAATATCATTAGATATGCCTAAGGATTAATTTTTGGGTGAGATTTCTACCATGGTGCTTTAACTATTTCTGAAGGTTCTGTGCTTGAAACTTGAATCAATATGATATCCTTTTCTCTTAATTTGTGGAAGGTACCATGAGCAGAAGCACATAAAAGCCTAAAGCAGCCAGCGCAAACTTCAACACCTGAAACTCTCCATTCTGCTGGATTAATTTCCTCAGGAAAATCAATTTCAGCCGGAATGTTTGCTTGGAAAACAATGTCTTGTGTTATAATTTTACCTGATTTTAGAGTAACTTTTTTCGTGAGCATACCACATACTACAATAACACTGCAGCATACAAGCTCTACTTTAAAATTTTTAAGGTCTGGTTTTAGAATTACAACTGAAGCTATATCGGAATAAGTTATTCCAGGTACAAAGCAGATTTCATCTTCAATTACAACTTCTCCGCAAAATCTTTGATTCTCCAGTTCAGAAGTTGGACATGCCTTACATGGTGTAATCTTCACTTCCATATTATTTTCCCCCATTTTTTTATAGTGTCATTATAACTTCCTAGGTAAATATATTTGATATATTAGGCCTTATTTAGTAGTAATATATGGTGCTTAAAATAAAATGTTACTTGTTAAATGGTTGTTTTCCATTTTTCCTCTGTATCGCAATTATTACAATATCCTTCTCATTAAAAATGGCTTTTCCATTGGGACCTTCCTTAAATCTAAGCAATTCTGAAAATTCACATATGATTTCGGAACCTACAATTTCAAAAATATCTGTTTCTTCTGCACAGTCAAAGTCAATAAAACAGCTAAAAGGGATATCTTTGTGTACAATTAATTTATCTTCAGAACAAAAAATTGCATCCTCAGCCTTATCCCATTTTATAGTTTTATGGAGAGTTCCCCCTATAAGTACCTTTCCACAGCATACTTTTTCAATTTTTACATACAGCTTTGACATAACTTTTAAATCTTTAAAATCCTCAGGCGGTGGAGTAAGGCAAGTTCTAAAATCAATTAATACATCACAGCAATGTCTTACTCTTGGTTTCAGAAATTTATTATTAGAGGTGCATCTTGGTACGGTAAAAGAGTCATCTTTATTCTTTATGAGGCTTTCCATAGCTTTCCCTCCGATTTTAGAATATATATCCATATATTATTTTTAAAAAACAAAGCAGTTTCTATAGTATTATATTCAAACTTTCTATATTAGGTAACATTGCTGCTATAAATTTTTTATTATTAGCTGTACTGTGTAATGCACAAATTAATAAGATAATCATATATATGTTATTGTAAGCATTATTTTGGAAGATAAAATAACAGGTTAGGTGATTGAAAATGAAGAATTTTGAACATGTATCATTTGACGAGGATATCAATCAGAATAATAACTGCTTTTGTGAAGGTCAAAAAAAAGGGGAAAACAGATTTGTTATAATGGTTGATGAATCTCAAGAATGTGAAGCAATATTGACTGGACATCCATTTCAAGAAGTTTTTATTGATATATCTCAGTGCAAAGATAATATTACAGAACAGGAAGAAGATAAGGATTGCAAGGATGTAAAAAAACAAAAAACAATAAGTAAAAGGGGTTCAATAAAATAATATTGAACCCTTAATCTTTTCGAATTATACACGTCTTTTGTTTTCATTTGATTTATTATTTTATGTTTCTATGGCTATATACATATAAATAATAGTTATTTTATTTAAAAAAATAAAAACGTGATATTATATATAATTTTAGCATAGTTATATTTTAAAGGAGATAGACATTGAGATTAAGGAGGATGAATTTACAATGAAGGTTTTACTTTGCATTCGAGGAGACTATATAAAAAGTTTTGCAGGGGATTCCAAAGTAATGCTGATGACTCTAAAATATTTAAGAAAACTAGGTGCCGAAGTTGACATAAATGATGGAGATATTTCTGACTATTCTAATTATGATATTGTGCATCTTTTTAATCTTACAAGAATGGGAGAAACTTATAAATATTATAAGCAGGCACATAGGCAAAAGAAAAATATTGTTATTACTCCTATATATTGGAACCTGAATAAATATTATAGTTTCATGAATAATACTGAAAACATAAAACTATGGGATAAATGTAAACCCTATAGAGAGGAAATTCTTAAAGGCTGCAAGCTAATATATCCAAATAGTCAATTAGAAAAGAGCCTATTAGCTCAGGATTTTAATGTAAATTTGTCCTGTAACATTCTTTACCATGGAGCTGAAATTGAACATGAGGAAACTCCGCTATATAATTTAAAAGATAGATATAATTTAAGTAATTATGCACTTTGCATTGCAAGGATAACACCACAAAAAAATCAGCTTGTTTTAGCCAAAGCCTGCAGTAAATTAGGAGTTAACTTGGTGCTAATTGGAAACATTAATGATAGTTCATATTTTAGTGAATGTATTTCTTACAAAAATGTAACCTATCTTGGCTTTATGGATAGATATAATATTTATAATGCCTATAGATTTTCAAAGCTGCATGTTCTGCCAGGCTTTTGCGAAACCCCAGGACTATCTTCTCTTGAGGCAGCAGCTAGTGGCTGTAATATAGTTTCAACCATTGAGGGAAGTGCAAGAGAATATTTTAAGGATATGGCAGAGTATATTAATCCCTATGATGAGGGAACTATAATTACTGCCTTAGAAAAAAGTCTTAATAAAAGAAAAAATAATGAACTTAAGAATTATGTTTTAGAGAATTATAATTGGAATAAATATGCTGAAGAATTATATCTAAGCTATGAGAGTCTTTTATTATGAGGTTTTTAATAAGGATTAGGATTTATTCTTAATCCTTCTTTTATTTTTATTTATTTAAATTATTAAAAGCTAAAATAAGATTTAAAAATATTTCTTTTAAAATTTGTAATCTATTGTATAATAAGGGTTAGGACATTTTAGGAGAGATGATTATGAAAAAAGTTGAACTACTTGCTCCGGCAGGAAGCTTTGAAAGTTTATATGCAGCAGTACAAAGTGGTGCAAATGCAGTTTATTTAGGCGGAAACAAGTTTTCTGCTAGAGCCTATGCCTCTAATTTTGATGATGAGAATATGATTAATGCAGTAAACTACTCTCATCTATATGGTGTTAAAATATATATTACAATAAATACACTTTTAAAAGAAAATGAAATAAAGGAAGCTTTAGAATATACAAACTTTTTATATAAAATTGGTGTTGATGCATTAATAATTCAAGATACTGGGCTTGCATACTTAGTTAAAACCAATTTTCCGGATTTTGAGATTCACGCCTCTACCCAAATGACAGTTCATAATGGAGAAGGTGCTCTATTTTTAAAAAGTTTAGGTTTTAATAGGATTGTACTATCTAGAGAACTTTCTCTTGGGGAAATAGGCCATATTTCAAAGGATTTAAAGTTAGATACAGAAATTTTCATTCATGGTGCCTTGTGCATATGCTATTCAGGGCAGTGTCTAATGAGCAGCATAATAGGTGGAAGAAGCGGCAATAGGGGAAGATGTGCCCAACCCTGCAGACTTCCATATACTCTAATTAACAAAGCTACACAAAGAGAAAAATCAGCTTATTTATTAAGCCCTAAGGATATGTGTACCCTCGAGGATATAGAAAAGGTAATAGAAAGCGGTACTTCTTCATTAAAAATAGAAGGAAGAATGAAAAGACCTGAATATGTAGCTGGGGTAGTGGATATATATAGAAGAGCTATAGATGGTGTATATGAGGGTAAGGAGTTTGACTTTGCAGAGGAGAAAAAGAAGCTTTTAAAGCTATTTAATAGAGAAGGTTTTTCAAAGGCCTATTTCTTTGGAAATACTGGGAAGGACATGATGGCTTATAACTTTCCCAAAAATACCGGGATTATGCTTGGTAAAGCGGTAAAAGGAGCTTTAGTGGAGCTTAATGAAGCTTTAGTAAAAGGCGATGGTATAAGAATTGGTAATGATGGTTTTACTACTTTAAAAATTTTTAAAGACGGGAAAGAGGTGCAGGAAGCAAACTCTGGGGATTATGTTAAGATAATGCCTGTAAACTATAAAACAGGAGATATTTTATATAAGACCTCTGATGTTTCCTTACTAAAGGAATTGGAAGGCTCTTATAATAACAAATTCAATAGAAAAATTATTGTGCCATTAAAGGTTAACTTTAAAATTGGTGAATCCTTTAAAATAAAAACAATATATAATAATAATGAATTTGTTCAAATTGGAGAAAAAGTTCAAGCTGCGCAAAAGAAGCCTTTAGATAAAGAAAAACTTATAGATAATCTTAGTAAAAGCGGGGAGACACCTTTTAAGTTTAAAGGTATAGACTTTGAGCACTTTGAAGATGGCTTTATACCTATTTCAGAAATAAATGCTGCGAGACGTGGACTCACAGATCAAATAGAAGCTTATATAAAATCAAGCCAGGTTAGAAGCACTCATTTGAAATTAGAATATCCAAAATCAAATAAGTCAAATAAAGACATACCAGAGAATTTAACTGTAATTTATAGTTATGAGCAGCTTAAAGCCTTTAAGGACAGTGAAATAAATAGTGCATTAGCAGTTGACATTTTTCAGAAACAGAGACCGGTAAATTTTGAAGAGGTAAAAAAGCTGAATATAGAAAACCTATATTTAAAGGTGCCTAATATTATTAAAGGTGAATTTGATTATATATACAAAACTATTGAAAGCTATCTTCCTGAAATTAAGGGGATTATTACAGGGAATTTAGGAATTATTAATAGCTTTGCTCATAAGACCACGATACTAGGTGATTATAAATTAAATATATTTAATGAATTTTCACTTAAGTTTTTTGAAAATTATATAACTGGAACGGCCTTGAGTATAGAGCTAAACAAAAAAGAAATTGAAGCTTTGTTAAACAAGGCATCTATACCAATTCAAATTAAAATTTTTGGAAAAGAAGAATTAATGGTAAGTGAGTATTGTCCTATAGGAAGTAATTTTGGGGGTAAAAGTGAAGGGGTAAGCTGCAAGGAATGTTGTGAAACAGGAGATTACGTTTTAAAGGATAGAAAAAATACAGAATTTGTTTTAAAAACAGATAAATTTTGCAGGAGTCATATTTATAATAATGTTGCCACTAACTTAATTCCATATATCAAGGAACTTAAAGCAAATGGAGCTGCATTCTTAAGAATGGACTTCATTGATGAGAACTACGAGGAAACCTTAAAAGTTTTACAGGCGGTAAAAGCTGAAAAATGGACGGTAGAATATGTAAACTTTACAAGGGGTCATTACAAAAGGGGAGTTGAGTAATTTGAATAATAAAGCATTGAAAGTGCTGGAATTCTATAAAATTATAGAAATAATCAAGAAATATACACAAACAGCAGCAGCAAAGGATATATTAGACAACTTAAAGCCATATGATAATTTATATGAGGTACGAGAACATCTTGAGGAAACCCGCGAGGCCTTAGAGCTTTTTATGAAAAAGGGAAGACCTCCATTTGAAGGGCTTTATGATATAAGAGATGGAATTAGCAGGGCTGGAAAGGGATCTGTCTTAATGCCGGGACAGCTACTCAAAATAGCTAATATGTTAAGATGCGCAAGGAGATTTAAGGAATACGTTGCTAGAAGAGAAGAGGAAGAAAGTTTCAGAGTAATTGAAGACATCTGCCAGGGCTTAATCCCAATTAAAAAGCTAGAAGATGAGATTTTATTTGCTATTGTATCCGAGGAAGAAATATCTGATAAAGCAAGTACAACTCTTTATAATATTAGAAGAGCTCTTAAAGATAAAAATGCCTCTATAAAGGACAAAATTAATTCACTTATAAGGACTAATTCCAAGTATCTTCAAGATAATCTTTATACTATACGAGGTGAGCGATATGTTCTTCCAGTAAAGTCAGAGCATAAGGGTTCAGTACCTGGCCTTGTACATGATCAAAGTTCTACAGGTTCTACACTATTTATTGAGCCAATGAGTCTAGTTAATATAAATAATGAAATAAAAGAACTTATGCTTAAGGAAAAAGCTGAAGTAGAAAGAATATTAGCTGAACTTTCAGAAAAGGTTTATGACAGCATTGTAACAATAAAAAATAACGCTAATATTATTTGGGAACTAGATTTTATATTTGCGAAGGCTAGTTTTGCAAGTGAATATAACTGCACTTGTCCATCAGTAAATGATAATGGAGTAATAGATGTTATTGAGGCTAGACATCCTCTAATTGCTGCTGAAAAAGTTATACCTATAAGTATATATTTAGGCAGAGAATTTACATCATTAGTAGTAACTGGACCAAACACCGGAGGTAAAACTGTTACTTTAAAAACAGTTGGGCTGCTTGAGCTAATGGCTTTAAGCGGTATTATGATTCCTTCTAGAGAGAATTCCACCGTTAGTTTCTTTAATGAGGTATTTGCGGATATAGGAGATGAACAGTCTATTGAACAAAGTCTTTCAACCTTTTCATCTCATATGACCAATATCGTTAGCATAATAGGAGAAGCTGACAATAAATCTCTTGCCCTGTTTGATGAACTAGGAGCTGGAACAGACCCTACAGAAGGTGCAGCACTTGCAATATCAATATTAGAAAACCTAAGGAGAAGAGGAACAAGGATAGTTGCAACTACACATTATAGCGAATTAAAGGGCTATGCCTTAAAAACCACAGATGTAGAAAATGCCTCTGTAGAATTTGATGTGGAGACCCTAAGACCCACTTATAGACTGCTTATTGGTGTTCCTGGAAAATCAAATGCCTTTGAAATATCTAAAAGACTAGGGTTGCCTGATTATATTATCAATGATGCAAGAGAAAAAATTTCTACAGATACTCTTAAATTTGAAGAGCTTATACAAAGTCTTCAGGAGAAGAGTATTAAAGCAGAAAGCGACGCAAGGAAGGCAGAGGGCTTAAAGCTTGAAGCGGAAAAGCTTAAGGATAAATACGAGGAGAAGCTGTTTAATTTTCAAAAAACAAGAGAAAATGCAGTTATAAATGCTCAAAGAGAGGCAAAGAGAGTTGTAAAAGAGGCAAAGGAAGAAGCTGACGCAATTCTTAAAAATATGAGAGAACTTGAAAAGTTAGGCTATTCCTCTGAAGCAAGACAAAAGCTTGAAGAGGAAAGAAGAAGATTAAGGGAAAGGGCAGAAAAGGTAGAAAATGATCTTAATTCTTCTCAAAATGAAGAAGGTGAAGAACTAATTTCGGTAAAAGAAGGACAGGAGGTTTTTTTACCATCTCTCAATCAAAAGGTTGTTGTACTTACTAAACCTGACAACAAAGGCGAGGTACAGGTTCAAGCAGGCATAATGAAAATTAGTGTTAAATTAAAGGACTTAAGAGCATCAAAACTTTCTAAGGAAGAAAAAAGAGAAATTAAAAAGAGAGAAGTAAGCTTAAATCTAAAGTCAGTTGCCTCCTCCTTGGATTTGAGAGGTCTTGATTCTGAAGAGGCAACTTATAATACTGATATGTATTTAGATGATGCCTATAGAGCTGGTTTAAAGGAAGTTACAATAGTTCATGGAAAGGGCACTGGAGTACTAAGGCAGGCTATAAACGATATGTTTAAGAGACATCCTCATGTAAAGAGCTATAGACTTGGAAATTATGGCGAAGGCGGTACAGGTGTTACTATGGTGGAATTAAAATGATATTAGTAAGCGCATGTTTATGTGGTATGAATACAAGATATGATGGTGAAAATAATTCAAACGAAAAGGTTAAGGATCTATTAAAAGCAGGGAAGGCAATAGCTGTATGTCCAGAACAATTAGGAGGCTTAGGTACACCAAGACCTCCACATGAAATTTCTGACGGTAATGGGGGAACTGTGCTTGATGGTAATGCTAAAGTAATATCTAAAGATGGAATTGATGGAACTAGTTACTTCATAAAGGGTGCAGAAGAAACTTTAAAAGTTGCCTTAGAATTTGGTGTCACTTCAGCAATACTAAAAGCAAATAGTCCTTCCTGCGGCTTTAGAAAAATTTACGGCGGAACTTTCTCAAAGAAGCTTATAGAAGGAAATGGTGTAACAGCAGAACTTTTAAAAAGAAATGGAATTAAAATTTATACTGAAAATGATATAGATGATGATAAGCTATTTGAGGACTTAGGACTCTAAAAGCAATAAAGCCGGAAAGGAGATCATAAATTTTCTTCTTTGCGGTTTATTTTTTCATAAATTCAGTATTTAAGTACTATTTGTCTATTTTGGTCTCCTTAAATAAGATTCTGTACCTGCTTATCTTAATTGACTCATGAAATATAACTTTCTCTATAATAAGGATGTTGACAAAAATAATTCATGTATTATACTAAAATTATGAATATAAGCAATATTACAAATACTAGATGGAGGTAAAAGTCCTAAATGGACTTTTACGGGTAACCTAGCCGATGGGAATCGGCTGTCTTAGGTTACCCAGTGTGACAAGTGGAAGGAGAATAATCATGTTCAAAAATTTTCAAGAATTAAAAAAGTACATCGAAGACAACAGTATTAAAATTGTAGATTTTAAAGTTATAACATTACCAGGAAGATGGAATCACCTGTCTATTCCTTCAGAAAGACTTACTGAGAAAACGTTTACTGATGGGATAGGTTTCGACGGGTCTAGTTACGGTTATTCATCTATAGAAAACTCTGATATGTGTTTTATACCAGATATGACCACAGCTTTTATTGATCCATACTGCAAAATACCTACTTTAAGTATGATAGCAAATATTCATACCATAGGAAAAAATTCAGGAAGATTCAGCGGAGACCCAAGATATATTGCTGAGAAGGCTTCTTCATACCTTAAAAATTTAGGTATAGCTGATGAGTATATAATAGGACCAGAATTTGAATTTTATATTTTTGATCATATTAATTATGAAACTAAAAATCATCATCAGGAAGTATACATAGATGCCAAACAAGCACCTTGGAACTCAAACTCTAAAGAAGATAATTTAGGTTATAAAGCTCCATTCCAAAAATCTTATCATCTTGGACTGCCCTATGATTTGAATAACGACTTAAGAAGTGAAATGACCTTGAAGTTAGAGGAAATGGGGGTACCTGTAAAATATCATCATCATGAAGTAGGTGCTGCTGGTCAACTTGAGATAGAAGTAGAACTTGGCGAAATGCTAAAAATGGCAGATGCTACTATGATGGCAAAGTATGTAATAAAAAATGAGGCAGTAGCACATGGAAGAACAGCTACCTTTATGCCTAAACCTCTATTTGGTGAAGCAGGCAGCGGAATGCATGTTCATATGCTCCTGAATAAGAATGGTAAAAACATATTTTATAGTGAAAATGGATATTCCAATATGAGTCAGGAAGCACTATATTTTATAGGTGGGATACTAAAGCACTCAAAAGCTCTTCTTGGCTTTACTAATCCTTCAACAAACTCATATAAAAGATTGGTACCAGGTTTTGAGGCACCTGTTTCAATATGCTTTGCTACAGGAAATAGAAGCTCTGTTATAAGAATACCTGGATATGTTAAAGAGCCAGCTAAGAGAAGGTTCGAATTTAGACCTTCTGATGCTACAGCTAATCCATATTTGGCATATTCAGCACTTTTAATGGCTGGTATTGATGGTATTGTAAATAAAATAGATCCAACAAAAGAAGGCTTTGGTCCCTTTGATATTAATGTATTTGACATGCCGGAGGAGGAGAGAAATAAAATTGAAGCTCTTCCAAAATCACTTGATGAAGCACTAGATGCATTAAAAAAGGATCATGAATTTTTATTAAGAGACAATGTTTTTGATGAGCATTTTATTAACAACTGGATAAACTTTAAATATAAAAGAGAGGTAATGAAGGTAATACCAGTACCTTCACCAATAGAATTCGAACTATATTATGATCTATAGAAACTTTACGGCACAAAATTAACACTGAATGATGAATTAAACATTCTTCATTCAGTAGATTGCTGTGCAATTAATTTTCGGGGGGTTCTTATGGTAAAAAAACTTGGAGAATTATTTGAAATTGCAAAAACAAAGGAGAAAAAAACAATTTCTGTTGCAGCAGCACAAGATGCGGCAGTGCTAGAGGCTGTTACTGAAGCTGTGAGTAAAGGAATAGTACATGCCATTCTTGTAGGTGATGAAGAAAAAATCAGAGCTATTGCAAAAAGGGAGAATTATAGTCTAGAAGAAGTGGAAATTATTAATGAAAAAGATATAAAAAAGGCTGCTGCTATGGCAGTTAAGCTTGTTTCAGATGGTAAGGCACAATTTATTATGAAGGGAATGCTTGGAACTGCAGATTTATTAAAAGCAGTTTTAAACAAAGAGGCAAATCTTAAAAAAGAAGAATTATTGTCTCATGTTATGGTATATGAAGCACACAATTATCATAAGCTTATTATGCTTACTGATGGCGGTATGGTGCCTTACCCTGAGCTTAAAGAAAAAGTACAAATAATTAATAATGCAGTAAAACTTTGTGATGCTTTAGGAATCGAAAATCCAAAAGTTGCACCAATCTGTGCTGTAGAAGTGGTTAACCCATCTATGCAGGCAACTATAGATGCATCTGTGCTTACACAAATGAACAAAAGAGGTCAGATAAAAGGCTGCATAATTGATGGTCCTTTAGGTCTTGATAATGCTATTTCAAAGGAAGCTGCAATTCATAAGGGAATAGTTAGTGAGGTAGCTGGAGATGCAGATATATTACTTGTACCAAATATAGAAAGCGGTAATTTTTTAGGGAAGGCACTAACCTATTTTGCTAAGGCAGAGAATGCAGGTTTAATTATAGGTGCAAAATGCCCTGTGGTACTAGTTTCAAGAGCAGACAGCTCAAAATCAAAGCTGTATTCAATAGCCTTAGGTTCAATTTTATCTGATTAATTAAAGAGGGCTGAATGATTAATAATCATTTAGGTAAAAGTCCTAAATGGACTTTTACGGGTAGTTTGCGAGCGGGAGCGAGTAATCTAAACTACCCAGTTGATAAGGAATATAAGGGGGTATATTTATGAAGGTCATAATGACTGGTAATGAAGCAATGGCTAGGGGAGCCTATGAAGCTGGGTGTACTATAGCTTCGGCTTATCCAGGTACACCAAGCACAGAAATACTTGAAAATTTTGCAACCTATGAAGGAGTTTATGCTGAATGGGCACCAAATGAAAAGGTTGCCTTTGAGGTTGCTGCAGGAGCATCTATAGGGGGAGCTAGAAGTTTAACAACTATGAAACATGTAGGCCTTAATGTAGCTGCAGATCCATTGTTTACAATGGCTTATGAAGGAGTCAATGGTGGATTTGTTGTGGTTACGGCAGATGATCCAGGTATGCATTCCTCCCAAAATGAACAGGATAATAGGTTATATGCACCGCATGCAAAGGTTGCAATGCTTGAGCCTTCTGATTCACAAGAATGTAAGGACTTTATGAAAATAGCCTTTGAAATAAGTGAGAAGTTTGATACTCTAGTGCTTTTTAGAAGCACAACAAGAATATCTCATTCCAAAACTATTGTTGAATTAGGGGAAAAAGTAGAAACTGCAATCAAACCATATGCAAAAAATACAGAAAAATACATTATGATTCCTGCTAATGCAAGAAAAAAACATTATGAAGTTGAGGATAGACTTGAGGCGCTACGAGAGTATTCAAATAACTCTGATTTAAATAAGGTGGAAATTGGAAATAATAAAGTTGGAATTATAACCAGTGGTATTTCGTACCAATACGCAAAGGAAGTATTTGGGGAAGATGTTTCATATTTAAAAATTGGTATGAGTTATCCACTGCCGGATAAGATTATTAAAGACTTCGCTAAAAAGGTAGATAAGCTGTATGTTATTGAAGAAAATGAACCATATCTTGAAAATGCAATAAAGGTAATGGGAATTCAATGTATAGGTAAGGAGCTCATACCAATATGCGGGGAATTGAATCCAGATATTATTCGAAAGAATATTTTGGGCGAAGAATCTAAGGCATTTTTTAATACAGATATTATGCCTCCATCAAGACCACCAGTACTTTGCCCAGGCTGCCCTCATAGGGGAATATTTTATGCAGTATCAAAATATAAGGATATTATTTCAACTAGTGATATTGGCTGTTATACATTAGGAATGATGCCCCCATTAAATGTTGCTGATACAGTTATTTGTATGGGAGCTTCTATTTCAGGAGGCATTGGTATACAAAAGGCTAATTTAATGGGTGATAGAAGTAATAAAGTATTTGCTTTTCTGGGGGACTCCACGTTTTTCCACTCAGGTATTACAGGGCTTATTAATTCAGTATATAATAATAGTCCAATAGTAACAGTTATACTTGATAATAGAATCACTGGGATGACTGGGCATCAAGAAAATCCAGGAACAGGCAGAACACTTCAAGGTAAACCTGCACAAGAAGTGGATTTAGAAGCACTAGTTCTTGCCTGTGGAATTAAAAAAGAAAATATAAAAATAGTAGATCCATATCTACTAAAAGATACAGAAGAAGCAGTCAAGACGGCTTATAACAGCAGTGAGCCATATGTTATAATTACTAAGCAGCCTTGTGCGCTTATAAAAGAGGTTCAAAAGAAAAGGGCAAATTTAAAATGTGTCATTGACCCTGAAAAATGTAAGCGTTGTAAAGCTTGCTTAAGAACAGGATGTCCAGCACTCTCCTTTAAAAATAACATAGTTAGTATAGACAAAAATATGTGTAATGGCTGTGAACTGTGTAAACAAGTATGCATGTTTGATGCTATTGAAAAGGTGGGTGAGTAAAATGAAGGATATTAAAAGCATTTTGTTTGTTGGTGTAGGTGGCCAAGGCACAATTCTTGCTTCTAAGCTGCTTTCTGAGGGACTTATGAAATTTGGCTTCGATGTAAAAATGTCGGAAGTTCATGGTATGGCACAAAGAGGGGGAAGTGTTACTACTCAAGTCAGATTTGGTTCAAAGGTATACTCTCCATTAATAGAAAAGGGAAAGGCTGATGTGATAGTAGCATTTGAAAAAAGTGAGGCAGCAAGATATATTGACTACTTAAAAAAGGACGGACATTTAATAGTTAACGATTACGAAATCCACCCTGTTACTGTTTTAATTGGAAAGGATAAATATCCAGAGAATTTAAATGAAAGATTAAAGGCTGCAGTTTATAATACAATTATTGTAGATGCTGCAAAAATAGCAGAAGAACTAGGTAACATTAAAGCACAGAATGTAGTTCTATTAGGAGCTGTAATCAAGGCTCTGAAGTTAGAAAATATTAATTGGAAGGAAGCTATTGAAAGCGTAATACCTAAAAAAGCAATAGAACTTAATTTAAGAGCACTTTCCTCAGGAATGGAAGCATAAAAAAAAGGACTATTTTTCAATAGTCCTTTTTTTAAGTATCAGAAAGAAAAATTCTCTGTTATAATATTTTATATAAACAAAACTAATTAATTGATACTTAGGAGTGAGTTACGATGCTTGGTTATACAGAAGTTGATGCTAATGCAATTAATGTTATAAGATCATATATAAAACCATCTGAAGGATGCTGGGTTTCGGGGAATATAGAAGTTAATGATAAATTGTATAAAGAAGTTATTTTCTATAAAAAAAGTATTTTTAAGCTTGATAAAGAAGTGAGAGGATACTTATACCTAGATGAGTATGATAAGTTAGTTTCAGATAAGAATATAATATCAGAACTAGCTAAACTTTGCTTTTATTATGAAACCTTTTTTAGTAAGGATAAAGCGAAAGGAATATTAGCTACATTAAAGACAGAGGCTGAATTACAAAGAGCAAAAGATAAGATTAATCAAATTTCTGAAGGGTTAGATTTTCTATTAACTCAAAAGGTTTATGCAGCAGAAAGAGTTAAGGGGATCTTTTTAAAGAATTACAATTTAGAAGAAAAAAGTAATTCTGTATTAGAGGAATTATCAAGTAATATTAAAACCATAAGAGATCAGGACTTAACTTTTAACATTGAATTTTTGAATAAACTGTATCCATATTATGAAGAAGTGTTAAAAATAAACTTTGAAAAAGTTTTAAATACAGCTTCAATTGGGGATTGTATTGACGAGGTTAGAAAAGAGTCAGAAAAAACAAGAAAAAAATGGGGTGTTAGGGTAATAAAAAATATGGTTGGTAAGCTTATGAGGGTTAGTGACGAACTTTCCTACTTTAAAAGAATAATTTCTATATATAGTAGTGTTTTACAAATGAACAGCAGTCAATATTTAAAATATTTAAATAGTATAAATAAAGATAGAATTGAAAAAAAGATAAATTTGACAAGAGGATAATAAAAAGCTGAGCATAAATAAATGCTCAGCTTTAAGTTTATTCTACATTAATATAAACAGCATCTTCAGGTTTAACAACATTAATAAATTCAACCTTTGGATCTTCAGTTCCTTGAACGTATAATCCAGCTGCCTTTAGCTTTTCAATGTAATCAATAATTTCTACTGTTATTTTCTCACCAGGGCATAGTACTGGAATTCCAGGTGGATAAGCCAATAAGAACTCACCACTTATCATGCCAACACTTTCACTTAATGCCATCGAACTTTTTACACTGTTAAAGGCTTCTCTAGGTCTTTGAATTTGTTCTGGAATTGGCGGTATATCAATAAAATCAGATTTTCTATCACCTTTTCCAAAGTATTCGCTGCTAATTTCTCGAAGTGCTTCTAGAAGCTTATCTATATTTTCCTTAGTATCACCAAAAGAACCTACTGCTAGAGCATTGTATAAATCCGAAAGCTCCATTTGAATGTGATATTTATTAGATAATATCATATCTAAATCGTAACCTGTTATGCCTAAGTCACGACAGGTTACAGTTATTTTAGTTGGATCAAAGGCAAAAGCTCCTGACTTACCTAAAACTTCTTCGCCGAAGCAATAAAGCCCAGGTATTTTATTTATTTCATTTCTTGCATAATTGCATAAATCAATAGTTTTATCTAAAAGTTCTTTACCATGTAAAGCAATCTGCCTTCTTGCACAATCTAAGGAAGCCATTAATACATAGGAAGGAGATGTTGTCTGTAAAAGGTTAAGTACCTGCTGAACTCTATTTTTATCTATTCTTTTAGAATTAACCTGAAGTAAAGAACATTGAGTCATTGCTCCAATAATTTTATGAGTACTTTGAGCGCAGATATCAGCTCCTGCTTCTATGGCAGACATTGGTAATTTTTCATTAAAACCAAGATGTGGACCATGAGCTTCGTCGACAATTAAAGGAATATCATAACTATGAACGATGTCTGCTATTTTTTCAATATCTGTTGCAACTCCATAATAAGTCGGATTAATAATCAAAACCGCTTTTGCATCTTTGTTATTTTCTAGTGTATTTTTAACAGTTTCAGGGCTTACACCATGTGCTATACCAACTGTTTTATCAAGTTCTGGCTGCATATAAACAGGAATTGCTCCACTTAAAATAATTCCAGCTGTAACTGATTTGTGCACATTTCTTGGTATAATTATTTTATCACCATCACTTACCACAGACATAATCATGGCTTGTATTGCACCTGATGTACCATGCATAGAAAAGAAGGAAGCTTCTGTACCATAGGCATCTGCTGCTAATTCCTGTGCTTTTTTAATAGGACCTGTTGGGTGATGCAGGCTGTCAACTAATTTAAAAACTGTAACATCAATTTTTAAAGGATTTTCTCCTATAAAATTTTTGAATTCCTCATCCATTCCAATACCTTTCTTGTGGCCTGGAACGTGAAAAGGAATTGTTTCCCTATTTACATACTCCATAAGAGCATCAAAAAGTGGTGTTTGATTTTGATCTAACTTATACACCGCGCATAAGCACCTTCTTTCAATAATATGTCTGTATGCCTTGAGGCATCAAAGGTCTACTTGGTTTTCTTAAAACCATTATTATTATAAAGTATATGATTTTCAAATGCAATATGCAATATGATTTTTTATAATTATATTCTATAAATATTACTATTTCCATTATAAATCTTCTATTTTCCAAAGTGTATATTAATTTGAATAATGGTAATAATAGAAAAAGTAGGAAGCTTTAGCTTAACACTTTTAAGGAATACAGGAGTGATTATTATGGAAATGCTGAATGCAAATTCTAGGGAAAAAAGAACATCTCATGAAGCAAGAAAGGTAAGAAGAAGCGGGAAGGTACCTGGAATACTTTATGGGAAATATGTTACCAATATGTTATTTGAAATTGGTGAGTTAGAACTTACAAGGGAATTATCTAAAAATGGTGAGCACGGAATTCTAAACATCAAGATTGATGGCAAAGATCATATGGCACTTATTAAAGAAGTCCAAAAGGATCCTGTTAGTCGTAAATTTATGCATATAGATTTAGAGGAACTATCAAATGATACAGTTGTAGTTGCTGATGTTCCACTTGTTTTTGTAGGAGATAGTCAGATAGCTCGTAATGGTGCAATCTTACATAAGGAGAAAAATAAAATTAAAGTTCAGTGTAAAGGCGGCAACCTTCCTAAATCAATTAGTGTGGATGTTTCTAATTTAAATTTTGGAGAAACTTACAGAATCGCTAATATTGAATTTTCAGAGGAAATTACATTGATGGAAGATCCTAATACTGTTATCGCAGCTATAACAGATGCAAATACTGATACTATAGTAAATGATACTCCACAGGAAGTTAATAGTATAGAATTATAAGTAAATTTTTGCTTTAGTTGGATTATAGTCTATACCAGAAGCTTTAAATGTCTATCTTAACCTAACTAGTTCATTAGCTAATTTATGCTTATTTACTTTAAAAGAGTAATATAAAGTAAGAATACCCAGTTGTAGACTTACTTTATATTACTCTTTTTTAATGTTTAATACCTCAAGAAATATAGACTTTAATATGATGAAGATATCAAACAATAGCTTTTAATAATAAAATGTATAATAACTAAAAGGTTCAAAATACAAAAATATAGTCTATTTCCTAAATTTTATAGTATAATATAGATGTTGTTTAAGCGTAAATAGGTAAATAAGACTATACTTACTTACATTCGGGAGGCACAATGATTAATAATAATTGTGTTAATGGTAAGGAATACAGGAGGGAACTATGGATTATAGACAAAAATATGAATTGTGGATTAGTTCAAAAAAAGTCGATACTAAAACAAAAGAAGAATTAACTAATATAACCGATGAAATGGAATTGGAAGATAGATTTTATAAAGAATTAGAGTTTGGTACTGGCGGCTTACGGGGAATTATAGCTGCTGGAAGTAATAGAATGAATGTGTATACTGTTGGTAAGGCAACTCAAGGTCTAGCAAATTATTTACTAAATATATACAAGAATGATGTTTCTGTAAGTATAGCATATGACTCTAGAATTATGTCAAAAGAGTTTGCCGAAACTTCAGCCTTGGTACTTTGTGGTAATGGCATAAAAGTATACCTTTTTGACACTTTAAGGCCCACACCTATGTTATCCTATGCAGTAAGATTATTAAATTCAAAAGCAGGTATTGTTATTACTGCTTCTCATAATCCGAAAATTTATAATGGTTATAAGGTTTATGGAGAAGATGGGGGACAGGTAACTGATGAAGCTGCAAAGGAAATATTTAATTATATCAATGAAGTAGATAACTTCAATAAGATTAAAAGTATTTCAGCGGAGGAGGCAGTAAAGCGGGGATACCTTAATATTATCGGGGATGAAGTTGATAAAAGTTATTTTGAGAGAGTAAAAGGTCTTACATTAAGGAGTGAATTAGTTAAAGCTAGTGCAAAGGAATTAAAAATAATTTATACTCCAATTCATGGGAGCGGCAACATACCTGTAAGAAGAGTACTTAAGGAACTTGGCTATGAAAATGTATTTGTAGTTAAGGAACAGGAAATGCCGGATGGAAATTTCCCAACTGCGGCATACCCAAATCCTGAAGAACCAAAGGTTTTTGAATTAGCTCTTAAAATGGCTGAGGAAATAAAGCCTGATATTATTTTTGGCACTGATCCTGACTGTGATAGAATAGGAGTTGTAGTTAAGGACAATAATGGAGAATATAGGGTTTTAACAGGTAATCAAACAGGAGTATTATTATCAAATTATATTTTGAATTCACTAAAAGAAACTGATAAACTTCCAAAGGACGGAGCAATTATTAAAACTATTGTAACTTCAGAGCTTGCAGCGAGAATCTCTGAAAACTATGGAGTGGAAATAATAGATGTATTGACTGGTTTTAAATATATTGGGGAGAAGATAAAAGAATTTGATAAAACCAATACAAAGGACTTTATTTTCGGTTTTGAAGAAAGCTTCGGTTATTTAGCAGGTGATTTTGTAAGGGACAAGGATGCAGTCATTGCCTCAACTCTAATTTGTGAAATGGCGCTTTTTTATAAAACTAAGAATATGAGTTTATATGATGCTTTAATTGAATTATATAACAAGTATGGATATTATAAAGAAAGCTTGATTTCTATTGAACTTAAAGGCAAGGAAGGACAAGAAAAAATAGAAAAAGCACTTGAATATTTAAGACATTCTATGAAGTCAAGTATTAATGGTACAAAAATTATTAAGAAAATGGATTATAGATTAAGTATTGAAAAAGATTTGATAAGTATTAAGGAAAATATTATTAATCTTCCTAAATCTAATGTTCTTAAATTTATTTTGAAGGATAATTCCTGGTTTGTAGTAAGACCCTCAGGAACTGAACCTAAAATGAAGATATATCTTTCTTGTATAGGGCGGAGTGATGAGGATGCTAAGAAAAGGTTACAAGAATTCAAAAATAGTATTCTTGAAATTGTAAATCTTGCATGTAATAAATAATAATAGTAAAGAGGTAAATTTATGGAATCATATTTTTCAGAGAGATTATCTTCTGTTTTATTTTTAGAAATTAACAAGAATAAACTCATGACATTATTTAATGTTTTTTTAGAAGAAAATGTATATATGCCTATAAAATCCAGTAAGCTTATTGTTGAGATTAAATCAGGGAATAATTTAAACGAAATTTCAATTAATAATTTTTTGGAAGGTATGTTCTATGTATTGGGCATTGATGATAAATTCAAATATAATCATTTATATTTAGACATGCTCGTAAATTTTAATGATGCAATTCCTTTCATTAAAAATTTAGTTTTTAATGAAATTAAGAAAGAAAATTATGAAGATGCCTATATTTTTATAAAAGGCTTAGTGAACTTGGAAAAGAATGAAGAAAATTATGAAAAGCTTATTTCCTTAGCAGAAATATTAAGGGAAAAAGATAAAGGTTTTATAAATGAAGAATTGACTATAATTACAAAAGCAAAGGAAATAGAAAATTTCTCTATTCCTTATTTATACGAAGCTATACTTAATAAGGACAATGGAGATTTTGAAGCTGCATTATTGTCTATAAAAACCTATGTTGCTAAAGGCGGCGCAAAGACCTCTGAAATAATTGACCTTATGCATTCTTTAATAAATATTGTGAATTATGAAGAAGGAAAAAGCATTTTATATGAAGATCCAAACAAAGCGTTAAAGCTTCTTATACCTCTAATAGAGGAGTATAGTGATAATGCAGCCCTATTTTTCAATATAGCAGTAGGCTACAGAATACTAGAAAATTACGAAAAGGCCATTTATTACTTAAATGAGGCACTAGAAATAGATGATGCTTTAGTAGAGGTAGTAAATGAATTAGGAATTAATTATGCTTCTATGGGTGACCTTGATAAAGCTATTCTATATTTAAGAAAAGCTTTTGAAGCAACAAAGTCAGTTGAAATATGTACTAATCTTATTATGTGCTATATGGATGCAGGGGACTTACAGCAGGCCAAAAACCATTTGGAAATAGCAAAAAAGCTTGACAGCAAGGATGAAATAGTTATAAAGCTTGCTGCCCTATTAGATAAATAATTATGTAAATCCATATATTAATAAATTAAGAATTATTCAATAGTTATTTGTAATTTTATCTTTATTAGAATATAATTTGTTTGAATCACTTATTTTGAAGGGAGAACTGTATATGAAAGTTAAAAAGGCTATTATACCAGCCGCTGGTCTAGGTACAAGATTCTTACCAGCTACAAAAGCACAGCCTAAAGAAATGCTGCCAATTGTAGATAAACCAACAATACAGTACATAATTGAAGAAGCAGTTGCATCAGGTATTGAAGAAATACTAATAATAACTGGAAGAAATAAAAGAGCTATAGAGGATCACTTTGATAAATCTGTAGAATTAGAGCAAGAATTAGAAACTCATAATAAGCAGGAATTGCTTACTATGGTTAAAGATATTTCAAATATGGTTAATATATATTATATAAGGCAAAAGGAACCTAAAGGCCTTGGTCATGCCATAAGCTGTGCTAAAACCTTTGTAGGTAAGGAACCCTTTGCAGTAATGCTTGGTGATGATGTAGTTGATAGTAAAACACCTTGCCTAAAACAATTAATCGATTGTTTTAACGAATATAAAACAACTATACTAGGAGTTCAAGAAGTACCTGCTGAAGATGTTTCAAAATATGGAATAGTTAAAGGTATGCATATTGAAGACAGGGTTTATAAAGTTAAGGACTTAGTTGAAAAGCCTAAATCGGAGGAAGCACCTTCCAATATAGCTATTTTAGGCAGGTATATAATAACACCTCAGATTTTTGATATTCTTGAAAACACTGTTCCTGGTAAAGGTGGAGAAATACAGCTAACGGATGCATTAAAGGTGCTTATTCAAAGTGAGGCGATGTATGCCTATAATTTTGAAGGCAGAAGATATGATGTAGGGGATAAACTAGGATTTTTAGAAGCTACTGTTGAATTTGCCCTTAAGAGAGAAGAATTAAGAGAGCCATTTATGGAGTATTTACTAACTATTAAAGAAAATCCTAATTTTATAGAGCTATATAACGAATTTAAATAAGCTACTTAAAATATTCTTTTGTTATTTAATACCTAATCAAATTAGGGCAGTTAATTATCAAAACTGTCCTAATTTTATGCATTGATTTACTATCATATTTAAATAGCAGAAAAACGTTGAATATTTTTTGAAATGTTGTAAAATGGTTTATGTAGTGCTGTTATCTTATTGTTAATTTAGGAAGTGATAAAGTGAAGAATCAAAAAACTTTCCTTTTCATCGATGTTGTACTAGTTGTATTTTCTCTTTATGCTGCATTACTTTTGAGGTTTGATTTTAATATACCAAATAATTATATATATTTTTTTAAACTAAGTATTATACCTGTGTTAGTATTAACTATAATTTTTAATTCAATTTTTAATTTATACAAGCACATTTGGAAGTATGCATCAGTTGAAGAATTAATTTCTATCATTTACTCTATATCATTAACTAATATTGTTTTTGTTATCTATAGTTATTTTATTAACTATAAACTATTAGAGAATCAGTATTTCAGATTTCCATTTACGGTACATATAATATTTTGGATATTGAGTACTATCCTTTTAGGAGGAACTAGATTTGCCTTCAGAGTAAGCGAAGGATTGAAGAGAAATACTATTAAGGAAGAAAAATTAGTTAGATTATTAATTATTGGTGCTGGAGATGCAGGGGCTATGCTTATAAAGGAAATTAAGAAGCATAGTGAGCTCAATTACGATATTATAGGTATTATAGATGATGATAATTCAAAAATAGGAAAGAATATTAATGGAATAAAGGTCCTAGGAAATAGGAACAAAATTGTTAGTGTCTGTAAAGATTATGATGTGGATGAAATTATACTTTCAATACCATCATCTGATTATCAGACTCAAAGAGAAATATTAAGGATATGCAAAAATACTAAATGCAAGCTTAAAACTGTTCCTGGTATATATGAAATATTAGATGAGAAAGTAAGCATGAATAAAATTAGAGACGTTAAAATAGAGGATTTACTGGGAAGGGAACCTGTTAAACTAAATAATGAAAATATTAATAAGTATATTATGAATAAAACAGTTCTAGTAACTGGAGGTGGAGGTTCAATAGGTTCAGAACTTTGCAGACAAATTGCAAGGTTTAATCCAAAACAGTTATTAATACTTGATATATACGAGAATAATGCCTATGAACTTCAGATGGAATTAAAATATATATATCCTAAGCTTAATATGAAGGTAATCATTGCATCAGTGAGAGATTTGGAAAGGCTTAAATCTATATTTGATAATTATAAACCTGATGTTGTATTTCATGCAGCTGCACACAAGCATGTTCCTTTAATGGAGGATAATCCGCAAGAAGTAGTAAAAAATAATATATTAGGCACCTATAATGTTGCAAAATGCAGCGATTTATTTAGTGTTAAGAAATTTGTTTTGATAAGTACAGATAAAGCAGTAAATCCTACTAATATAATGGGTGCTTCAAAGAGATTTTGTGAAATAATAATTCAAGCTTTAAGCAAGGTCAGCAAAACAGAGTATGTTGCTGTTAGGTTTGGAAATGTTCTAGGAAGTAATGGAAGTGTTATACCACTCTTTAAAAAACAAATTGAACATGGTGGGCCAGTAACGGTTACACACCCTGAGATTACAAGGTTTTTTATGACTATTCCGGAAGCAGCCCAGCTTGTAATTCAAGCTGGTTCAATAGCTAAAGGTGGAGAAATATTTGTATTAGATATGGGCGAACCTGTAAAGATAGCCGATTTAGCTAGAGATTTAATAAGCCTAAGTGGTCTTCAGCCTGATAAAGATATAAAAATAGAATATTCAGGTTTAAGACCTGGAGAAAAGCTATATGAAGAACTATTAATGGATGAAGTTGCATTAACCTCAACGGAACATAAAAAAATATTTGTAGAAAAGCCTGCTGATTATGACATTGGTTATTTAAATAATTCCATTGAAGAATTCAAAGATGTAATTTATAAAGATGAGGAAGATGTATATAAATTAATGGAGAAAAAAGTACCAACCTTTAACAGACAAAAACAAAAAACTATTTAATTGTATAAAACAAAGGTTAAGGAGGATTTTAAAATGACTAAATTAAAAGAAGATTTGATTTTAAAATTAAAAAATAGAACAGCTAAACTTGGTGTAGTTGGATTAGGGTACGTTGGTTTACCACTTGCAGTGGAAAAGGCAAAAGCAGGTTATGAAGTAATTGGCTTTGATGTTCAAGAAAGCAAAGTACAAATGGTAAATGATGGCGTAAACTATATTGGAGATATTGTTGATGAGGATTTAAAGAAATTAGTTGACACCAACAGACTTAAGGCTACTACTGATTTTAGCTTTGTTGCTGATGTAGATGCGGTATCAATATGTGTTCCTACACCACTTGATAAATATAAGCAGCCTGATTTATCCTATGTAGTAAGTTCTTCTAAAAGTGTTGCAAAATATATGCATAGAGGACTTTTAGTTGTTCTTGAAAGTACAACTTATCCAGGTACTACTGAAGAGATATTAAAACCAATTTTAGAAGAAAGCGGACTTAAATGTGGTGAAGATTTCTTCTTAGCGTTCTCACCAGAAAGAGTAGATCCAGGTAACAAAGAATATAAAACTAAAAATACTCCTAAGGTTGTAGGAGGATGCACACCTGAGTGTACTGAAGTTGCTGCCATGCTTTATAGAAGCGTTTTAGAAAGTGATGTTATGGAGGTATCATCTCCAGCTATTGCTGAAATGGAAAAGATATTAGAAAATACCTTTAGGAATATTAATATTGCTTTAGCAAACGAGATGGCTATTCTTTGCAAAAAAATGGGTATTGATGTTTGGGAAGTTATTGAAGCTGCAAAAACAAAACCTTATGGGTTCATGCCATTTTATCCAGGTCCAGGACTTGGCGGACATTGCATACCACTAGATCCATTTTATTTATCCTGGAAGGCTAAAGAATATGATTATCACACTAAATTGATAGAAACTTCAGGTGAAATTAATGACTATATGCCTGAATTTGTAATGGAAACTGCTATGAAGCTTTTAAATACTCACAAAAAGTCTTTAAATGGTTCTACAGTTTTATTACTTGGTGTTGCTTATAAAAATGACATTGATGATTTAAGAGAATCACCAGCATTAAAGGTTATAGAACATCTAGAGATGAATGGTGCAAATGTTATATATAATGATCCGTATATTCCTAAATTCAAGCATAACAAAAGGGAATATGTTTCGGTAAATTTAGAAGAAAATTTAAAAACAGCTGATATAGTCATTATAACTACAAATCACAGCTGCTATGATTATCAAGAAGTTGTGAATAAAGCTAAACTTTTATATGATACTAGAAATGCTACAAAAGATGTAAAAGAAAACAGAAACAAAATTAATAAATTATAGGATTCATAACAGGATAAACTAAAGTTTATCCTGTTATAATGCTGTTATAATATGTATGAGGTGATAATATGAGTAAGTTAAGATTTGCTATAATAGGATGTGGAAGAATTTCTTATAAACATGTTGAGGCGCTGGTACAGAATAAAGACGAAGCTGTTT
>NZ_JBJHZZ010000011.1:0-100266 GCF_045310675.1 Candidatus Clostridium stratigraminis
GGCCCAGTGGCTCAGTTGGTTAGAGTGCCGGCCTGTCACGCCGGAGGTCGAGGGTTCGAGCCCCTTCTGGGTCGCCAGAAAAATCCTAAGCTATAAGCTTAGGATTTTTTTATATAGTTAATTGTGATATATAATCACAATTAACTATATTTTTCTGTCCATATTTAAAGCCATAGGAATTACAACACTATTTTTATACGTACTTTATAATAACAGGTATTGATATGGTAAAGATATATAGAGGGGAAAACATTTAACAAACAAGTAATTTTGTGGTAGTATTGTGATATTATACAATCAAAAATTTCAAGTGCCATATTGAAAACTTTGATTTGAAAAATAAGTTCTATAAATAAGTTAGAATAGCATCTAAATTTTATGGGGGGGATATCATGATTAATAAAATAAGAAAGACATTAATTTTGGGGATATGTCTTGTTATTTCAGTAGGTTTTGCAGGCTGTAGTTCAGCTAAAAAGGAGGATAAGTCGATACCTGTGCTTGTGAGTCCTGTGGCAGAAAATTTAAAAACTGAAAAGGTGCGAAAGGGTAGTATTGAAAAAGTTGGACAAACTAATGGAACTATTGTACCTGCAATTAAAACGGATTTATGCTTTAAGTTTAAAGGCGGTTACCTTTCAAAGCTTAATGTGAAGGCGGGAGATTTAATAAAAAAAGGAGATATTATAGCAGAACTAGACACAACGGATCTGCAATACAGTATAAAACTAGAGGCTTTAAGTGTGAAAGCAGCTCAACTTACCTATGATAATGCAGTTAAAAATAACTATCCAGATATAGAACAGCAAAAAGCATCATTAGCTCTTCAGGCAGAAAATTTGAAAATGGAACAGCTTAATAATGAATTAAAGGATTCTGTGCTTAGAGCTGGAGCAGCTGGAAAAGTAATTTTTGTTGCCGATGTAAAGATATCACAATTCATAAGCGGATTTCAAACTATTGCAACTGTGGCAGATATGAATTCAATTCAAGTTCAAAGTGATGGAAGTCTAAAAGATTATGCAGTTGGTATTAAGGCAGTGATAGAAGGTAATGAAAAGGATTATAAAGGTGAAATAGTATCTAATACAACTGCAAATGAAGGCACTACTCAAAATACTAAGATTGTAGTTAAGTTTTTGGAAAGTGCAAAGGGTTTGAATGTAGGAGATGTAGTAACTATAACTTGCACTTTTCTTAAGAAAGAGGGGGTTATTGTTGTGCCTTATAAAGCAGTAAGATTCGCAGTGGGGGACCATCCTTATGTGAGGATATCAAATGATGGAGATATCATAGAAAAATATGTAGAAACTGGTATTCAAGATGGAGATAATATTGAAATAACAAGTGGGCTATCTGAGGGTGATACAATAGTATTAAATTAGAAGAGCGAGGAAAGAGCTGTGTTAAAAATTACTTTTAAAAATATTTTAAAGAATAAAGTTCTTAGCCTATGCTTAGTGGTAGGCTTTATCTTTACTATAGCCGTTATTTGTGCAGTACCTATGTTTTCTGAAAGTGTACTTAATAATTATATTCAAAATATTTTTAAGTCAGCTGAAAATAAGATAGAGATAAATAATTTGAATAATGATTATACGTATTCAGCAGCACTTAAGATTACTAAAAATTTTAATTATAATGTAGACTTTAACTCATTATTTGAAGATTATAAGAATGCAAAAAAAAGTTTCTTTGCTGAGGATAAAAAGCTTGGTTTGTCAATTGTAGCAGAGAAGGCTACTTTGACGTTAGATAATATAACATATGCCTATAACAAAGGCGAAAATGAAAGTTTTTCTTCAAAGAACCAAATAGAATATATTTCTGATATTAATAAGCATATCAATTTTATTAAAGGTGAGATGGGAACGAATATACTTTCTAAAAATAATGAAGTTGAAGTTATTACGGATGAGAGTACCTTTAATAATTTTAATTTGGAGCTAAATAAATCTTATGAAGTAACAAATATAAATAAAGCGAAGCCTCTTAGGTTAAAGGTTGTAGGAGTTTTTGATATAAAAGATAAGAAAGAAGGATTTTGGTTAGACAAAGGCACTAATTTTTATTGCAAGTTTATTGTAACTGAAGGCGCTTTTGCAAATTTATTAAAAAATAATGAGGAGTATACAAGGTTATTTAACAATATAGGTTTAGAGGCTATTTATGATGTGAAATCTATTAATACAAGTAATGCAAAGCTAGCCTATGATTATGGAAAAATTCTGAGTGATACTTTTACTGCAAGGACTGGTAGTAGGGTTTTATGCACAGTTTCAGATAATCTAAAGGATTATGTGGATAAAGAGGGGCTTTACAAAACAGTTATGTGGATATTTTTAATTCCGGTTTTAATTGTGGTTTTATATTATATTTGGATGATATCTTGTTTTGTCGTGGAGGCTGATAAGGAACAGATAGCTGTATTAAAGAGTAGAGGTGCAAGTAAGCTTGAGATTATAAGAATATATTTAAATGAAGGGTTAGTTTTAAGTTCTATAGGCTTTTTGGCAGGACCAATCTTAAGCATAATATTATGCAAGGTAATTAGTTATTCTGACGGTTTCCTAGTATTTAGCAAAGATCAGGAAATAAATATAAGTTTTACATATAAAATATATATTTTAGCTGCAGTGGCTGTTATTGTTTTATTAGGCATCCTATTACTTTCAGTTCATTTTGCCTCGGAAAAATCAATTGTGGATGTGAAGAGAAATAATAATAGATATGTTAAATTTATTTTTAGTAATAAATATATGGATTTTATTCTTCTTATTATTTCAGTATATGGTTACTATAATTATGCCATAAATAAGAATGTGCTTATTTTAGGTGAAGTAAATAAAGCAAAAGCTCCATTAGATCCGTTACTATATCTTACTTCTTCTGTGTTTATTATAGGAGCAGGTATGTTTCTTCTTAGGCTTTATAGGTATATAGCAAAGTTATGCTTTAAGATCGGTAAAAACAACTATTTTACTACGCTTTATATAGCTATTATCAATCTCCTTAGATATCACTTAAAAAATAGTATTGCACTTCTTTTTGTGGTTATTACTGTAGCTATAGGTATCTTTAATCTTCATATTGCAAAGGATATTAACACTTCCTATATTAATACAGTAAAATATACTACTGGAGCCGATTTTATTTTAACGGGAAAGTGGGAAAAGTTAGCTAATACAAATGGTGAAATAGAGGTGGATAAGAATGCTAATTTATATAGCTATATTGAACCCTCTTATTCTCAGTATTCTAAGGTGGAAGGAATTGAGAAATTTACAAGGGTAGCTAATATAAGTGGCGGACGGATTGGTTTAGCAAGTAATGGAGGCATGGGTGCAGACATAATGGGTATAATTCCAAATGAATTTGGTCAGATCGCCTATTTTGACAGTCAGCTTTTAACTACACATTGGTTTAACTATCTTAATGCAATGACTAATAGGAAGGATATTGTTATAATTTCAAAAGGTCTTAGTGATGTATCTGGGATTAAGGTTGGAGATACTGTATATTACAGTATTAATCAAGGTCTTAACATACAAAGTACTGTTTATGCAGTAGTTGATTATTGGCCAGGCTATAGCAATTTACAAAATAAGAGTCTACTTATTTGTAATTTTAATTATTTGTTTAGCAGAAGTCCTATTTATCCTTATGAAATATGGATGAAGAAAAAGCCTAATATATCTGATGATGTTATATATTCTTCTATAAGAAATGAGAAGCTCCAGATTACAGAATTTAAGAATCTTAACATTGAAAATTATTATGCTAAGAATGATATTTTTCTTAAGGGAACAAACTCTATATTAAATCTTGGCTTTTTATCAATTGGGGCCATTGCTATTTTGGGTTTTATTATTTATTGGATTATATCCTTAAAGACCAGAAAGCTAAGTTTTGGCATATATAGGTCGCTTGGTATATCCTCAAAGGAGATTAGTAAAACCTTATTAATAGAGCAATTTTTAACCTTAGGTGTATCTATATTGATTGGAATAGGAGTCGGTAATATTACTAGCTGGTTATTTATACCATTAGTTAAGGAACTGTGGTATAAGAATAGATATGTTATACCTGTAAAAAACCTAAGCTATTTATATGAGTACTTACAATTTTCTGTTATACTTTTAGTGATTTTTATTATTTCATTTATTATTTTAAAAATATACATATCAAAGTTAAAGATGCATCAAGCAATTAAGTTAGGGGATGATTGATATGAATCCAATTATTAAAACCCATGAGGTTTGCAGGAATTTTAAGGTAGGAAATGAAACTATTCATGCTGTAAAAAATATTTCTCTTGAAATAGCTAAAGGATCCCTTACTATATTAAGAGGCCGTTCCGGTTCAGGGAAAACTACCCTTATTAATTTGCTAGGACTGATTGATAATCCAAACTCTGGTGAGATAAGTATATTTGATAAGGAAACAGTTAGTCTAAAGGAGGAAGAAAGAAATTTAACGAGGCAAAGTCTGTTTGGATTTGTGTTTCAAACAGGAGCATTGATTCCTAACATGACTGTATATGAAAATGTAGAACTAATATTAAGACTTAATGGAATTTCTAAAAAAGAAAGGAAGATTAGAGTTGAGCGGTGTATTGATTATGTGGGACTCTCAAAAAAATTTAATCATTATCCAGAGGAACTTTCTGGAGGTGAGCTACAAAGAATAGGTATAGCAAGAGCAATTGTACATAAACCAAAGATTATCCTTGCCGATGAACCTACCTCCGCGCTAGATTTCCATACAGGGCTAAAGATGATAAAGATTTTCAAGGAAATAATAGAAAAAGAAGACATAACTATAATTTTGACTACCCATGATCCTAAGCTTATTCCAGCAGCAGATATTGTTTACGATCTTAAGGATGGTGAACTTGTGAATGAGTAAGAATATTATAGAATGTGATAATTTATATAAGATATATAAAGAAGATGAGATAGAGGTTTTTGCGCTACAAGGTATAGACTTAACTGTAGCACAAGGTGAATTTCTTGCTATTATAGGCAGCAGTGGAAGTGGGAAATCAACTCTTTTAAATATACTGGGAGGCTTAGATAAGCCCAGTACAGGGAAGCTTTTTATAGATGGCATAGATATGTTTAAACTTACTGAAAGACAGATGAGAGAATATAAAAGAGATAAAGTAGGCTTTGTGTGGCAAAACAATGCTAGAAATCTTTTAGGGCATCTTTCGGCACTTGAAAATATAGAGGTAGTATTAGGCTTTTCTAAAGGTTCTAAAAAAGATAAAAATAGGGGATTAGATCTATTAGAGAGAGTTGAAATGTCACACAGAAGAAATAGCAAGCTTAGCGAGCTTTCAGGAGGAGAACAGCAAAGAGTAGCCATTGCAATAGCACTTGCTAATAATCCTAAAATACTACTTGCAGATGAGCCAACAGGTTCAGTAGATAGTAAAACAAGTAGTTCCATATTTAAGCTTTTTAATGACTTAAACAAGGCTTTAAAGCTTACAATTATTGTGGTTACTCATGATATGCAGGTTGCTCATAAGGTTAATAGAGTGGTGGCAATAAGTGACGGCAAGATATCAAAGGAACTTATATCCAAGGCTTTGTATGATAATGATTGCATAAATAAAGAAGAGCTATTTACAGATATTAGTAGTGGAGATACTCATGAAGAATATCTTGTACTAGACAGATATGGTAGAGTTCAATTACCACTGCAATTTCTAGAAATAATGAAGGCTTCTAATAAGGTAAGGGCAAAAATGGTAGATGGAAATATAATCATACATACTTAGGAGAAAATAATTTATAAAAAAGTTTGGCAGAATATTTTTATACCTCTGCCAAACTTTTTTACTTTGCCTTGCTTAAATTCTTTTTTATCCTTATATCATCACCGAAGAACTTATAAAGTCCAAAGTTTCCAAGAAGTCTGGAACTTATTCTTTCAGAATAAATCTGAAGTAGTTCTTCTAGCTTGCAATTAGTGGAAACGATCATATTTTTGCCATTTAATAGCTTTTTGTTTAATAAATTAAATAATTCTGTTTTCGAAAAATCAGTAATTTGTTCAGTTCCAAGGTCATCAATTATGAGTAAGTCGCAATTTATTATAAGCTCCTCTAGAGCTTCGTCTCCATCAAAGAGAATATGCTTTAGATTTTGAATGAGGCTGTCAGCTGTTCTGTAGACAACAAGATAACCTTTATCTAGAAGCTCCTTTGCTATACAATTTGATAAAAATGTTTTTCCAGTTCCAGAATTTCCGTAGAACAGCATATTCTCATGAGTGTCACCAAAGGTTCTAATGAAATTCATAGAACGAGTAAATATTTTCTCCATGTTCTTTCTTGGACTTTCATGTTCATTTTCATTTTTTCTTGTAGAATAGTACTCAACCTTAAAGTTATCAAAGTTATTATCCTTAGTGAGAATACTTAGTTCAGAATTCTTGTAATATATTTTAACTAAGTTTTGTTTATAACAAGAACACTTTTGATTACCAATAAAGCCTGTATCTTTGCATTTTTCACACCTATAATGTAAATCTAAATAGTTAATAGGGTAACCATTTTTATAAAGAAGCTCAGATTTCTTAATTCTTAAATCAGTTATTTTTTCCTTTAACATAGCTAGATATTGGTCTCGATTTTGAATATCCTTAAAGGAGCTTAAAGAAAGTTCTACGCAAAGTTTACCGATTTCTCGTTCAAGCTCTAGTACCAGAGGAAGCTTTTTTTCTATTTCCTGCTTTCTTGAAGCTAAATTTTTAGCTTCTTCTTCTCTTATATTCTCATAAATTGTTAGTATTTCAGCTTGGTAACCATTAATCATTGTTATCCTCCCAGCCTAGAAGCTTCTTTTCCAATTCATCAAAGTTATAAGTTCTCTGCTCAAAGTTATTAAAGGTGCTGTTATTATTTTGTTTATTATAGACATTATTTCTCTTAGGAGAATGTGATTTTATATCTTTTTTTGAGATATCATCTAAGGAAGTTATACCGTCCTTAAACCAACTTGTAAGTATGCCATCAATATACTTAAACTCAGCTTTGTTGATTCTTTCAAAGCATATATCACAAGCTTTATATATTACTTCAAGAGGGAATTTATAAGTATTTATCCATTTATCAAGCATATCCTCTTGGGGCTTCATTACCTCTCCATCTTTTATACCAAGATAATTAAGTATCTTTCGGATTTTTATCCACTTATCTTCATGTCTTTTTATATAAGCTTGAGCTTCTTCTATTGTTATTATTTTAGAATCAAACCAGCCAATTGCAATTTTCTCTATATACCTATAGTCAGTTTTGCCTTTAGAAACACAATATTGAATAAGCAGCAAAATCAGCTCTTGAGGGAAATTATATTCCTTCTGCCATCCAATATAAAGGCTCATTTCTTTAGGAGAAAGAGGCCGTCCCAAAAGCTTTTCAATATCCTGAAGCATACCCTTTGTTGAGTTGTTGTTTAATTCCTGAAGCAAGTTTATATTATCATCACTAGCATTAGTTTTCTCGCTTAAATCCATGAATTGAATATTGAAATTACCCATGTTATCAATGGGCATCATTTTTATGACACCCTCATCATTCCAATAATTCCATGCATTTAGCACATCGGTTTCTAATAGGTGCAGTGTACTTGCAAGAATTGAGGAACTAACTCCAATTTCACCTGTTATGCAGTATTTTAAACCTAATAGATAAACCTTAACAAAGTCTCCTCTAGCTTTTGTCATGTAATTATCTATAAAAATGTTGCTGACAGGTGTAAAGTTTTGAGCTTTGCTTTTAAACATAAAAGTGCTCATTTCACCGCAACCTTTCTTATTGAATTTATACAACATCTTGTATTGTACCAATTTATTATAACAAAATACAGGCAGTTACTCAACATATCAAAGATGTGAACAATAAGTTAAATTTATTATATTAAAGCTTTATTTGCAATTTTAATTATAATTATGGAAATATTGGGTATATTATCTAAGGTGAAAGGAGAGATAACCTTGAGTCATTGTATAATCAGTAGAAAAGCCATAAGCATTATGGCTGTTTCAGCAACTTTATGCATATCCAGCATATTGTACAGTGTTAATGAGCCTAACGCCTATGAAATATGTATAGATAAGAAGGTAATAGCCTATATAAATAATGATAAAAAGGATTTGGATTTAGTAAATAACATAGTAGAAGAACTATCAAGTAGATTTTCTACTTTAAAGCTTAAGAATTCTCTAACAATAAATACGGTAAAGATAAATGAAGAGTTAATAACTGATGATTCATTTTTAAAAGAATCAATTGTTGACAATTCAGGTATATTAATTGACGCCTATGCAATGATGGCGGATGGAAGAGAATTTGCAGTTGTTGCAAGTAAAGATGAGGGAAACAAAATACTAGAAAACGTTAAAAACAATTATATTACTAAAAGTGGTTTGGAAGTTAAAAGTTGTGATTTAAAGACAAATATTAAATACGTTAAGAAAAGAGTGCCCATGTCTCAAATAGATGACATACCTATTGTAGTAAATAGAATAGAAGCAGTAAATGAAAAAGCACAGGGTCAGTTAGTTGCTTATGCACTCAAAGGTATAAAGGAAAACAGCGAGGTTATATCATCAACAATTTCTATTAAGTGGTCAGATGATATGACCGTAGGGCAGAGCAAGCTTATAGATAATGGAAAGGAAGGTAAAAAGACTGTAACAAAGGAAATACAAATGATAAATAGTAAAGTGCTAAGTACAAGAGTCAACAGCGAGAAAGTTACTGTTGAGCCAAGAAACAAGGTAGTATTACAGGGGAGTAAAAGCCCAGGAGCTGTGGCTGCAGTAATATTTTATACTCCTTCTAGAGGAACTATATCCTCAGGCTTCGGAATGCGTTGGGGAAAAATGCACGAAGGCTTGGACATTGCAGCTAATATGGGAGATCCAATTTATGCTGCCTTAGATGGAAAGGTAATATATTCGGGGTGGGAAACAGGCTATGGAAATGTTATAAAGCTTCAGCATGAAAATGGGCTCATTACTATATATGGTCATTGTAGCAGGCTTGATGTTACTGTAGGGCAGAAGGTTAACAAGGGGGATAAAATAGCCTTAGTGGGAAGTACAGGAAACAGCACAGGACCTCATTTACATTTTGAAGTAAGAGTAAATGGGGTGGCTCAGAACCCGGTGGCTTTTTTGAGTAAATAAATTCCAGAACTATTAACCTTAAAGATTATAATATTTAGAAATGAAGATTGAAAAACAAGAAGGCTTTGCTTTAGCAAAGCCTTCTTTAATCCTCATTTATCATATAAAGTACGTTATTTCTTTAAAATTTATACTTTATAATAATTAGTTATACTGCAGTGTTAGTTGGTGGTACAAATACTCTTGCAGCTAATTCTGTATCCAGCATATATAAGGCTGCGTTATCACTGCCTATACGCTCCAGCTTTTTAATGACTGTGTTTACAGTTGCTTCTTCTTCTACCTGCTCATCTATAAACCATTTTAAGAAACTCATTGTAGCGTGGTTTCTTTCTTCTGTGGCAGCATCTGCTATAGCATATATATTTCTAGTGTTTGATTTTTCATGCTGAAGAGCAGCCTTGAAGGCTTCTAGAATTGAGCCATAATCATTTCTTGGTTCTGGATTATTATTTATTCTAACTCTAACATCCATATCCACTAAATAGTCAAAAAATTTCATAGCGTGAAATCTTTCTTCTTCTGCCTGAACTCTGAAGAAATTTGCAAAGCCATCTAAGTCTTGATCTGCACAGTAAGCAGACATTGCTAAGTATACATGTTCTGAAAAGAATTCATAATTTATCTGGTTGTTTATTAATTCTGTAAGTTTTTCACTAAACATCATATTTCCTCCTAAGTATTAATTTTTTTATTTATAAATGTAATTGGTAATATTTATTACATTTATAATACTATAGTATAGCCAGTTTTTAAATAGAGATAACAATAATTTTCAAATTATTAATATTTATTAATAATATTAATTAAATGAATAATTTGCCTATGTCTAATACCCCTGCACCCTGACACCACTTACTTATTTCTAGTTCCTTACATGACACCCTTAATAACGAACGGATATCTTTAAAGGAAAGGCCTGGTTTACTTTCTAAGAGCAAGGCGCATGCTCCACAGATATAAGCTGCTGCGCAAGAAGTTCCTGAGTAGGTAATATAGGGGTTATCTAAAGGGGGTGCATATATTTTTATTCCATTTCTTTCAGAGATAAAAGCTTTATTGGTATTAAGAGAGCAAATGTCCACACAGGCTGCTGATAAGTCTGGTTTCTCAAGTTTAGACAAGGGGCCTATGGAAGAGTGTATATAAGGCTTTGGACTAGCAATAGTATCTAAACCGGAAACAGTAATACAATTAGACAAAGTAGCAATTCCATTAATAGTACCTTCCCCTGGACCGCTGTTTCCGCTTGGAGCTACAATAACAATATTGTTTTTAATAGCTAAATCAAATAATTTATTAAAAAGAGTTAGAATAAACTGGTTATAGTCTAAAACTTCAAATGGAAGGCAGAGAATTCTTATATTGAATTCCTCCCTTTCTCTAATTATAAGATCTATTGCATACAATATGTCTGATATATAACCCCTTCCAATGCTGTTAAATGCCTTAATTGAATAAATATGGCTGTTTTCTGCTATACCTTTGTACATTCCCTTTGAAGTATAACCGCTTCCGCAAATTATCCCACTTAAAAAGGTACCATGTCCATTATCGTCATAGGGATACTTAACATTATTAATGACATCCAAAAATTTTTTAACCTTGTGGTTAGGATGAATAAGGTCGTTATGAGGATATGTTCCGGTATCTACAAGGCCTATTCCAACACCTTTTCCTGTAAAATTGTACTTTTCACGAGAACTTATCCCATTTGCACTTAATACACTGCTGCCACACAAAATGGCTGTGGTATCAAAGGATATATGGGATACTTCCGGATACTCTAGCAACCTTTCAATACTCCCCGCGGATAAATATGCACTTATACAGTTTAAGGAGGGAATTGAATGTATTAGTTCAGCTTTAAAAGATTTTATCTTCTTCTCTATATTTTCTCTAAGGGTTTTACATTGAATAATTACTCTATAGTGCTTATAGTAATTATTAGATAATGCAATTTTCAAACTAGGATCTAATTTGTTTTTTATAGAGAACAAATGAAGCCTCCTGAAAAAATGGTTCCATAATATATTATGTTTATTTTATAATATTGATACAAATTATAAAATAAAAGGTTTTGCCATTAGGCAAAACCAATTTTATAATTATTAATTTAAGTTATTGCTCTACACTCTGAAAGGTGGAAACAATAAAATCAAATTCTTCTCCATCAGTAATCTCACCATAGCTGTCCTCTGAGATACCAGGGTAATAATAAAGTATAAATTTCTCCTCTGTTCTCAAATTCTTAATTATTATATACTTTTGATCCTTTAGAGCATTTTGAAGTGTAGCCAGTACATTAAATCTGTCTATATCTCCAGTTTTATCATTATTTAAAGTTAAGATCCAATTATCATGTATAGTCACATTTATTTTTTCATGATCACAGAAAACTATTCTTGAATTTTCGCGACAGCCAAGGCAACCGTCAAATTTGTTCTCGGTGCAGTTCCTATAAACACATTCACTGCAGTGTTCCAGCTGATTTAAGCTATCAGCATTATCGTGTTTATAAGAATTTAAAAGGTCAATATATTTGTCATCATTAAAGAAACTAAGGAAGCCACCTTTTTTGTGAGCTTCTCTTTCAGCTGTTTCTATAAGATCAATATACCTTTTAAGAACAGAAAGCTTGGTAACATATTTTCTTTTATTAAGTTCACCATTTTCTAAAAACGGAGAAATATTGTCTACAGCGTAGGTAAGGTCCACATAGACCTTACCATAACGCTCTCTTTCATGTTTTAGGAAATCTTCAGCTCTTCCCATGCAATCACCTATTATTTATATTTTTTTAATTCTTCATCAAGATCTACTTCATTAAGCTCTTTAAATTCATCTTCAAGAGATGTATCTGTCTTTAATTCTCCAAGACCTTCAGCATAAGCTTCCTTCTTTTGAATTTTTCTTTCAATGTCCTCTACGCTTATTTTGTTGCTCTTAGTTTCTACATTTGCAAGTATTTCATTTACTTTGCCACTAGCTTCTGCATTATTATATCTTGCTGCAGCTTCGTCTCTATATCTTCTCGTCTTTTCTATTTCTTCCTCTAATTCTTTTAGCTTTGCTTTTACTGAATCTGCCTTTTGTCTGGCTTCTTCAAAGCTAACCTTTAAGCCGCTATAACTCTTATCAGCCTCAAGTTTTTTTGCAAGAGCTTTTTTAGCTAATTCTTCATTACCCTTACTCATAGCAAGTTTAACTTTTTCATCGAAATCCTTAGATTCTTTTTCTGCAGCCTCCATTTTCTTTTCAATTTCATGAACATTACCAAGAATTTGAGCAGATGAAAGTTTTGCATTGTTTAAGATTTCTTCCATATCCCTTACCTTCTGATCAAGTAGTTCAATTGGGTTCTCCATATCGTCAATTGCACTGTTTACCTTTGCCCTAAAGATGTTGGACATTCTTCCGAATACTCCCATTTTAAAAATCCTCCTTAAAATTTTAATAAATAATTTGTGCTTACACACATTTTGTTTGTAAGTTTAATGTAAAAGTCCATTTTGGACTAGTACCTTCTTCTTGAATTTTTTATTATCTTATAGATAACAATTATTACGATTATTGTTAGTATAAGTCTAATAATACTGCTGAAAATATTTCCTACAGCCTGAATTGGACTGTAGTAGCCTCCATAATAGGAATTATGAGATCCCCATGGAATAGGAATTGGTATTGGTAATATACTTCTTTTGGTGCCGCTTGAGCTGGAAGTTCCTCCTGTGTTTCCTGAAGAACTCTTTGGAGCAGTGCTAAAGCCTCCTGATTTAAATCCTCCAGAAGATGATTTCGAAGAACTAGAGCTGCTAGAAGATGATTTACTAGAACTAGAATTTCCAGGAAAGGACTTAGGAGTACTGTAACTACCAGATTTAAACCCACTTGAAGAAGATTTAGAGCTGCTAAAGCTGCTGGAAGATTTAAAACCTCCTGATTTACCTGCGGCATATACAATGCTATAATGCCTATCCCCTTTAAAGTTATTTAAAAATGCAGGTGATAAAACATCAACTGATATAAAGAGAACAGCCAAAATAATACTGAACAATAGTCTATTTTTTTTATTAATTTCCTTCACCCCCAAGAAAAAGTAATATAATGTAATTATACAGCTTTTTATATAAACTTCATATTCAATATTTATTCCTTATGCATTTGATTATGATTAAATTTGTTTCAGATAACTTATGTTTTAATTATAGGTTATACAATACTATATTACAAGTATAATATTAACCTATATAATGCATATTAAAACCATTTGATTTATTTGTTCAATTGTACCTTAATATATCTCCCATTATCTCCTATTTTCTTTAAATTTAAAAATAATTTCTTACAGAATATAACTTGTAATGGGTTTATTAGTAACTTATAATATAAGTAAGTAAATTAATGAGAGATCTTTAAATTATTTATTATATAAATATAATATGAAGGAGGAGTAAAGATGGAGGATAACAGGAAATATGGAATAGACTTTATAAAGAAAATGGCTGCTGACATCTCAAGTAACACAATAGTATCCTACGATGATTTGCCCAGGTATGATTTATTTTTATCACAGGTAATAGATTTTCTAAATGATAAATTCGAGGATGAAAAATACACCACTAATATTGTACAAAATTATATAAAGGGAGAAGTAATATCAAAGCCTGAAGACGGAAAGAAAAGGGGCTATACCAAGGATCATCTGGCACAGCTTTTATTATTAAGTTATATGAGGCCAATTCTTACAACTGAAGAAATAAAAAAAGTTTTCAAGCTTGCTTTTAATAATATTAATAATAATAGTGATGATATTATTTCTTGGAAAATGGCCTACAAGGTTTTTTCAAATCTTCAAGAAGAGATGTTTCAAAACTTTCTTAAGGAAGACCATTTTAAAGAAGATATAATTAATGATTTAATTAGTGACAGTGAGCTTAGGGAAGAGGATAAAGAAAGAATAGAAGTCTTTTTAATAGTCATGACTTTAATAGCTGAGGCTAGTGCAATTAAAAAACTTGCTAAGAAAATAATTGATGAATACAATCAAGAATAAATTAATATCTGAAAATGTAAAGATTTTTAAAGTTAAACTTAAGTGAAAGGTGAGAATATGAGTAATTTAGTTACACCGAAATGGCTTTATGAACATCTTAAAAATAATGACTTAGTTATAGCAGACTGCAGAGCGGATTTGTTTGATAAGGATTATGGCAGAAGAGTCTATGATGAAGGTCACATTGAAGGAGCACAATTTATAGAGGTAAAAAAAGATTTAGCAGGAGAAGTTAAAGAGTATGGTGGCAGAAGTCCTATGCCGTCACTTAAGGTATTTAAAGAAAAACTTGAGGATATAGGCATAGATAAGAGCAAGATAGTGGTTGCTTATGATGAGGCACAACTAGCAGGTGCAGAAAGATTTTGGTGGATGCTAAAGTATATAGGACATGATAAGGTGTATGTTTTAAATGGCGGAATAAGGGCTTGGCAAAGAGATGCTTATCCGTTAACTACGAAAGTAAAGAAAAATGAAATTGGAAAAATTGAATTAAGACTTGATAAAAGCTTAATTGCGGATATAAGTGAAGTTAGAAATAACATGAGTAAGGAAGGCTTTATTATAGTTGATTCCAGGGCAAAGGAAAGATATAAGGGAGATATTGAGCCAATAGATAAAAAGGCAGGACATATTCCTGGAGCTGTGAATTATTATTGGAAGGATGTATTAAAAGAAAACGGTGAATTTCGATCAAAAGAAGATTTAGAAGTTCATTTTAGAATGCTCAAGGGATATAAAAATATTACTTTGCAATGCGGTTCAGGCATAGATGCCTGCGGCAACTTCATAGCAATGAGCGAAATAAATATGAAGCCTAAGCTCTATGTGGGCAGCTGGAGCGATTGGGTAAGCTATGATAATAATCCAGTAGCAGTAGGTGAAAAGCCTTAAAAAATACAAATAAAGATGCAAATGCGATACAATATATAAAATATGCTACATGAGCTAATCGCTGTGAAAGAAGCTCTAAGCTCAGATTAGCCACAAAACCAAGTGTTTTCGTAAATTCATTTCATTCAGACGAACAACACTAAGGCTTTGTGGCTATTCTTTCGTTAAGAGCTTCTATCTCTCGCTATATGCTCGTTCCACATATTTAATATATTTTCACTAAATTTCATATTATTTATTAATAAAATTTATTTCAAATTTGGATAGAATCTTTAACAGTGTGAAAAATAATATGGAGGTGTATAAGTTTTAAGAGGAAAGGTGGAAAAAGATGAAATCTGCATTTGTTAAGGATTTAAAGAATAAAGAAATTATAGATGGCACTTTTATGATAATGAAGATTCTTGCTAAAGAAGGAAAGAACTTAACTGTCTACATAGGAGATAAGACTGGGGATTTAAAGGCAAGAATTACAGAAGCCGATGATAATTTAAAGGTTGGAGACGTTATTAATATAAGAGGCAATAATAACTTTGAACTACTGGTAACAAAATATAAAAGAGAAAGCAGATTTAATTTAGATGATTTTTTACCTTGCTTAAGTAAACCCCTTGAAGAAATATTAAGTGAGATGGATAAGATCTCCAAGGAGGAATTTAAAACAACGGAATGCAAGGCCTTAAATGATTATTTCTTTAATAATGAGACTTTTGTAGAAAGGTTTAAAAGAGGGATAGGTGGACTTAATCAGCATCATAATTATATAGGAGGTCTAGCAGAACATACTCTGAATGTAATGTACATGGCCAAGGCAATTGCCTATAGATATGACTGCAGGTACAAAGACCTAGCAATTCTTTCTGCAAAACTTCATGATATAGGAAAAATAGAAGAATATAATGTAGATGGTCCTTTTTCTGTTTCTACGAGAGGTGAAATGGAAGGACATATAGTTATAGGAATAACAATGCTACAGGAAGCTTTTAAAGCCGGAGGAGATATTTATAGTGAAGATTTTAAAAATAGGGTAAAAGGTTGTATAGTTCAGCATCATGGCAAAGTGGAATTCGGATCTCCTAAAACCCCCAATACAGAGGAAGCCTTTATTGTCCATTATGCTGATTTTGTAGATGCAACCTTTAATAAATTAGGTCAGGTAAAGGATAAAACCGAACTAGATGCTTGGTCTGAATATGACAGAAGAATAGGGACTAGATTGCTGCATTAATTAAGAATTAACTAATTCTATTTTCAGTATAAATGTATTTATCATTTTCAATAGTAATTATAAGAAGATTCAAAAAAACCCTATAAAAACTATAAATATTCATAAAAATGACTGGTTAACCAATAAGTTACTGTTAATTAACAAATTCTTAACAATATCATGATATTATTATATTAAGAAGTTAGATCCCCCTTAGAGATAATTTCTAAACATAAAGGTGTTAGACTATGTGTACTAACACCTATTTTTTTTATTTTATATAAAATTATGTAATTACATCTCAAAAGCTAGTTAGAACTTCATAAATTTTATGCCTTCCATTTACATATTACCTCTTCAAGTATATCAATTAAGATAAATAAAAAGAAACCAAGAAGACTTATTACAAGTATACCAGCATACATGCTTATGTAATCAATTCTAGTCCAAGCATCAAGTATATAATAACCAATTCCATATTGTGTTCCATAGCCTTCAGCAAAAAATAAAATAGAAAGAGCTGTACCTACGGATAATCTTAAGTTAGTCAATAATTCTGGCATAATAGCAGGGAGAGTTATGTTTGTAAAAATCTGAAGCCTAGAAGCACCCAGACTTTTTATAGGGTTATAGGTTTCCTCTGGAATATTTATTACTGCGTCTCTCACTGCAACAATAATTTGAAATATCAATATCAATACTATAATAATTACCTTGGAGGAATCTCCAAGACCAAATAATAACATTACAACTGGCAGCAAAGCTGTTTTAGGTATAGGATATGTAAAATAGACTAAAGGATTTAATATTTTATTCCAAAGCTTAGAATAAGCCATTGTAAGGCCTATGGCTACTCCAAGCACCAAAGAAATAATAAGTCCATAGGATACTCTATATAAGCTTACCAAAACATGCAGGTATAATTTTTCACCATATAGATTAGTTAAATTAAAATATATGTCAGTAGGTTTTGGAAGTACTCTCATATTAATTACTACAGCAAGAATATACCATAAGATATTAAATAATATAAAGCCCTCTATAAAAAGCTTAATTTTCTTTTTTACCTTCATATTTTCCACCCTTTTTTAATTATGCTTCTTATATGTGAAGATAATTTAAGATATTCTTCCTTTTCTCGCAGGTTTTCAGTATTAAACAGGGAATTATCAATTATCTCTACTATAGTACCTGGGCAGTGGGATAATATTACAATTTTTTTCCCCATGTATATGGCCTCTTCAATGCTGTGAGTAACAAAAACTGTAGTGGTCTTATACTTATTCCATATTTCTATAAAAAGTTCCTGTGCTTCTTCTCGTGTAAGAGCATCTAGTGCTGAAAATGGTTCGTCCATTAAAAGTAAATCTGGATTCATAATAAAGGCTCTGGCTATAGCTACCCTTTGCCTCTGACCACCGCTTAATTCCTTCGGATATCTATCCATTAAAGAATCTATATTTAATTTGCAAAGAATATACTTAATTCTTTCCTTCATTTCCGTATCTATAGTTTTTCCCTTGATTTTTATAGAAAGAAGACAGTTCTTCTCAACGTTCTTCCAGGGAAGGAGCCCAAAGTTTTGAGGTATAAATCCAATGTTATGTATCTTTGGATTTATAGCTTTATTATTGATAAAAATATTGCCTTCATAATTTTTTAGAATTCCACTTAGGGCATTTAGAAAAGTGGATTTACCGCAGCCTGAAGGTCCTATTACAGCATAAATATCTCCAGAAGAAATATTTATGCTTATAGGGCCAAGTGCATTTACCTCTTTTTTTGCACTGTAGCTCACAGAAAGCTTATCTACCTCTACCATGATAAGTCCCTCCGATTTTATTTAGTACCTATATCACTCATTAAATCCTTAGGATTTAAAGTTTTCTTAACAAGACCATTTTTAACTGTCCAATCTACAGCAGCTTGAACCTCAGCTTCTGTTGGAAGTGTATTTTTCTTAAATTTAGGCAGCTTAATATTTCCTTTCATACTCTCAGGATAACCTACAGCTTTTATTATAATATCTTCATATTCAGAAATAGGAGTATTATTTATATAGTCTACTGCCTCGTTATAAGCCTTATAAAAGGCTTTTATTTCAGCACTTTTATCATCTAACGATTTTTGTGTAAAGGCTGTTACAGAAGTAAAGGCACCTAATTTGCTTGCACTTTCAAGTAAGGTCCCGCCATCACTTATAGCTAGGGAAGAAAATGGTTCTGGTAGTAGTGCAGCGTCTACATTATTATTCTTTAGCATTTCTAGTCTAGTTGGTATTGCAGGAACTATTGACTTTTTTACATCTTTTGGGGAAAGACTATTTTTCTCCAGAATCTTATCAAGGGAATATTCAATTGAAGTCTTTTCAGAAATTGCTACACTTTTGCTCTTAATATCTTTTATTGATTTTATACCAGATTTTGCACCTGCAATTAACATAAAGTCACCGTCAGTAACACCAGTTATCTTTACATTAAAATCTGCATTTTGATATAGAGAGATAGCTATATAATCACAAATTACTCCATCTAAGTTTCCAGCTTGATAAGCAGCATCTCTATCCTTAGAGTTTTTAAAAGCCTGAAAGTTGACATCTACTCCTTCTTTCTTAAAAAACCCCTTTTCATTAGCTATTACAATTGGCACTGCATCTACCGAGGCCATGGCACCAAAATTTAAAGTTTTTTTAGTGGCAGCAGTATTCTCTTTTACTGGTGAACAAGCAGCAGTGGAAATTGCTATAATGGAAGCAGTAAATATACATAATAGTTTTTTTAATTTAATCATTTTTTTCCTCCTTAGGTCGGAACACTGAGTAGTTTAAGACTACTCGTTAAAGCCCATTTAGGGCTTTAACCTCCTTTTAAATTAGTGCATCAATAACTCCAAATATTAAGAATATGATGCTTATAACTTGATTTATACTATAGGATGCTACTTTTACATTGGATAAGTTGTTTGGAGACACTATTTTATGCTCTGCAATGAATAAAATAGTTATTAGGATTAATCCAATGAAATATATGATTCCAAGCTGACTGCTTAAGATTCCAATTATGAATAACAAAATTAATGTTATTACATGAAAAAAAGCAGCGATATGAAGGCCGCCTTTAACCCCAAATCTTGCTGGAATTGAGTGGATTCCGTTGGCAGTGTCGAACTCATAATCCTGAGAACCATATATTATATCGAAGCCAGCAACCCATAGAGTATTTGCCGCTCCCATCAAAATAGGAAGCATGGAGATTTTGCCTGTAACAGCTAGCCATGCACCAACTGGGGCAGCAGCTGACGTAATTCCTAGAACTAAGTGACAAGCCCAGGTAAATCTCTTTGTATAGGAATAAATAATAAGTAAAAACAGTGCTATAGGCGAAAGTATTAAACATAATGGATTTAACATAGCTGCTGCAATAATCATTACTAAAAAGCAAACTGAAGAAAATATTATAACTTCCTTTTTTTGAAGTAAATTTTGAGGCAGCTGTCTCATTGCAGTACGAGGATTCTTGCTGTCTATTTCAGCATCTATTACTCTATTTATGGCATTAGCACCAGTTCTTGCTCCCATAAAGGCAACCAATATCCAAAATACCTTATTAAGAGAAGGCAGACCATTACTAGCAAGCAGCATTGAAATAAGTGCAAAGGACAAGGAAAAGATTGTATGGGAAAACATAACTAAGGTTCCATAATCTTTAGCCTTTTTTATAACCTTAGTCAAGACCATATTCAATCCATCTCCTTGAAACTAGTTCTTTAATTTCATCTGTCATTTCAATATCATCTGGCCAATCTCTTTTATGACCTTCTGTTGGCCATTTTTTGGTGGCATCTATACCCATTCTATAACCATAATGAGGTAAATCAGAGGCATGATCTAATGCATCTAAAGGCCCTTCAGAAATTACTACATCCCTTTTAGCATCAATATTATTAAAGACCTTCCAAGCGACAGTAGATATGTCCTTAGGATCTATATTTTCATCTACAACTATTATCATTTTTGTATACATCATCTGACCCATTCCCCATACTGAATTCATTATTTTCTTTGCATGACCAGGGAAGCGTTTTTTTATAGAAATAATTACGCAGTTATGGAAAACTCCCTCTAATGGGAAATTAATATCGATTATTTCTGGATGCTGCATCTTTAGTAAAGGCAGGAAAATTCTTTCTGTAGCCTTACCCATATAGCAATCTTCCATTGGAGGTTTACCTACAATAGTTGCAGGATACACTGGGTGCTTCTTGTGAGTTATTAAGGTTACATGAAATACTGGGTAGTAATCAGCAAGAGAGTAGTAACCTGTATGATCACCAAAGGGTCCTTCTAGTTTTAATTCCTCATTTACATCTACATAGCCTTCAATAATAAATTCTGCATCTGCAGGTACATATATATCATTTGTAATTGACTTAACCATTTTTACAGGAGCTTTTCTTAAAAAGCCTGCAAACATCATTTCATCAATCATCTTTGGAAGTGGAGCGGTAGCAGAATAAGTTATGGCAGGATCGCAGCCAAGAGCCACAGATACTGGCATTTTACCGCCTAAGGCTTTGTATTTCTCATAAATTTCTCTACCGTCTTTGTGAAGATGCCAATGCATACCTGTTGTATTCTTATCATAAACCTGAAGTCTGTACATTCCCATATTTTGAATGTTTGATTCTGGATCCTTAGTAATAACTAAAGGAAGTGTAACAAACCTTCCTGCATCATCTGGCCAGCATTTTAGAATAGGCAAAGTAGATAAATCAGGATTTTCTTCTATAACTTCTTGACAAGCACCCTTAGTTGGAAGCTTAATAGGGAATACAGAAGTGAGCCTAGCAAGCCTAGGCACCGACTTAACCTTATTCATAAGTCCTAAATAATTAGACATATCTATAAATTCTTTAATATCATCACCAATATCATCTAACTTTTCTACGCCAAGAGCCATACTCATTCTTTCATAGGTACCCATAGCATTTATAAGCAGAGGATAAGGAGAACCTTTAATATTTTCAAATAATAATGCTGGTCCATATTTCTTAGAAACTCTGTCTGCAATTTCTGTAATTTCCAGTTCAGAGTCTACTTCTGATTTAATTCTCTTTAGTTCATTTTTTTCTTCTAAATGTTTTATAAAAGCTTGCAAATCTTTAAAAGCCATGTAATTACTCCTTTATCTTTAAGTTAGGTGGCATGGTGACATTTCTTATGCCACACTGCGCAGTCCCCTAAAAGTTACCTAAACTGTTTAAAACCTTTTCTAAGCTTGATATCATAGAATCAATGTCTTCTTTATTGATAACTAGTGGAGGCTGGAAAGCCAGCACGTCTCTGTTTAATCCATTTTTACCGATTATAAAGCCTAGATCTTTCATCTTTTCTAAAACATCATCAGTAATTTCAGCTGAAGTTTGATTTGAATCTATAGCTTGTAGCTGTAGACCTAACATAAGGCCACAGCCTCTTACTTCCTTAATATAAGGAGAGGAAAGCTGTTCCAATTTTTCTTTTAAGTAGCTGCCCAGTTCACCTGCTCTTTGAACTAGCTTATTCTTATCTATATATTCAAGAACACCAAGGGCACTTTCGGCAGCTACAGGATTTCCTCCAAAGGTTGAGGCAGATGCTTTGCTAAAGGATTCTGCAATTTCATCTGTAGTTGAGAAAGTTGAAATAGGTATCCCATTTCCTAAAGCTTTGGCAGTTACAATTATATCAGGAACTACATCATAGTTTTCAATGCAAAACATTTTACCAGTTCTGCCATAGCCGGTTTGAACTTCATCTATAATTAGCAGAACCTTGTATTTTTCAAGTAAGGTCTTAGCTCTTTGAAAATAGTCATGATGGTACATTATAATTCCGCCATTGCCTTGTATAGGTTCAGCTATCATGGCTGCAATGCTGTTTCCGTGATCTTTTAAAACCTTCTCTAATTGAGCTAGGGATTCTTCCATTGCTTCCTCATAACTTAAGTTATCGCTGTAGGGTCTATCTATGAAGAAGATATTTTCTTTAACTAAGTTATCATCAAGTCTCCACATAGGAATACCTGTTACGCTTAAGGTTAAGTGGGTTCTGCCATGTAAGCCTCCATTTAGAGCAATAAATCCAGTTTTCTTAGTATGTAACCTTGCTAAGGCCATTGCACCTTCATTAGCCTCTGAACCTGTAACACAAAAGAAGGTTCTTTTAATGTCGCCAGGAAGAATAGAAGAAAGCTTTTCAGCAAGGTCAACCATAGGTTGAGTTAAATACAAAGTAGAAGTATGCTGAATTTTATTTAACCGTTCTATAACAGCTTTAAGAATTTCAGGATTTGAATGTCCGCAGTTCATAGCAGAAACACCAGCATAGAAGTCAGCATATTTCCTGCCGGTATTATCAAAAAGATACTGCATGGAGCCGGCAACTATTTGCGGTGGGTTTTTATAAAAACATATAGTAGCTGGATAGAAATACTCTTTTCTCTTCTTAAGAATATTTTCAGGACCTATATAATTCATAATTATTCACTCCTTTATGTGGATTTAAATTAACTTTGTTTAAATACTTAAGGCTTCGGTATTTAAACTAATATTTATGATGTCTTTATATTTAATTAGATTTAAAAGTAAGAGCTCCTAAGGTAAAACCTGCTCTTACTGATTTTAAATTTGAAAACATCTCTTTACACTTAGATGGCTCTGAAATAGCCTTTTGATAAAGCTTTATAATGTTTTCTAATTCCTCTAAATTATAGGTTTCACCCTCAATTCTAAGATTTATAGGTACATTATAATTTAAATCTTCCAAAATTGGCATTAAGCAAAATTCTTTAGAAGTATATAAGTGGTTTTTTCCGTATTTATCTATATAAACTGGATTCTCACCTTTATTGGTCTTTAATACTAAAACTTTATTGTCTATATATTTGTTATCTTCTTCGCCAATCTTTTTAAATACCTTTGTATTATCGTAAAGGTTATGGTCTAAATACATAACTTTAATAGGCCCATGTGCTATTAATTCTAAAGGTAAATTTGCTGCCTTCATAAATTCAGCAAGTTCATCACGCTTAATTTCTATAGACATAGAAGCTTCAGAAACCCCAAGCTCCTTATAAAATTCCAGTGCCTTATGATTATAAATATTTAGGTTATAATTTGTTATTATAGGATAGTTATTCCCATATCTTTTTATTGCACCTAAATTAGATGCTAAAAGACCATCAAATAACTCACCGTATTTACTTAAGTATTGATCTAGCATATCAAACTGCAGCTCATTCATCATTTGAGGAAGTTCAAGGTATATCTCGGTATTGCCTTTAGTCCTGACTAAATCCTTAAGTTCATTTAAGCTTACAAACTCGTCTGGTAGAAGAACCTCACAAGGTAAGTATATTCTATTTACTGATAGGTCAATACAAAGTTTGGCCTCATTGTAGTTATTTACCTTAACAGATAAATTGTGCTTTGAAGATAGATTATTGGAGTATTTTTTTATTTCTTCCTTAAGTCCATCAACAGCATAATCAGTAGCAGCAGGTTCTTCTGTAGGCACTGAGAATACCTTTCCGGTGGAATAAAATTTACCTGTACCTTCATAGCGAGTATTTATAAAATTTAACCCAGGCTTAGAAAAGGCGTAGGCTGTAGTAAAATCACGCTTTCTGTGTTCATATAAGTACTCAGCTTCTTTTTTGCGGTTAAAAGTTAAAGGATCTTCTATATATCTATCAATTGCCTCACCATAGGTATTTACTAAATCTACAATAAAGTCTGTATTTCTCATACGACCTTCAATTTTAAAGGAAGTAATTGAGGCATCTATTAATTCTGGAATATGTTCATACATGTACATGTCCTTAGCTGCTAATGGATATTCTGTTCCATATACAAAGCCATCTTTTTTTATAACATAAGGCCATCTACAAGGCTTAAAACATCTACCACGGTTAGAGCTGTTTCCGAGTACTACAGAACTGTAATAGCAATTTGCTCCATTTACCGTACACATATCTCCATGTATAAAGTATTCTGTTTCTATATTTGTTATGCTTTGCAAATGCTTTGCAGTTTTTAAATCCATTTCTCTTGAAAGAATAACTCTTGAAACTCCGAATTCCTTCAAGGCTTTAACAGATTCTATATTATGTACATTCATCATTATGGAAGAATGAATCTCAAAGTTTCTAAAATTATTCTCCCTGCATATTTGTAAAACACCAAGATCTTGAATTATAATACCATCAATATTAATATTATTTAAGAAATTAAGATATTCAAGAGCTTCATTAACCTCAGACTCATTGATCATATTATTTACTGTTACATAAACTTTTTTATTCACAGCATGGGCCATTTTAGCTGCTTCCTCAATTTCTTCATTAGAAAAGTTATAGCCTTTTCTCATCATCCTCATATTTAAAGACTTACCGCCAAGATAAATAGCATCACAGTTTGCCTTTACCATACTTTTAAAGGTTTCCATAGTGCCTGAGGGTGCTAATAATTCAATTTTCTTATTGTTAAAAAATCTTGCCATAATCCCACCTCTTTTTCAATCATTATAAGTATACTATTTTACACCTTGTTTTTCAATTAATCCTACTATTAATGAAGATTTTAAGTAGAAAAAGGTGAAATAAAGAGTGCTTTACTTAAACATAATGGAATATTAAAATAAAATCATAAGAATCATATAGTATTGGGGGAGTAAATATGAATAGAAGTTTTGCTACTCAGCTTACACATTTAGGAGAGAAAAACCCGCCATCTGTTTCAAGGACAAAGTCATTGCCCATTTCTATGAGTTCAGTTTTTGTTTTTGATGATGTAGAAACCTTAGATAAAGTTTATGATGGTGAAGAAAAGGGCTATGTTTATTCAAGAAATGCAAATCCAGTCCAGGATGCTTTAAGTGAAATTATGTATAATATTGAAGGCGCTGAGAATGCACAGGCCTTTTCCTCTGGAATGGCAGCCATAACCATGTCAATTTTAGCTTTTGTAAAGTCTGGAGACCATATAATAGCTGGAAGTGTACTTTATGGGGGAAGTTATGAGTTTTTAAAGACTGAACTTGAAAGATTTAAAATAGATGTATCATTTGTAGACCTAACTAAAGATGATATTAAAAGATATTTTTTACCTAATACAAAGTTAGTTTATATAGAGACTATTTCTAATCCATTAATGGAAGTTATTGATATAGAAGCTATAGCAAATGCAGCACATAAAAATAATGCAAAGCTAATAGTTGATAATACCTTTGCTACTCCAATAATTTGTCAGCCTATGAAGCTTGGAGCAGACATAGTAGTTTACAGTGCAACGAAATATCTATGTGGACATAGTGATGTAACAGGTGGAATTGCTGCAGCAAGTAAGAAGGACATGGAAAATATAAGGGGGATTGCAGTCTTATATGGTACTATGATGAGTCCCTTCGATGCATGGCTTTTAATTAGAAGCTTAAGAACCTTAGAGCTTAGAGTTATGAAACATTCTCAGAATGCATTCAAGCTAGCTCAGTTTTTAGAAACACATGATAAGGTTCTAAAGGTGTATTATCCTGGCCTTAATTCCTCACCATCTTTTGAACTAGCAAACAGATTATTTAATAATGGATTATTCGGAGGAATGTTAAGCATAGATTTAAAAAATGGAGAAAAGGGTGCTTACGATTTAATTAGAGACTTGGAAACAATTAAATTTGTACCTAGCCTCGCAGGTGTTAGTACCACTGTTTCCTATCCTGCAAAGACCTCCCATAGAGCTTTGTCAGATAACGAACTTGAAGGAGCTGGAATTTCAAAGGGATTAATTAGAATTTCAGCTGGTCTTGAAGATATTTCAGATATTATAATAGAATTTAAAAAAGCACTAGATAAAAGTTAATAAGACCTACATCAGTTATATTTAAGAACTAAAAATTATAAAAGAGTTTTGCCAATTGGTAAAACTCTTTTTAAAATTTACTTTTCTCTTGAAAAACATTTATAAGTTTTCATTCTAATTTTTAAATTATAATTAGCCGCAGCTGCTGCCACTAGGACTGTATACATCAAAGAAGTCACCAAAAACTCCTTTTCTATGGATTATTTTTACATTATTAAAAACAAATGAGATATCTTTTTCAGCAACAAATTTGATTCCATCAAGCTCAATAACATCATCATTTTCTGTTTGTTCATCCAGAACAACTCCAAAGGTTGGGCCGCCTCATCCAAAGCCTTTTATTGACAATCTAACAGCAGATTTATCTCTTTTCTCTAAGTTTTGCTTAAGAGCTTCTTTAGCGGCGTCATCTATAATAACATTCATGAGAACTCCTCCTTAAATTTATTACCCCTCAGGGGTATATTATATTTTTAGTATATCCTTATATTTATAGTATGTCAAATATTTTTATAAAAGTTACTAGTAAATTTTATAAGCAGATAACAACATAGAGAACTCTAAATAATAAGTTCATTATGAAAAAATTATAAATTTATTTTTAATATTTTTATTCATATTTTACATATATTTATGCATAAAATTTTATTTGTGCATTAAAAGATGTACATTTGTAAAAACTAATATGAATGATTTTAAATAGATTATGGTTCAAATCATAGTGTCACTTCTTTAATTTTAAGGTGAAAATTTTATTTACATAATATAAATATCAAAACAATTGCAGGATTTAAAATTTTATTTTCATTTTATATCATCTAAGGTGAAAATATTAAGAATTAATATGGATTTTTATGAGAATACTTATACAGTTTTCTTAAAAATGAAGCTATTGACAACGATTTTATGCTAATGTACTATGAAAGTGCAAAATTGAAATAATAAAGAATATAGGAACATAGATATAGGAGGAGTCTTAGGTGAGAATTGTTTTAGCATTAGGTGGTAATGCACTTCAGGCAGATCCAAAGGACGCAAGTGCAGAATCACAATTAAGAACTTGTAAGGAAACAGCAAAGTCCATCGTAGACCTTTTAGAGCAGGGACATACAGTAGCTGTAGTTCATGGAAATGGTCCACAGGTTGGTCAGATATTAAACTCAGTGGAAACAGGTCATAAAGCAAATAGCTCAAATGTGTTATTTCCCTTTGATGTATGTGGTTCTTTCTCTCAAGGCTACATAGGTTATCATCTTCAAAATGCAATTAGAGGGGAACTTCATAGGAGAAATATAAATAAAAATGTAGGTACTGTTGTTACTCAAGTTGTTGTAGATAAAAATGATCCTGGCTTTCAAAATCCTACAAAGCCAATAGGCTCCTTTTATACAAAAGAAGAAGCTTCTTCATTACAAGAGGAAAAAGGCTATGTAATGAAGGAGGATGCTGGAAGAGGCTATAGAAGAGTAGTAGCATCTCCAAGGCCAATAGATGTAATAGAAAAAGATATAATTAAAGAGTTAGTTGATAATGGAACATTGACCATATCCTGTGGAGGTGGTGGAATACCCGTAATTTTGGAAGATGATGAAGTTAAGGGAGTTCCAGCGGTTATTGATAAGGACTTTGCAGCAGAAAAATTAGCAGAAATACTTGATGCTGACGCACTTGTAATATTAACTGCAGTTGACAGGGTTGCAATAAACTTTAATAAACCAGATCAAAAGAGTCTTGAAGCAATGACACTTGCAGAGGTAGATAAATACATAGAAGAAAAGCAATTTGCGCCTGGAAGCATGCTTCCAAAGGTAGAAGCTTGTAAAAAGTTTGTTCAATTTAATAAAAATAAAATAGCAATTATTGCTTCATTAAAGATGGCAAAGGAAGCTTTAAAAGGTGCCTCAGGTACAAAAATAGTATCAGAATAAAGAGGGGATAGAGATGGAAAGAAAAATTAAGGTATACTCTGAAATAGGTAATCTTAAGACAGTACTTCTGCATAGGCCGGGAGGAGAAATTGAAAATTTGATTCCAGAGCACTTATCAAGACTTTTATTTGATGATATTCCATTTTTAAAGGTGGCAAGAAATGAACACGACAATTTTGCAAAAGTGCTTACCGAAAATGGAGTAGAAGTGTTATATCTTGAAAAATTGGCGGCACAAGCTATTAAGGATTATGAAATCAAGGAAATGTTTTTAGATGAAGTAATACAAGAAAGTCAAATTAGTGACACAGCAATAGCTAAGACCTTAAAGGATTATTTTAGAGCTTTGCCTCAAAAAGAGATGATTGATAAGGTTATGGCAGGTACTAGAAAGAAGGAAATCGGGCTTAGTGAGGAAAATGACGATTACCCTTTTATAATGGAACCTATGCCGAATTTATACTTTACAAGAGATCCATTTGCTGCAATGGGAAGAGGAATAACCTTAAATCACATGAGAAATCATATAAGGCACAGAGAAACTATATTTGGGAAGTATATTTTTAAATATCATCCAGATTTTAAAGATTCAAATATACCCCTTTGGTATAACAGGGACGATAATTACAGCATAGAAGGCGGAGATGAATTGATTCTTTCCGATGAGGTTATTGCTATAGGCTGCAGTGAAAGAACAAGTGCAGAGGCAATAATACAGGTTGCTAAAAGACTATTTGAAGAAAATGAAACCTTTAAAACAGTATTAATGTTCAACATTCCTAAATCTAGGGCATTTATGCATTTAGATACTGTGTTTACAATGATAGATTATGATAAGTTCACTGTACATGAAGGGATAGAAGGAAACTTAAAGGTTACTGCTATTAGTTATAATTATAAAAACAAAGAGCTTATAATGGAAGAAGAAGAGGACAGTCTTGAAAGAATACTATCTAAGCATTTAAAAAAGGATATTACACTTATACGCTGCGGCGGTGGAGATAGAGTCATTTCAAGAAGAGAACAGTGGAATGATGGGTCAAATACTCTTGCTATATCACCAGGAACAGTTATAACTTACGAAAGAAATTATATTACTAATGAAATATTGGATAAATATAATGTAAATGTTATATCTATTCCTTCAGGGGAACTAAGCCGTGGAAGAGGGGGCCCTAGATGTATGTCTATGCCTTTTGTCAGAGATAAAATTTAATATATCCTTTAGAATAAAATAATACTAAAAACTAACTATGATTAAATAAAGGAGAGAAAGATATGTATAATTTAAGAAACAGAAGTTTTTTAACACTAATGGACTTTTCACCAAAGGAAATAAACTACATGCTAGATTTAGCAAGGGATTTAAAAAGAGCTAAATATGCAGGAACTGAGCAGCCAAAATTAAAAGGTAAGAATATAGTTTTATTATTTGAAAAAGATTCTACTAGAACTAGATGTGCATTTGAAGTTGCAGCATTAGATCAAGGGGCACATGTAACTTACCTAGGGCCAACAGGAAGCCAAATGGGAAAGAAGGAATCCATACCTGATACAGCAAGAGTTCTTGGAAGAATGTATGATGGTATTGAATATAGAGGCTTTGCTCAATCTACTGTAGAAGATTTAGCAAAGTATTCCGGAGTACCTGTTTGGAATGGATTAACCGATGCTGATCATCCAACTCAAGTTCTAGCAGATTTTTTAACCATTCAAGAACATCTTGAAAAGCCACTTAATAAAGTAGTATTTGTTTATTCAGGTGATGGAAGAAATAATGTTGCCAATGCACTTATGATAGGTGCTGCTAAAATGGGTATGGATTTTAGAATGTTATCTCCAAGGGAATTATTCCCAGGCGAAGAATTACTTTCTAAGTGCCTAGAAGTAGCAAAAGAAACGGGAGCAAAAATTACCTGCACAGATAATATAGCAGAAGGAGTAAAGGGAGCAGATGTTATTTATACTGACGTTTGGGTATCCATGGGTGAACCTGATGAGGTTTGGGAAAGCAGAATAAAACTTTTAAAGCCTTTCCAAGTAAACATGGAAATGTTAAAGCTTACAGGTAACGAAAAAGTTTTATTTGAACATTGTCTTCCAGCCTTCCATGACTTAAAAACTAAGGTTGGTAAAGATATAAATGAAAAATTTGGATTAACAGCAATGGAAGTTACTGATGAAGTATTTGAAAGCAAGCATTCAGTTGTATTTGACCAAGCAGAAAACAGAATGCATACTATTAAGGCTGTAATGGTTGCTACACTTGGAGCATAAGAATATTTACTTAAGAACCTCTGATAGTTATTCAGAGGTTTTTTTATGTTCTTAAAATTAACACTTTACATTTTATTTAAAATTTATTTTCATTATTTTTATAAATATTATTAAGAAATGTAGATTTTTATCGAAATATAATATAATAAGCAAAAATAGAATGTAATCAGGGGGACAAAAATGAGAAAAAGAACTTTAAAAAAACAGCTGATAACAGTAATGCTGTTAGTAATACTGTTTCCAGTTGCATTAATTTCAATTATAAATTCTTATAGTTCTGAAAAAGCCTTAAATACTCAATTTAAAGATACTTTAACTGATAATGTTAATTGGACTGATGAGGTAATAAAATCACAAAATAAGTCAAACATTGAACTAACAGATATGCTGTCGCAGGATCCTAATGTACAAAATATATATAAAAGCGCAGATTCACAGAAATGGCTTTCAAATACTTTTGATTCCTATCTTTCTGCCCATAAGGATATACAAAGTGTATATTATGGGTTAAAAGATAAGAGAATGCTTATAAAGCCTCAGCAACCATTGGGAGAAGACTTTGATCCAAGAACCAGGCCATGGTATACTGAAGCTATAAGTAATATTGGACAAGTTATAATTACTGATCCCTATGAAGATGCAAATCAAAAGGGTGTGTATGACATTACCTTCGCAAAGGCTGTTAAGGATACTGAAACGGGAGAGGTAATTGGAGTAGTAGCTATTGATATTAAACTTCAAACTATAGCTAGTTCCATTTCTAATTATAAAATAGGACAAAATGGTTACCTTGCTGTTATAGATAAAACAGGCTCAATTATAGCACATAAAGATGACAAAATGTTAGGGAAAACCTCAAAAGATGAAAAATGGATAGATGAAATTATATCTTCCAAAGATTCTAATGGAGAATATAATATAAATGGACAAAAGTTCATTTCATATAAGATACAAGATAAGCAAACAGGCTGGAGAATATTAGGACTTGTACCTAAGAGCGAGATAACCTCTGAAGTTTATAGTCAAAGATACCTAGCAGCAGGAATTGGAGCAATTTTTTTGTTAATAGCTTTTATTGTAGGTTTATTAGTATCTAATTCTATTACAAGCTCTATAGCAAGATTAGTTAATGTACTTAATAAAGTAAAAGAAGGAGATTATACTGTAGCTATTGAAAAACATAAAAATGTAAATTATGAGGTTGGAGTAATAACTGAAGCGGTTGACATTGTATTGAAAGATATTGTTAATATACTTAAAAATATTTTAACAACATCTAAGAATATTAAAGAGTCTTCGGAAGCTTTAGTAGCTGTAACAGAGGAGTCAAATTCAGTAGGCGAGGAAGTATCAAGAGCAGTGCAGCAAATTGCAGGAGGAGCCTCCCAACAGGCAGAAAGCCTTGATGAAAGCTCCACTATAGTTAGTGAACTTGGTGAGAAGGTAATTAACGCCAGAGATAACAGCAGCAATATGATGACAGCATCCGCAAATGTAAGAGAGGCTACAAAAGAAGGAACACATATTGTTGAAAACCTAAAGGAAACTTTCGAGGAAGCTTCAAAGGCAAATAAAGAGCTTCAAGTTCAAATCGAAGATTTAGCAAATAAATCTAATAGAATTGGTGCAATAACTGATACAATAAAATCTATAACAGAACAAACAAGTCTTTTATCCTTAAATGCTAGCATAGAGGCAGCTAGAGCAGGGGAAGCGGGCAGAGGCTTTGCAGTTGTTGCTGATGAGGTAAGAAAACTAGCAGATCAATCAGCTGATTCAGCACTTGAAATTAACAATGTTATTACTGAAATAAAGAATAGTGTTGCAATAGTACTTGAAAGAATAGAACAATCTATTACATTAAATGATAAATCAGAAGAAAAAGTTATAGTTACAAGTTCAAGCTTTAATAAAATTGAAAAAGCAGTACAGGAGCTTGAACAAAATATTAAGATAGTTGATAATACACTTGAAGGAATTAGCGGTAATACAGATAAGGTATTCCAATCTATTACAGAAGTAGCTGCAGTTGCAGAAGAAACAGCGGCCACAGCTGAGGAGGTAAGTGCTTCCTCTGAAGAACAATCTGCAGGACTCCATGAAGTCGTAGTATCAGCAGAGCAATTAAACGTACTTTCTGAAAAACTAGATGAGATGGTTAAGAAATTCAAAATAGAATAGCAAAAACAGGATTTTTATAAAAATAAAAGTACCTTGTAAGATTGAAACAGAAAATAATCTGTTTACTTACAAGGTACTTTTTTATTTATTGGATTTTCATAAAGCTTCTACATTGGATTAAATTGTTCTTTAATTATACATAGACTATAATATTATATATAAATTATAAGCTAAAAGGAGATGTTGGCAAATGGATGAAATTCTAAAGAAACTAAAGCTAACAACACAAAGCCCAATTTTAATATTAAATGCTCCGGATGAGTACATGAGTATAATTAAGGATATAGAATCGGAGGTTCATACAGAGATTAAGGGTAAATATAAATTTATTCAGTTGTTTTCAAAAAATATAGTGGAGGCTAAAGAACATATAGGGGATTGTATAGAGGCCTTAGATGGGGATGGATATCTATGGATTTGTTATCCTAAGGGAACTTCAAAAAAATACAAATCAGATCTAAATAGGGATACTACCCAGATAGTTACTGAAGAATACAATTTTCAAGGGGTAACCCTTGTATCAATTGATAATGATTGGTCTGCCTTTAGAATAAGAAACAAAGATAATATAAAGACATCAAAAAAGTAAATTTAATTATATAAAAAAGAAGCAGGAGTTTCCTGCTTCTTTTAATATTATATATTAAGCTACTTTATCATTTTTCTTGGAACCAAATTTTCTAGTGTAACTGCCATGCATTAATATTGCAACAAGTCCAAAGAATATTGGTCCAGCTATTTGCCAGATTGTTGTTGCCATATCGTGGTCTTGAATAGCAGGTTGTATTATTGAGAAGAAGTTAGCAAAACCAACTGTTAATGTAACTATTACTCCCCATATTAAAGCTGAGTTAAAGCTCTTATATACTTCGAATGGTTTTTCGATATCTTTATTCTTTTTGAAGTAAATAAATGCAATTGATAAGAACATGTAAGGAATAGTCATAGCTACGTTAGTCATATTAACTAATATATCCCAGAACTTAGACATTGAGTTTCCACCGAAGGAAACTAGTAAAATCATTGCTACAACGATTATACATTGAACCCACATAGCATTTACAGGCATTCCGTCTTCTTTTCTAGTATGACCTACTTTTCCAGGCCATAATTCATCTGGAGTACCATCAATTAATTGCTTAAGTGGAGAATAAGTTAATGTAAAGAATGCTCCTGAAAGTGCTAAGAACATTGAAAGTCCTATATATCTAGCAACACCATGAGATAATGCTATAGATGTAGCTTCGCTTGCGCCAAATACATGACCTAGAGAATATCCTAAGTTAGACATTACTATATAACTTGCATTACCAAGTGTAACACCTTTAACTGACATTACAGCTGACCAGTTTGTAAATACACCAACCATTAATATTAGTAAGGAGTATCCAACAGCTATAACTGCTGCAGCAAACATAACTCCCTTAGGGAAGGTCTTTTCTGGATTTTCTGTTTGGTCAACAAGACCACCAACTGCTTCAATACCGCCATAAGCAAATAATGCATAAACTACAAAAGCTAATGATGTGATTATGCTTCCAGCATATTTAGGGTTTGGAGTAGTAGTGAAAGATTTTAATCCTTCGATTGGCTGAGCAAGATGTCCGCCGCCTGCTATAAATACAACTATTGCACCAAGTAAAACAACAATGTTAATTAAAACAACTGCTGTACCACCAACAGAAGTTACTTTCTTTATTTTATCAACACCCTTTGTTGATACGAAAGTAACGATAATAAACCAAATGATACCCATAATACCTAATGTTTTAGGTCCAGTTAAACCTTGAATTCCAAGGAATGCCCAGTTCTGAGTTGTATCCATACCAAATATAGCATTTGATATTGGAACCCAGATACCAGATGATACGTTAACCATCCATATTACATAGGAAGCAAACCACATGAATGTTCCTATGAAGGCGAACTTTGGTCCAACGGATTTTTCCATCCAAGAGTAAATTCCACCTTTTTCTTTTCTGAAAGCTGCACCGAACTCAGCCATCATTAATGCAAATGGTACGAAGAAAGTTATTCCTGATAGAATATACCATGGAATTGCAGCATATCCCATTTTATAGAAAGATCTAGGGATATTGTTAAAACCGTAAACTGATGTAAATATCATTAGTACTAATGATACTAATGACAACTTTTTGGTAGCGTTTACATTAGAAGACATATAATTCTTCCCCCTTCGATTAATTATAATAATATCTTGAGCATCTAGCTCGATTTTTATTATATACGCTATGTTTGATTATTGCAACAAAAAAATCTATATTTTTATGTTTTTCGATATTAACACTAGTTTCATTCTTCGGATTTTTAAAAATATTGCAATACAATTAAATAAATATACCCAAAACTATGACATTTATTATAGCGTTTTTTGTTAAAAATGCAATATAAAATTCACAAATGCTCAAAAAAACATTTTGTTCTTTTTTTAGGGAAATGAATACAATATCTAAATAATTTGGTATTAGAATTTAATAATACTTTACTGATCATATAGAAAAAGATAAATAAAATTAAAAATATATTCTGGTTAATGAAAGCGCAATATTTTCTATAAAATGAAACTAATTAGAATATTAGGACTATACTACTATAGATAATAGAGTTATAATTACTAAGTGAATTAAACTAAGGAAGGGTGTTTTTATATGAATAAAAAGATTATTAGTACAGAAAAGGCTCCAGCAGCAATAGGGCCATATTCACAAGGGATTAAAGCAGGAAGTTTAATTTTTACATCTGGCCAGCTTCCATTAAATCCAGTAACCGGAGTAATGCCAGATTCAATAGAAGAGCAGACTAGGCAGTCACTTGAGAATGTGAAAGCAGTAATTGAAGCAGAAGGTCTAAGCCTATGCAATGTTGTTAAAACTACTGTTTTTTTAAGTGATATGAATAATTTTGTTAAAATGAATGATGTATATAAAGAGTACTTTAAGGAAAATGCTCCTTCTAGAAGTGCAGTTCAGGTAGCAAGATTACCAAAGGATGCTCTAGTAGAAATCGAAGCTATGGCATATTGTGATTAATAAATTAAAGAGGATATCTTAGATATCCTCTTTAATTTAAACCTTTTTATCTAAAATAACACCGTGACCTGTATCTCCATAGGTTAGCTGAGTTTTAAGCTCTTCAATATAGTCTATATCCTTAAGTTGTGAAGTTTCTGGCTTTACAGCTTGTTTTTTTCTTTTTTTACTGCCGCCATTTCTATTTTTTGTCTTCTGGGGGACGGCTGAAGATCTTTCTGCGGGCTTCACTTCTTTCGACATATAAACCCTATCCTTTCATAAATTTATTACTATGTTTTTATTATCGTAATAATAAGAAGTATTTTAATGGTATATTTCATTAATTTATGGCACTTTAATCACTTTTAGATTAAAATATAAAAAATTATAAATTAACTGAATAATGTGGAAAAATATTCTATATTATGGTAATATTATTATTAGATGTTTATTTATGTATGCTGCTTGTAGTTGAAATTTATATAAATTGACAATGATGGGGGAATTATTTTGATTGGGACAATGGGGAAAAATATATATGAAGACCCTCTAACTGGGCTTTCTAATTTTTTTAAATTCATTGAAACTGATGCAAATATAATGTTTTCGGGTAATGGCTCAGTTATAATATTTGATATGGTGAGTTTTGAAAAGGTTAACACTCAGTATGGGAGAGATATCGGAGATTTATTTCTAATTAATTTTTCTAAAATCCTGCGAAATATGATAATTGGTTTTGAAGGGGCTCTTAAATTTAGAACTCATGGGGATGAGTTTACGGTAATTCTGCCAAACTTCACAGAAAACGAAGCTGAGGAGCTGGCTCAAATTATAAGGGAACAATACAGTAATACTATGAGAGACTTAAATTTCCATGAGGCTGATGTACATATATTAGTTTTAAAATACTCCAATAATATAAATTCAATTGATGAATTTTATCAAATGATGTTTATTAAATTTTTTAAAGAGATAGGAGAACCTAACATTAAATATTCTGAAAGAAAAATAGTGGGGAATATTGTAGGTAACTTTAGTAATAGAATTAAGGAAACTCTTTCTTTATTAAATGATGCCTATAGTTTAGCCTTAACTGATGATATTTCAGAATTGCCAAATCAAAGGGCGGCTAAATTATACTTAAAAAACTTATTTGCAGAATACGGAAAATCTAAGAGGAAATTCAGTATATTGTTTATTGATGGTGACAATCTTAAAAGGTATAATCAAATCAGTTATTCTGCAGGAAATGAAATGATAAAATCCTTATCAGCAGTTATTGCAGGGTCTCTTAGGAAAAATGACAGGATTTTCAGATGGCTTACAGGAGATGAGTTTCTAGTTATTCTTGAGGATGTAGATTGCGAGGACGAAGAAAAATTAGCTGAAAGAGTTAGAAGAACAGTAGAGGAGGAAACAGTTAATTGGACATATCCAATAACTGTATCTATAGGAGTTTCTTGCTTTCCTGAAGATGGAAGTACTATAAATGAAGTTTTAAGTAAGGCTGAAAAATCTAATATTATAGCTAAGTCTACAGGGAAAAACAAAGTAATCAGATGGGGCTTTAAGGTTTCCTAAGAAAATATTCTTGTCTTAATATTTATTATATTTGAAGAATAATCCAGACAAACTTTTGCCTGGATTTTTTTATGACATACTTTAATGAAGGAAAATTATTTAATATTATTGAAAGAAAGGCAATCTCTTATACTTTTAAAAGAAGAATTTAATAAAATTTTATAAAAATAGTGAAAATAAGTGATAAGTTAGTCTATAATATTGTAATATAAAGAATAATCATAGCAATACTCTTTATTTTATTATGATAAAGTGTTAAATTATATGAGATGTTTACTAGATAAATAATAGAAGACCATCAGTTTTGAAACCAAAGCTGATGTTCTACAAGTTAGGAGATGAATAGTATGGACAGACAAATTGTTAAACCATCCACATTACCAGGCTTTTTAGAGTGGCTTCCGGCAGATCAAATTGCATTTAATAAAATGATGGATACCATAAGAAAAAATTATGAGAAATATGGATTTATTCCGGTGGATACTCCCGTGATAGAGAAGTCTGAGGTGCTTTTAGCTAAGGGAGGCGGAGATACTGAAAAACAAATTTATAGATTTACTAAAGGTGATACTGATTTATCTTTAAGATTTGATTTGACAGTACCACTAGCAAGATTTGTATCTCAGCATCTGAGTGAATTAAGCTTTCCCTTTAGAAGATACCAAATAGGAAAGGTTTATAGAGGAGAAAGAAATCAAAAGGGTAGATTTAGAGAATTTTATCAATGTGATATAGATATTATTGGAAATGGTAAATTAAATATAATAAATGATGCAGAAATTCCAAGCATAATTTATTCTACCTTTACTGATTTAGGCTTTGATTCTTTTACAATTCATGTTAATAATAGAAAAGTATTAAATGGCTTTTTTGATTCCCTTGGGATAAATAATAAAATGGAAACTCTAAGAATAGTGGATAAGCTGGATAAGATAGGTATGGAAGCTGTTAAAAGTGAACTTAAAGAAATTGGTTTAAGTGATGAGGCAAATACTAAAATAGAAGAGTTTATAAATATTATTGGAAACAATGATGAGATTCTAGAAGGATTAAAAGCCTTAAACATAGGAAATCAAGAGTTTGTATTAGGATTAGAGGAGCTTTCACAGTTAGTTTATTATATAAGGCAGTTTGGAGTTCCAGATAAAAATTTTACTATTGATTTAAAAATTGCTAGAGGTCTAGATTATTATACCGGAACTGTTTATGAAACAATTTTAAATGATTATCCAAGTATAGGATCAGTATGTTCTGGAGGAAGATATGATAATTTAGCTGAATATTATACAACTCAGAAGCTTCCTGGAGTTGGTATTTCCATAGGCTTAAGCAGATTATTCTTCCAGCTTAAAGAGGCAGGCTTTTTTAAAGAAAGCACCTCCTCAACCTTAACTAAGATTCTTGTTGTACCTATGGATGAAGATATGAGTTATTCCATTGGGGTTTCAAATGAACTTAAAAGGGTCGATATTATCTCAGAGGTATATTTCGAAGGCGGGAAGTTTGCAAAAAAACTTAGCTATGCTAATAAGCTAGGAATTCCGTATGTGATTATAATAGGTGAAGATGAAACTAAAAGCGGAGTTCTTACACTTAAAGATATGGTAAAGGGAGAACAATTCAAGCTAACTGTGGAGGAAATTATTAATAAAGTTAAGAATTCTTGATTAATAATTGAAGATTCTTCAATAAATTTAGGTGCTGTCACAAAATAATCTTTTTTTGTGACAGCACCTTTGCTTTTACTTAATGTATTCAGCTTATTTTCTTAAAATAAATAGGATTTAAATAACATCAAGTTTAATCAAAAGATTTTATTCCTTTTACCTTTCCTTTAAGTGCCTTTAACCTTCCGTTTACATAATTAACAAGTTCTCTTTTGTCGTCTTTAATATCTGCTGGAGCGCTTGAAACTATACTCATAATGTCTAGTAAATTAGCTTTTGTTTCGTCAAATATCTCATTTGAAAGAACTTTGTTTTTTACTCTCCAATATGCATTATTAAACTCATCTGCCTGTCTTTTGCTATAATGACCTTTTTCAATACCAAATTGGAATAGATCTGCTGCAGACTCTAATTCTTCTAAATCCTGTATCTCTAAAGTCTCCTTGATAAGAGCTTGAAATTCTTTCATAATGTCACCTTCCTTGCTTTACTTCGTTTAAACTGCGGGATTGTCATTTATAACACTCTCTTGTTAGATATAAATATTTTAAGCCTTTGTGACTATTCATATACTGGAGTATATTGGTCTAAATTCCATATCCCTTTGACATTATAACAGTTTCTACTTAATCATACAATTTATAATAACTTTAATTTAATTATTAAAAATTATTAAATAAAAATTTTAGATAAAACAAAAGACCCTTTGCATAACTATGCTAAAGGGACTCTTACTTTGAAGTTTACCTTGAATCAATTTTTAGTGCAGTATTTAACAGAACACTATTATTCTCACTTTTTTCTGTAAAAGTATTGAATATAGACTCTGAATTTGGGATGTTTTCAAAGTATAAATTATTATAAGACTGAGTCTTCGATTCTGCGGCAGCGGTATTAGCTGCACCTATATTTGGTGCTTTGATAAAAAAATTATTTGATTCAGCTGTTGTAGGGCTATTGTTTTGTGTTTTTGCCTTATGGTTTTCAGTGGCTGAAAGCGGCGAAGTGTTTTTTTTCATTTGTTTTGAAGCATATAGAGCAGTTGCCGCACCTGCTATAAATGAAGCAGCTGCAAGTTTTCTTTTGTTGCCCATAAAAATCCATCTCCTTATTTATAATATCATTATATGTTTTAAACAGTTTCCTATAATTTATACATTAAAAGAAATTTCATAGGATTTTTGTGATATAATTTTATGGTAAAGCTTTAGTTAAAGGATTCTTATGAAATGATTGTTTTTCAAAGCTTAAGGTAGAATTTATCTGGGAGTGATACTATGGATGAAAAACAAAAGATTCTGGAAGAGGATTTATGCGGCCCTGTATCAAGATTTTTAACTAATAATGGATATACTGTCCGAAGTGAAGTAAAATATTGTGATATTACCGCCCTAAAGGATAGTGAGCTTATAATAGTTGAACTAAAACGAAATTTAAGTGTAGACCTGCTTGTCCAGGCAGTTAAAAGACAAAAGACTGCAGATTTAGTATATATAGCGGTTCCGAAACCAAAAAGAATGATAGGAAATTCTAAATGGAAGGATATATGTCATTTATTAAGAAGACTACAGCTTGGACTCATATTAGTTTCCTTTAAAGGTAAGGAGTCCTTCGTTGAAATACCCATAGAGCCTGTTTATTTTAATAGGGAGAAAAGCAAGGCAATAAATAGGAAAAAGAGAGAAAATATTATTAAAGAGATAAATGGAAGGTACTGTGATTTGAATGTTGGAGGAAGTACAAGAAGAAAACTTGTAACTGCCTATAGGGAAAGTACCATTTTTATAGCATGTTTACTAAATAAATATGGAGCCTTATCACCTAAGGAGCTAAAAAATTTAGGTACAGATAATAAAAAAACTAACTCTATACTATCAGAAAATCATTATGGCTGGTTTAATAAAGTGAAAAAAGGAATTTATGAAATTAATGATGCTGGGAAAGATGCTCTAGGACAGTACAAAGAGTTAGCTGATTTTTATAATAATAAAATATGAAAAAACTGAAAGGAATCAAACTATGTTAAGATTATATATAACTAGACATGGGGAAACAGAATGGAATATTGAAGGACGTATGCAGGGATGGAAAAATTCTAACTTAACTAAAAGAGGGAGGATGAATGCCACAGCTTTAGGGCGGTCCCTTAAAAATATAGAGTTTAAAAAGGTGTACTGTAGTCCCCTAGACAGGACCAAGGAAACTACAGAACTAATTTTTAAAGGTCGAAATATAGAAGTTGTTTATGATGAAAACTTAAAGGAAATTAATTTAGGAGAGCTTCAAGGGTTAAATCAAGAAGAAATTAAAAATATTTATCCTGAATTTCAAAACCATTTCTGGGAAAACCCACAAGAATATGTACCGATTTCAGGAGAGAGTTTTTATGATGTTAAAGATAGAGTCATAAAAGTTTTGCAAAGAATTATAAGTGAGAATCCAGAGGGAAACGTTATGATTGTAACTCACGGAGTTGTATTAAAAACGATTCATGCTTATTTTAAGAACCTAACAATGGATAAGCTTTGGGATCCTCCCTTTATATATGATACTAGTTTGACAATAGTAGAAATAGAAAATGGGATAGCCAAAATTATAGTAGAAGGTGATATTTCTCATATAAAATAATTAATTTATAGAAAATGGTTAATTGTTTTTATCTCATATGTAATCCTAAAGGCAATTACAGGTCCTACTGGAATTCCACTTAGGAAGAATTAAGGGAAAATAAAAAAATATGCTTAAACAGCATATTTTTTTTATTGAAGTTTAAATCAAAATTTTTTTATAAATTACATTACTCTTCGTGCAGTTAAATAATCAGATCTATTTATAGAAGCTATTTTAACTACATCCCCAGTATGTGGTGCATTAATGTAAACACCATTTCCAACATATATACCAACATGAGTTGGATTACCGCTGCTGCCGAAGAATATTAAGTCTCCTGGCTGGAGAGCATCTCTAGATACAGCATAGCCATTATTTATTTGATCATAGGTTGTCCTACCAATTGTTACACCAAAATGTCTGTACACATATTGAGTAAAACCGGAACAATCAAAACCTGCTGGAGTCGTTCCACCCCACAAATAAGGTGTACCTAAAAAATTAGAGGCATATGCAATAACAGCATTACTAGAAATTGGAACAGCACCTCTTGAAGGAGTATATTTAGGCACTGTACTTCTTATAGCTTTAATTTGGTTCATAGTTTCATTTAATGCAGCTTGAGTAGCAGATACTTTAGAAGAATATATTTTCTCCTGAGCTTTAGCTTGTACAACTAATTTGCTTTGATCAGCTTTATCAGAATTAAGCTGATCAAGTTTTTTTTCATTATCTGCCTTTAAAGCTAAAAGTTTTGTGTTTTGAACATCTAATGCATCTTTCTTTTTATTTATTTCTTCTTGCTTTGCTTTTAAGTCCGCTATTATTTTGTTATCATATTCAATGATTTTGGTTACTGCTTCTACATTAGATAATAAGTCACTAAAGCCCTTAGAGGATAAGATAATATCAAGATATCCATCAGAACCATTAATATACATGGCTCTCATTCTTTGACCAAATAAATCCTTTTCAGCCTTTGTATCATCTTCAGCCTTTTGAAGATCTTTTTCTGCTTGTGCAATATTCTGTTCAGTAATGTTAATCTGCTTTCTATTATCACTTATCTGTGACATAACACCTTCAATTTGATTATCTAATTTTTCAAGTTTTATTTCTAAATCCTGTGAATTAGATTGTGCATTTTTTAGTGCTTGCTGATCTTGCTGTAGTTGACTTTTCTGATTCTGTAGTTGAGATGATAAAGGATCTGCTAGTACATTAGTACTAATAGAAATTACAGTTACTGTGGTAACAACTGAAACATACTTCATAAGTTTATTCATACCATTCCTCCAGCTATGTATTAAAATTATGTTATAACAATCCATCAGATGGATATATTTTGTATGATGCACATTATGTGCAAGAAACATTATTTTTTTGTTTACTATCTATACTATAAAACTATAACATACTTTTGTAAAGCTTGAACATGGAAATATGTAGTAATTACTGTTTTATAAGCTATAATTACTTGAATTGCTTAGCCATATTATAAAATAATTCCGCCTCTTTAGTATCCCCTTTTAATTCATAAACTCTAGCGATGAGACTGTATATGTCACTGCATTCAATATCTATAGCTAAGGCTTTCTTTAGAAGATTTAGTGCCTCATCTAATTCAGAATTGCTTATTGATTTTTCAGCTAGTTTTATTAGCTGTGCAATATTATCTTGCATTGGAAATGTGGTTAATTCTATTTCATGGAGCAGGGTCTTTACTTTATCAGCTGTAAAGGGCTTTTGAAGATATGCAACTGCACCTAGCTTAGTACATTCTACTGCATTTTTAACGGTAGCAAAAGCAGTCATGATTATTATAGGAATATTTATATTCATTGATCTAATTTGCCTTAAGACCTCTGTACCGCTAATCTCGGGCATTTTTATATCAATAAAGGCCATATCTATATTTTCTGTTCTAAAAATTTCAAGTGCTTCATAACCGTTTTTTGCAACTATTGGTGTATAACCATATAGCTCCAAACAGGTAGTCAGTAATGTCCGTATATTTTTTGTATCATCAACAATGAGTATTTTTTTCATTTATTTCTCATCCTTTCGGGTTACGTTTTGGTAAGTTTAACGTCAATCAATTAATTATTAGCAAGAGGAATAGTAAATGTAAAGGTACTTCCAAGACCATGGGTGCTTTCGCACCATATTTCCCCTCCTAGGGATTCAACAATTTCTTTTGCTATTGAAAGTCCAAGACCTGACCCATTAGATTCAGATTCCTCATTTGGTACCTGCACAAATTTGTCAAATATTTTATCTTGATAGTTATTTGGAATTCCTACTCCGGTATCAGTAACTGATATACACATTTTATCCTGGTTTACAAAAGCATCAATTTGTATTTCGTCGCCCAAGGAAGTATATCTTAACGCATTTGATATCAAATTATTTAATACCCAAGTTGATTTTTCTAAATCAACCTTGACTTTTGGAAGATTATCTTCTAATTCAAAGTGAAGAAAAACTTCCTTTTTCCTAGCTTGCTCTCTAAATAACTTAACACTATTTTCTATAACTTCTACTACCGAATAGGACTTAATATCATAGATGGCTCTGCTTGATTCTATTTTTGATAAATTAAGCAAATTATTTACGAGAGAAAGTAATCTCTCACTATCCTCAGTAATTGTAGATATAATTTCCTTTTGCTTTGAATTTAACACTCCAACTAATTCATTAGTTAATAAATTAGTACCAATGGTTATTGAAGTAAGTGGCGTTTTAAATTCATGAGAAATAGTTGCTATAAAATCAGATTTTATTTTTTCAATTTCTTTTAGTTGAGTAACATTCTGGAGCAATACTACTAGACCAGTAGTTTTGTCTAAAGGATCTTTTAGTTTACTCACAATTAAATTATAGTAGTAATCTTTACTATTAATATTAAAATATATTATCTTTTTCTCTATATCTTTATCTAAGGAATCATGGATACTTTTAATACAATCATATAAATCTACGTTATTTATAACTTCAAAAAAGTATTTGTTTAAAACCTCAGTTTCCTTAAGGTTAAAAACACTTTCACAGGCATTATTCAAAAGAATAATTCTATAATCTGTATCAAGAACAATTAATGGGTCCGCTATACTTTTTACAATAGTTATAGACTTATTTTTTTCAGATAAAAGCTGGCCTAGGGTACTCTGCTCAAATAAAAGAAGTCTCTTTGTCATATTGTTAAATTCTATAGTTAATTCCCCTACCTCATCATTAGAAATAATGGGAGCTTGTTTGTATAAATCTCCGGCTTTCACTGCTTTTATAGTATCCCTTAAGGAATATAGAGGTTTCAAAATTTTTTTAATGGATACCATGGAAAGTAAAAAACCAATAATTACAGAAATAGTTGATATTATAAGGAAAATATACATGGACTTTATAGAATAACTTGTAACTTTATCTTTGCTGCTAAACATATCTTCTTCATTTAGCATTGAAATCTTAGATAATATTTTTTTTATGTTATCAAAGGTTGGAATAATGTTTGATTCGTTGTAATTAACTGCTGAATTTAAGCCCTCTCCACCGTCAATTTCCTGAAGCTTTGAAAAGTATGTTAAGTATTTTTCATAAGTAAGAGAAAGCTCGTTAACCAGTTCTTTTTCTCCTGGTTCAGTTATATTATTAGCTTCAACCTTGTAATATTCACTAAATTTTATTTCATTTAAATGAAAAGCTTGAATACCTTTCTCATGATTACCATCCATATAAGTAAGAATAGCATTATTTTGTTCTTCAAGAGTTTGGTACATATTGTTTATTGCCTTTATACTTTTATAATTTCTAACCATTAGACCATTAATTTGTTTGCCTAAAATATAGTTGTTAAACGTGGAAAAACAACCAATTACACCAATAATTATTACTAAAATTATATAGATTGTTGTAAATTTAGATTTTAATGTCTTAAACATAATATTCCTCTTCAATAAAATGATTTTCTTAATTTAATTCTTATAGTAAAACCTTAAAATAATTATTATGGATAAGCTAATCAATGATAGTTTAATATAATTACCTATAGTAAATAGGATAATTTTTATTACTGAATTTTGGAAGACTTAGCTTTATTTATAAAGCATAGTATAATTGCTTAGTGGTTAAAATAATATTACATTTTAAACATTTAAAACACAAGATAATTTGTCATTTAAATATTTTAATAGAAGTAAGGTAATTTCAAGGGGGAATATGTTTTGTTTAGGAATTTAAAAAAACTTTTAATTGGAAGGCCGCTTAAGAACGAGGAGCTCACTGGTGAAAAGTTTAATGTACTGTGGGGGCTTCCAATATTATCTAGTGACGCTATTTCATCTGTTGCCTATGCAGGTGAAGAAATACTTTGGGTTTTAGTTCCAGCAATTGGTTTATTAGCTTTTAAGCAAATGTTCTATATAGCTTTATGTATCGTTGGATTACTAGTTATTTTAGTTTTTTCATATAGACAAACTATTGATTCCTACCCAAATGGTGGAGGCTCATATATAGTTGCCAAGGACAATCTAGGAGATAATTTTGGATTAACAGCAGGAGCTTCACTTTTAATCGACTATATACTAACTGTTGCTGTAAGTATTACAGCAGGAACTGCTGCAATAACTTCAGCAATTCCTAGCTTAATTCCCTATAGTGTATTAATTAGTGTGGCCATTGTTATTTTCATGACCGTTGGAAATTTAAGAGGGCTGAAAGAGTCTTCAAGAATATTTGGATTTCCTACTTATTTATTTATTATTTCAATGATAAGTATGATTTTATATGGCTTTTTTAAGGTTTATATACTGAAAATTATGCCAACTACACCTGTTCAAGTACCTGCGGGTACTGAAAGTATAACCTTACTATTATTGTTAAGAGCATTTTCCAGTGGTTGTACGGCACTAACTGGTGTTGAAGCAGTAAGTAATGGTATTCCAAACTTTAGAGAGCCTGCTCAGAAAAATGCAAAGATAACATTAATTTTACTTGCAACCATAGTATTATTTATATTTGGAGGTACATCTTTACTTGCTACAGCTTATCATGCAGTACCAACTAAAGATGTAACTGTTATATCTCAAATAGCCAAGCAGGTTTTTGGTGAGACCTTTATGTACTATGCTGTTCAAGTAACAACAATGTTAATATTGGTAATGGCTGCCAATACGGCTTTTAGTGATTTACCGCTGTTATTATCCATAATATCAAGGGATAAATATCTTCCAAGACAATTTACTAAGAGAGGTTCAAGGCTATCCTTTACTAATGGTATAATGCTGCTTGGAACATTAGCAGTAATATTAATAATAATCTTTAAGGGTGACACTCATTCATTAATGCCTCTTTATGCTGTTGGAGTTTTTATTTCCTTCACATTATCTCAAACTGGTATGTTTGTAAGATGGATAAGGCTTAAAAGCAGTGGCTGGAAACATAAGGCTGTCATAAATGGAATAGGTGCCATAGTTACTTTCGTTACTGTTATTAGTATAGGGGCTACTAAATTTATACATGGAGCCTGGATTATTGTAATATTAATACCAACCTTTGTTATTCTTATGAAATTAGTAAGGAGACATTATAAAAATATAGCTACTGAACTTGCATTAACTAAAGAGCGCTTAGCAAAAGCAAATGAGGCTATTGAGGTTAAAGAGTTTGTAATTGTCCCCTTAGAATCCTTAAATAGAGCTTCTTTTAAGTCTTTATGTTATGCAAAACATTTATGTGATGAAAGAAGAATTGTTGCGCTTCATGTAACAACAGATATGGAAGAGGCAAAGAAGCTTCAGGAAAAGTGGAAGGAGTACAATATTTCAATAAAATTAGTTGTGAAATATTCCCCCTATCGTGATGTAATAAATACGCTAATAAAATATGTGGAATCTCAAGAACATGAAAGTAAGCCTGGAGATATAATAACTGTTGTTATATCAAAGTTTATAGTGAGACATTGGTGGGAAAATATTTTTCATAATCAAACGGGATCATTTTTAAGACATGAGCTTTTAAAAGACAGACATATAGCAGTGGTAACAGTACCTTTTATCCTTGATAAATAGAAAGACTAACCTTTATATTTTAAATTTATTATCAAAAAATTAAAATGAACAGATGGATAGCGAGCTTTCTATTCATCTGTTCATTTTTTAAAATATATTTATATTTTTTTATGCTAATTTCAAAAAAATAAAATTATAATTAAATTATGGATGGAAGTTTTTTAACAAAATTATAAAAGTCTTCATAATAGCCTTCATAATCTGTTACGATTTCTTCCATACTTCTATGGAGTATGTGATCCTTAATTAAATAGGTTTTTAGCCCAAGTTTTCCGGAAATCAAATCCTCCTCTACGTCATTACCTACCATCATGCACTCCTCAGGTTCTTTATCTAAATCATTAAGAATTTCTTCATAATACTTTGTTTGAGGCTTGCAATAATGATTTTTTTCATAATGAGATATATACTCAAAGTCGGAAGGCTCGAAGCCTGCCCAACGAATTCTGTGATGTATAGCCTTTAGTGGGAAGAGAGGGTTAGTAGCAATAACGATTTTATAACCCTTTTCCTTTAACAAATTAACACTTTTCTTCATAAATTCATTTTCATGAACTGCAGCTTTTGCTTTTAAAAATTCAGAATCATAAAATTTATCAAATCGGTCTTTATATACATCTAAATCTCCATTAATTCTATTTTTAAAGTTCTCCATAAAAACTGATTCATTAGTTTTATAATCAAGATTATTAATCATCTCATTTGTTGATGCCCAGACATTAGTAATTAGTTCTTTAGGGGTTAACAAATCTCCTAAATAGCCTGCCATTTATTCAAAATATATTTTTTCAAAGCTTTTTGCATCCATTGGAAGCAGTGTACCGTCTAAGTCAAATAGTATAGTATTAATCATAGGATTCCTCGCCTTTCAACGTAAAGTTCATCGTGTTGTATTAAAAAGTTATGAAGGATTATTTAAGTACATTTCTCCTACTCTATATACATCTCCAGCCCCGACTGTAAGTATTAGATCTCCATCTTCAGCGAAAGCCTTTAAATAGTTTACTATTTCTTCAAAGCTGTGTAAATTCCTGCAGTTTTGTCCTAGTTCACGGATTTTGTCTCCAAGCATATCGGAACTTACTGTATTTGTAAACTGTTCCCTTGCTGCATAAATATCTGCCAAAATAACTTCATCAGCATTATTAAAGCAGTGTACAAAGTCATTAAATAGGGTAAGCGTTCGTGAATAGGTATGGGGTTGAAAAACACATAGTACCCTTTTATGGGGATAGTTTATTGAAGCTTCTAAAACTGCCTTTATTTCTGTAGGGTGATGTGCATAATCATCTATTACAGTAATACCATCTCTAATTCCCTTTAGCTCAAATCTCCTATGAGTTCCAAAATAACCTGCTAGACCTTCTATTATATGTTCATAAGGTACATGAAGACTTAATGCTGTACATATACTAGCTAAGCTGTTTAAAATATTATGCTTTCCTGGAACATTTAAACTAACAGAAAATAGTTTCTCACTATCTTTAAAAACATCAAAGGAGGCACAGCCTCTATCATTGTAGCTAATGTTTTTTGCAGTTATGTCACCTGAATTTATTCCATAAGTAAGCACGCTGCTGGTAGATGCTTCAATAATAGGTTTTAGTTTTTCATCTTCTGCATATGCAACTAAATAGCCGTCCTCAGGAATAAGCTTAGTAAATTTCATAAAAGTTTCTTGTATATGATCTATGTCTTTGTAAAAATCTAAATGATCCGCATCTACATTTAATATAACACCAACATAGGGAAAGAATTTTAAGAAAGAAGCCTTGTATTCACAAGCTTCAGTTATAAAATACTCACTTTTCCCAGCTTTAACATTACCATCAATAATATCTAATTCTCCGCCAACTAAAATTGTTGGATCTAAATTTGCATGCAAAAATATATGTGAAACCATGGAGGTAGTTGTAGTTTTACCATGAGTACCTGAAATAGCAATATTGTACTTATGGCCTTTCATTATTTCTCCAAGAAATTCTGCTCTATCCATAATAGGCAGCTTTAAAGTCCTTGCCTTCTGAAGTTCAGGGTTACTTTCTGAAACTGCAGCAGTGTATACAACTAGATCAGCATCATTTATATTTTTGCCATCATGACCAAGATAAAAGCAAGCCCCTTGTTTTACAAGTTTATCTGTAATAGAAGAAGCTTTCATGTCTGAGCCGGATACCTTGTAATTATTTTCTAGTAAAATTTCTGCAAGACCGCTCATACTAATTCCGCCAATACCTATAAAATGTATTTTTTTATGGTTATCTCTTAAAAAGTCGAAAGACAAAATACCATCTCCTCAATTAAATAACAATCATATATAATTATATACAAAAAAATTAAAAAGAAACACCCTTCTATCACTAAGATTTGATTCTTCTTGATATTAATTAATAAAAAGAATAAAATATGAATAATAAGAAAATTTTTAAAGGAATAGTTCGGAAATCTAATTTATGGGTGATTATATGGAAAAATACAGCAGAAATCAAAGAATTACTGGCATCATGAAACAGCTTATTGAAAATCCAAACAAAGTTATTAATTTAAATACTTTTACTGAAAAATTTAACGCTGCAAAATCTACTATTAGTGAAGATATTCTAGTGATTAAGGATACCTTTATTAAGCTTGGTATGGGCAGGGTTGAAACAACACTTGGTGCTGCAGGGGGAGTAAGATATATCTGCGGTATGTCTAAGATGGAAAGAGGAGAGTTTGTAAGTTTCCTTTGCCAGATTTTAAGCGAAGAGCACAGAATAATACCAGGCAACTACATTTATATGACTGATATTATGTATAATCCAGAAATAATAAAAAAGGCTGGGATTTTGCTTGCTTCTACTTTTATTAATAAAGAAGTGGATTATGTGGTTACTGTTGAAACCAAGGGTATACCCCTTGCCTATGAAGTAGCAAAGCTTTTAGGAGTTCAGCTTGTAATTGTAAGAAGAGATAATAAGGTTACTGAAGGAACTACAGTGAGTATTAATTATGTTACTGGTTCTAGCAAAAGAATTCAGACTATGTCACTGTCTAGGAAGGCCCTTAGAAATGGCAGTAAGTGTGTCTTTATTGATGACTTTATGAAAGCTGGGGGAACTGCACGAGGCATTATTAACTTACTCAAAGAGTTTGACAGTATAGTAATTGGTATCGGAGTACTTATTGAAGACATTGAAATCTCAGAGAAGCTTGTTGAAGACTATATATCAATAGTAGAATTTGCAGGAATAAATGAAGAAGATACTGCAGTAATTTATCCGTCAAAGTATTTTCAATAGGAAAATTTTTAAAAAAATATTAAATATTTTGAAAAATTAGAAGGAAAAAATGAAAATGTGTTGAATATAAATGTATAAGCATCGTGGAGGTGGTTTTATATGCAAATTACAGATGTAAGAGTAAGAAAAGTGGCAACTGAGGGTAAAATGAAGGCAATTGTCTCTGTAACCTTTGATAATGAATTTGTTGTTCATGATATTAAGGTTATTGAAGGACAAAATGGTCTTTTTATTGCTATGCCTAGTAGAAAAACTCCAGATGGAGAGTTCAAGGATATAGCTCACCCAATTAATACTCAGACTAGAGAAAAGATTCAAGAGTCAATTCTTGCTGAGTATGAAAAGGTTAAAAATGATGAAATCACAGTTGCTGAAGAGCAATAAATTAAAAAGGAGCTTTTAGGGCTCTTTTTTATTTTCGACAAATTATTCTGTAAGGTTGCAAATTGATGATGTATAAAATATAATAAAAGGGGCGTTTTTTAAAAAAAGGTCGGAGGCACAAGGGTTAATAATGCTTGTGTGCCACAGAGAACTGCAGGAGGGTATTATGTTTAAATGTGCTGCCATATTAGCTGCTGGTGAAGGAAAGAGAATGAAATCGGATACACCAAAGGTGCTGCACAAGGTGTGCGGCAAGGAAATGGTTAATCATGTTATTGATACAATGAGAAAAGCTGATATTGAATCAGTAAATGTGATTGTTGGTAAAGGTGCAGATAAGGTAAAGAATGGTACCGAAGATAGAAATGTAAGTTATTCATTACAAGCTAAGCAGCTTGGTACTGGTCATGCCGTTATGTGTGCAAGAGATTTTTTAGCTAACAAAACTGGAGTTGTTGCAATTTTTACTGGTGATGCTCCTCTTATAACTGAAGATACAGTTAGAAATTTACTTAAATTTTATAAAGAGGGAAATTATAAAGGAGCTATATTAACCTCTATTATTGAAAATCCTGCTCATTATGGAAGAGTAATAAAGGATTCAAAAGGTGACGTACTTAAAATAGTTGAGGCAAAGGATTGCAGTGAAGAAGAATACGAAGTTAAAGAGATAAATGCAGGAATGTACTGCTTTGATATAGAGGCGCTTTTAAATAGTTTAGATAAACTTACTAATAATACCGCACAAGGGGAATACTATTTGACTGATGTAGTTCAAATTTTACAATCTGAAGGTCATAAGGTTGGAGCTATGGTAATTGATTATGAAGAAACCATAGGAATAAATTCCAGAATAGAGCTGGCAGAAGCAGAAACTATATTAAGAAATAGAATTAATAAAAAGCATATGGAAAATGGAGTTACTATAATAGATCCTAATACTACCTATATAGGCAGTGATGTTGAAATAGGAAGAGATACTATTATATATCCGGGAAATGTACTTGAAGGAAATACAGCTATTAAAGAAAGCTGCATACTTTATCCTAATTCAAGGATTTCTGATAGTAAAATTGAAGCAGGAGTAACCATTCAAAGCTCTGTAATAATTGAAAGTCAAATTGGAGAAGGAACAACAGTTGGGCCCTTTGCTTATATTAGGCCTGAAAGCATTATTGGAAAGCATGCAAGAATTGGTGACTTTGTTGAAATTAAGAAGTCTTCAATAGGTGATAGTACAAAGGTATCGCATCTTACATATATTGGAGATGCTGAGGTTGGAAGCGGCTGTAACTTTGGTTGTGGTACCGTAGTGGTAAACTATGATGGCAAGAAAAAATATAAGACTATAATTGGAGATAATGTTTTTATTGGCTGCAATACAAACTTAGTTTCACCTGTGGTAGTAAAGGACAATGCTTATACTGCCGCTGGTTCAACAATTACTACAGAGGTTCCTGAAGGTGCACTAGCCATAGCTAGAGCTAAGCAGGTTAATAAAGAAGGCTGGGTAGAAAAGAAGGGCCTAAAAAAATAGATAAGTAAGTACAAGAAAACATTGAGTACGAAATAAGGAGCTCAAGGATTAAAAATCCTTGAGTGCAGAATAAGGAATACAAGGAGGATACTTATGATAACCCATGGCAAAGGTATAAAAATTTTTACTGGTAATTCTCATCCAAAGCTAGCAAAAGAAATAGCTGATATATTAGGTGCACCTGTAGGAGCAGCAAATGTTGGCACTTTTAGTGACGGAGAAATTTCTGTTGATATTAACGAAACTGTAAGAGGTGCTGATATTTTTGTTATTCAATCAACAAATGCTCCTGTAAATGACAATTTAATGGAATTATTAATAATGATAGATGCCTTTAAAAGAGCGTCTGCAGGAAGAATTACAGCTGTTATTCCATACTATGGCTATGCTAGACAGGATAGAAAAGCTAAGGCAAGAGATCCAATTACTGCAAAACTAGTAGCAGATTTATTAACTGCAGCAGGTGCAAATAGAATACTGACAATGGATTTACATGCGCCTCAAATTCAAGGTTATTTTAATATCCCGGTAGACCATCTTCTAGGAGCTCCTATACTTTCAAAATATTTTATTAGTAAAGGCTTTGCTGATAGAGATGATGTCGTTGTTGTATCTCCAGATTTAGGCAGTGTAACAAGAGCTAGAAAATTTGCTGATAAGCTTCATGCACCAATAGCTATAATTGACAAGAGAAGACCAAAGGCTAATGTTTCCGAAATTATGAATGTAATTGGAGATATACAGGATAAAAATGTTATTCTTATTGATGATGTTATTGATACTGCAGGAACAATTTGTAATGCTGCAAATGCACTTAAGGATATGGGAGCTAAGGAAGTTTATGCCTGCTGTACACATTCAGTTCTGTCAGGACCTGCAATAGAGAGAATTGAAGCTTCAGCAATAAAAGAACTTACAATGCTTAATACTAATGATCTACCTGAGCACAGAAGATTATCTAAGTTTAATATACTTTCAGTTGGTTCAGTCTTTGCTGAAGCAATAAAAAGAATTTATGAAGATATGCCAGTAAGTAAGCTTTTTGAAGAATAGGCTTAAGCTTCAATAGTTTAACTGAATTAATTAAAAAATACTTATAATTATTAATAAATGAAGAATGATGAATTAGAAAGGAATTATAGTAAATAGTAATTCCATAAATGGTGATTTCCTTGGGAAAGACATCTATAATTTATCATTCTTTATTTTTTTACTTGTTAATTATTTCTTATTAGTAAATTATTTGTAACTTTTTAAAATATTCTATAAATTATTATATAATTTGTGATAAATTATATGTATGATTATTGAGGAGATAGTGAGACTTAATAATATATATTTTTAATAAATAAGAAGCATATTAAAGGAATACAGGAGGCATAATGATTAATAATCATTACGTGCCCCAGAGAATAACAGGAGGCACAAGGATTAATAATCCTTGTGTACTACAGAGAACTACAGGAGGGTATTATGGAAGGAACAATTGGTAAAGTTTTAATAGTCGATGATGATGAAAACATATGTGAAGTAATTAAAATGTATCTAGAAAGTGCAGGATATTCTACTAGGCTTTGTCATGATGGAAAGGATGCCTTAGATGCGTTTTCAGAATATAGACCGGATTTAGTACTTTTAGATATTATGCTTCCACATATAGATGGAATAGATGTTTTAAAGTGGATTAGAAAAGAAAACGAAACACCAGTAGTAATGCTTACAGCAAAAGGAGAGACTTTTGACAAGGTATTAGGACTTGAACTTGGTGCTGATGATTATATAGTGAAGCCCTTTGAACCAAAGGAACTCCTTGCAAGAGTGAAGGCAGTACTTAGAAGATACAATGTGGAAAGTGTGAACAAAGAGGTTATAAGCTTCGATGATTTAGTTATAGATATAAATTCCTATACAGTAATATATAATGGACAGGAAATTAAAATGCCTCCAAAGGAGTTTGAACTTTTATATTATCTTTCCAATAATAAAAACAGGGTATTTACTAGGGAACAGCTTTTATGCGAGGTGTGGGGCTATGATTATCCCGGTGATTCAAGAACGGTAGATGTACATGTTAAAAGATTAAGAGAAAAAATACCTGGAGGAACTAATTGGCAGATAGAAACTGTTTGGGGAGTAGGTTATAAATTTGAGGTGAAATAGATGGGGCTTAAATTAAGAAAAGGGTTGTTTTCTAAGATGATAGCTACATATTTTTTGATTGTAGCATTTAGCTTCATTATTATAGCTACCTTTTTATCAGTATGGTTTCAAAATTACTATTTTTCTCAAAGAAGACATCAGCTTCAAAAGGAATCCTTATTGATAAAACCATTTGCAATAGACTATATAAAATATACAGGAAGATATTCGGAAGATGATAGAAAGCAAGCCTTAAAAGTTTTAAGCAGTTATTCTAGTGCTGATATATGGCTTGTTGATAGTATTGGCTATGTTTATTCTGTATCAGATGATAAATTTAATAATTTAAAAGGGAGGCAGGTCCTTTCCAGCGGGCTTGATGAATTAAGAGCCGGAAAGGTCTATGAAAGACAAGGTACCTTTGAAAATATAATATCAAATCAATCCCATATTTATGCCATACCTGTACTAGATGAAAATAACGCCTTTTGTGGTGCAATAATTATGATAACTCCTCTTAGTGAAATAAATAATCCTTTAAAAGATGTTTATAGAATTATCTGGATTACTGCAGTTTTTGCCATAATAATTTCATCCTTTATTATTTATTACTTTTCTGAAAGAATAATTATTAGGCCTCTAGCAGAAATAAATTCTGTGGCTAAAAAAATATCTAAGGGTGATGTTGAAAAAAGGGTAAAACTAAATTCAAACGATGAAATTGGTGAACTAACGGAATCCTTTAATTTTATGGCAGATAACCTTGAGAAGGTGGAAAAGGCAAGGCGGGATTTTATTTCAAATGTATCTCATGAGATTAGATCGCCAATAACTTCTATTAAGGGTTTTATTAGCGGAATATTAGATGGCGTAATACCAAAGGATAAGGAAAATTATTATCTATCCATTGCCTATGAAGAAATTCAAAGACTTACTAGGCTTGTAAATGATTTGCTGGATCTATCAGCTATTGAGGCAGGACAATTTAAACTGAGAATTAATGAACTTGATATAAATGAAATAATAAGGCTTACTGTTATAAAATTTGAAACTAGGATAAAAGAAAAGAAATTAAAGGTTGATGTATGTTTTAATCAGGAGCATCAATATGTAGCTGGGGACAGAGACAGGTTAATTCAGGTTATAACTAACCTACTTGACAATGCAATAAAGTATGTAAATGATGGCGGAAACATATCCATATATACAAAGATTAAAGGTGAAAAAGTACTTATTTCAGTATTTAATGACGGACCGACAATTTCCAAGGAAGATTTATCACATATATGGGATAGATTCTATAAGGCTGACAAATCAAGGACTTCAAAGGTTAGTACAGGACTTGGGCTTCCAATTGTGAGAAATATCTTAACCCAGCATGGAGAAGATATTTGGGTTGAGAATAAAGAAGGAGAAGGCGTTACCTTTACCTTTACACTAAAAAGGATTAAATAATAAATAACAAATTGTTCATAGCTTTGTAAAGATATATTTATATAATTAAATAAGTTATAATAATTGAGAATGTGAATTCGGAGGGACTTAGATGGAAAACAACGAGCCTAAGAGCTACAAAACCGCATCTTGGGAGCAGGTAAGTCATGAAGGGCATCATTATGATGGGGCTGAAATAAAGTTTAGAAGTAACAAAACCAGCAAGGTAAAATACTTTTTAAAAGGTGTAGCTTTTATACTTATAGCATCAGTTTCTGGTGGTGTAACAGCAGCTTATTTAATTAATTATAAGTATTCAACTTATCCCATAAACTATGTAACCAACAATCCTTCCCTGATAGAGCAAAATACTCCTACAGCAGACCTTCCAAAGAATTCAATTACCAAGGTTGCAGAAGCAGTTGGCCCAACTGTAGTTGGTATAAGTAATAAAAACGAAACCTTTTTTGGAGAGAGAACAAGTGGTAGCGGTTCTGGAATAATATTTGATCCTAATGGTTATATAGTTACTAATTATCATGTAATTGAAGGGGCTGAAAAGCTTACAGTTAAGCTAGTAAGTTCAAATAGGACTTTTGATGCAAAATATATTGGCGGAGATATAAATAGAGATATTGCAGTTATAAAGATTGATGCTAAAGGTCTTCCTGTAGCAAGGTTTGGAGATTCTTCTAAGGTAAAGGTAGGGGATGTATCTGTAGCCATCGGAAATCCTCTTGGAGACGAATTTGCAGGTAGTGTAACAGCAGGGATAATAAGTGCTGTAAACAGAAAAATTAAAGTGCAAGATCAGAGTACTGGCAGAACAACTAATTACACAGTATTTCAGACAGATGCAGCTATTAATCCAGGTAATAGCGGTGGAGCCTTATGTAATGAAGCCGGTGAAATAATAGGTATAAACAGCTTAAAACTAGGTGCAAGCTCCAATGTTGAAGGAATGGGCTTTGCTATAACAATTAATGAAGCTAAAACAGTAGTTGATAAAATTATGAAAGGTGAAAACTTAAAAGTCACTCCAAATACTGAGCCAACCGTTAATCCCAGCGATATTAACAAGGCAGGGATTATAGTAAGCAATGCAGTTCCAGAACAAAAAAATGGGGTTACAGGTGCCTATATTGAAGATGTTGATCCTAATATGGGGGCTGGAAAGGCAGGAATTAGACCTTCAGATATTATAACAGAAATAGATAAGGTTAAGATAACTACAGGAGATGATCTTATGAAGGTCTTGAAGAATCATAAAACAGGCGACATAATTAACTGTAGTATTTGGAGAAATGGGAAAACGCTTCAATTTAAGGTTACACTTTCAGAGAATAAATAAGGGGCTTTATTAGCCTCTTTATTATTTTTATGCTTTCGAGTAAAATAATACTATGTCACAAAATAAATGAGGTGTATTTAGATGTACTTAATAGTTGGGCTCGGGAATCCCGGTATAGAATATAGTCATACAAGGCATAACGTAGGCTTTGATGTTATAGATTTATTGGCAGAGAAGTATAATATAAAGATTAATAGGATAAAATTTAAAGGAAGCATTGGTGAAGGAAGTATTTCAGGAGAAAAAGTAATCCTCTTAAAGCCCTCTACTTTTATGAACTTAAGCGGTGAAAGTGTCATTGAAGCTTCTAATTTTTATAAAATTCCAAAGGAAAATATTATAGTTTTATATGACGATATAAGTCTTGAGGTAGGAAGACTTCGAGTTAGGCCAGATGGCAGTGCAGGGGGACATAATGGAATAAAGAACATTATCCAGCATTTATCTTCAGAGATATTTCCTCGAGTAAAAGTTGGAGTAGGGCAGCCTAAGGGGGACTTGGTTAGACATGTTTTAGGAAGTTTCTCCAAGGAAGAAAGAGAAGTTTTAAGTAAGGTTTTCCAAAATGCAGCTCTAGCTGCAGTAACGATTATCAGTGACGGGATAACTGAGGCGATGAACAAATACAATGGAATTGACACTACTAATTCCATATAATGAGGTTTTCCCATAGGAAAAACTTTCGCAATTCATAATTCATATCGAGGTGTTACAATGCGTTTAAAGGGCTTAATACAGCCTTTAAAGGACAGTAGGGAATTTAAAGAAATAATTAATGCAATAGAAAAGCACAGGTACCCAATTGGCGTATTTGGGCTTTCTGAGTCTGCACGAAGTTATTTAATAGATGGAGTATATGAAGAATTAGACAAACCACTGCTTATATTAACTCATAATGATGTGGAAGCTAAGAATATATATGAAGATTTAAACCTTTATCTTCCTAATGTCTTTTATTTTCCAACTAAAGAGGTAGTGTTTTATAATATTGATGCTATCTCTGGTGATTTAAGATGGGAAAGGCTTAAAGTTTTAAGAGAAATGAGTAAAAAGGGTAAGAAAGTTATTGTTGCCTCCATAGAATCTTTGGCACAAAAATATATACCCTATAATTTATATAAAGAATATACTTTTAAGTTTAAAGTAGGAGATACCATAAATTTAGAAGAGCTAAATGAAAAACTTATACAATGCGGTTATGAAAGAATGGATGTAGTGGAAGCTAAAGGACAATTTTCACTAAGAGGAGGTATAATGGATATCTTCTCTCCACTCTCTATTATTCCCTATAGAATAGAGTTATTTGGGGATGAAATAGATTCTATAAGAAGTTTTAACACTGAATCACAAAGAAGCATTGAAAAAGTAAAGGAAATGGAGATTTTTCCTGCAAAAGAACTGATTTTAGAAAGAGATAACATTAAAGCTGCAGTTAGCTCAATAGAACATGACTTAAATACCATGTTAAGCTCCTTAAAGCAAAAAAAGAACAAGGAAGCTGTAGAGAAATTAAACTCTACGATTAAAAATAATCTTGAAGCCTTAAAGGAGAAGTGGAACTTTGAAACTATAGACAGCTTTTTACCTTATTTTTATAACAGCAATTCTACACTTTTGGATTTTATTAAGGATGGATATATCTTCATTGATGATACTCAAAGATGTAAGGGCAAATTGGATAGTGTATATTTCGAATTCGAAGAAAACTATAAAAATTTTTTATCCCTTGGAAGTATCCTTCCTGGTCAAGCTAATTTACTTATAGAAAAAGATGAGCTTTTAGAAAGACTTAATGGTAGTAATGTAATTACCTTAAGTGCTATCCCAAAGTCCACCACTATGCTTGCTCCTAGAGCTATTGTAAGCTTTAAACAAATAACATTGCACAATTACCATGGACAGTTAGATTTATTAATTGAGGACATAAAGGATAAAAAGGCAAGAGGCTTTAAAACCTTAATACTATCAGGTACAAGACCAAGGGGAGAAAGACTTGTAACAACTTTAAGAGATAGAGGGATAGAAAGCAGCTATAGTGATGTATTAAATGAAATTAGCAATGGACAAGTGGCTATAACCTTTGGTAACCAGCTAAGAGGTTTTGAATATCCGGATTTAAAGATTTGTGTCATCTCAGATAAGGAAGTATTTGGAGAGGCTAAAAGGAAGCAGGCATCGAAATTAAAAAAAGGTGTAGGTAAAATAAAGAGCTTCACAGAACTAAAAGTAGGGGATTATGTTGTTCACACGAATCATGGAATTGGAGTATATAGAGGTATAAAACAACTGGAACTCAATGGACACAAGAAGGACTATCTGCAGCTTAGCTATGAATCAGGAGACATGCTTTATGTGCCAGTAGATCAGTTAGACCTTGTACAAAAGTACATTGGCCAAGAAGGTAAGGCTCCTAAAATAAATAAATTAGGCGGAAGTGAATGGGCAAAAGCTAAAACTAAGGTTAAAAGATCCATTGAAGAAATTGCAGAGGATTTAGTTAAGCTCTATGCAATGCGTGCAACTTTAAAAGGTCACAGTTTCACAAAGGATACTATTTGGCAAAAACAATTTGAAGATGAGTTTCCCTACGATGAGACACCTGATCAATTAACAACCATAGAAGACATTAAAAAGGACATGGAAAATGATAAACCTATGGATAGGCTTCTTTGCGGAGACGTAGGTTATGGAAAGACAGAAGTAGCTGTTCGTGCAGCCTTCAAGGCAGTTATGGATGGGAAACAGGTAGCATTTCTAGTACCTACAACTATACTTGCAGAGCAGCACTATAATAATTTAGTACAAAGGCTCTCTGATTTTCCTGTTAAAGTTGATATGATAAGCAGATTTAGAACACCTGCAAAGCAAAAAAGTACACTTAAGGCAGTTAAAGATGGCAGCATCGATGTACTGATAGGTACTCATAAGCTATTGCAAAAAGATATACAATTTAAAGATTTAGGACTTTTAATAGTAGATGAGGAGCAAAGATTTGGAGTTACACATAAAGAAAGACTTAAAGAATTTAAAAAGAATATAGATGTGTTAACCTTATCAGCAACTCCTATTCCAAGAACCCTTCACATGTCTTTAGTTGGAGTACGAGATATAAGTGTTATTGAAACACCTCCAGAGGAAAGATACCCTATACAGACCTATGTTGTAGAATTTAATGACCAATTAATAAGAGATGCTATAATGAGGGAAATTAACAGAGGTGGGCAGGTATATTTTGTTTATAACAGGGTAGAAACTATTAGAGACATGGCTTCATATATTCAAAAGCTTGTACCTGAAGCCAGGGTAGCAGTTGGTCATGGCCAGATGAGTGAAAGAGAGCTTGAGAATGTAATAATAGGTTTTGTAAAAAATGAGTATGATATTTTAGTTTCAACTACAATAATTGAAACAGGAATGGACATTCCTAATGTAAATACTATTATTATTAATGATGCTGATAAAATGGGGCTGTCTCAGTTATATCAGTTAAGAGGAAGAGTTGGCCGCTCTAATAGAATAGCTTATGCCTATTTAACCTATAAAAAGGATAAAATACTAACTGAGGTAGCTGAAAAGAGGCTTAAGGCAATTAAGGAATTTACAGAGCTTGGTTCTGGCTTTAAAATAGCAATGAAGGACCTAGAAATTAGAGGAGCTGGAAACATGATGGGTTCTGCTCAGCATGGACACATGGCTGCAATAGGTTATGATCTTTACTGCAGAATGCTTGAGGATATGGTTAAGCTTATTAAGGGAGAAATTGAAAAGGAACCTATTGAAACAACAGTGGAACTTAAGGTAGATGCCTATATACCAAGTACTTATATTAGTGACGAGATGCAAAAGATTGAAGTATATAAGAAGATAGCAGCAATAAATTCCGAAGATGATAGGCTAGAAATTGAAGAGGAGTTAATAGATAGATTTTCGGATATTCCTGACTCAGTAGTAAACCTAATTAATATAGCTTATATAAGAAGTATAGGTAAACAGCTTGGAATAGAAGAGATTAAAGAAAGAAATGAAGAATTTTTATTTAAATTTGATAGTGAGGATTATATTACTGATAGCCTTATTAAGGCTATTATGGATAATCATAAAAAGAATGTTTCCTTTAAAAAAGATAAGAAGCCTATTTTGGTCTATAAATTAAAGGAGGTAAAGAAAGAAGAAATAATACAAAAGTTGATACAAATTATGGAAAATATTAAAGCAAGTGTTGCAATAAAGTAATATTGTGTTAAAATTAATCTATGTGTATCAGAATCTATTAATAAAAAGAGCGGGGGAATTAGAGTGAAAAACATTAGAAAAGCAGTAGCAGCAGCCCTTATAGGTGTTATAGCAGTGGCATCAGCAGGCTGTAGTATGGTTACTAAAACAGAATCTGGAATAAAAAAGAGTCCGGTTGCAAAGTTCAATAATGTGACGATTACAAAGGGAGATTTAGATGAAAGAATGGTTTCCGTCCTTGCTCAATTTAAATCACAGTATGGAGATAATTTTTTATCAAATTCTTCTTATAAAGATGAATATGTTCAGCAGGAGAAGACAATGCTTGACAACATGATAATTGAAAAGCTTCTTTTGCAGAAAGCTAATGATCTTAAAGTGGCTCCTAAGGACGATGCAGAAAAGAAAACTCTTACAGATAATAAAATGGCCGAACTTAAAAAAACCTATACTGAAGATCAAATTAAACAATCAGGCTTTACTGGATACACTGATCCAAAATTAATATCCTATGCAGGGGATATAGCTGTAATGGATAAAGTTTATGCTGCAATAACAAAGGATGTAACTGTAGATGATAAAGCTATAAGTGACTATTATGCTGCAAATCCCTTACAATTTACTGAAAAGCCTGATCAAATACATGTGGCACACATACTTGTAGCAACAGAGGCTGAGGCAAAAAGTGTAAAGGATAGATTAAACAAGGGCGAGTCTTTTGCTGCTGTAGCTAAAGCAGTTTCAACTGATACTGGCTCAAAGGATAATGGCGGGGATTTAGGAACAGTACCTTATCTTAATTCAGGCTTAGACACTGATTTTATGACAGCTGCAACTGCTCTAAAAGATGGAGCTATATCTGGACCAGTAAAAACCCAATTTGGCTATCATATAATAAAATGTATAAAAAATGAAACTTATCCTGTTAAGAAACTAGATGCAGTTAAGGACGACATTAAAAAGCAGCTTTTATCAGATGCTCAAAGCAAAAAATATTCTGATACAATAACTCAATGGAAAACTGATGCAAAAATAACCTATTACGATAATAATCTATAATAGTTAAAGACGGCTTAGATGCCGTCTTTTTTAATTCCATAAATTTGATAGTAAATTTACCAATAATAAATATTAATAGAAATTATATATGTATAAATTTGGACAATTGGAAAGATAATAATAGCACAGAAAGATTTTATAAATCTATTATTTAGCATAAGGAGGTACATATATGAAGGCCACTGGTATAGTAAGAAGAATCGATGATCTGGGAAGAGTTGTTATCCCAAAGGAAATAAGAAGAACATTAAGGATAAGAGAAGGAGACCCGCTTGAAATATTCACTGATAGAGAAGGAGGAGTAATACTTAAAAAATACTCTCCAATTGGAGAGCTTAGTGATTTTGCTAAGGAATATGCTGAATCTCTGCAGCAATCCATTGGAAATATAGTACTTATAGCAGACAAAGATGCTATTATATCCTCCAGCGGTGCTCCCAAAAAGGATTTTGCTGAAAAGAAAATAAGCAATGAATTAGAAAAAGCTATGGAAGATAGGAAAACTATTCTTCTTGGAGATGGAGCAGGAAAGGTTATACCACTATATAGTGATGAAGAAGCTGAAGGAAAATATACCTCTGAGATAATTTCTCCTATAATAGCAGAAGGTGATGCAATTGGGGCAGTTGTGATTCTAGCAAAGCAGCCAGGAGAAAAGCTTGGAGATCTAGAAATAAAACTTGCCGAAACCGCATCATCCTTTTTAGGAAAGCAAATGGAACAATAATGACATCATACTAATGGCAGCATGTCTGCCATTTGTTTTTTTGCTTCAACTTAAATTATTGACAGGTCGCTTTAGAAATATTCAATGTTTTCACTAAAGGTAATAAAATATTTAAAACATAAATATTAATAATAGAACAACTATCTAAGGAGAGTAATTTATGAGGAAGCAATCTCTTTTAAGGGGAACAATAATTTTGGCCATTGCAGGAATCTTAGCTAAATTTATGGGAGTATTTTTCAGATGGCCCCTCATTATGCTTATCGGTGATGAAGGAATAGGGTACTACCAAATGTCATATCCTATGTATACCTTCTTTATTGCTGTAGCATCTGGAATACCAATAGCAATATCTAAACTAGTTGCAGAAAGAAATGCAGCTTCAGATAAAGCAGGTTCCCTTCAGGTATTACAAAATGCACTATTTTTAATGTTTATATTAGGTGGAGGCTTTACAGCGTTTCTGCTTATTTTTTCTAAAAATTTAATTATTTTTTTTAAGTGGGATTATAAAGCTTATTATTCCTTGCTTGGGATTGCCTTTGCACCATTAATTATTTCTATTATGAGCTGCTTTAGAGGGTTTTTTCAAGGAATGCAAAACATGTATCCTACAGCCATTTCTCAAATTTTAGAGCAGCTTGGAAGAGTATGCGTGGGAATTGGACTTGCCTATATACTGCTGCCAAGGGGAATTCATGTATCTGCAGGCGGGGCTGCCTTTGGTGCAGCTGCTGGAGGAATTTTAGCTTTTATTTATTTAATTATAAGATTTATAAAGGCGATAAGGGAGTTTGGTCTGAAAAAGATAAAAAGAAACAAAGAAATTTTGGGTATGCTTTTATATATTGCAGTACCAATTTCTCTCGGTGCAGCTGCTGGTTCAATAATGGGGCTTATTGATTCTTTTTTAGTACCTCAAAAGCTTTTACAGGCTGGTTTTGATAATGTTACAGCAGCTGCATTATATGGACAGCTTACTGGTAAGGCTATGGTACTTGTAAGTGTACCACTTACATTATCTATGGCACTTTGTACTTCATTAGTACCAGTTATTGCAGAAGCTCATCTTTTAGGCCGAACTTATGAGGTACTTCAAAAAATGGACATGGCTCTAAGAATTTCTGCAGTAATAGCTATACCTAGCTTTTTAGGTCTATATTTTATGTCTGGACCAATTCTTGGACTAATTTTTCCAGGACATTCTGATGGGTACAGAATTCTTAAGCTTTTATCGGCTACTATACCATTTATAGTTTTATCTCAATCCTGTACCTCTGTACTTCAAGGTATAGGTAAATATATTCAGCCTGTAATAAATCTAGGTTTAGGCTGCATAGTAAAGGTTATAATATCCTATATGCTCATATCAAAACCGGAAATAAATATATATGGAGCTGCTATAGGAAGTATAGCAGGCTATGGAACCGCTGCTTTCTTAAATTTTAACTTACTTAAAAAGGTGCTAAATATAAAAATAAATTATTATGATATTCTGATTAAGCCTGCTGCAGCATCTATTATAATGATAATTTTTGTTGTATTTATTTATATGAATGTCTATAATTATACAGTAAGCAACAGCATTACCACAGTCATAGCTGTAGCGGCAGGAGCAATAATTTATATATTTTTAATTTTGATTTTTAGAGTGTTTAGATACAGCTACATTAAGAAAAGGTTGTTTAAATAATAAATCTTAAGTCTTTTTATAGGTATTAAAAAAGCTAAGAATATGCCTGTATTAGTAAATAATCTAAAATGTTAGTAAGGAGAATCTCACATATGATAAAAATTGTTGGACTTGGTCCTGGTGCAAAGGATGCATTAACTCTAGGTACATTAGATGTGCTTAAAGGTATAGATAAAGTTTTTTTAAGAACCTATAAACATCCAAATGTTGATGACTTAATAAAATTAGGAGTACAGTTTGAAACCTACGATGAGAAATATGATACTTTAGATACCTTTGATGATGTATACAAGAGCATTGCTGAAGACCTCATGCTTAAGCATAATGAGTTTAAGGATATAGTTTATGCAGTTCCTGGTCATCCTTTAGTAGCAGAAAAATCTGTAGGTAATTTGATTAAGCTATGTATAGAAGCTAATGTAGAATATAAGATTTATCCTGCTGTAAGCTTCATAGATGTGATTATGGAAAGACTTCTAATAGACCCAGTAGAAGGAATTAAAGTAATAGATGCCTTTGATATAAAAAATCAAGTGTTAGATAAGAGAATAGGAACAGTAATCACACAGGTATATAATAAGTTTATTGCATCAGAAGTAAAGCTCTCTTTACTAGAATATTACCAAGATGAGACTGAAATTTACTTTATCAGGGCAGCTGGAGTTAAGGAACTTGAAAGTATTAGAAAAATGCCAATCTATGAGCTTGATAGACAAGAGGATATAGATCATTTAACCTCTATTTACATCCCAAAAGCTTTAGATAGTGCTGTTGATTTCAATGATTTATTAATAATTATGGACACTTTAAGAGGTGAAAATGGTTGTCCTTGGGATAAGGAGCAGAGCCATGAATCCTTAAAAAGATTTTTATTAGAAGAATGTTATGAGGTTTTAGAAGCCATTGATGAAAAAGATGATTCCATGCTTATTGAAGAATTAGGGGATGTACTACTGCAAATTGTATTTCATGCACAGCTAGGAAAGGAGGAGGGGTATTTTAATATTAATGATGTTATAAAAGGTATCTGCCACAAAATGATTAACAGGCATCCGCATATATTTGGAAATGTGAAGGCTGATACTGCCCTTGAAGTCCTTACTAATTGGGATGAAATAAAGAGAGAGGAAAAAGGCTATAAAACATATACTGAAGAATTAAAGCATATTCCTAAAAATTTACCTGCCTTAACGAGAGCAGAAAAAGTTCAGGCAAAGGCAAAAAAAGTGGGCTTTGACTGGGACAAAGTAGAAGACGCATTAAATAAGGTTTTAGAAGAGTTTGAAGAGGTAAAACATGTATATAAAGGTGAAAACAAGGCAAGAATACTAGAAGAAATGGGCGATTTAATATTTTCTTCCGTAAATGTATGCAGATTCCTTGACATTAACCCTGAAAATGCATTAAATTATACTATAGATAAATTTATAAAACGCTTTCAGTTTATTGAGGCTTCTGCAATTTCTAAAGGCAAAAATCTTACGGACATGAAGCTTGAAGAAATGGATGAACTTTGGAATGAAGCTAAGAAAAGTTTGTCTAAAAAGAAGGAATTTTAATCTTTATGAAGAATATAGTATAAAAGCGTATTTATGGATTTAGTAAGCTCCATATAATACACAAGGCTTTATTAAATCGATTTAGTTATATTTATATATACTAAAATGAAAATGGGCAAAAAATAAATTAATTTTATTAGGAGGTGAAAAACCTGGTTTGTGGTTATTTATAACCTGTCTTATAGGCCCTGTAAGGTAAAATCAATAGATTTAGAAACCGGGGAACAAAAGTGAACAAAGCAGAATTAATCGCAAGCATGGCTGAAAAAAGCAGCTTAACAAAAAAAGATGCAGAAGCAGCATTAAAGTCATTTATAGAAAGTGTTCAAGAAACACTAGCAAAGGGAGAAAAGGTTCAATTAGTTGGATTTGGAACATTTGAATCAAGAGAAAGAGCTGCTAGAGTTGGAAGAAATCCAAGAACTAAAGAAGAAATAACTATACCAGCATCAGTAGTTCCAGTATTTAAGGCTGGAAAAGAATTTAAAGAAAAAGTAGAAAGAAAATAACTTTTCAAAAGAGCCTGAATTTTATTCAGGCTCTTTGTTTTAGAATCATAAGGGACGGTTCCTAATGATTTTCGGTGTCAAAAATCTTTTATCTTTCTTTCGTAATATTCAAATTTTATGTGGCAAGTGTAAATTTAAACGTAGCTATTTAAATATATTAATATTTAAATATTTACTGCATCTATGCGGGTTTAGCGTGAAATCATAGGGAACCGTCCCTAGTGATTCATTATTTAAAGGAGTTGAACTTTATGAGATTAGATAAATACCTAAAGGTTTCAAGGATAATTAAGAGACGTACAGTTGCTAAAGAGGCTTGTGAAAATGGGAGAGTTTTTATAAATAATAAGGCAGCTAAACCAAGCACAGAAGTTAAGGAAAATGATATTATTGAAATACAATATGCTGCTAAGACCCTAAAGGCTAAAATTACTAGCATTTCTGAACACGTTAGAAAAGAGGAAGCTAAAGCAATGTATGAAATATTAGCAGGTGAAGAAGATAAAGAGGAAGAAGAGTAATATATCTTATCCAAAGGGCATACAATATATACGAAAGGAAAGGAATATTTTATGCCTGGAGGGGTAAGATGGAGGCTAAAAAAGAAATAAAAATAGAAGATAAAAAGAGCAATTTAATTTTGGAAAATAGAAAAAGACTCTCACTTACAGGAATCATTGAAGTTATAAGTTTTAATGAGAATGTAATTATGCTAAATACTTGCTTAGGGGCAATGACAATAAAGGGTGAAGGCCTTAAAATGAATAAGCTTGATGTTCAAAATGGAGATGTTATTATAATTGGTACCATTCAATCCTGCATGTATTCTGGTAATGAAATTAAAAAAGACAATGAAAGTATAATAAGAAAGCTTTTTAAATAGAGGTATGTATGCTGTTTTCTGTTTCAACTCAATTTAATTTATTAATTTTTAGTTTGCTTGCAGGTGTAATAACTGGAATTTTATTTGATCTTTACAGAGTCATGAGGGGAATAAATGATCCAAATAAGATTATTACTTTTATTGAAGATACTCTTTTTTGGATATTTGTAAGCATTATTATTTTCATATTTTTACTTTATATGAGCTACGCATATATGAGGGGCTATGTCTATATTTCTATAGCAGTTGGAATAATCATTTATATGAGCTTTATAAGTAAATATTTCATTAAGCTTCTTTATAGAGTTGTTAATAGAATTGCAAAAATAATTAGGGTTAGTTTTATTTTATTGCTATATCCCTTTAATTTATTGATTTATAAACTTAAAAGAAAAAATAAATAAAAAATACTTAATAAAAATCTTGAACAAAATCACATTACACTTTAAAATAGATTTGAGAGGATAAGAGTATTGCCTCAAATGCTGTTTAAAAGGGGAAAAACACATGAGGAAGAAAAATAAATTTAGCTTTAAGAATATAGTAATATTTATAGCTATAATGTATGTTGGATACATTGTGATAAGTACTCAAATATCAATGAATAAGATTAAGGCAGAAATAAATGTTAAACAGCAGGAGCTTGAAAAGGTTAAAGAAAAAAATCAGAAATTACAGGATGAGGTTAGTATGACAAAAACTGATGCATATTATGAGAAACTGGCTAGAGAAAGACTAGGTTTAGTTAAGCAAGGTGAGGCTCCTGTAACTGAAAAAAAATAAAGTGGTTACAATAATAATTTAACATATATATTTTTTATTTTTAAGGAGGAGTCTTATTAATATGACCTTACAAACAGGAAGTATTCTAGAAGGTACAGTGGTTAACATTACCAATTTTGGAGCATTTGTAGAAGTGGATGGGAAAACAGGATTAGTGCATATATCTGAAGTGTCAGATACCTTTGTAAAAAATATTAGAGATTATTTAAAAGAAAAGGATAAAGTAAAGGTAAAGGTAATTTCAGTAGATGACAATGGTAAGATCAGCTTATCAATAAAACAGGCAACCCCTCCAAAGAAATCAGTAAGACCTGCAGACATTGATTGGAATCAGGAAAAGGGAAAGGTAAATACTGCATCCTTCGAAGATAGACTTTCAAAGTTTTTAAAGGAAAGTGAAGAAAAGGTACAAGAACTTAAAAAGCATCAGGATTCTAGAAATCGTGGTTATAAAAGAAGTTCAAATTATTAAGATATATAGGGACTGTTTTCTCAGTCTCTTTTATATTGGTAGACAATAAAAGGTTTTTACTTTAATTTACTTTTGCAGCGTGATAACAGCATTAATATTTTACAAGTCGATAATAAGAAAATAGGAAAAAATGAAATTAGGTATTGACGGATTAAATTATATCGTGTAGAATAGTCTATGTCGCCAAGATAAAGTTGCTGGAGTGGCGGAACTGGCAGACGCACAGGACTTAAAATCCTGCGGTGGTTAAACACCGTACCGGTTCGATTCCGGTCTTCAGCACCAAATAACGCGGGGTGGAGCAGTTGGCAGCTCGTCGGGCTCATAACCCGAAGGTCGCAGGTTCAAGTCCTGCCTCCGCAACCAATAATTTAATAATAAGGCGGAATAGCTCAGCTGGCTAGAGCATTCGGTTCATACCCGAAGTGTCGTAGGTTCAAGTCCTATTTCCGCTACCAATCCATGCTGGAGTGGCGGAACTGGCAGACGCACAGGACTTAAAATCCTGCGGTGGTTAAACACCGTACCGGTTCGATTCCGGTCTTCAGCACCAAATAACGCGGGGTGGAGCAGTTGGCAGCTCGTCGGGCTCATAACCCGAAGGTCGCAGGTTCAAGTCCTGCCTCCGCAACCAAAATATAATAATATGGCGGAATAGCTCAGTTGGCTAGAGCATTCGGTTCATACCCGAAGTGTCGTAGGTTCAAGTCCTATTTCCGCTACCAAAAGAATCCCTGCAGGTTATCCTGCAGGGATTTGTTGTTATTATTTTAATGTTTTCCATTTATATATTCGGCAATGATTCTTGCTATATAATAACCTGTGGTTTTGGCTTCATCTAAGGTATTAATTTCATTGCCAACTTCAAGTAAGGTTGCATTGGCACTTTTATTTTGATTGAAATAGGCATGAATGTAGTAGACACCATTGTCATTTGGGCTTCCCATTCGAACAAGCCCTGGAAACAGTCCCTGTGATATATTTATTAGTTTTCTAGTCATAGAAAGATTTTGCTGATAATTTTTATTAGCAGTGCCAATTACAAATTCTACCTTGGCCAAGCTTTTATTATTCAGTGTAACCGATACGGGTTTTGGATTACTGCCGCCTGCAGAAGCATCTCTATGAAGATCTATAATTAATTTAAAGTCCTTATATTTGTTTAAATATTTATTTACTGTCTCCCCTGATCTTGCATAGGCCTCGTTATAAACTTTTGCATTATGTATAGTTTTATCATGAATGGTTGCTATACCATAATTATTTTCAAGCTCATTTTGAATTATATCACCTACAGCAACTACATTTTTATTTGGATCGAAATTATCTTGATCGCTGGGCTTAAAACTTTCTGTAGTGTGAGTATGATATATGAATACTTCTGGTTTAGATGAATTTAAGGTTTTTTTAATGTTAGGGTTATAAATCTCTGAAGCAGCTGCATTTGGAATATTATTTACTGTATTATTGGTACTGTTGCTTTGGCTTATTTTGATAATATTGTTTTCATTTAATTTAAAGGGATTAATAATTATTGAATTATTGTTTTCTTGAACTGCAACTGTATTATCTACAACCTTTATTAAAGAAAACTCTCTAGCAACTACTGATAATGGACTATTAATATCCAGGCCCGCTTTTTCAAGAAGCATTTCCTTTAAAGAATAGTTAAGGTGAGCATTGGTGTCAGTGCTGCTTACAAGAGATTTTACAAGCGGCATTGTGAAATTTAATATATTTATATAAAGTGGATTGCTACTTTGAAAATTCTCTTCACCAGTTGTAGCCTTTAAACTAGTATGCATAAATAGAGTTAAAAACAGTGACAAAGCAAATGAAGTACATATATTACCCTTTGTATATTTATTCTTTAACATATGAATCCCCTCCATACAAAGAAATATATGATTTTATGAACTCTATTATTACTTTTTTTAACGACATATTTTTGACTTATGCAGCATAAAATAATAATTTATATATTTTAAAGGCTATAATATATACGGCTTGTAACCATAAGCTTTGAAGTATCTTAAAATTTATTTTTAGAAAATATATAACTTATAATTATATGGTAAATATTTGAGAATATTACACATAAATGTCCTACGAAAATAAAATTAGAATATCAATAAATGACAATTATTTCCACTAGGTTTTGCTATAATTTAGCTAGATTTAGTATGGGAGATGATTATATGCAGTATGGAGTTGACCTAAATGCTTATGAAAGGACACTCAAAACTAAAAAGAAAGAAGAAAAAAAGACCATTGATGGAAGATTGGTTTTGAAATTGCTGTTTTATTTTATTAGTACTCTCCTTATAAGCAGAGTCTTATTAATAAATTATATGGCGCCTTTTGGGATAGGGTTCTTAATAGCTATTGCAATATTTGGGGAAGAGAAGACCACACTTACAGCAGGCTGCGGAGCTTTATTTGGCTATGTAACATTAATAAATAGTTTAAGCGAAACACCCTCTTATATAATGCTCGTAGGACTTATTGTTCTTTCTCAATATATAATTTCTCCTTTAAAAAGAAACAAGAAATTAATAGTATTATTTTCAGTGGTTTTTATAGAATTTGCTGCTTATAAGCTACTTATTGTAAAATTAAATCTAAGTGTTGCAGCTTTAAAATCAATTCTAGAAACAGCTTGCATATTTTCATTATACTTTATTTTAAATTATTCAATTGTTTGTATAAAAGATCTAAAGACCAAGCATTTATTCTCTAATGAAGAGATAATAAGTATGGCTCTTACTGCAGCACTTGCAATATCAGGTACTTGGGGCATAAGTATTTTTGGAATTTCACTAAGAAATGTGCTAGCATTATGCTTTGTGCTATGCATAAGCTTCGTTAAAGGAAGTACAGTAGGTGCATCAACGGGGGTTGCAATGGGAGTAGTTGTTGGTATTTCCACAAATAACTTACCTGTGTCAATTAGTGTATATGGATTTTGCGGTCTTACAGCTGGTGTATTTAAAGATACAGGAAAAATCGCTGTCGGATTATCTTATATCATTACATATTCATTATTAATTATATATTCAAACATAAACGGACAATTTAAGTTTCTTGAAGTTTTAATAGCTGCAGCTTTTTTCTTAATAACCCCTCAAAAGCTTTATACAAGGCTGGAATTAGAATTGGATTTTGAAAAGAAACATGAAAATATAAGTGAAAGTTATGTGTCTAAGATGAAGGATATATTAGTTAATAGGCTTAATAGTTTTTCTGACGTACTTGTTAATATGTCCACTATACTTGAAAACTTAGCTGAAAATGATAAACTTGTCATGAAAAATAAAAGCTCTGCACTTATAGAAAACTTAGCTGATAGAGTCTGCAGTAAATGCAATATGAACGCTATGTGCTGGAGAAGAGAGAATTTTATTACCTATAATGCCTTTGGAGAACTTATTCAAAGTTTTCAAGAGAATAATAACAAAATTCCATACGAAATTGAAAGAAAATGTGTAAAAAGAACAGCACTTTTTAAGAGTACAGAGGAATTAGTAAGGAATTTTATGATTAACGAAATGTATAGAAAAAGATTAAGTGAGGGAAGGGAACTTTTAGCTAATCAGTTTAATAATATGTCAGCTTCAGTTTCAGAAATAATTGAAGACTTTAATGCCAATATAAAAGTAGATATTGATGCTGAAAATAATATTAGAAGGATTCTAGATAAAAAAAATATAGAATACGATGATGTGTTTTGTTTAATTAATAAAAGTAGCAGGTTGGCTGTTAAACTTAAAATGCCTGCCTGTGGAGGCAGACAAAACTGCGTAAAAAACCTGCTGCCCTATATTAATGAAGCTTTGCATAAAAATATGTGTATCGTTGATGAGGGCTGTAATATTGATATTAAAGATAATAGCTGCTCGGTTACTTATGAAGAAGCACCTAAGTATCATATCGGTTCCTATGCGAGAAGGCTTTGCAAAGATGAGGAAAAGTACAGCGGTGATAGCTTTTCCTTCAGTAAGCTTTCTGATGGAACTTATATGACTATTTTAAGTGACGGAATGGGATCTGGACCTCAAGCTGAACAAGAGAGTAATGCAGCAGTGGAGCTAATTGAAAAATTTGCCCATACCGGTTTTAACAAAATAACTGCTATTAATACCGTAAACTCAATTATGACCTTAAAATTTTCTGCTGATGAGAAATTTTCCACAGTGGATTTAAGCAGTATTGATTTATATACTGGAGAAGCAGAATTTATGAAAGTTGGAGCTGTAGCTAGTTTTATAAAGACTGGAAGTAAAATAGAAGTTATAAAATCAAAAACCCTTCCAATGGGAGTATTAGATAAGGTGGATATAGACATCATAAAGAAAAAAGTTAAAAACGGGGATATTGTTGTAATGCTAACTGATGGTGCTCTAGATTATAATAAGGAATCTGCTGGAAAGGTAGATTGGCTTGTAGAGTTTTTGGAAAATACAAACTGCAATAATCCAAAAGAGTTGGTAGATAAAATAATTGAAAAAACTTTGGAGCTAAGCGGCAACAAGGTAAAGGATGATATTACAGTTGTAGTTTCTAAGGTTTATGAACTTTACTAATGTGCCATGGGGAGTTTCTCCTGGTACATTAGCCTAAACTGTTGACATTTATACTTTGTTAACAGTTTTTTTATGTCCCCTGATTGTACTCTTTTAATTGTGGTATAATAGGAGAAAACTAATAAATCTGCGAGGGTGGTTTAATTTTGTTTGATAAAGTTATAACTACAATAAAAGAAAATAATATGTTTGTACCTAACGATAAAGTTATTGTTGCTGTATCTGGGGGGCCGGATTCTATTTGTCTTCTGCACATATTAAATAGGATTAAAGTCAAATATAACTTAACCCTATATGCTGCTCATGTAAATCACTGTCTTAGAGGAGAGGAAGCAGATAAGGATGAGGAATATGTTAAAGCTTTTTGTAAAAAGATAGGTATAGCATGCTTTTCTAAAAGGGTAGATGTAAATAAGCTTGCTAGGGAAAAAGGCTTGTCTTCTGAGAGTGCTGGAAGAGAGGCAAGGTATGACTTTTTTAATGAGCTTTTTGATAAATTAGGAGCTGATAAAATAGCATTAGCCCATAATGCAAATGATCAGGCAGAAACTGTTTTAATGAGAATAGTAAGGGGCTCAGGAATGGAAGGATTAATTGGAATAAGACCAATTAGAGGGAATATATTTGTCAGGCCGCTAATAAATATTAGAAGAGAAAGTATTGAGAGCTACTGCAAAGAAAATTTTTTAGAGCCAAGAATAGATAAAACAAATTTAGAAAATATTTATGCAAGAAATAAGGTGAGACTTGAATTAATTCCGTATATTATGGATAACTTTAATAGTGATGTTATTTCTGCAATTAATAGATTAGCTGATACAATTAGCAAGGATAATGAGTATTTAGAAGAAATTGCACTTGAAAAGTATAAAGGCTATTGTGATGAAAAAGCTCTCAAGGTTATAATAAATAGTGAGGCCTTTCTAGAAAAGGAAGCAATTATTACGAGGGTTTTAAGGCTGGCCTTAAACCGAGTTAAGGGTAATTTATATAACGTTGAAAAGAAACACATTTATGATATAATCAATTTGCAAAAAAGTGGAACAGGTAAAAAATTAAATCTTCCAAGCGGTATTATATGTTTTAATAATTATGACAATATAGAACTTTATTTCGGCAAAATTAAAAATAATCCTGATATAGTTAATAATAATTATCTTATCAAGATAAACGAAACAGTGGATTTACCTGCCTTTGGTATTGAAGTTTCAACTAGGCTTATTGATAATGATGAAAAAATAAACTTTAAAGAAAATTCATATTTAAAATATTTTGATTATGATAAGATAAAAGGGAATATTATTATTAGAGCTAGAAAAGACGGAGATAAATTTACACCCTTTGGAATGAAAGGAAGTAAAAAGTTAAAGGATTTTTTTATTGATTTAAAGATACCTCAGGAAGAAAGAGATAAAATTCCGCTTATTTGCTTTGGAGATACTATTGCATGGATTGTAGGCTGTAGAATAAGCGAAAGGTTTAAAATCCATAAAGAAACCAAAAATATTCTTGAAATAAAAATTAATAAACGGGGGAATAACCAATGAGAGAAGATATTAAGGAAATACTATTAGATGAAGAAGCTTTGGATAAGAAGATTAAGGAATTAGGCAGTCTTATAAGCAGTGATTATGCAGGAAAAGACCTAGTGCTTGTAGGTGTTTTAAAGGGTTCTGTTATGTTTATGTCTGATTTAATGAAAGAAATTACTATACCTTGTTCTATGGATTTTATGGCCGTTTCTAGCTATGGAAATTCAACAAGCAGTTCTGGCATAGTAAGAATTTTAAAAGACTTAGATTTCGAAATCGAAGGTAAAGATGTTCTTGTTATAGAGGATATTATAGACAGCGGCATAACTCTTAAATACTTAATGGAATACCTAAGGGCAAGAAAGGCAAATTCTCTAGAAATAGCATGCCTCCTAAATAAACCTGAAAGAAGAAAAGTAGAAATGGATGTTAAATACATAGGATTCAATGTTCCTGATAAATTCCTAATCGGATTTGGCTTAGATTATGCAGAAAAATATAGAAATCTTCCTTTTATAGGTGTTTTAAAGGAGGAAATCTATAAATAATTAATAATGATTAGTTGTAAAGAAAATAACCTTATGATACAATTTTACAATATAAAGACAAACAGAAAGAGAGGGGGGCCAGTATGAAGAAGTATTCAAGTATCACGGCCTGGTTTATAGTTCTGATTTTAGTAATATTTGCAGCTTTAACCTTGGTTCAAACCGGTAAAAGCGCTACACCTATTAATTTTAATGATTTTCAGAAAAAATGGATAGATAATAATATAGCAAGCTTTAAAGTTGATGATGATAAGATGACGGTAACTGGTAATTACAAGGACGGCACAGCTTATGAAACGGTTGTACCATCTGAAAGATTATTTCAGTTCATTAGTCAATATCCTAAAACAGGCGATGTAACGGAAATTTATGCAAAGCCTGCAACTGTTCCATTATGGTTAACCTATTTGCCAACTATTTTACTTATTTTGCTTTTTGTAGCATTTTGGTTTATGTTCATGCAGCAATCTCAAGGTGGTGGTGGTAACAGAGGAGTTATGAATTTCGGTAAGAGTAGAGCAAAAATGGCTACTCCCGATAAAAAGAAGGTTACCTTTAATGATGTAGCTGGAGCAGAGGAAGAAAAGGCTGAGCTAGCGGAAATAGTAGACTTCTTAAAACAACCAAAGAGATATATAGAGTTAGGTGCTAGAATACCTAAGGGAGTCCTTTTAGTAGGTCCTCCTGGAACAGGTAAAACACTTCTTGCAAAGGCAATAGCTGGAGAAGCTGGAGTACCATTTTTCAGCATTTCAGGTTCAGACTTCGTGGAAATGTTTGTTGGTGTAGGTGCCTCTAGAGTTAGGGACCTTTTTGAAAACGCCAAGAAAAATTCACCTTGCATAGTATTTATAGATGAAATTGATGCTGTAGGCAGGCAAAGAGGCGCTGGTTTAGGCGGCGGTCATGATGAAAGAGAGCAGACTCTAAATCAACTGCTTGTTGAAATGGATGGTTTTGGAGTTAATGAAGGAATCATAATGATAGCTGCAACTAACAGACCGGATATACTAGATCCTGCACTTCTAAGACCAGGAAGATTTGACAGGCAGATAGTTGTAGGAGCTCCAGATGTAAAGGGAAGAGAAGAAATCCTAAAGGTACATTCAAGAAACAAACCTTTAGATACAGAAGTAAAATTAGATGTACTAGCAAAGAGCACTCCAGGATTTACTGGAGCTGACCTTGAAAATCTTATGAATGAATCAGCCCTCTTAGCAGTAAGACATGATAAAAAAGTTATTGGAATGGATGAGCTTAAGGAAGCAGTGAATAGAGTAATAATGGGACCAGAAAAAAAGAGCAAGATTATTATCGAGAAGGATAGAAGAATTACAGCTTATCATGAAGCTGGTCACGCTGTATTAGGCAAACTTCTACCTAACACAGATCCTATTCATGAGGTAAGTATTATTCCAAGAGGTATGGCTGGTGGCTATACAATGCATCTTCCTGAGGAAGACAGAACCCATATGCAAAAATCCTGGCTGGAAAATGAAATGGTTATGCTTCTTGGAGGCAGAGTTGCTGAAAAGCTAATCATTGGGGACATAAGCACAGGTGCTAAAAATGATATAGATAGAACTACTAATATAGCTCGTAAAATGGTTATGGAATTCGGTATGAGTGAAGAATTAGGTCCTATATCCTTTGGCAGCGGCCATGATGAAGTATTTATGGGTAGAGATTTTGGAAAGAGCAGAAACTTTAGTGAAGAAGTAGCTGCAAGAATAGATAGCGAAATAAGAAGGCTAATTGATGAAGCTTATAGATCTGCAGAGAAGCTTTTATCTGAAAATCTTAATAAGCTGCATGCAGTAGCACAAGTTCTTCTTGACAAGGAAAAAATTGATGCTAAGGAATTTGAAGAAGTTTTTGCAAACGCATAATATAACAAAAAGCATTGCCTAGGCAGTGCTTTTTTGTTATAAAAAATTGTTAAATAAATATTTAATGTATTTTATGAATAATTGTGTCAATAAATAATTGTAATTTTCAGTTTTTTATAATAATATAGAATCATACGCAAAATACAACATAATGGAGGTACATAAATGGAATTAAAATTAGAAGCAGGTCTAAGGCATGAAATAGAGACAATTGTAGCTATTAATGATACTGCTAGCTTTTACGGTTCTGGTAGCTTAGAGGTACTTGCTACACCTGCTATGATAGCGCCAATGGAAAATGCGGCAATGAAAAGTGTAGAAAGCGAATTGCCGGAAGGTTTTACAACGGTAGGAATTGAAGTTAATATAAAACACATTAAGGCAACTGGGGTTGGAATAAAGGTAAGAAGTGAAGCCTTACTTGAAAAAATAGAAGGTAAAAGATTGTACTTTAAGGTAGAAGCATATGACGAAAGTGGTAAAATTGGAGAAGGAAGTCATGTTAGATACATAGTTAATTCAGAGGACTTCATGAAAAGGTTAGCTAAGTAATCTTAATTTGTGATTGTTAATTGTTATATATAAATTGTTAGTTGTCATTTACTAATCAAAAAACAAGGAAGTTAAAGTCCTAAATGGACTTTAACGAGTAGTTTACAAGCGGAAGCGAGTAGTTTTAAACTACTCAGTGTTCCGACTAAAAGGAGGAAATGAAATGAAAAGTGATATCGAAATAGCACAAAGTGCTAAAATGCAGCCAATTACAAGAATTGCAGAAAAATTAGGTCTTGGAGAAGATGATGTAGACTTATATGGTAAGTATAAGTGCAAAATTTCCTTAGATGTACTTAAAAGATTGGAAAAAAAGAAAGACGGTAAGCTTATATTAGTTACCGCTATAAATCCTACAGCTGCAGGTGAAGGCAAATCCACAGTTACAGTTGGCTTAGGACAAGCACTTTGCAGAATAGGGAAAAATGCAGTTATTGCCTTAAGAGAACCTTCCCTAGGACCAGTATTTGGGGTTAAAGGAGGGGCAGCTGGCGGAGGATATGCTCAGGTTGTTCCAATGGAAGATATAAATCTTCATTTCACAGGAGACATGCATGCTATAACTGCAGCTAATAACTTATTATCAGCTGCAATAGACAATCATATTCATCAAGGTAATTTACTTAGAATTGATTCTAGAAGAATAATTTTTAAAAGAGTTATGGATATGAATGACAGATCTTTAAGAAGTTTAGTAATTGGTATGGGTGGAAAGGCTAATGGTTTCTTAAGAGAAGATGGGTTTATGATTACTGTTGCTTCTGAAATTATGGCTATACTATGTCTTTCAAAGGACTTAATGGATCTTAAAGAAAGAATAGGTAAGATTTTAATAGCTTATAACTTAGATGGCCAGCCAGTATTTTGTAAAGACTTAAAGGTTCAAGGTGCTATGGCTTTACTTATGAAGGATGCTATAAAGCCAAATTTAGTTCAGACCTTAGAAAATACTCCTGCAATAATTCATGGAGGACCATTTGCAAATATTGCTCATGGATGTAATTCTTTACTTGCTACAAAGACAGCACTTAAGCTTGGAGATTATGTAGTAACAGAGGCAGGCTTTGGAGCTGATTTAGGAGCAGAAAAATTCTTCGATATAAAATGCAGATACGGCGGACTAAAGCCTAGCTGCGTAGTAATAGTAGCAACAGTAAGGGCTCTTAAGCTCCATGGCGGGGTTAAAAAGGATGCTCTAAGCATACCGAATGTTGAAGCGCTTTCTAAGGGAATAGAAAATCTTGAAAAGCAGCTCGAAAATGTAATGAAATTTGGAGTAAAACCTGTAGTAGCCATAAATAGATTTGTTACAGATAGTGATGAAGAACTTAAGTTTATCGAAGATTACTGCAATAAGCTTGGAGTAGAAGTTGCCCTAACTGAAGTATGGGCAAAAGGCGGAGAAGGCGGAGAAGCCTTAGCAGAAAAGGTACTTAATATTTTAGAGAAAAATGAAGCAGACTTTAAAGTATTATATGACGAAAAATTAAGTATTAAAGAGAAATTAGGAATTATTGCTCAGGAAATATACGGAGCTGATGGAGTAAACTTCACGAAAGATGCTGAAAAACAGGTTAAGGAACTTGAGACAATCGGATTAGACAAACTTCCTATTTGTGTAGCAAAAACACAATATTCCTTATCAGATAATCAGAATTTACTTGGCAGACCAAGAGGCTTTAGTATAACTGTAAAAGAAGTAAGGGTATCTAATGGAGCTGGCTTCATTGTCGCTTTAACAGGTGATATAATGGTTATGCCTGGATTACCAAAGCTTCCAGCAGCAGAAAAGATGGATATATTAGAGGATGGAACTATTGTTGGACTGTTCTAATTTTTAATTTAAATTTTAGTTTATACTAATTTAATAAATACAACATAAATACCTTAGAAAATGCTAAAGCTATTGTATAGGGAGGGATAGATATGAAAAAGATTTTGATCCCAATAATAGCTTTAGCACTATTTTTATTGATACCTTTTTATTATATGAAAGCTCAGCAGAATAATGAAGAATATAAAATTAATAGTGAATTTAAGTGTAGGGCTCTAAAGACTGGGAAAGCTGCAATTATTTTAGATTATAAATTTGAGGATATTAATGGGGATAATTTAAAAGATAATATAATACTTATTGGATATAGAACTGGCAAAGCTAATCCATCAGTATTTAAGGATATAAAAGTAATTCTTCAGGATTCCTATTCTAAAAAATATTATGCAATTTCTGTGGGAAAACTAAATGCAGTACAAAATGGTAAAGTCTTTTTAGGTGACTTTGATGGCGATAAGATTAATGATATTTTAGTTACTATAGAAAATGGGGATTGTTCTTATTATAGCTTATTTTCATTTAAAAATAATAAATGCAAGTATTTAATAGATGAAAGTGTATTTTTCAAAGGTATGAGTTATAATATTGACTTTGTTAGTAATTTTAAAGTTAAAGTAACTAATAAAAATTTAAATGATTTTTATTTATTAGATGTTAAAAATAAAAAAGATACCTATATAAATCTAGGCATCTACTTAAATGACGGCAAATTACTTAAAAAAAATAAAGGTTCATATAATAGCATAAGCTCTTTAATCCCCATAGATGAGGACAAAAATGGAATATATGAGCTAAAGTGCATACAAAATATTTGCGGTATTAATAGATTAGATACTTTAGGCTATGGGAAAACCATTTGGAAATATAACGGCAGAAAAATGGAACTTAAAAGCCATGAGTTTTTGGAATTTGCAAGTCCTGGAACTAAAGAGAAATTTCAAAATGTAATACCAGTTGGAAGCTTCATTAAATAGTATAAGGGGCTGTTTACAGCCCCTTATACTATTTATTTACTTCTATAGAATTTTTAGTGTTGACTGTAAAGGTTTCGCCCTTTTTCATTACAATATGTCCTGAACTATAAGGAGCATCTTCAATAGTAATATAAACCTTTGATGCATTATAATATCCACCTAAGGTATTAGTTATACACTGCAAAATAAGTGCCTCTGTTCCGGCACCGGCGTTCATTTCCTGTACAAAATTCTTTGTAAAATCAACATAGATAGTATTTCCATTTAGATATAGGCTTTTAATTTTAACATTCGGTCCTAGAAGCTTATTTAAGTCCTTTGAAGGAGGCTCTTTAAACAGCTTTTCAAAGGTGATTTTAGTAATATCATTGGTTTTAAAATTAAGCTTATTCTTCACAAAATATAACTTTTCGCTATTTATATTAGGATAATAAAAGTTAACTTCTTGCTCTAGGGCTGAATTAGGAGTAATACTATTTAAGCTAGATTTGATCTCTGAGTTATTAGAATTATAAATAGTTTCTACCAGGCCAGTATTTAATGCATAGTAATCTAAGGTTTTGTCAGCTCCGCTTTCTGTAGTTACCTCCAATGCCTTATAACTTCCTAGTAGGGTAGTTATAGGAACATCTACATTTGATATGTATCTTTTTCTTCCATCCGGTAATGTCCAAGAGGTTCCTTTAACTAAGGGCTCTTTTAAAAGTATTTCATTTTTATTGCTTGGCTTTGAAGTAAAATCCTCCCTATAGTAGCATTCCTCTTTTGAATATACCAATTTTAATTCCCCATCTTTATTTTCTAGGACATTTACTACTTCCGTACCACCATTATTCTTTCTCATCTGTATATGATTGTCTTTTATGAAATCTACGGAAATTCTAAAAGCTGCATACTCATTTCCCTTACCCACATATTCATACTTTTGATTTTCCTTAAAAGGATAAAAATCATTAATTTTATAGGTGCTTGTATTAGAAGCAGTTGTACCATCAGTGCCCGAAGGAACTTCATTAGTGGTATTAGACTTTGGATTATCATTTGCATTTATAAGGTTTTTCACACTGTCGCAGCCACTAAGCATTGATATAGAAAAAATAAGTAAAATAGAGCATACTGCTTTTTTCATTGTAATCCCTCTTTTATATTTTATTAATTCAATATAATCCTTATTTTAATAGAAAAAACATTTAATTATTAATATATGATTGTACAAGAATTATAAGGTTATATAATAATAATATGCTTCAATACAATATAAATGATTATAATTATCTTTTTATTTTCAAGTCTAAAAATTTTTGTGTCTCTGCTCTAGAATTGTTATTAACATAAAAGCTGTACTCATTAAATAACTTTGGATTTTTTTTAGATTCAATATTTAATATTAGTAAGTTGTCAGCTAATTTAAAATTTTCAACCTTATCCCAGGTATGCAGTATGCCTCCAAACATTATTCCATTCTCAAAAATTCCTATGCCAAAGTATTGTAATACCAGATTTGCAGAAAACATCATAAATAACATGGTTGTAGCAAGCAAAGTTGACATTTCAGGGCTTTTAAAAAATAAAACGCAGTTAATTATAATAATTATCAGAATACCAACAAGGATATATGTTTGATTTTTGTACTTTAAGTCTTTTATACCTACCTTGAATTTTCCAGCCTTTTTAGAACTTAGAAGAACACGTAAAATAAAATAAATAGACAAAATAAACAGAATAAAAAAGACTATTATTAAAATCCAGTCAAAAATACTAATTCCACTGTTACCCATAGATTTATTACCTCTTATTTCTTATAAATTTATTAGTATTATTATACAATATAATGTATCTGCTAGCAAAAGTTACACCTAATAATTTTATTAAAAATATTAACCATACTACTTAATTTTGATATAATACTTTTATTAAGACACAAAAGGAGATTATATATGAGTATAGCTGATAAACAGTATTTGCAATTAGTTAGAGAAATTTTAGATAATGGATACTACGAAGCAGAAAATAGAACTGGAATACCAACCTATAAACTTCCACATAAAATATTTCAATTTGATTTGCAAAAGGAGTTTCCTATACTTACAACTAAATTTGTAGCTTTTAAAACTGCCGTAAAGGAGCTTTTATGGATATATAGGGATCAATCAAATGATGTAAAAAAGCTACAGGAAGAAAATGTACACATCTGGGATGAATGGATGAGGTCAGATGGTACCATAGGCACTGCCTACGGATGGGTAGTTAAGGAGTATAATCAAATAGATAAACTCATAGATGGCCTTAAGAAGGATCCTCAGGGAAGAAGACATATATTGAGTTTATGGCAGATACCTCATTTAGATAGTGGAGCACTTTACCCTTGTGCTTTTTTAACAATGTGGGATGTGACTGACGGTAGACTAAATTGTATGCTAATTCAAAGATCTGCAGATTTACCTCTAGGTGCACCTTTTAACATGTGCCAATATGCAGTTTTAGTACATCTTATAGCTCAGGTAACAGGTTTAAAACCAGGACTATTTACACATGTTATAAATAATGCACATATATATGAAAATCAAGTAGAGGGTATGAAGCTTCAGTTATCAAGGGAAAATGAGGCCTTTGAGGCGCCAAAGCTTTGGGTAAATCCCGAAATAAATAACTTCTACGACTTTAAAATTGAAGATATTAAGCTTATAGATTATAAATATCATCCGGCAATTAAAATGGAGGTGGCTGTATAATGCTTAGTTTTGTAGTTGCTATTGCAGATAATAATGTTATTGGTAAGGATAAAAGTCTTGCCTGGTATTTACCAAATGACTTAAAAAAATTTAAGGACATAACCATGTCAGGAAGTAAAACTATGATTATGGGAAGAAAAACCTTCGAATCCCTTCCAAAAGTACTTCCTGAAAGAAGACACATAATACTAACTAATAACAGAGATTATAAGGTCATTGATGAAAATGTAAAAGTGGTAACAAATCTTGATGAACTTAAACCCTATATTGAAGCTAAAGAAGAATATTTTGTAATTGGAGGAGGGCAAATATTTAAGCTGCTTTTTCCATATACAAATAAAATGTATATAACTGAAATTCATGAGAATTTTGAGGGAGACACTTTCTTTCCTGAATATGATAAAACTAAATGGAAGGCAGTAGAGAAAAGGGAAGGCATTGTGGATAATAAAAGTAAATATAAACATACCTTTCTAACCTTAGTTCGTATTTAATTGTAGAGGCATTAGCTGCCTCTTTTTTTTAAGGAAAAGAGTAAGTTAAGACTACTGTATTTTGCTAATTATAAGTGACAATTATTTACGATAAAGGTGACTAATAATATAAGTATAGTAATTAGAGACTTTACTAAAAGTTTCACTTGACAATTTATATTGAAAGTATAGAATTAAAACGTAATTTAAAAGAGAGTGGTGTTTATATTGATATTAGTTTTGGATGTTGGGAATACCAATATAGTCCTCGGGGCCTATAAGGACAAAAATTTAATTGCAGACTGGAGATTAGCTACAGATAATAATAGAACTGCAGACGAATATGGCGTTCAGGTTACACAGCTATTTATGCTTAAGAAGTTAAGCTTAGAAGAGGTAGAAGGAGTAATTGTATCCTCAGTAGTACCAAATATAATGTATACTATAGAACATATGATAAGAAAGTATTTTAACAAAACACCTATAATTGTAGGACCAGGAATAAAAACTGGTATTAATATTAAATATGATAATCCTAAGGAAGTAGGTGCAGATAGGATAGTTAATGCTGTTGCTGCTCATGAAATGTATAGAAGAGCACTTATTATAATTGATTTTGGGACAGCAACTACATTCTGTGCAGTGACTAAAACTGGGGATTACCTGGGAGGGGCTATATGCCCTGGTATTAAAATTTCCTCAGAAGCGCTATTTGAAAGAGCAGCTAAGCTTCCTAGAGTAGAGCTTATTAAAACTCCTAGTGTTATTTGTAAAAATACAGTTACAAGTATGCAGGCTGGTATTGTATATGGGTATACTGGAACCGTTGATTATATTGTAGAGAGAATGAAAAGAGAAATGGAAGATTACGGTGAAACTGATCCGCTTGTAATTGCAACTGGTGGTTTAGCAACCCTTATTAGCAAGGATTCTAAATATATAGCTAAGGTATCACCATATCTAACATTAGAAGGATTAAGAATACTATACGAGAAAAATACAGAAACGGTGGTTTAATGCAAATAGGAAATCTTAAAGTCAAAAATAACGTTTTTTTAGCTCCTATGGCAGGTGTTACAGATATAGCCTATAGAGGTCTCTGCGCTGAAATGGGCTGTGGCCTTGTTTATACCGAGATGATAAGTGCAAAGGGACTTTTTTATAATAGTGAAAACACAAAGGAAATGCTTAGGATATCAGAAGAAGAAAAGCCAGTAGCAGTGCAAATTTTTGGCTCTGACCCATATATTATGGCCAAAGCTTGTGACTACTTTAATAGCATGGAAGACATATGTCTAGTTGATATAAATATGGGATGCCCAGTACCCAAGATTGTTAAGAATGGTGAGGGGTCAGCCTTAATGAAAAACCCTAAGCTAGCAAGAGATATTGTAAAGGAAGTAAAAAAAGTCTCAATTAAGCCTGTAACTGTAAAATTCAGAAAGGGCTTTACAGAAAGTGAAATAAATGCTGTAGATTTTGCAAAGGAAATGGAAGAGGCAGGTGCTGATGCCGTTACCATTCACGGCAGAACAAGAGAGCAGATGTATGAAGGTAAGGCAGACTGGGATATAATAAGGCAAGTGAAAGAAAGTGTAAGAATTCCTGTAATAGGAAATGGGGATGTGTTTACCGAAGAAGCTGCTATAAAAATGACTGCAGTTACAAATTGCGATGGTATAATGGTTGCAAGAGGAGCCCAAGGTAATCCTTGGATTTTTAATCAGATTTTACAGGCCTTAAAGGGTGAAGAAATTATTTATCCTTCCGATGATGAAAAACTTAGGATGTGTATAAGACATTTAGAACTAGCCTTACAATATTACGGTGAGAATAGAGCTGTAAGGGAAATGAGAAAACATATAGGCTGGTATATAAAAGGAATAAAAAATTGTACTGAAATAAAAAATTCTGTCAATACTGAGAAGAAGATAAATAATGTATTTAATATTCTTAATGAATACAGGCTAACACTCATATAGTAATTTTTTTATTAAATGTGAATATAATAGCATTGTGAATAATTTCAATAAGGGACTTAAGTTCATATTTTGTTAGTTGTTGACAATGTGGGAAGGCTGTTTTATAATATGTATTTAAATGATTAGGTTAAAGTTTTTAGTCAGTTCCTTAAGGGTTAAGGGAAAAATATTAGTTTAATAGTTAAAAGGGGAGAATTTGGCAATGAGTGAATCAAAGAAGTTTTTGATGACTTATGAAGGTGTAAAAAAATTAGAAGAGGAATTAGATTATCTTAAAACTATAAAAAGAGTTGAAATAAAAGAGAAAATTAAAGTTGCTCGTTCATTTGGTGATTTAAGTGAAAATGCAGAATATGATGAAGCTAAAAATGAACAGGCATTCGTTGAAGGAAGAATTGCAACGCTAGAAAATATGCTCAAAAATGCTTCTGTGGTAGATGAAGCAGATATTTCAACAGATAAGGTTGGAGTGGGATCTATTGTTAAAGTTAAAGATTTTGAATTTGATGAGGAAGTAGATTTTACTATAGTAGGTTCTGCTGAGTCTAATCCAGCAGAATTTAAAATTTCAAATGAGTCGCCAGTAGGTAAATCTCTTATTGGTAAAAAAGTTGGTGAAGTAGTTGAAGTGCCAACTCCAGATGGGGTATGCAAATATGAAATTCTCGGTATAAGAACAGCTTAAGATAAATAATAATATGTATTATTAATAGAATAACGGAGGAATAATAAAATGGCTAATGAAGAACAAAATCTTCAGCAACAGGCGGCTGAATACAATGAACAAGTTACATTAAGAAGACAAAAACTTGCAGAACTTCAGGAAGCGGGAAAAGATCCATTTGATGTATATAAGGTTAATAGGACTCATAGTTCTAAACAGATTAAAGATAATTTTGATGCTCTAGAAGGACAAGAAGTAACAGTTGCAGGAAGACTTATGTCCAAAAGATTACAAGGGAAAGCTGGCTTTTCACATATACAAGATAGAGAAGGAAGACTTCAGCTTTACATAAAAATAGATGATGTTGGAGCTGATAGGATTAAGGAATATAAGTCCTTTGATTTAGGTGATTGGGTTAGTATAACTGGATTTGTTTTTAAGACAAAAACTGAAGAAATATCTGTACATATAAAAGATTTCCAGCTTATATCTAAGGCTATAAAACCACTTCCAGATAAATGGCATGGTTTAAAGGATCCTGATCTTAGATATAGACAAAGAGAAGTTGATCTTATTATGAATGAAGAAGTAAGGGACACCTTCTTTAAGAGAATTGCTATTCTTAAGGGAGTAAGAGAGTTTTTAGATAACAGAGGATATTTAGAGGTTGAGACTCCAATACTATCTCCTATAGCAGGGGGTGCTGCTGCTAGACCATTTGTTACACATCACAATGCTCTTGATATAGATATGTATTTAAGAATCGCTACAGAACTTTATTTAAAGAGATGTATTGTTGGCGGTTTTGAAAAAGTTTATGACATGGGCAAGAACTTTAGAAATGAAGGTATTGATTTAAGACATAATCCAGAATTCACAATGATAGAATTATATGAAGCCTATGCTGACTATAATGATATGATGGAGATAATGGAAAATCTTATGGCTTCACTATGCAAGAAGCTATATGGAACAACTAAAATAAATTACCAAGGTACAGAAATAGATTTTACACCACCTTGGAGAAGACTTACAATGTATGATGCAGTTAAAGAATATGCTGGGATAGATTTTAAAGAAATTAACACAGATGAAGAAGCTCAAGAAATTGCTAAAGAAAGGCACCTTGAATTTAAAAAGGAATTAAAGGACTGTACAAAGGCCGATGTATTAAATGCACTATTTGAAGAATATGGCGAAGAAAATTTAATTCAACCTACCTTCCTTTGTGATTATCCGGTAGAAATCTCTCCTTTAACAAAGAAAAAGAGAGGAAACCCAGAGCTTACTGAAAGATTTGAAGGCTTTATTTTTGGAAGAGAAGTATGTAATGCTTACTCAGAGCTTAATGATCCAATCGTTCAAAGAGACAGATTTATGCAGCAGCTTAAGGAAAGGGAACTTGGGGATGATGAAGCTTATATGATAGATGAGGAATTCCTAAGTGCTTTAGAAACAGCAATGCCTCCAACTGGCGGTATGGGTATAGGAATAGATAGAATTGTAATGTTCCTTACAAATGCAGTTTCTATTAGAGACGTTATTCTTTTCCCTACAATGAAGCCAAATCAACAATAATACGGCTTAATACTGGTGTTTAGAACTCCTAGAGTTAAATTCTTACGCCTGTTTTACGCCTAAATAATGAAAAGATAGGAAGCTGACTAAAAAGATCAATAGTAAAGTCTATTGGTCTTTTTCTTTTGTTTAAAATTTGTTATACTAAATAAGAAATTACTTAATATGAAAAATAGTAATGATAATGGAGAAAGAAATTGTGGGTGGAAAATAAAGCGATTAAACCTGAAAATCATACATCAATTGAATTTCTCATAGAACAAGTATCAAGAATAATTGAGAGTGTTGCGGAAAATGATAATGTGGCTATTGTCAACAAAAACAGCAAACCGCATAATGTAATAATTTATATGATAGATAATATACATTAAAAAAATGGGTGCTAACATATAATTCTTAAAGAAAATGTGAGGGAAGAAAATGGCAAAAGCAAGTGAAGAAAAAACAAAAGGATTAATTGCAGATAAATTAAAAGAAATTGATGGTTATCCATATAATCAAAATGTTGAAGTAGATGGTGTTACTTGGTTTAAAGAGGATAGTTATAAAGGAACGGATTATGATTGGTTAAGTGGAGTTTTTTCAACAGCTTCAAAAAAACAAACAATGAAAGATAAGGGAACACCAGATTTTATTGTAGTGAAGAACAATTCAGAAGTTATCATTGTAATTGAATGCAAAGGTTCAACTGATAATCATATGATGCTGACTGATATAAAAGAATATAAATCATATGGATATGGAAATTCGGCAGATACAACAGGATATGCAGTAAATGGTGCGTTGTGGTATGCTTCTTTTTTGAACTCAGATTACGATGTTGTTGCTATTGGGGTGTCAGGTCAAAGTGAGTCTGAATGTAGGGTGACATCATTTGTGTTGCCTAAGGGTGGCGAAATGTCAGATATAGAGTTGTTAGAAGATGGATATCTTGATGGAACTTTAGTTTCAATAAATCAATATGAAAAGAATATTGAAGTTGCATTGAATCGTTATGCAGCAACGGAAGAACTTGTCAGGAAGGAACTTAGACGATATACGCTTTCTTGTGCAAACTTCCTTCGCTCAAATGGTATTGAAGATAATTCTAAGGCAGGTTTTATTTCAGCTGTCATATTAGGATTGACGAATCATGAATCAAGACTTTACAAAGATACTAAAGCTGCAATAGAAAGAAAGAATGCAACAAAGTCAAAGAAAATGGTTTTAGATCCAATAGGAAAAGATGCGGTTAAAATGTTGAAAAAATCATTATATGGAGATGGAAACGAATATGATGATGATTATGTAAATGGAATTTGGGATATAGATAAGATACCAAGAGGTAAAAGAACTTCACTAAAAAAATTTTATGATAATCTTTTGGCAAAAGATGAATTGATACAAGCTCCTAAAGGAAAAGACAGATATTTTCAAGATGGAAGTACTGTCCTGTCATGTTGTGTATATTCGCTATATGTTAATGTAATTGAGGTAATTGAAAGATACAGTGGAATCGATGTTATGGGGGAATTTTATACAACATTTCTTAGATTTACAAAAGGTAATGCAAAGGAGAAAGGTATTGTACTCACTCCAAAGCATGTAACAGATTTGTTTTGTGATATTGCAGAGTTTTATTCAGATGAGAAGTTTAGTGAAAAAACAAAAATCATAGATATTTGCTGTGGTACAGGTGCATTTCTTATTTCTGCGCTAAACAGAATTAAAAGAAATATTCATAGCGATCATGAAAGTGAAGATAAGAAAAAAGAACGATATGAGTATGCACAAACTAACAGTCTAATAGGTGTCGAAAGAGATTCGTCAATGTATGCACTTGCATATGCAAATATGAGATTCCATGGAGATGGTAAATCTAATTTGTTTAACTGTTCATCATTGCTGATAGATTCATATGCTCCTGTAGATGATAGTGGAAAGACATACTTTAATGATAAAAAGATTACCTTAAGTGAAGCATTAAAGGAGTTTGGAGATATTGATGTTGGAATGATAAACCCACCATATTCCCTTGACAAAAAAGATAATACTTCAACTCAGGAATATCCGATTGTTCAACAAATAAATGAGCTGAAGGATAAAAATAAAAAGTTAAATAAAAAGTTAAAGGAGTTAAAGAAGAAAGAGCCGGATGAAAAGATAGAATCTGAAATCAGTAAGATAGAAGCTGAAATTTTAAAGAATAAAAAAGAATTGGTTGAATTGGAAGATGAATTTACAAAAAGTGGTATGAGAGAAGTTGCTATACAAAAGGGGCAAGATGAATTAGATTTCATTACTTCAATGCTACATTATTTGAAAATTGGTGGTATTGGTATCGCAATTATTCCAATGTCATGTGCAGGAAATAGTGGTAGTAAGTTGCGTGTAGAAATGCTTAAATATCACACTTTACTTGCGTGTATGACAATGCCAACTCAGTTATTCTTCGATTCACATGTAGGTGCAAATACTTGCATTATGGTTTTTAAGGCACATATTCCACATGACGAAAACAAGTCAGTCTTTTTTGGTAGATGGAAAGATGATGGATTTGCAGTTATTCCTCACAATGGAAGAAAGAACACAGGAAAATGGGATGAGATACGCAGAGAGTGGATTAATCAATTGGATGGAACAGCTACACCAAATGACATTGTTTTTGTGAGAAAGAAGATAAAGACAACAGATGAAGCACTTACAGAAGCCTACACTAAGACAGATTACTCAAAAATAAAAGATGCAGACTTTGAAAAAACATTAAAGAAGTATGCACTGTATAAATTTATGGATGAGAATGGTCTTTTGGAGGAATGATATGAATTTACAAGATAGAGAATGGAAAGATTATCATTTATATGATTTATTTGAAATTGATCCAGGAAACAAGTTTGATAGAAGTAAAATGACTGCATATATGCCATCTGTTAATTTTGTGGGAAGATCAAGTACCCGTAATGGTGTTACAGCATATGTCGATAGAATAGATGAAGTAGAACCATATAAAGAAGGAAATATGACAATTGCTTTAGGTGGAGAACATTTAGGCTCATGCTTTATTCAAAAATATCCTTTTTATACAAGTCAAAACGTTGTTGTTTTGATTCCGCTGCAGGAAATGAGCGAGAATGTAAAACTATTTATAGCCCATTTGATTAGAAATGAAAGTGCAAATAACTATTTGGCATTTGCGAGAGAACTAAATGCTCATGTAAAAACGGATTTCATAATAAAGCTGCCGATTACAAAGTCTGGAGAATTGGATATTTCATTTATTAATGAGTATATTTCAAGTTTGTCATATGACATATCAAATGTACCGGAGTATTTTTTGGATGATGGATATGAAAAAGCTTTTTGGTATATTGATAATATTGATCAAGACAAGTTTGAAGAAAAATATGCATCGTCTAAGATATCGGATAAAATATCACTTTCCGATAGAAAATGGGAGCCATTTGTATTTCATGAGATTGTGCAGGATATACATAATGGAAAGGCTTATAATAAATCTGATTTGACAATAGCAGATGGAGATGATTATGTTTCCTATGTTACAAGAACAAATGAGAATAATGGAATTTCTTTATGTGTAGAAAATAAAGAATATGATGGATTAGAAAAGGCAAAAGCAATTACAATTGGTGACACTACTGCTACTATTTTTTATCAAGACCATGATTTTATTACAGGACCACACATAATTGTAATTAGAGCAGATTGGTTTAATGTTTATACTGCAAATTTTCTGATTTCTATTTTGAACAAAGAGAAATACAGATATCCTGTATTTGGTCGTGCATTTTCAAAGGATTTAATAAAAGATACGATAGTGTACTTGCCAGTAAAAGAGCCAAGAATTCCAGATTATAAATTTATGGAAGACTATATAAAAACACTTTCTTTTAGTTGCAATATAGAAGTTAAAGCATAAATTTTTCATTTTATGTTTATAAATACAATTTGTAAGGATATAATATCAAGTATTATGATAGAAGATAAATTGGATCATCTATTTGATACAGGTGGAATTTTTTTAAATCAATTAGTATAAGAAAAGCGATCACATAATGTGGTCGCTTTTCTTCTTATCAGCATGCACGCAAACAAGCTCAGCTTAATTATAAGTTATAGAATTTTACAATATTTATTTATAAAAACTATTTCATACATCTGTTTTGTGTACTTGTATGACGAAACAGCTTCATTAAATGACTTATACCAAGAAGTAGCTGAGAGATGTATTTTTTTTAGCTTCTCAAAATTATATTCAGCAATAGGCATATCGTTGGAATCAGTCTCTAGTTGAATAATTAAATCCTTTAATTGATGGGTAAATGGATTGAGTGCCCTACGAAGCGATTTAAAATAACTGTCATCTAAAAGAATATTACTAATGTCTTCAAGAGGGCGCTGGTCTAATAAAGCATTATTCATAATAGATGTCTTTTCTTTTACATCATTTAGATGTTTATTAGCATGCTCATAAATAACTGGCCACTGCTTGTCTATAATCAATTCAGCTTCTTCGTTGGTTATGATGTATGTTGGACATACACGATTGCTACTTGTACGTTTTGATAATCTATCCATTCGATTATCCTCCCTTGTAATTTATTGGAATCATTGTTCCATAAAAAGAGGATAATACAATTCGGGTGTGGCGTCAGTATAGTAATATATGGAGAAAAGGCAAGCTAAAATTCCCCACCATAGATTTTGGAAATATAAGCGTTTTGCAGATACTCTAGTTCGTTGACATAATTATCTGAAATTGTAATAAGTTTTTCAAAGTGCAGATTCATATCTGGAGGAATGAATGCGAGTGCCTTTGATTTTTCTAAATCAGATTCTATTATGTCCTTTACTCTTAAACCTAGAGAGTTTATATCAGGAACAAACTGACGTAATAAGGGTATAACGTGAGGAATTACTAGATCCTTTTCTATCTTTTTATCAAGCTTTGTGTATGAATCAGTAGCTGAACAAAATTCAATAAATATTTTTTCGAAACTTGCTCTACAATTTGACTTGGAAAATAAGTAATCTATAGCGGATTCTCTAGCACTATCAATATTATTAAAAATATCATCTTCGAAAACACAATAATAGTAAGCAGGAATACACTCAGGACGATTATTTAGTATTCGATAATATGTGGAGTATTTGGCATATGAAACATGGTCACAAACAATATTGTAAACATCAATATCTAATTCAGAATTACAAAGAATTAAATCATATATTAAATTATGAAATATTTCTGGAATATTTCTTCTGATCTCTTCCTCTGTACCCCAAAGAACCTCTTGGCGATCTTTAAATCCTAGACTAGGAGCAATACCTATATCTTCATATTGGTTGTCAGATATTTTCCGAGAACTAAGCACAACCGAGTCTTGTATTAAATAGGGATTTTTTTGGCTGATTTTTAAATTAGTAATGTGGCTTATTATTTTTTCGTTGGGAGGATATATATCCTCTAATTTTTTATGAGTCTCAGATATTCGAGCTTTTATCCTAGATGCGCTCTTTTCGTATATACAATTCTTTGTCCATTTAAAGTTCATTAAAAACCTCCTTTGGTGGGGAATTTTACATGGGTAATCAAAGGGAAACTACTACACTGACTCCCTACTCGATTATATAGTATTATGATTATAGAAGCAAGAGAGCTTCCACATGCATGTATAAGTTGATCAACACAAAAATATGGTGGATGCGACCAGAACTAGCATCATAAAGATACGAGGTTTAATATTATGAAAAAACTTAATTTATTTACGTACTTTGATTTTGAGGGATTCGCTAAAGGAAAGCGTTTCATGAGCATCGGACAGAAGGAATGGAAGGATTTCAAGACTGGAGATGTGTTAGGGACTAAGGTAGAAGTTGTAATTGTTCAGGACAAAACAGATTATGGTACAACAGAAGGTGAGGTTGTTAATAATTTGTACGAGAAACTGATAATCAAGATTCCTAAGCAAATTACAGTGCCTATGAATGCTGAGGTTCGTCTTAAGAACGCTGAGGCAACAATATATGGTGAATATCGCAATCAGCTTAGTGTTGTAGCAGAGGATATCGAGATTAATAGTAAGTAAAAAAGACCGTACGCATCCGGCTCAGCAGGAGCCGGGGCGTAGGCTCTCAGGCTTAGTATTACCCTGAGAGCGTTACTGTTACATGCGAGGATTCATGCGGGTTTTCGTATGTAACAGATTTATAGTTTGTTACAAGTGGGGGCAGGGTATGACACAAGATACAGTTAGCAGATCATGGTTTGCTGTGTTTCCATATCCGGAACAACATGGATATACAGAATCGCCGGAAGAAATTTGTGAACAGCTTAAAAATGAATGGATTAGAGATAATCCTTTACGGAAAGGTTGGTGGGGGTATTGCGTTTCAGAAAAAGGGATGCCACATATTCATATGGTACTTGAAGCCTCTGGAGCAATGAGATTCAGCGCAGTTAAGAAAGCATACCCTACAGTACATTTAGAGCCTACAAAGGGAAATAAGAAGCAGGTGTTGGCATATATCAGGAAGGAGTCACCTTTTGATGAGAAAGGAGAACAGGTGATCTGCTTTACTTCTTATGGAAATATCGAAGGCAATAAACGCTTTGCTCTTAATAATACCAACGATACTCTTCAAACGATTGAACAGTTGATCGAGGAAGGTATGACACCTAATGCAATTATGGCAGAGGATATCCGACTTCGAAAAGAAGAGACCTTGATTCGGAAAGCATATTTCGCAAAACGCTATAAGGAAACACCGCCTCAGAGAGATATAAAGATCGTTTGGCATTGCGGAGAATCTGGCACAGGAAAATCATATGCCTATATAAAACTTTGTGAGCAATTTGGGGATGATAATGTATATTTCTTTTCTGATTACGCAAACAGAGGTGTAGGAGGCTTTGATGGATATGGTGGAGAGCCGGTATTATTCATGGATGAGCTAAAGAGTGAATCGCTTCCCTTTGAACTATTGTTGACAGTAATGCAGGGGTATCGCACTCAGATACATTGTAGGTACTCAAATTGCTATGCTTTATGGAATGAGGTTCACATTACATCAATCTTTAGTCCGGAAGATATCTATGGAGGAATGGTTAGCAGGGAGACACAAGCAAAAGATACTATTAAACAGTTATTAAGAAGAATAACACTATATGTTTACCATTATGTTGAAAATGGTGAATTCAAAACTTTCGAGCTGCCGGGAGATCAATACAAAAAACTTGATGATCTGAGAAGGCAAGCAACGGGAAGTGATTTTGTAACTATTGACAATGAAGTAATAACTTTTGAGTAAAGGAGCGTGATGATATGAAGAATAAAAATTTATATAGAATTGTTACGGGGGCAAAGAGGATTGTCAGAAATAAACTGCTGATCCTGATCCCTGTTGTTTACCTGATTATTGTTGGAATTCTGTCATACATGGGAAAAGTACTCTTGCTTACATTAGATCAGCCTTTTTCGTCAGATCTGTTCGGGTGGGTGTTCCTGATCTTCATGGTAGAGATAGCAATAATAGGACTGATGTTGATATTGACAGTATTGGGTACACCTATAAGTAGTAAGGAAATAGAAAATGAATTATCGGAGATCGAATTTACAGATAAAAAAGGAAATCCACCTACTTTGATAGCTAAAACAAGAGAAAAAAATGGATGGATATATGAATTTTATTCGCCGAGGTTGCCATTGTATCAGTATGAAAATCATGTAAAAGATATAGAAAATGCTTTAGTTATGAAAATAATATCTATAGAATTTGGGAAAAACACGCAACATGTGATAATCAAGGCGATAGACTTCGCAAGAAAATCACAAGAAACAATTATGTGGAAAGATGCCTATCTTAGTTCAGATGACTTCATATTGAAACTTGGCGAGAGTTATTTTGGGGATGAGAGTTTTAATCTGGCAGTCACACCTCATGTTTTGATTGGTGGAGGTTCAGGTTCAGGAAAGAGCAAACTGTTGAAACTAATTTTGATGCAGAGCATAAAGAAAGGCGCAGAAGTTTATCTTTCAGACTTTAAAGGTGGTGTTGATTATCCAAAAGTCTGGCATGAAAAATGTTCAATTATTGTTGAAACAGAAAAACTATCAGATCAGCTTTCAGATATATTGGAGATCATGGAAGATAGACGTAAACAGTTTGTTAAATCTGGTGCATCAAATATAAGTGAACATAATCGCAAGACAGAATCTAATATGCAGAGAATTATAGTTGCATGTGATGAAGTTGCTGAGGTACTTGACAAAACCGGATTGGATAAGACTGAAAAGGCTTTGATCAGTCAGATAGAAAGTAAGTTTATTACAATAGCAAGACTAGGTAGGGCGTTTGGAATACATCTGATTTTGGCTACACAGAGACCATCAGCAGATGTATTAAATGGGCAGATCAAAAATAATATAGGTATGAGGATTTGTGGTAGGGCAGATAAGGTTTTGTCTCAGATTATCCTTGATAATACGGATGGAGAAGACAAAATTTCACAAAACGATCAAGGAATGTTTCTGACAAATACTAGAGTGCTATTTAAGGCATATTATGTTGAAGATGATTGCTTAAAGGAGCGTGATTGAATGTTAGGAAAACCCGAATTAAAAGATAAACCCACGCTCACAATAGAAGAAGCTGCTTCCCTATATAACATAGGGGAGCATAAACTTAGAGAACTTACAGATTCTGATACATGTTCTTTTGTTTTATATGTTGGGCGTAAAAGACTTATAAAAAGAAAACAATTTGATGATTATCTTGCAAAATCTTTTTCGATTTAGGGTGTTTTTGGGAAAGCTGATATGTTATTATTATAGCAAGTCAGCTTTCTGTCGTAGGAAGGAGATATATAATGGCAGAAAGACGAAAAGATAATAAGGGTAGAGTTTTAAAGGAAAATGAGACACAGAGAAAAGACGGATCATATGATTATAGGTGGCGTACATCAGATGGTAAGAGACATTCTATATATGCACCTACGCTTGAGGAACTTCGCGAGAAGGAACAGGCTATTTTCAAAGATAAGAGTGATGGCATTCGAACAGATGCTCAGAAAGTAACTGTAAATGATATTTACGATCTGTGGGTACAGCTAAAGAAGGGATTGAAAGAAAATACCTTCCAGAATTATATTTACATGTATGAGCAGTTTGTAAAGGACGGTCTGGGACAGCATAAGATCGTTACACTTAAGAGATCAGATATCAGAAGATACTATAATTATTTGATAGATGAGAGATGCTTGAAAATATCTTCTGTTGATAATGTGCATACTATTCTGCATCAGGTTTTGGATATAGCTGTTGAGGATGGATATCTGAGAAATAACATAAGCGACAATGCTCTCAAGGAATTGAAGCAGTCTAGAAACCTTTTCACAGAAAAGAGAAAGGCGTTAACTGTTCAGGAGCAGGATATCTTTCTTGATTTTCTTAGGAATAGCAGTATGTATCATCATTGGTATCCGATCTTTGCTTTGATGATCGGAACAGGAGTCAGAGTGGGAGAAGCTACAGGACTTCGGTGGTGCGATGTTGATTTCGATAATAATAACATTAATATAAATCATACATTAGTTTACTTTAATCATGCAAAGGGTGGATGTTATTTCGGAGTGAATACACCTAAGACAAGAGCTGGAGAGAGAGCTGTTCCAATGATCGAAAGTGTGAGATATGCACTTCTTCAAGAAAAGGCATATCAAGAGGAATGCGGAATAACATGTAGTGCCAGGATCGATGGATTTACAGATTTTATATTTGTTAATCGCTTTGGAAATGCTCAGCATCAAGGAACGCTTAATAAAGCACTCCGTAGGATCATTAGAGATTGCAATCAGGAGATTCTGGATAAGGCAAAGAAAAACGATCAAGTGATCCTGCTTCCTAAATTTAGTTGTCATACATTAAGACATACATTTACTACTCGCCTTTGTGAGTCAGGGATCAATATTAAAGTAATTCAATCGGTTCTGGGGCATGCAGATATCAGCACTACACTTGATATATATGCAGATGTTACCAGAGATTTGAAAAAAGCAGAAATGCAGACATTTGAGGATTTCATGAATAATAAAAAGGAAGCCATGTAGGTTTACGCCCACTATACGCCAAACTTACGCCCGTTTCATGATAACTGTTGAGAAGTAATGAAATGATAGGTACAAAAGGGATGTCGGGAATGCAGGAAATAAAGATATTTGACAATTTATGAAATACCATGAAAGAGCAGGGATGGTCTTCCCTACAATGAAACCAACTCAACAATAAAACCTGTGTTTTCAAAAGGTTTAAGATTATAGGGTCAAAATTTACGACAGATTTACGACCATGGAAATCCATAGCGACCCAAATAAGTCCATTTAAGTCACGATGTTACAACAATCCTATTGGACAATATAGGATGTCAATGAGTTTGTATGGATTCAAATAAGTAAATTAGATGGCCTCTATGGACTGTGTCAAAGTGATAAATGATTAATAAGGCACTTACGTTTAGTTGAAAAACTAGATGTGGGTGTCTTTTTTGTTGCTCATTTGTTGAAATACATCTCGTGAATTAAATGAGGTGTGAATAAAAGGAAAGAAGGTAAGGACTCCGGATCTGGATGGGAAATCGGGCGATATATGTAGATAACTATTTAAACTAAATCAAAAATATACTTACGCAAAACATATGGTTGCTTTTATAAGATTACAAACTACAAAAATTATATTAGTGACTTATCAATTAAAATCTATATGTTGGATCATCAATAACAATAAAAAGCACATTTTTTATTGAGTTGAATGTAATACTAACTTCCAGCGTTTCTGCCCCAGGGGGTGCGGATTGGAATTTAAACTGTAAATTTTTTATTGTTAACCCTATTATGCTTCTAAGAATTTTTAATGGGAATATAATATTTATGTGGAAAAAATTTTTAACGCTACTTTTGATTTTCTTATATAATACAGAAACGAAACCTTTGCTTTTTACATTTGTAATTTTCACAACTAAATTAAGCAATAGCATGCTATTTAAATAATTGGAGGTGTCGCAATGGGCGAGTTTGAGGATTCCATGATGGATGAAACTTCGGAAAATACATCTGAATACATTAATGAAGAATGCGATGCAACGTTTGATGTGATTGAATGTGATATAGAGTTGTCTGAAAACGAAACCGTTACAATGCTTAGCGAAAATGATGGGTGGATTTAAGTCAATATAGTAGACACAGAAACTCGAATTTTTTATGCAGTTTTTCTTAAAGCATCTTCAAGCTGCTG
>NZ_JBJHZZ010000012.1:0-85868 GCF_045310675.1 Candidatus Clostridium stratigraminis
CAGCAGCTTGAAGATGCTTTAAGAAAAACTGCATAAAAAATTCGAGTTTCTGTGTCTACTATATTGACTTAAATCCATATGCTTATAAAAGAGCAACACATAACACTATCAAGGCATCATAAACTCCATGTGCAAAAATTAGTGATAGTGTTGAACAACCTTTAATTTTATCCCTTAACAAGCAAAACATAACCCCCAACACCATAGTTGTAAATACTTGAATTATATTGCCTTGAAAAATATGAAACAAACCAAAAACAATTGAAGAAATGATTATTGCAAACCATTTTGAGTTTTTAATGTCCATCAATTTCTTAAACATATATCCTCGAAAAAAGAACTCCTCTGCTAAAGCAACTCCAAATATTGAATAAAAAAATTCAAATATGAATTGCCATGCCTTTGTATAATGCGTACTTGAAACCATATCTTTTAGCCCACATAAAATAGGAATAACAGTAAAAATAAGGCACATTGCAATTGCAATTCCTATACCACTTAAAATCTGTATAGAAATATTTATTCTTGTAAATCCAATGTCTTTTAATTTTTCCTTATTCTTTAACATAAAAAGCACAGGTATAATCAAAAAAATCCATTGTGTAGAAAACATCAAAAGCATTCTTTCAACAAGTGTAAAATTCATTAAAATATTTTGATTAAACAGAATAACCCCATATAAAATAACAAATTGAAAGACAGTGGCTATGGCCAATGTAAGTATACTTTTCTGTGTTTTTCCCAACATCGCTTCATCACTCCCCCTAAAATAAATAATGTTGTTTCATAATATTTTAATCTTGCTTAATAAATATAAAAATGTTAAGCAGCACGCTAACTATTAACTATACTAATGAATATTATTTTTATTAAGGTAATCAATCATTTCTTTATCTATTTTTTTCATTATTAGGTTGTTGGGTTTACTTAATTGATAATACTTAATAGCATTTGTCTTACAGTTTTCCCTAATATAATTAAGTTCGTTTTGTAAAATAGCCATTTTATCTAATGCCAATTGTTTAGTATCAAGTATCTCCTTTTCAGATTTTTTATTCTTCAAATCACTAGACATTCTAACTAAATCCATTCTTATCATATCTAAATAGGTTAATGGCATACCACTACTAAATATGATTCCATTTAGCAGTACTGTATCCTCAGAAAATTTTGCTGAAGTTTCATCAATATATTCTTTTTCTGGAATTTTCGTTGAAGAAAGGTCTTCTGAAACAATTTTAAGTTGAATTTGTAACCAGTCAATTTTATTTTCAGCAACTTCACCCTGTATAGTTTTAATTTTCGCATTATCTCTGTATTGCAGTGCTACGATAGCAATCAAAATAATAATGATAACTACCAAATATACAGACTTTTTTCCTTTCATACAATTATCCACCCCTTTTTAAGCAATATAAGAATATTCCTTATTGCTAATTCTTTTCAATTAATCTTATAAAACATCTCTCACAATTGTATTGATCAAAAGTTTTCTTTTGTCGTTATTTAAATTATGATATATTTCTTCTTCCTTGTAATCAGGTATAATAAAACTTTCACTAATATTCATTAGCCTTGCTAGAAATATGTTGAAATCATAATGATTTACTGGTCGTTCTCCCGATATATTTATTGTTCCTATAGTTTTGCTATATGCAAGTTCTATTATTGCATCTGCAAGGTCTTGTACATTAACAAAGCTAGAATACATATTTGCTGTTCTTGAATAATATTTACCTGTTTTGGAAATCTCAAGAAGTCCTTTCATTCTCGAATCCATTTTGCCATCATAATCATAACCATAGATGCTACCAGGTCTTACAATCACATAATTATCATGTTTCTGTGCAATAATTTCTCCTTCAATTTTGCCATTAATATATTTGGATAAATATTCGTCAGGCCTACGTCTATGCGGAATTACACTTTCATTCTGGTCTTTTCCTTTTCCTACTGTTGTAGAAACATAAATCAAGCGTACATCTTTTGAAATATTATTAACTATCTCATTCATACCTATTTGCGATAAAAGCATTTCTTGTTCCGTATCCATAATGCTCCAGATAATTGTATCTGGCTTAAATGAGAGCAATTTCTTTATATCTAATCTATTTAAAACATTAATTTGCAAGAATTCATGATTACTGGACCTACAGCAAGTTCCCCAAATTTCATCATTTGTGCACTCTTTAATTTTCTTATATATTGTATTTCCTAAATATCCACTTGCTCCTATTATCAATAATCTCATTATAATTACTCCTTTTTAAAAATGTACTCACTCTATGTTTCGTCATAATATATTCTAGTGGCAGAAATAAGCATATTCAGAATCTATTTAACTTTTTATTATTATAATTCTCTATAACTTTAAGATGTACTCTTTACCTATATATAGGTTTTTCCCTCTATTACATACATAAGGTATGTCCTTAATATATGTAAATCCTAACTTTTCTAAAACCCTGCCAGAGGCAAGGTTTTCTTTTGCATGCCTGCCAATTATCTCTTTTACATCCAATTTAACTTTAGCAAATTTTATAATTGCCTGCATTGCTTCTGATGTGTATCCGAATCCCCATGCTTTTTTCCCAAGATTATATGCTATTTCAAATTTTGTGTACTCTTCATCAACATAAATCAATCCAGTTCCAAGTAACTCTCCTGTTTCCCTTAATAAAATTGTCCACCTATACCATTCATCATCATCTATTTTGCTTAGTTCTTTTCTTACCCAGTCAATAGTTTTATTTATCTCATTATGACTTTCCCAAAACATATATTTTGCTACATCAGGGTCACTTTCCCAACACTCAAATACATCTTGTACATCTTCTATACAAAATGGTCGCAATACTAATCTATCTGTTTCTAATATTGGAGTTTTCATGCTATATTCCCCTTTGTTTTGAATCACATTTATGATATACCGTATTATACCAATTATAACATATATAGCATTTACATCATATGCTATGTCCCTACCTAATCTTAAATAAAAAACACCACAAACTTTTACTTGTGGCGTTCAGTAGACTATTGTGTATTATATTCTTTTTTTCATAAAATATCTTTTGTGTCCCTGAGGGCATTCTTCTAAAACTCCAAAGATTTCATATCCATGTTTGATATAAAAATCCTTTGCTTGAAAATCAAAGGTATCTAAATGAATTAAATAGCAACCTTTTTCTTTAGCGATTTTCTCAATTTCTCTTATAAGTTTTGTGCCTAACCCATCTTTTCTATACTCTTCTTTAACCCATAAAGAATCTATATATAAGCAATTCCAACAGTATATCTTACTCAGTATTCCAGCAATAATCTCACCATTAGTATCTTCAATGACTCTATTTATCCATAAAAATGTGACTACTTGCTTAGGAGGAACTTTAGATAAGTTGTATTCAACAATTCTATCAATAATAAAATCTGATTCCTTATTATTGCTTTCTGTGATAATGTAATTTTGCATATTTACACCTCATATTATTATTGCTTATTAATAAAGTAATAGTATCTAGTTGTTACTATTACTTTATAATAATAATAAATGATTTTCTTTTATTTAAGTAGTACCACAAAGGCATAAATATAATAAACAAGTGGTCTTATAACTATTTATGGTGAACTTAGAAATGGTCTTTTAATTTTTTCTATTTACTAAACCTGCTTGTACCCCATACACCAATTAATATCAAAGCTGAACCTACCAAATGATAAATACGAAAGCTTTCATTTAAAAATATAACCCCTGCTAATATAGATACTATTGTTGAAATATTTGAAAAGACTGTGGCTTTTGATGCTTGTAATTTAGCTAGGGAATAATTTAAAAGAAAATATGCAATTATAGATGACACAATTCCAAGATATATTACAGAAGTTAAAAATGTGAAACTAGTTAAAGGTTTAAAATAAGAACTTATATCTTTGTTTACTAGATGCATAATTATTGATAACCCATTAAAACTCACTGCCCCGGAAATCATCATAAAATAAGTTATTTCAAAAGCATTAAATTGTTTTGATATTTTTCTAGATATTATACTAAAGAAGGCGGCTGACATCACTGCACCGATCATTAATAACATTCCAAATAGTGAGCTTCCTGTATCCCCTGAACTATTCATCATTCCAATTATAGCTACACCAATGACAGAAGCAATAATAAATATTGTCTGTTTCATAGTTGGTTTTTCTTGTAAAAAGTATATACCTAATATAGTTACTGCTATAGGTATGAGTGAAATCATAAGGCCTCCTAAGGAAGAAGCAGTACGCTGAAGTCCATAGGTTTCGAAAATAAAATAAATTACAGGTTCAAAAAGTGAAAGTAACGCAATCAATCCTAAAGGCTTATTTTTATAGTTTACTTTAATTATCTTGAAAATAATCAATACTGACATAACTAGAAAAGCTATCAAAAATCTAAAAGCCACAATTGATATAGGAGTGGCAACACTCAATGCTCTTTTTGTAAATAGAAAACTTAATCCAAAAATCATAGAACTTATTATAGCAGCTAAATATGGAAGAATCTTTCCTTTGTTACTCATATAAATCCCCCTATGTCTATTTCTTATGCGTACAAGCTATTATAACATATGATATGAAAAAAAGCGTGGACTATCGGTCACATCATTAACTAACTCACTTTCAGTTGCCAGCCCCAATTTCTAATAAAGAGCTTTTGTTTACTGATTTTACATAACTACAAAATCGGGCTCTTTGCTCTATCTTCCACTCTTGCTTTTCAGATAAATTTCTTAGTTTAGCTTCTTGGTTATAATATTTTTTTGAATTTATTTTCACTTTGTTTAAACCTACTCATATCTCCTCCATAATTATAAAATATTTATATAACCGAGAATTTAACCCAGAGGGTTATTAAGCAGACATATGAGAAAAGGAGAAAAGGAGAATTAATTATATTTCTAATTCCATTATTTCGTTATTCCTTGAAAACCCTTGCCGTTCATAGAAGGCTACTGCTCTTTGGCTTGGCCAAACAAATAACAATTGAATTTTATTATTTATAGCCCATTGCTTTACTTTTTTCAAAAGTTCTGTTCCTACTCCTCTATTCCTAAATTCAGCCTTTGTGTGAACATTTGTTACATAACCTATTTCTGCAAATAGGTTTTGCGGCTTTGGTACCTTTCTTATTCTATTTATGTAAATGTTTGAGATAATTATATTATTTTCTTCTGCAATCCAATACTCCCAAGTGCTACTTTTAAGATCATTAACTAAAAATAAATTACACTCTTTAATAAAATCTTCTTTAGAAATATCAAATTGCCCTTCTTCTTCATATTCATGCTCCCATCTCATTTCTGAAAGCATTTGAATGTCACTTTCTTTTGCTAATCTGTATATCATATTACTATCTCCTTATGGCTATAATTTACGATTGTAAAATAAATTTTATTATTAATTTGAATGCCGTAAGATATGAAAAATATGAATTCACAATTTATAATTATATACTTTTAGTAAAAATTATCTCTAAAGGTTCATCATTCAATAGTATACTTCCAGAGTCTTTATATCCTAATTTTCTATAAAAATGCTGTGCTTGCTCATTAGATAAGGTCGAGGTCATAACCAATTCATAGCCTTTACTCTTCATTTTATTTTCCCAAAATTCAACTAATTCTTTTCCAATTCCCTGATTTCTATAGGTTTCATTCAAATAAAGCATATTCATAAATGGAGTGTTATCCCAAAAATAATTATATCTTAACCAACCTATAACTTTGTTATCTGGGTCTTTTGCTATCAAAATTTCTTTTTCTTTGAGTTTATTTTTTATTAATTGTTTTGATACATGTCTATCATTATCAAGTATAAATTGAAAATCTGATTCACTTGCATATTCAAATTTCATTATTGACACTCTCACTCTCTATATTTAAGTTTTAATTTCATCAATTACTTTGTCACATTTTCATACAACAGCGACACTTCTTAGATACTACTATCTTATAGTTTCCCATTATAGACATCAATTTCATAATATTAACTTAGTTTATATATTTATACACTATTATAATTCTACAATTCCTTAAAATTTTCCTCTTACTCAACAAAATTATAAATAAAAAGCACTAGATTTCTCCAGTGCCCGCAATTACTAGGACTTGCAATTTATAAATCAAAAGGAACCGTCCCTAATGATTACTTAATTTTTAGTTTAACTACTTGTTGTTGTAAGTATATGTATATAGTATCCTCTGTAATTGAGATTTTATCAATATCTTTTAAACTAATATAAATTCCGTGAAAGTCATAGTATGGCCTTTTTCCGTTTTTATTTATTAACCTAAGTCTTCTTCCATTCTGCTCCTCTAGCAGCTCATAATCAAACTCGTCAATACAGTATACTGTATCAAGTTCGTAGGCATTTACTATGGCTACTAAATTAGAATTTTTCATATCATCCAGCATCTTAAAAAGATCCTCTAAGGCAATTTGCTTCATAACTTCAATCCCCCCCATTCAAACATATCCCTTAATTGCTTACATTTTGTATTGTAATCATGAAGCTAGAAATACCATAACATTTATTTCAGAATAGTACAATATTTTGCTAATGTTTTAATTCTAGGTTAGTTAGTAAGCTAATAAAGTACTAAAGCAGCCTTATATGGCTGCTTTTAGAGAAAAACATAGCTTGGCTATTAAAATGTATACAAGCAATAATCACAATTTATATTAAACCTAATATCTTACTTAAGAAAATTATCTTTCTTTTCTATAATAGCCACTGCAGCTGCACAAGCAGGGCAATCACAATATTTTTCTCCGTAAGACTTTATTTCCTTTGCATGCGTCGCAATAGCCTTAGCTGTATCTGCTCCGAAAACCTGAATTCCATGATCAGATTCTGCAAAACTAATTAAATTGTCAATTGTTGTAACAGCTGCTTCAAGCTCTTCAATATACTTTTTTGTTTCTGCGGTTTCCTCTTCACTTCCGATAGCATCCAACCAGGTCTGAGCTGCTTTTTTTGCCTCACTGCTACATGAAGATGCACTCATTAATTCCTGTGTTTTTTCAATAACATAATTTAATATTTCTTTATCCATAATTTATATTCCTTCTTTTCAAATTTTTATATATTGTACCATAATTATTTAGCCTTTACAATTCAAATAACATGAATAGAGTTGACTAATCATTCCATTATTTACTGTCATTTTTATAGATTGATAAAATGGTTATTTTATCAATTATTTTGCTATTTACCTACACTATCAATTAATTCTTTAATAAAATCAATCACTACTTGAGGTTTATCATTCTGTATGAAATGTCCACTGTCTTTAACTAAAATATGTTTACTATTCTTAGACAAGCTTGACAAGTTATCTTGAAAAGCAGCCGGTTGTGTGGATGTGAGGACAGCTATTGGAATATTCCTTAATGCGTCCTTTTTTCTTATTTCATCTAATTGCTTGGCACTTTGCATAACATCAAACTTAGGTTCTGAACTATCTAAATTTCTATTTAATTGTTCTAAGTCAGTTGCGGTCAAACCATCAAATTGATATTCATGCGTACTATCAACAAATACAATACCCACCACTTCATTAGGATATGTACCAGCGAATAATCTTGCATTAAAGCCTCCAATTGAATGTGCTACTATAATATATGGGCCTTTAACTTTTGCATTAGTTAAAAGAGTATGCAGCTCATGAACTTGGTCTAAACTGGTTCTTGGTAATTTGCTTATATCGCTATTTCCAAGTCCTGCTCTATCATAAGAAAATGTTCTTGCAATTTTCGAGATTTCAGGTTGTACTAACGACCAGGTGCTGTTGGTGTAACCTAGTCCTGCTTCAAATATAACAGTTGGAGTTCCTTTTCCATAACAATTAACATTTAGACTATATCCTCCAATATCAACTTTTCCATTTATAGTTCTTGTAGCAAATGTATCTTCTCTATGTTTTAATACCCCTATTACTATACAGATTATTAGCAAAAGAATTACTATCAGTGTTAATTTTATTTTTTTACTTTTAATATCCATAATCAATCCCCCCTGTTTGCAATAATCATATTATATTGCGTATTGTTAAATATTGCAAACATGGTATTTTATTGAATTTGTCCAAACTAAGTGTGGTAGGATGAACAAACAAAAATGCTGCTTATTATCTTCTTTTTATATGCTTTTATGGAACTAGTCTTCTAACCTTTTATTATAAACCGATAATATTGTTTAAAGAACACTCCTTGCTGATTATTCAAATTTAGAACTTTTTACAAACTTTGAAATTTTATTAAGGTTATTAAAAAAAGCAGCCTAGATAAGTAAACTGCTCTTTCAAAAGAAGTAACTATGTTGTTATATTCTAAATAAATCTAATATTTCAATGAGTCCTTACATTTAGATAAAGTAGATACTAATGATCTATATGTTACATGAGAAAGCTGCGAACTAACTTAACTACAGAATTGCTTATTCTGCGAATTTGTTAATATTCATTTTGTTTGTTCTTGGATTTTTGCTCAAACTTCACATCTACCTAAATCATCCAACTGTAACGGCTTAAGTGTCCTTGTTAATTCTTCGTATATAACCCTTTTTCCCGAGTAGACATTATGGCGCTTGTCATTAGGAAATACTAAGAATATTGGAGTTAAAAAATAGTAAGGGTTCATGACTTTTTCTTCCTCTTTCAAAAATTAAATTTGTTACGCTTTTTTGTCAAATTGTCCGATGATTTGCAATAATCCATAAAACTATCTTCTAGTTAAGTTTAACATTTCCTTCTTTTATCAATAAATTCATCGAAGTGATATTATGAATATTAAGCGTATAGCTAAAAATGCTGCTAAGATATATATTTTTATTACCATTTGTAGTTGATTATTTTATTATTGTTAATGATTATATTATTTTTCGTATGTTTCAAACTTCCTTTAACAAACAAGAAAAGAGTCTTCTACGGCTGCCTTTACTTATATATTATTGTATAATAGTATATGAAAGTAGGTGGTAGGAATGAAAGTATTATTAATTAATGGTAGTCCAAAAGCTAACGGCTGTACTTATACAGCACTATGCGAAGTAGCAAAGGAACTTGAAAAAGAAAATATTGAAACTGAAATTTTTCACGTAGGAAAGAACCCTCTTCGTGGCTGCATGGCCTGCGGAGGCTGTTCTAGAGATAACTCTGGCAAATGCTCCTTTAATGATGACACAGTAAACATTGCTTTAGAAAAAGCAAAGGCAGCTGATGGTTTTGTATTTGGTTCACCAGTACACTATGCTGGTGCCTCAGGTCATATAACTTCCTTTTTAGATAGATTCTTTTATGCTGGATATGGCTTTGAGTATAAGCCTGGTGCTGCAGTAGTAAGTTGTCGTCGAGGGGGTTCCACAGCAGCCCTGGATCAGCTAAATAAATATTTTACAATTTCTAATATGCCAATAGTATCCTCTCAATATTGGAACATGGTACATGGAAATACTCCCGACGAGGTTAAACAAGATCTAGAAGGAATGCAAACCATGAGAACTCTAGGAAAAAACATGGCTTGGCTATTAAAATGTATACAAGCTGGGAAAGAAACTGGAGTTTTGATGCCAGAAAAGGAAACAAGAGCAGTAACTAATTTTATTCGTTAATAAAATTTAAAAGAGCAAATAACTCAAACCACCAATTTGTTTTCATTACTAATTGGTGGTTTATCAAACCCTAACTCACAACATAGAAAACCATAATTTCTTCTTAATAAAAACATTGATTTTTCGAAGGTGATATTTAAATGAGTTTACCAATAAATCTTTTTATGTGGACAATAGCTGTACTACCTATAGCAGTTCTTCTTATTTTAATGGTTCAGTTTAAATGTGGCGCGAATAAAGCTTCCCCAATTGGACTTATGATTGCTATAATAAGCAGCATTATATTTTTTAAAGCAGGAGTAAGCGTTATTTGTACTGAGCTTTTAAAAGCCCTATGGAATGCCCTTTCAGTCATAATTATTATGTTCACAGCCGTTTTAATCTATGAAGTTACCAATGAATCAAAGGCTTTTAATGTTTTAAAAAATGCTGTGGCAAAAATTGCACCAAATGAGCTTCTTAGAATTATTGGAATAGGAATTGTTTTTTCTAGCTTTCTTCAAGGAGTAACAGGCTTTGGAGTTCCGGTAGCAGTTACCGCCCCTCTTTTAATCGGTATAGGAGTAAGACCTATATGGGCTGTAATAATACCTTTAATAGGACATAGTTGGGGAGGAACTTTTGGCACACTTGCAATAGCTTGGCAATCTCTTATAGTACAAACAGGAATAAATGATATATCACTGATAAATCAAACTGCCATTTTTGCTGCTGGTTTTTTATTCCTTTTAAATTTTGTTTCAATTATATCTGTTTGCTTCTTTTATGGCGGGAAGAAAGCCTTAAAAAAGGGTTTCATTGCAATTTTATTAATCTCTTTAGCACAAGGCGGAGGGCAACTTTTATTTGGACAAATAAATCAAACTCTTGCTTGCTTTATTCCTAGCTTAATGGCACTTATTATTTTCTTTTTATTAAATAAATCTAAATATTATAAAAGTAAGTGGAATATTACTGACAGCCCTATAATGCAAAGAATTGAAAACAAAGCTGAAATAGCCTTAGATAATAAGGAAAATATGAATATTCATGAAGCTTTTTTACCTTACTATATAATGACAGGAATAACTTTAGCAGTGCTCTTAATTCCATCTATAAACCATTTTTTAGGGCACTTTAGTGTATCCCCTGCCTTCAATAAAACAGTAACTGGTTATGGCATCGTAAATGAAAAAGTTTCTTCTTATTCACCTATAAAACCCTTAGCTCATGCAGGAACCTTTCTATTTTTATCAGCTTTATGTGGGTTTGCATATTATTTTAAAAAAGGTTATCTCTTAAGTGGATCTTATAAAGTAATTTTACACAAGACACTAAAAAAAATGATACCTTCAAGCATAGCTGTGGTATCATTAATAATGATGTCTAGAATTATGTCAGGAACAGGACAAATTACAGTTCTTGCATTAGAAGTTTCCAAAATTCTTGGACCATACTATTCTATAATTGCCCCTTTTATAGGACTTATAGGTTCTTTTATTACAGGGAGCAACATGTCTTCAAATATTCTTTTTGGAGACTTTCAATTAGCAACTTCAAAGCTGCTTGTTCTTAACTCCTCAGCAATTTTAGGTGCTCACACTGCTGGAGGTGCCATAGGAACTGCAATTTCCCCTGGGAATATTGTACTTGGAACCACTACCGCAGATATTTTAGGCTGTGAAGGAAAGATTTTAAGAAAAATACTACCTATTGCTCTAATAATTGCTTTGATTTTAGGTCTAATTCTCTATATTTTAAATTAGTAAACTACCCCACTTATAGAAGTGGATGCTTCATGGTCAATACTACTTATGTAGTAAATTCACCCTAAATTTTTCGTGAGTTTTTAATAAGAACAAAAAAGACTGTCACACACATAAAAATAGTTATGTAACAGTCTTGAACTGTTAATGTTTTACAAATACGACATTAATGGCTTTTATAAGAGCCTCAACTTGATCTCCCTGTTTAAAACCTGCATCTTCTAAACTCTCTCTCGTCATCACGGACGTTACAATTGGGGAATTATTTCACCCATCAACAGTCATCTTGATTTGAGCCATAACATCGTCTGCCTTAATTTCCTCAACTTTTCCTACTAATTTATTTCTTACTCCAGCCTGCATTTTCTGTGCCTCCTATAATATTATTCCTATTATAGTTTTAATAATCACAATCTATTTCAAGCCTAACATCTTACTTAATGGCTTATCCTTAGTTACAATTGCACCTTGTGGACAGAGTTCCTGGCAGCAAAAGCATCTAATGCAATTATTGTAATTCCATTTTGGTATCATTTTGTTATTATGTTTTATAAAAGATATTACATTAGATCTTTCTGGACATACTTCATCACACTTTTTACAACCAATACATTTATCTTCAATTAAAACCGGATTAGGTGCCGTTAAGGAAGCTACAAAATTATTGAGGGACGGGGTCAGAAAATTAACAACCTTTGCACTTCGTGAAAGTTTGAAGTTCTTGCACTTCAATTCTTCAATTTTTTCACCCAATACATCTATATCTTCAGGAAGTACAGTTCCCCATTTTGTATCATGAGCCACCTTTAGAAATGGCACAGCTAAAACATTATCATATCCTATTAGCCTAACTGCTGTGGAATCAACTGCTGTAAGACTTTCCCCCATAATTATTGTGTCCATTTTCTTAGGAGTCCCATTTCTAGGCCCGTTTCCTGCCATTGCCACTATACCATCAAGAATTGCAAAGCTTGTTTTCACAACAGAATTTAGGTCAAATAGCATTTTACTAAAGTTTACTGCGTCAGGTAGTTTAGTATGCCATGATGCCTTTTTAGATCCAGGTACGCAGCCAAATTGATTCTTAACAGCCCCTGTATAATACATCATAGCATGGGTTTTAAGCTTTGGCAGTGTAATAACTACATCAGCCTCATAAGCTGCTTTGGCTACATTCCAATATTTATACATTAATGGATTATCAAGCTCCACATGTATTTCATCATTAAAATCAACAAACTCTACTCCGTATTTATTAGCAACTTCCATTAATCCGGATTTCTCAGCTGCTTTTCTAGTATCTCCAGACCCAGGTGAATCACCAAAAATTATATTGCTGGTATATTCCTTAACTATTCTGATAACGGCTTCAAACATTAGATAATGTGTAATGACTGGTGAGCCCTTTTCAATTACACTAAGGAAATTAGGTTTCAATAATACCTTGCTATTTTCAGGTATAAGTTTCCTCAAAAAAGAATTTCCACCTAAAAGCTCAAAGCCTTCTCTAAGCTTTTTTTCAATTTTATCAACATCATAATCAGTACATTTTAATAAAGCAACCTTCTCCATTTTATCCCCACCCTTATATTAGATACATCAATATATACATTGTACATATATTTTAGCCACCGAAGGCATTATAAAAAAATTAACTATTTAAAAACTTATAAATAGTACTATCATCTTTAAATAAGTTTTCTAAATCACAGCTATATTTTTGTTCTAAACTCTTTCTATCATATTTATAAGTTTTTACACCAATATTATCTACATGAAATTCTACAAAATCAGCATTTTGTAGAAGTGATAATAAGACTACAGCGTTCTTTTCCAAAAATTCATTAACTTTTTTACCATTCCAAAAATTATAATAATTATCTTCCCCTAAACCTTGATTTGCTTTATATTTTATAGTTATTCCATAGGGCTGTTTCTTAGTTTCTAAACTAAACCCTGCACCATACATATTAGCTGGTAGCTTTCCTATTACATTTCCTACAGAACTATTGTCTCCTACATAGGAACCTTTGTATTTCACTAAATCACTTGTCTTAACTTGGGAATTAATGTTTACAGCTTGATTTGATGTTTTAGAAGAATTACTTTCACAACCTATAAGGCTTAATGACAGAATTATTATTAGAGATACTAATATTTTAAATTGATTTTTCATATATCCTCCTATTTTATATAATATCATACGAACATATAGATTATATGATTTATATATAATAATTATAAGCTTTTATAAGAAATACCACTACCATTATAAATAAAAGTTCCTTTTATAGACCTAACAGAAAGAATAATGATACTTTTAAAAAAGTTGCTGATAAATCTAATCCTTTTAATAACATTTGGTTCTCAGAAGTTGCTTCTGCATCTCCTGTTAGAAGAAAAGATGTACTGCCATATGTAAGCTTAATTACTATAGAGAAATCATTAGCATCTTCATAACTACTGCCATTAGGTGCTAATATTGTAGCAATCACCTAGTTCAAAAGAACTACCTACCACTGGAGCAGTAAGCTGAAGTCCTTTATTTTTAACTGCTCATGTAATTTTAATAGGAATTGCTAATTATGAACGTAAAATGTTCCGTTCAGTTTTCAACCAGCTTATTAAAATTTTTACCAACGAAGCACATGTACTTTCTTTCAGCAAATGCGAAGCATACGATGAAATTATCAGTACAACAAAAGCTATATTGGAGGATATGTAAAAGAACCATTTCTTAAATGATTTTTTTCTTTCTCATCTATGTGGGTATGCATAAAAATAAAGCTAATTCTTATAAGCCCCTAGATTGATTTGGACAATTGACTATACATTTATAATTTAGAAAGTAATTGGTGGTAAGCCATGAGAGGAAAAACTTATACAAAAGAATTAAAAGAAGAAATATTAAGAAAGGCAAAAGGTGTAGGGAATGAATGTTTCGCAAGTATCAATTTGAATAATTCAAAATACCGGGAACATAAATAGATTTGTGTAAATCTAAATCTATTACGTTCCCAAATTTTTTCGAAAGTATATTCAGTAGAAAAGCAGAAACATTAATATCTTTAACTTACTATGTATCCACCTAGAAATTCTCAGTTGTTTTATTTATGGTAATTAAATATAAAATGTGTTGATTTATATTAAATTTACTTCATTACACGGCTAACAAAGATTCGAAATCAACTGCAGGCAATGGTTTGCTAAATAAATACCCTTGAACCTTATCACAGCCATAGTCCTTTAAAAGTTTTAATTGTTCATTATTTTCCACACCTTCAGCAACTATTTCTAGATTTATATTATGTGCAAGTCCTATTATAGCCTTTGTTACAGCCTGTTCATTGTATCCAGTATGAATCTTATCAATAAAAGATTTATCTATCTTAAGTGTATCAATCGGTAGATTCGTTAAATAATTTAATGATGAGTAGCCTGTACCAAAGTCATCCAATGCAATACAGATACCCATTTTCCTTAATGATTGAATTATTTCAAGCACTAGGTTCATGTCTTCAATAATCATGCTCTCAGTAATCTCAATTTCCAACCATTTTGGTTCAAGACCTGTTTCTTCAAGTATTTGTTTAATTGTATCTACAAAGTTTAAATCCTTAAGCTGCCTTGCTGAAATATTAACTGCAATACGCTTGCAGGGGTATCCTTTCTTCTGCCATAATTTATTTTGGAGACATGCCTTTCGCAGAACATATTCGCCTATCTGTACAATCAGTCCGGTTTCTTCAGCTAGAGGAATAAATTCAATTGGAGATATTACACCTGCTGTTGGATGTATCCACCTTACCAAAGCCTCCATACCCATTATGTCTCCTGTTTCTATGTTAATTTGAGGCTGATAGTATACAGCAAATCTATCGTTTTTTACTGCCTCTCTTAGTTTGTTTTCCAAACTTAGTTTTTGCATAATTTTATCATTCATATATGCACGGTAAAATTGATAATTACATCTTCCAAGTCTCTTAGCAAAATTTAACGCAGTGTGTGCATTTTTCAACAGTATCTTCTCGTTTTCTCCATCTTCTGGATATAAGGCTATACCCATGCTTATACTTACATTTAAAGAAAAGTTATCTATAATTATCTCTTCTTTAAATAAAGTCATTATCTTTTCTGCGGTATCTGGCACATCTTTAGCGTCGTGTAAGTGTTGCAATAATACTGCAAATTCGTTACCAGCAATTCTTGATAAAATACAATCATTATTCAAAACTCCTTGCAGCAATCCCGAAATTTTCTTAATCAGTTTATCTCCGAATCCGTGACCTTTTGCATCATTTATTGTGTTAAAATCGTCAATGCTGAAATATAATACTCCAGGTTTACAATCATTATCTTCAAAGGATAAACTAGCTAAACTAGAAGATAGTTTATATTCGAACATAATTCGATTTGGTAGTCCCGTTAATTTATCATAATAAGCAAGATAATTAACCATTTCTCCAGTTTTTTTATGCTCTGTTATATCTGTAATATAGCCATGCATACGCACCGGCTCTCCATTTTCATTCCAAGAAGCCCTACCTTTTATTAATAGCCACTTATATTCACCAGTTATTATTTTTATTCTATGTTCAAACTGAAAAATCGAACCTTTTTCATATAGATATTTATTCATTTCTTGAGATAAACTTCTGCGATCAGCTGGATGAACTAAACTTTTATAATACGTTAGGAGTGTCCTGCCCGATTTTCCATCATAACCTATCTTAGCTTTACATTCATCAGAAATATGCAGTGATCCAGATTCAATATCCCAGTTCCAAATTACATCTCCTATTCCTTCAATAATAAAGCCATACTCACTGTCAAATATATTTGACTTTATTACATCAATAGTTTCTTCCTTAAATACTTGTTTCTGATGAATTTTATCTTTATGGTCGCTAAAAGCGTCTTCGATTACATTTTCAATAGAATTTAGCTTGGATATTGAAATAAAACTATTTACCCCAATTTTATAGAATTTTACTATTTCTAATGCCTCAAGTTCCTTATAAACTATTATGATAGGTACTAATAAACAAAATTCATCTCTTAAGGTAATTACATCCTCACATTTTATATTTTCGGTTTCATAATCCAATAGAATCAGACTACAGTTAGCATTTGACAGTAGTCTTTTAACTTGTTCCTTTGAAACAGCATATTGTGTATTCAAATTAGAATCTTGTATTTCATCATGCACAAGCTTTATGTTATCTTCACGATCACTTATAAAAATAGCACTCATTTGCATTTTCTTTTACACCTTTTATTTTATTAAATCTAATTTTAACATAACCTCTATTAATTTTTCTTCATTAATCGGCTTTGCAGCATAAGCTTCACAGCCAAAGTCAAAGGATTTCTTAACAACATCAATATCATTTAGAGCTGTTGTCATAATAACCTTAACTCTTTTTTCATCTTCTATACCTCTTTGTTTTTCTATCTCTCTTATTGCCTTCAGTGCATGTGTTCCATCAACCTTAGGCATCATGATATCAAGACAAATTAGATCATAAGGTTTTTCTTCATCAAGAGCTATCATGAAAGCGTCGAGGGTTTCCATTCCATCTAAGGTTAAATCACAATGCCCGTATTTTGACAATAACTTATTAATATATCTTCTGCTAGCATAATCATCTTCTGCTATTAGTATTTTCATAAATTCCCCCCCATTTCAATAAAATTTTATTTTGTTCTAGTTTCAAATTCACTAATAAGCTTCATTATTAGTTGTTTACCCTCATCATAATCCCCTCGGCGTAAACTAAGCTCAATTTTAAAGGCTAATGTCTTCATATCAACTATACCCTTAGTATTAAATTTATCTTTTATATTGTGAATTAAACCCTTCAGATAATGCGTGTATGTATAGTCATTTAAAGTTTGACTCACAAAAATATCTTTAAGTAATTTAAAAGATTCAGCAATCTCTACATCATTTTGAATAATTGAATCATCAAGCTTCTTATTAACAATTTGTTTACAAATATTAAGGTTATTATTTGATTTCACATAAGGAACATCACTTTCTACAAGACTTTGATTATATACTTTTTCTATTACAGAATACAATTCTTCAATCTGAAAAGGTTTAGCTATATATTCATCCATACCTGAGCTTAGATATTTTTCCTTATCCCCAAAAATAGCATGTGCAGTTAATGCTATTATTGGAACGTGTTCACCTGTCTCTATTTCCTTATTACGAATTATCCCTGTTACCTCAACACCATTCATCTCCGGCATTTGATCATCCATAAGTATGACATCATATTGATTTTTTTCTAACTTATTTAATACTTCCCTTCCGGTATTAGCTACAGTTACATTATATCCCTTTCTTTGGAGCATCTTATAAGTAAATAACTGATTTACCTTATCATCCTCTGCAAGTAGAATGCATAGGCCTGAATTTCCCCTACTATTCCCATTATCTTTATTTAATTTATCATTATTTAAATTTCCTAACTTTATATTTATATAAAATTCAAAGATGCTGCCCTTACCTTTTTGGCTGCTAACCCTTACCTTACCACCCATCATTTCTATAAGTCTTTTTGAAATAGCAAGTCCAAGCCCTGTTCCTCCATATTTACTTTTGTTAGAACAGTCTAACTGGCTAAAGCTCATAAACAGCTTATTTATATCCTTTTCATCTATGCCAATACCTGTATCAGAAACTGAGAAACCCAATTCAATATTGTCATCACAAACCAGTTTACTTCTTACTGAAAGAACTATTTTACCATCTTCTGTGAATTTAATGGCGTTACCAAGTAAATTATTAAGTACTTGCTTAATCCTGTTGGGATCCCCATATAAGTTGACTGGAATATTCCCGTGGAATTGTTGAACAAGTTCAATACCCTTTTCGTTTGCCCTAAAATAATGAGGCTTTATTGTTTCTTCTATAAGCTGCCTTATATTGAAATTAACATTATCAATTGATAATTTTCCAGCCTCAACTTTAGAAAAATCAAGAATATCATTAATTACTGTTAAAAGAGAATCTGCAGATACCTTAGCAATATTTAAATTTTCTTGCTGTTCATGATCTAGTTGAGTCATAAGTGTCATATTTATCATACCAATAATACCATTAAGGGGAGTTCTTATTTCATGACTCATATTAGCTAAGAATTCACTTTTAGCCCTATTTGCTTCTTCTGCTGCATTTTTGGCCTTTTTGAGCTCTTCCTCCACCTTTTTCCTTTCAGTTATATCACGTGCTATTGATATAATAACTTCTTTGCCATTCATGTTAAAGTAATGCGAACTTACTTCTAGTGGTAACTCTATAGAGTTCTTGGTTAAATAGGTTGTCTCATAAGTGAAATGCTTGTTATTAATAATATTTCTTATAAGATTAGGTCTAGTTTCAATTAATTCCTTTGATAGTAAGTTTCTAGGCCCCATCTTAAGTAATTCTTCACGGGTATACCCTATCTTACTGCATGCTGAATTATTTACTTCAATATACTTTGTAATCATATGTTCTTTATCAATAATCTCATGTACCAGGATTGGATCATTTCCATTATTAAACAGAGCTTTATATCTTTCCTCACTTTCATGTAGAATTTGCTCATGTTTTTTTCTATCTCTTATATCCCGAATTATGCTCAAATGAAGCTTTTTACCCCCAATTTCCGCTAACTGAGAGCTCACTTCTACTGGAATAACGATTCCATCCTTTGTATAATGGACGGACTCAAACATAATACCCTCTTCTTCTTCTGCTTGCTTTAGTTCTTCCTTAATTTTTTTCATACTTTCAGCATCCTTGCCCCTAAGGTCAAAAATGGTTTTTTTAAGAATCTCTTCCGATGTGTATCCATATAGGTTCAAGGCTGATTTATTTGCCTCAACTATGTTCCCTTCAATGTCTATAAAAAGTATAGCATCATAAGCCTTTTCCGATAGTAATTGATATCTTTTCTTTTCTTCCTCTGCTAGCCTTTGTTCAGTTATATCAAGTAAAACACCAACATATCCCTCAAAATTTCCATCAATATTACTATAAGGCCTTCCCATTTCATGCACCCATCTAAATTCTCCCCTTGAATTCTTCAATCGGTAATACAAATCTATGGGTTCCTTTTTCTTGACTGAACTCATGTATAACATAACATATGAATCCTTATCTTCATTATGTATTCCATCCATCCAACCATAGTCTATTTCATGATAAGAAGATCTCCCCCTAAAAGATAACCAGGTTTTGTTGTAATAATTACGCTTTCCATTTTTATCTGATCTCCAAATTAGCATAGGATAATTTTCAAATATTGTAAGATAAAAATCTCTGGATTTAGCTATTCTCTTTTCAAGCAACTTTTTTTCTGTTATATCATCTAGTGATATTACAATGCATTTCTTTTTGTTCATAATCACTGGGTCAGCATTAACTCTGTACCAATTCTGCTTTTCCTTTTCGTCTACAATAATAGTATGCTGAACTTCTATACCGTGGTAAGCCACCCTTGTATTTGACACTTTTGTAAACATATTGCACATTGAGCACTCATTACAATGCTCACTGCTTCCACAGCCATCAGCACCCTTGACACTATTTAAACAACTAAGCGCATCCCCGAATTTACTACCTATGACTAAACTTCTGTCTTTATTGAATAGCTTAGAAGCAGCTAAGTTCACTCTAGTTATACTATTTGAATCGTCCATAATTATCATTCCAATAGGTGCATATTCAAATATTGCTCTGAAATTTTCTAATTCACTATTACTATTTAAGTTGCTATTTTCCATAAAATCCATCCCTAATACCAAATATTATTTAATTAAATTGAGTTCAGCTAAGGCTACAAATATTTCCTCTACTTCAAATGGCTTCGCAATATATTTATTGCAGCCATACAGCATACACTTTTCAATTAGATTTCTATCTGATAAAGCAGATGTTACAATGATTTTAGCTTTATCTTTATCTATAATTCCTTTTTGCCTTTCTAAATCCCTTACAATCTTAATAACTTTTGTACCATCTATCTTAGGCATCATAATATCTACACATAAAAGGTTGTAAGGTTCATTTTCGTCATGTGCTAGAAGAAATGCATCTATTGCCTCTATCCCATCCACTGTTAGGTCACATTTACCACAATTTGATAAAATTTTTTGTATATATCTTCTGCTATCTGCATCATCTTCTACTATTAAAATTTTCATCATTAATCTAACGCTCCTTAATTTATTTATTGCTAATTATAGCTTGTTTAAATTCTTCTTTAAGCAAACTATAGAGCCTTTCTATTTCTTGATAATCAGCTGACCTCGACGCGAGCTCCATTTTAAATGCTATATTTTTAAGTTTTTTTTGCCCTAAGCTAGATGAAGAAGTTTTAACATAATGTGCTAACTGTTCAACTATCCCTATATCCATTTTACTTATAAATCCATCTTTATTAAATAGTTCGGTAAGTTTTTCCATATTTAAGCTCAATTCTTTTTTCAGAGAATCCTTTTTATCACCTTTCTTATCATCTATAATATCACAAATAAGCAAATCATTAGGGTGTGAACTCTTAAGGATATTCTTCCTTCCACTCAAAATCCGAATTCCCATAGCCTTAGTTATTATTTGTTGCAAATCATTTAATTCAAAAGGTTTTGAAAGATATTCGTCAATACCAATTGACATAAACTTCTCCCTGTCACCTTTTAATGCATGTGCTGTAATGGCTATTATAGGCACTCGATAATCTATTCGATTCTCTAGCTTTCTTATCTCTTTAGTAGCTTCAATGCCATCCATCTCCGGCATCTGTATATCCATGAGTATTATGTCAAATTCTTTCTTTGCATATAAATTTATAGCTTCAATGCCGTTATTAGCAATTATAAAATTATATCCAAGATTCTTTAACATTTTACTTATAACTAGTTGATTCGTACTATCATCTTCAACTAGTAATATATTTAAGATATGCTTATTAGTTAGTGAATTAATAGAGTTATTTTGAACTGTGTTAGTAGTATCAACTATACCGGTTATTACAGTAAATGAAAATTTACTACCCTTCCCTTTTTCACTTTCAGCCCAAATATTACCATTCATCATTTCCACTAATTGCTTACTTATGGCTAATCCAAGACCTGTTCCACCATATTTTCTTGTATATGAAGCGTCAACTTGACTGAAACTTTTAAACAAAAGATTCATATTATTATTTTCTATTCCAATACCTGTATCTTCTACTATGAATTCTAATTCTGCCATTTCCTGTTCATATCTCACACATTTAACTAATACCGAAATCATGCCTCTTTCTGTAAACTTAATAGCATTTGCAATAAGATTATTAAGTACCTGTTTTATTTTGTTAGAATCACCTAAGACTTCTTCAGGGACATCATCAAATATATTATAATATATATTTAAATCCTTTTTATTTGCCAGTGCAGAATGCGGCTTAATTATCTCTCTTATGAGATCACGTAAATTAAACTTAATTTTTTCAAGGCTCATTTTACCTGCTTCAATTTTTGAGAAATCAAGTATGTCATTAATTACTTCTAAAAGAGAGCTTGCAGAAGACTTCACAATATTTAAATTCTCTCTCTGTTCCTCATCTAATTCAGTTAATAGTGTCAAATTAGTCATCCCAATTACACCATTTAAAGGAGTTCGTATCTCATGGCTCATGTTAGCTAAAAATTCACTTTTTGCACGATTGGCGGACTCCGCTTCAAGCTTAGCTCTTCTTAATTCATCAGCAGCCTTTCTTTGTTCAGTTATATCGTTAAAGATAGTAGCAGCATACCCTTTTTCTGGACTATACATTAAAACTGAAAACCATCTATTATCTATTGGGGAATAAACATCATCAAATTTTATACTTTGGCCACTTAAGGCTACCTCCCCCAAATAGGTAAGACTTTTTAAAAATACCCTATCGTTTTTAAACAATTCAAAGTGACGTTTGTCTAAAATATTCTCTCTCTTAAGCCCAATATGCTTAGCAAATGCATTATTTGCCTCAAGATAAATAGCATCAATGGGGATATTTCTCTCATCTAGAATAATCTTGTTATAACAAAACGGATTGTCCATATTCATAAATAAGGATTGGTACTTCTCCTGACTTTCATTTAACATACGCTGCATCTTTTTCTGCTCAGTTATATCTATTGCCACACCACCAATATATTTTTTCCCCTTTGAATCATAGAAAGTAAATTTAGCACTAAGCCATTCTTGAATACCATTTTTAGTGGAAGTTGTCTCCTCTAAAGTTAATGGCTCTTCGCTCTCTAGTATCTGAGTATCAATTTTTCTAAAACCTTCAGCAGTTTCCTTATCCCAAAGTTCAAATCCGTTCTTCCCTATACATTCGTCTTCACTTAGGTTTATTAACTTTTCAAAAGCATTGTTAACAAATACATACTTACCATTATTGTCTTTAATATAGGCTACAGCTGGAATATTCCTCATAAATGTATTGAAACGCTCTTCGCTTTCTTTAAGAAGCCGTTCTGTCTTTTTTAGCTCTGTTATATCTGCTCCTATGACGCCTACATACTTCTTTCCATTTGTATCACTAAAAAGAAACTTGGAACTTTGCCATTCATGAACGGTATTCCCTAAACTTGTTGTCTCTTCAATAGTTAATAATTGACCACTCCTTAGTACTTGAATATCCTCACTTATGTATCTTTCAGCGGTTTCCTTATCCCAAAGATCATAATCATTCTTCCCTATCCAATTGGTTTTAGAAGGCCCTAAAGCTTTTTCAAAAACAGGATTGCCATAGATATAATTTCCGTTTTCATCTTTAATAAAGGCTGATACAGGAATGTTATTCATAAAGGAGTCAAATCGCTCTTCACTTTCCTTAAGAAGTTTTTGACCCTTCTTTCTTTTAGAAATATCTCTTGCTACTGCTAATATTGTTTCTTTACCTTCTAGTATGAAGCAATGAGCACTTACTTCTGTAGGTATTTTCTCCCCATCTTTCGTTAAATGGGTGACTTCATAAGTTAAATTCTTTTTTTTCTTTAATGTTTCTAACACCGTCTTAACATCACTTATATTTATATCTGTAGGTGACATATTCATAAATTCTTCTCTAGAGTATTTAAGTCTTTCTATTGCTACATCGTTTACCTCAATAAATTTGGCAGATCTTGATTTATTGTCATCAGATAATTCGAAAACAAATGCAGCATCATTTATATTATTAAATAAATTACGAAACTTTTCCTCGCTTCGTCTAACAGCATCTTCAGCCTCTTTCTTATCATTTATATCATAACCTGTTCCTATATAACCTTCATATACTCCATAATCATTGTAATAAGGATTGCCTTTAAAAAGCAGCCATCTATAAACTCCATCGTTGCGCTTGAAACGTCCATATATTTCAAAAGGCTGCCTTTTACTGGTTAACTCTAAATAAGTTTTGAGGCAATTATCTCTGTCCTGCGAATGTATTCTATTCCAAAAATCAAGATGCACATCTTTTATTGAGACCATACCTGAAAATTCTAAAAATCTTTTATTTATATAACTTAGCTCTCCATTATTTCCTGCCATCCATATAAATGTCGGAAAGTTTTCCAATAAGGTTGTATAAAAGGTTACAGACTTGTCCAGCTTATCTTTAAGTTGCCTAATCTTGGTTATATCATCCTCTAACTTTTGCTTTATTCGTTTATTTTCTAATCTGATTTTTGTTTCTTTAAGCTCACGGCACACAACAAATTCTAGTCTTTTAATATTTGAAGTTTCAATATAGTCGCGGCATCCATTATTCATGAGCTTCATAGCATAGTCATCAAAATTTTTATCTGTTACCACTATAAAAGGAATATTGAGTTTATATTCGTTGAAGATTTTGAGCGCATCTAATGAGGTAAATTTATTGTCCGAATGATTGGAAATTATTATATCCCATTCTTCTTTTTCAAGTTTATTTCTCAGGGATGATTCACTTTCAGCAATATCCGCTGTCAAATTATACTTAAGACCTTCAAGATATTCGGTTGACATTTTAATTGTTGAATTTAATTTGCCTACAAATAATACTTTTAATTTCTTCAGAATCTCGCCCATACTAATCCCCTTATATTTCAATTTAATATAAAAAAGATATTATATTATTAACGGTTGTGTCATAGTCTTTATATTTCCTGTGCCTACCTCCATATATATTGTTCTGCTCTGAAATCCACCTACCTGTGTATATTTGTAGTTTAACCCTAGTCCCTCTAATACTTCCCTAACTGCTTCAATATTTCTCCTTCCTATATTAAAAACATCATTTTTCCTAATAGAGTCAGAACCCCCAAACAGCTGCACTTCCAATTCGCTCTTATAGCAACCAAATTTATAGCACATTTCATTTATAAGCAGTGGTACTCCCATAATTGCGTAATAACATGGTCGTTCATTATTTTCTTTACTTAAAGAAATTGGTGAAGGTAATGCAATATGCACCATACCAGCAACGAATCTTGACGGAGCATATACAGTCACCGCAACGCATGAACCAAGGGCAAAGGTTTTAATCATATCCTTTTTATCATTAGATATCACGTATTCTCCAATTCCAACAAACTTATCCATAAGGTTATCATTCCTTTAACATTGAATATATTAGGCTCGGTATATTCTCAAGATTAGTCTGCTTTTCTACAGCACCAATATTAAAAGCTACCTTTGGCATCCCATAAACCACGCTAGAATTTTCATTTTGCCCTATTGTCCTAGCCCCGTTATTTTTCATAGTCAGGAGCCCCTTTGCACCATCGTATCCCATCCCAGTAAGTATTACACCAACAGCATTTTTACCTGCCTCTTTTGCCACTGACTCAAAGAGAACATCTACAGAAGGGCAGTGTCCATTTACTTTATCTCCATTAAAGCACTCAACCTTGTACTTATCCCCAAACTTTTTAATCCTCATATGCTTATCTCCTGGAGCTATTAAAACACTTCCTCGCTCTACGACATCTCCTGTTATTGCTTCACGAACATTAAATGGAGTAAAATTATTAAGTCTTTCTGCAAACATTTTTGAAAACACTGGGGGTATATGCTGTACAATTACTATACCAGGTACATTATTAGGCAAGGACTTCAAAGTATTGAAAATGGCCTCTGTACCTCCTGTGGAGGCTCCTATGGCAATAATCTTGTTGCTAATAATTGAGTCTTTTTTAAGTATAGTTTCCACCTTTTGATTTTCTTCTCTTAATTTTATCACCTTAGATGTTGATGATATTTTAATCTTATAAATTAGCTCATCTATAAGTGTTTCTACACCTTTGACAGATTGAACATCAGGCTTAATAACAAAATCTACGGCACCTGCATTCAAGGCATCAAACACAGCATTACTTACAGTGCTAACTACAATAACTGGTAATGAATACTGAGGTAATAACCTTTTAATAAATTCAATTCCGTTCATTTTAGGCATTTCTATATCACAAGTCATAACATCGGGCCTAAATTTCAAAATTTTATCTCTTGCATCAAATGGATCAACCGCTTTTGCAACAACCTCGATTTCAGAATCAGAAGATATTCCCCTAGAAAGAACTTCCCTGAATACAAGACTATCATCTACAACTAGAACCTTAATCTTTTTACTTCTTATCATTTTATTTATTCCTTTCTGTAGACTGATGGCATAATATGTTTAAATCCAGTTTCATCACGATTGATGGATTCTGAATGACCAATGAAGAGATATCCTCCATATTCCAAAGCATCATAAAACTTATTAATTAATTCTTTCTTAGTTTCATTATCAAAATAGATCATTACATTTCTACAGAATATTGTATGAAACTTTTTTTTAAAAGGAAAAATTCTATCCATTAAATTAAACTTTCTATATATAATTTCATTCCTTATTTGATCAATAAGGACATTTTTTTCACTATCTATCTTTTTAAAATAATTAAATCTCCAATTAAGTGGGATTGATGCTATTTCTTCACTACTGTATTCACCTTTCATTGCAATATCTAGAACCTTACTTGAAATATCTGTGGCTAATATCTTAGTATTCCACCATTTTTTATCACAACCTAAAAATTCATCGATTATCATTGATAAAGTATATGGCTCCTCACCTGTTGAACAACCGGCACTCCAAACACGTAAATCTTTATCCTTAACAGTTTGCTTAATATAAGGTAAAACCTTATCCCTAAAAAAATAAAAATGATCGACTTCCCTCATAAAAAATGTATGATTTGTTGTTATCTTATCAATCAGAGTAGTTACAGCATCACCAGTTTTATCTGAAATTACATAATTGAAATACTCTGAAAAATTGTTAAAACCTTTTTGTGTAAGTACATTTTGAAGTCTTCCAGTTACAAGGGTCTGCTTACGTTCTCCTAAATTAATACCATATTGGCTTTTAATAAAACTTGCCAATTGCATATACTCTCTCTGTGTAATTTCTAACATTTAAAATCACCCTACGTGTTTATATTATCAAAGAGAGCCTTTTAAAGACTCTCTCCATTTTTAAATTAAACTTTAATATTTTCCAAATTCTGTATCACTTAGTACTATATTTGGCTTCGTTATTGCAGCTTCCAGCATGGACTCATCAATATCAGTAACTCTATTTTTCTTTCTTTCAGCCATGTTTTCAAGCATTCTAAGAACATCTGGATTTAATTCCTCAAGACTTTTTATTTTCGAACTATCTTTTTTTAGTTTGAACTTTCCCACTAATTGCTTTAAAGTTTCAGCTTGTCCAGATAGTTCCTCGCTTGCTGCCGCACATTCTTCAGAGGTTGCGGAGTTTGCCTGCACAACTTGTGATACTTGTGTTATGCCTTGGTTAATCTGTGCAATGCCTGCAGCCTGCTCGTTTGATGCAGCTGCAATTTCACCAACTAATGCTGCTACCTTTGTAACAGTATCAACAATTTCTCCTAATGCACTAGCAGTTTCATTTGCTATTTTTGTTCCACCGTCTGACTTCTTTATAGAATTTTCAATGAGCGCAGTTGTCTCTTTTGCAGCATCTGCTGAACGAGCTGCTAAATTTCTAACTTCTTCCGCTACAACAGCAAATCCTTTTCCATGTTGTCCTGCTCTTGCAGCTTCAACAGCAGCATTTAAGGCTAGAATATTGGTTTGGAAAGCTATATCATCAATTACCTTTATAATCTTTGATATATTACCTGATGATTCGTTAATTTCCTCCATAGCCTTTAGCATCTCTTTCATTTGATTATTCCCTAGGACTGCTTCATCCTTGGCACTCAATGAAAGCTCATTGGCCTGGTTTGCGTTTCCTGCATTTTGCTTAGTCTGAGCTGCAATTTCCTCTATGGAGGCAGTTAATTCCTCTATAGAGCTTGCCTGCTCTGTGGAGCCTTGTGACAATGTTTGTGCTGAATCAGATACCTGATTTGAACCAGATGCAACCTGCTGTGAAGCGTTGTTAATATTATTTAAAACTTCGTTAAAAGCTTTTATTGTTGCATTAATGTCGTTCTTTATCCTTGCATACTCTCCCTTATAGTCTCCTATCATACCAACAGTAAGGTTGCCATCAGCCATCTCTTTAAGTACTTCTGAAGCTTCTCTTATTGGTTCTACTACTGCATTAATAGTATTGTTAAACCCTTCAAGTATTTCTTTGAATCCTCCATTAAACTTATTAGAGTTTCCTCTTAAGCTTAAATCTCCATTTACCGCTGCACTTGATACTGTCTCTACTTCACTTATAAGATCCTTGATATTTTGCATCATTACAATTATAGCAGGCATAATTTTATCATTATCACTTCTCTTGCCTACCTTTCTCAATTCCTCCAAGCTGCTTGTATCTCCCTGCGATACATCAACAACGATATCTTGAATATGAAGTAATCGAGATTGGACTGCATTTATTGCGTCAGAAAATTCTCTTAGCATTCCTTTATGTCCTTCGGTCATTTTTAAAGAATAATCATTCACTGACATTTTTCCAATTACTTGCATAGCTTCATTTATTGGATTAACAACAACATCTAATAAATTGTTTGTTCCGCCTATGATATCACGATAACCACCTTGAAATCTTTCCTCGTCTCCTCTAGCATTTAGATTACCCTTAGAAGCTTCATCTAAAAGTTTTCCCTGCTCACTTACCAAATTATGCAAGGTTTCTATCATCTTATCAAAGGCTGACATAAGTACTCCAACTTCATCCTTTGTATTGGCTTCTATCTTCATATCAAGATTACCTGATGCCACTTCTTCTGCAAAGCTAACCATTTTTTTGATAGGATTACCTATAATTTTTGATATAAATATTCCGAGGAAAATTGCTATAGCAACACCTATTGCTATTATGATAATCATTGTTATTACTGCTTGATTTGCTGATGATTGATTAGCATCTGCATCTTGCTTAGCAAGGCTAACCTTACCATCTAACAAATTATTAATTGCATTTTCCATTGCACTTGCAATGCTTGCGCCATCACTATATAAGCTTGAGATTGCTTGTTCACTTTGATTTGAATTTGCAAGGCTTATTTCTTTATCTCTATAAGCCTTATAATCCTCTAATGCTTTTTGCAAAGTATTAAAATCTTTGAGGGTTTTATCATCTTTTATTCCCACTTGAAAACTAGAAAGACTTGTAGATATTTTTTTGTCAAGATCGCTAAACTGACTAATTGACTTTTGTCTCTGAGCAGCATCCTTTGTATAGATAGCATCTCTTAAGTTAACACGTTCCAATTGATAATATTCCATTGCCTTTGCCATATCATCTAGTGTTGACGTGTGCCAAGAATACATCTCCTCATCCATAACTTGAATCTTTTTTATATTTATAACGCCTACAACACCAACTGTACCTGCAATTACAGCTATAATTATAAAACCTATTAAAAGCTTTGATGCAATTTTTAAATTATAAAACCATTTCATCCTTTAAATCCCCCTATTTTTTTTCTAAAGTGTTTCACTCAAATTTTCGATTTCATCTTCTGTAAGAAGTTTTTCACAATCTAAGATTAGTTTTACATCATTTCCAACCTTGCCAATTCCCTTTATGTACTTGTTTTGTTGTCCTTTGCTTACCGATGGAGGAGGGACAATATTTTGTTCCTGTATAGAGAGTACTTCTGAGACACTATCTACAATAAGCCCAATGGATAAATCCTTTATATCAATTACAATTACACAGGTTCTTTCATTGTATGCCCTGGGCTCCTTTTTGAATCTTAGTCTAACATCCATTACAGGAATAATTTTTCCTCTTAAATTAACAATTCCTTTAACATAATTAGGTAACTGTGGAACCTCAGTAATTGGCTGTATTCCAATAATTTCTGTGACATATTTAATTTCGATACCATAGAATTCAGTACCTAAGGAAAATGTTAAAAACTTCCCTCTTTGGGTATCTTCCTCCTGTTCTAGTATTTCCAGTTCTTTTGACTTTTCCATCTTATTCACCTCTTTCCTTCATTCATGCCATTTAGTCATTATTAGGCAACTGTATTTGTATTTTAGTATATTTAACTATTTGTAGATCAAGTTTTTCACTAATGTCCAAAGTTTTTATAGAATTTCCTTCTTCTATGGCTTCATGAAGTTTACCCCTAAGGCCGTCTATATTATTGCAAATTATTTCTATATTATTCATATAATCCGGTTTAGTACTTCTTTAATAATATAGGTTAGCAGATTATTATAGGTTAATTATTCATTAATACTGCTGTATCTAATATTAGACTAATGCTGCCATCTCCTAGCAAAGTACAACCTGCCACCCCCTTAACTTTCTTTATATATTTTGGTAGTGGCTTTACTACCACTTCTTGTTCTCCAAGAAGAAAGTCACAGAATAGACATAATAGCCTTGATTCAGATTCAACCATCACTATAATCCCATCCTGTAATTTCTTAATCTGAGTATTAACACCAAAATGACTATGCAGCCTTAGAATTGGATAACATTCTCCTCTAACCATAATCATTTCATTGCCATCAGGATCAGTTATTATATCTTTTTCCTTTACTCTAAAAAATTCCTTTATAGTTGGCGTAGGTACAGTATATCTGGCTTTACCAACAGATATGTTAATTCCATCTATAATAGCCATAGTAAGCGGTATTTTTAATGTTATTGTTGTTCCATATCCCTGTAGGCTTTCAATAAGTATGCTGCCACCTATACTATCAATGTTCTTGGATACAACATCCATACCTACACCTCGGCCTGAATATTCAGTTACTTGTTCATTTGTCGAAAAACCTGGAAGTAAAATAAGAGAGTAAATTTCCTTATCACTCATTTCATCAATGGATTTATTTATAATCCCATGTTCTTTTGCCTTATCGTATATCTTTGTCTTATCAAGTCCATTGCCATCATCCTTGACACTTATGAGTACATCTCCACCTGCATTTTTTGCTTCTAATGTTAACTTTGCTTTTTCATTCTTATTTAATAAAATTCGCTCTGCTTTTGACTCTATTCCATGGTCAATAGCATTTCGAACAAGGTGCATTAAGGGATCGGATATTTGTTCAATAATATTTTTATCAACTTCAGTTTCTTCTCCAATCAATTGTAGTTCAACTTCTTTTTCAAGTTTTTTACTCATATCCCTTACAATCCTGTTCATCTTTTGAAAAGTATTTGTTAATGGTATCATCCTTATTGCCATAACAATGTCCTGAAGTTCACTAGTAATTTTATTTAGCTGTCTTGCAGCCTTGTAAAAATTATCTAACTCAAGATTTTTAAGCTCAGGATTTTGAGTTACCATTGCTTCAGAAATTACTAATTCTCCTACGAGATCCATAAGCTTGTCTAGTTTATCAACGCTAACATTAATCATACTTTGAGATGCATGTCCGTATAATTCTTGTTTATCTATCCCAGGCTTGTTTGTTCCGCTTGATTCATTATTATTACTATTAGAACTTTCTTTATTTGGGCCCTCATTAATATTACTTAATTCCGTATTAAGACTACCTTTAGATGCTTTAGCCCTTAATCTATTTTGCACCTCATGGATTTCAATATTATTATCAAAATGCTCTAACTTCAATTCCTTAAGAAAAATTGTTTTCGCAAAGAAGTCTTCCAATTCCTTAATGTTCTTATCTGATTCAAATATAATATTAAAGCCTTCCTCACGGATTATCTTATCAGTATCATCATTTTCAACAATATCCTCTGGGTAATATTCTATATTTCTTGCTATCTGCTTTAGGTTATGTATAATTGTAAAAGCCCTTATATTTTCCATAGCACAGTCATCTACAAAATATACCAATGCATGATAATTGCAATTATTTTTATTTTTTGTCTGAACTTTATCCTTAGCTATATAATACCTTTGCTGTTCCTTTTCCTCTACTTTCTCACTAATAGATGAATTTGCGTTGTCATTTATGTTTTCTAAACCTTTTATTCCGTATAAATAGTTCTTTATTTCAGCAGTTAGATCAGATGAATTTCCATCCGCATCCTGACCATTATCAAGTTTTCCTACTTCATATCTGATGAAATCTACAAACTTTAATACTATATCAGCTAGCCTAGAGTAATCTACACATATTTCTTTAGTTTCTCTGATATAAAAAAATAAGTCCTCGATAGAATGTGCTAGGCCTGAAATATCATTTAAAAGCATCATTGCTGAAGAACCTTTAATAGTGTGCATTATCCTAAAGATTTCATTTACGGTTTCCTCGGAAAACTTTTGAGCTTTCTCACTGTTTAATATTGCTAACTCAAGCTGCTCTATTAATTGAAAGGTTTCAAATATGAACATATCAAGCATTGGTTCCCTGCCCTCATTGCTGCTCAATTAAATCACTCCTCCGTATTTACCATTACCTAAACTTGACTTAATACCTTAACTAAATGTTCCTCCTTATATGGCTTGACCACAAAGCTCTTAGCCCCATTAAGTATTGCGGTTTTAACTTTGCTTTCTTGGCCTAATGCAGATAACATAACTACTTTAGCATTAGGATCAAATTGCAAAATTAATGCAAGTGCATCTAAGCCTTCCATTTCAGGCATTGTTATATCCATAGTAACTATATCTGGATGAAGCTCCTTATACTTATTTACTGCCTCTAATCCATTTACAGCTTCACCAACCACCTCAAATTCGTTTTTCTCCAGTGACATTTTTATAGATAACCTCATAAAAGATGAGTCATCAACTACCAATACTTTTTTCATATTCATCCCCCTAATATTAGTAATTTAATAGCCTTATTTTATATAAACATTAGTAAGTTATCGTTCGCTAACTAAATAATAAGCTAAAAGTTAACAACTTGTCAATATTTGTATTGGTTTTTTGTAAAATTATTAGCATATTTGTAAACCCATGTTAAATTCTGTAATAATAATTTACATATTTATCGAATTATGTAAATCATAATTAACTTTAAAATATAAAAAGCATATAGAATTTAAAATAAATTCTATATGCCTCAATGTAAGCCAAAATTGTTATATATATTATAAATTATTTAAGACCATTTCCATAGATTCAATAATCTTTTCTTTAAGAGGAAAGCTGCAACCATTAATTCTCCAATTTAAAGTGATATCGTTAAATGTGCCTTGTAATATATGACAAAGAATATCAACAGTAATTTTCTTATTAATTGAATTCTCTATTTGTCCGCTTGATATTAATTTTTGTAAAAACTTTGATCTCGTATCTAAAATGTGATTAAATTTATTAGATAGCAATTTATCATAAAGAAAGACACTGTGGGATAACCCAACTGCAATTATTGCAGGATAATTTTCATAATACTCTGCATAGGATTTAAAAAATTGAATAATCTTCTCTTTAAATGGTGTATTTTTCTGCTCTATTGTATTGATTATAAATGTATCATAATTTGAATAATAATCTAGTACTTCTAAAAGAATATCCTGTTTACTATTAAAGTGTCTATACAATGATGCATCAGATACACCCTGTCTTCTAGCTATTTCTCTTGTTGATAGTTCGTGTATTCCTAATTCATCTATAATCTCTATTGCAGTTATAACAATACTTTCTTTTCTTGGTATATAAGACTTATTCATTAAGTTACCCACCTATCCCAATCTTAATAATCATTATATATTATAATAGAATACTTAGAATATCTTAGTAAACCAAAAGGGATTGTCCCTAGTGATTCATATATTCTCCTTGCATAGTGTATCCTCATACGAACATATAAATTTTATTATTTATATATAATAATTATAAGCTTTTATAAGAAATATCACTACCATTATAAATAAAAGTTCCTTACCCTCTTTTACTAATTTCATCTTCAATAAGGGATTTAGCAATGGTAGACGATACAACTTGTAATGCATCTGAAAATTCATCTCCTGAATATTTTTCCATACCATTTCACCTCCTCTCTGTCTCATTTGCAGACTTTCAATTCAATTATCAGTGAAGTCATTTTGCTTTTTACTCAAGCTGACTTCAGGTTTCTTTAACTAAATTAAGTATGTTTATTTGCTGGGCAGCTTAATGCCATGCCAGCCACTTACATCGCATTGACCATATTCATTGTCACCTACAGCAACCACCCTGCCGTCAGATTTAAGGCCGATGGTATGAGCGCAGCCTGCCGCAACTGCAACAATATCGCACCAGTCACTTACATTGCATTGCCCGTAGTCATTTAAGCCCACAGCTGTCACCGTACCGTCAGACTTAAGGCCGATGGTATGATAACTACCTACCGCTATGGCCACAATGCCGCACCAGCCACTGACATCACATTGTCCTTCTCTGTTAAAGCCTACAGCCATCACAGAACCATCCGATTTAAGCCCAACGGTATGAAGGTAACCAGCAGCTACCGCCGCAATTTCCTGCCAGCTGCTTACATTGCACTGGCCGTAACGGTTGATACCCACACTCGTCACCCTGCCGTCCACTTTAAGTCCGACGGTATGCCAATCACCCGACGCAACAGCCATTATTTCACACCAGCCATCTACATTGCATTCGCCGTAAGTGCTGCGTCCCACAGCAATCACCCTGCCGTCCGATTTAACTCCCAGGGTACGACGCCAACCCGCCGCAACTGCTACTATACCGCGCCAGTCCTTTACATCACACTGTCCATGCTTATTCCACCCCACAGCCACCACAGTACCGTCAGATTTAAGACCGATTGTATGAGCATTACCCGTGTTGTTCGCCATATGAACATTTCCAGCTGCTACCGCCATAATATCACGCCAGATAGTTACATCACATTGGCCATATTTATTATCACCTACAGCCGTAACTGTTCCATCGGAATTAAGACCAACGGTATGACGACGTCCCGCCGCTATTGTATTTTCAGGAATAGCTATTCGCAGGCTGTCATTATTATTCTTCATAATTGCACCGCCTTGAAATTCTGTTTTTTATTTATTAACTCACCTATATAATCAATCAATTCCTTTACTTCAGACTCCACCTCAGACAGAGGAGATAACAGCCCGTCATTCGATTCCTCTGCTTCTTTGGATAAAAACATTTTATTCTCCTTACTTATAGTTTTCAGCTTTTTAAGCATCCTGACTATGCACTGTGTACTGTAGTTTTCCTGCCTTAAAGCTTTAATGACTTTAAGCAGCTTTATTTCATCTTCTCCATAGACGCGATAGCCATTTTTGCTTCTTGGAACGTGAACTATACAGCCCCATTTTTCATATAACATAACCGTGTTGGGATGAATCCATATTATTCTAGCAATTTCAGAAGTACTATAGGTTCTCATTGAACACCTCCCATTTGGTTACCAAATTGCATCTTTATAATAACATACAACTTAAACCCTGATAGGACAGTGGAGGGTTTATATATTATTTGCTAAGAAAAACTCTTATATCATCGATAGAACGCCACAAAAATTCCGATTTATCGCACAAAACAGTTCAATTATACCGATATCCATGTTGGTGTAATTGAACTGCTCATATTTCTCTGTAATCATTTTTGGAATCAGAAGGAACCGTCCCTACTGATCTATCCAGTTTATTTCATATGACTATATAGAAGCTTCCATTCTAATTCTAAGTCTTCATCAATAGCTGAAATGTCTAAAGCATTTTGATTGTAAATAATACGTATTTCTTGTAATCCTGCAAATGAAAATCTTGACCATGCTACTATATTTAAATGAAGTGCAAAATTTAATATATTCCCCCGGGAACGCAAGCCCGCATCAATTCCATCAGCTAGACATAAAGACCCATGGCCTATTAATAACATACGTCTAAGTTCAGGTTTACTACCAAATGGCATAGATTCAAGCCAACTTCTCTTATGGTAAAATCTACTCTTAATTGCCCATAGAAATCTAATCATAATCTCATTAATTGCAACCGGGATCGCCATGGCTACTCCATGTCTTGCATCATAACCAGATTCAAATACTTTAACAGATAATTCAGCTAAACTCTTCTTTTCTCCATTTACATTAAAAGAACCAAAATTACAGAATTGAAACATTTCAAAGAAAGGAATAGGTACACCTGCTCCCTTTCCATTTTCACTATGTCCTCTAGTGCCACTGGAACCGGCAATATCTGACATAATATGCCCTATCCAATTGCAGAACCCAGAGAAAAGTTTGGCAAAGAAACTTTTTCCTTTTAATTCAAAACCATTTTTTACTGATTCTACTCTAATAATTTTACCATCTGAAACAAAACTATTTTCCCCGGTAAACTGATCTAAAATTGAAAAAAACAATCCAATTAAGTCCGGTGAATGTGCTAAAGATTTTATATGATGATTTGAGGGACTCATTTTAAATTCAATATCACCTAATTTTAAATCCGATGCATATCTAGCATCATAGTTAACTTTAAACCTACGTTCAAGATATCCAATCGCACTTGCAATACCCTCTGGTGCTGATTTTGAATTATTTATTCCTTTATTTTTATCAGATTTCCATACCCCTTGTGCAAATTTCTCAACTATATTGTCAACTTTATCATCCGTCCATTTTCCTAGTTTACCTTCATGTGGTATACCAACAAAGAATGCATCAATTAGACCAGTTGCAACACCACAAAATCCTGCAATAAGATAATCATACTTATCACAATTTGCTTTCTTCATTGTGTAATCTTCTCTTATTCTCTGGCCTAACTCCAGTCTTTCTGATTCAGTCATTAAGTCATCAAACGGATCTTTTGAAAAATCAATTTTATTTGCCTCTGCATATTTTTCAATTCTTGTCATATAATCTTGCCAACTAATATTATCGCTATTTCCAACAATACTAAGCATCTCAAGATTTTCAACTTGAATCTGTGATTTTTCTTCTTCCGATAATGTTACAATTTCCTCAATATAGCTCTCATAGTTATTTGTATCTATACCATTTTGCTCACATAAGAATTCAGCCTGCTGAATCAATAAATCAAGATTATCTAAATTGTCCATGTTAATTTCTGATAAACTATTAATTGCTGATTGAATTTTAGATACTTGATTTCCTATTGCTTGTCCTTGATGCTTTTGTACTAGCATTGCTTTTCCTGATTGTTCTATTAATTCCTCACTAATATCTTTCTTTGGCATAATACATCACCTAATAATTTATCCTTTAATTTTCTTTTTCAAAAACACTTTTAGCTAAACTTTTTGCCATTCCTTTTGCCGACGCTAATGCTGCATCTTTTAAATTTGTATACCCTATAGCTTCAAAAACTGAATATAATTGTTCGAGTTGATTTAATGAAAGCTTATCATTTAATATAAATTCAGTCTTAGTAATTTTTTCATCTTCATCATTAACTTCTTGCTTAATATAACAAGATAATATATAGCCTTGTAGTTTCTCCTTAGTTTTTTCATTCGTTAACTCATTAAGTCTATTTATATCTAATGTCTTTGGCAAATGGGAAATTACAGTCTCACTTTCTGCATAATTTATTTTTCTTGTTGCTTCCTTAGCACCTTTACTCATCATTGATAATAAGGCTGATAATTTTTCGATTTTCTTAGTAGTCACTATACCATTTTTTATTTCTTCCATAAGAATTCTTGAAATTTCATTAACATCTTCAATCAAATAATCAAGTGATTTTTGTGAATTTTTAATTATAGCTTGTAACATCATTTCTCTTTGCTTATTGTTTTCTAGCTCTTCGATACCTGTAAGTTTTTTAACCCCCTTATATGTTCCTACCCCAAGTAAGACTACTACTCCAATACCAGTTGCCATTCCTGAAAGTCCTAAAATTCCACCCATTCCAAGAGTAGCTAATCCTGACGTAATACCAGTAGCACCTATACCTAATACAGAACCTGAGAAATATATAGCTGCTAATGGAACGCCAACTGCTCCTGCTTTTGCTGCTAAATCTTTCATAGATTTTGTTATTTCCGTATCATTTTTTCTTAAAAATAAAATTTCTTCATCATTGTTAATAGCAGCAACTATTAAATCAATCTGATTGTCATTAATATCGAATTTATTTTGCAATGAAACAATAAATTTATTTTCATTCCAATTATTTATGTCATTTTTAATTTTATATATATATATAATATCTTTTAAAAGTGATTTCTTTATAACACCTAAACTTCCTTCTGGAACATTATCACTAATACATTGAATCAAGTCATTTGTTTCTTCAATTTCTGAATTAGAACACATATAGTTTCTAATTTCTAAGCGATTTTCACTATTATAGTCAGTTCTAACTATTAACGATATTATTTCAGCATATTCTTTAGAATCAATCACTCCATAATTTGAATATGCAAAATTACATATTATTTTTATGTATGCCTTCTTTATTTCATCATTCATTGATGTTAGTGGTAATGTTTCTTCTATAGCTGTATATGCCCCTTCGTTACTTTTACCATTAGCTTGTGTTATTTTATCTTTTATTTCTGATATTTTGTCGTCGATTCCTAACTCTGACATTTTAATCTCAGCTTCATATTTCAAATCAGAGATTTTATCAACTACATTATCTTTTAACTCTGATATTTTATCATCTATTCCTAGTTCAGACATTTTTATTTCAGTTTCATATTTTAAATCTTCAAGTTTATCTTTTGCAGCAGATCCTAATGACCTAATTCCATCTATTATTCCCATATTATACTCCTCCATATATAACCAATAACTACTTAATTCTTCAAATATATACAATTTTCCTTCTTTTCTCTAAATGATATACTTTAATCCTTATTTTATCACATTTATACAACTTGAAAAACCCCGACAGAATCTAATATCATCTGTGGATGGGTTCACAATGAAACATTTCTGAAATATGCATTAATAAATGATCGTCTTCTTCATACATGGCGCAGATGGGAATTAGGTTATAAACCTAACAGAAAGAATAATGAAATACTTAAAAAGGAGCTTTTAAAGCTCCTTAATCAATTCCACAAGTCTTTAGTTAATTCTTTAATTATTTTCTTTCGCTTTTCTGTTTCTATAATATCAATAGTAATTACATCATCTAAAATGGATAGTACATCTCCCTCTTTAGCCTCTGGAGGTAGTTTAGATTTCTCTATATCAATCATAGTTCTGTCTTCTTCTTCACATACAGCATAATTTCCTTCAAACCTATCAATTATTACTCTCATTTATATCACTCCTTATTGAGGTGGGTGGCAGACACTACAAGGTCCATAACCACCAGCTTTTGCATCATCTAAACTTATGGAAATTTTACTTTTACTCAAATATTTACAACCAGCTGCATGATATTTTTTCCCTGAATTTGTTATATATACTGTAACACTTTTGTTTTGACTTGGAGCAGGTTTTGGAGCCGGAGTTGGTTTTACAACTACTGGAGTTTGATTATTACTAGAGTTTGAGGTAGAACTTGATGCAATGCCATTATAGCTTCCTGGCTGAGTATTGAAACTTACATTTTTCCCGTCACTTGTCGCAACAACAGTTCCATTTTCATCTGTTCTATATACAACTACACCTTTGTTTTTTAATCTATTTAGAGTCTCTTGAGTAGGATGCCCATAACTATTACCTTTACCAACACTTATTACAGCATACTTTGGGCTTACTTTGTCTAAAAAGGTTTGGCTAGTAGAAGTTTTACTGCCATGATGTCCTACTTTTAAAACAGTTGCTGATAAATCTAATCCTTTAGATAACATTTGACTCTCAGAAGTTGCTTCAGCATCTCCTGTTAGAAGAAAAGATGTACTGCCATATGTAAGCTTAATTACTATAGAGTAATCATTAGCATCTTCATAGGCACTTCCGTTGGGTGCCAAAATAGTAGCCGTTGCATCACCAATTTTAAAAGAACTACCTACTACCGGAGCAGTAAGCTGAAGTCCTTTATTTTTAACGGCGCTTATAAAATCTTGAAAAGTCTTTGTATTTGCAGTCTGCTTTGGGAAGTATACTTTTCCAACTTTAAATGAATTTATTATATAATCCATACTTCCAATATGATCTTCATGTGCATGAGTGCCTACAACAACATCTAAAGCTTTTACTCCTTGACTATCTAAATAAGTCTTAATAGTTTGAGCATCTCCGGTATTACCAGCATCTATAAGCATAGATGAATTACCCTGCTGTACCAATATACTATCTGCTTGTCCTACATTAATAAAATGTACTTTGAGTTGTCCATTAACTAATGTTGTGTTATTTGAGGATTCATTAGAAACAGGCTTAGAATCGTTGTTTGTCTTAGCATCTGCAGCTGATGAATTTTTTGTTTCATTACTCTTTGAATTCTCTACATTAGATCCAGTTGCATTTTTACCAGCTGAGGTTTGAATAGAATTATTATTTGAGCAGCTAACTCCTGAGACTATAATAAAAAACAACAAGGCAAATATTCCAGAAGGTATTGCTCTAATTTTTTTAGTAAATTTATGATTTTTCCGCATTAAAAAAATACCTAAAGGTGCAAACAAGATTAAAGCTGTCCAAATAAACCAATTACTATTATAAAACTTTTGTTTATCGCTCATTATTATCCTCCTAACCTATAAATTATCAAATAATTTACTATTTCAACAAAAAAATTGAAATTCCTTCTTTTTACAGAAAAAAAGAGCTTAACGCTCTATTTAAGCCTTATATTATTATCTATTTACATCTTCCAAAACTAAAAGTTGCGAGATAAACCACTGTAGCTATCAACTTTTTAAACTCATAACAAATTTAGAATGTGGTAGAAATTTAATATGGTATCTTTTACCTATAATCATTAATTGTGGTAAAGCCACGTACTACGCTACTTTTTACAAGTTAGCATTACATTTATACAACTTAAGGAATAAAAACGCCAATAAAATGCCCGTGATCATAATGGTCACAGGCTACTTAACAATGGATTATATTTGACTATCTATTTTTCTTTTTAGCCTTGTCAATTAGTGGTCGTAAGAGGTAAAAATTAATAACTTCAATAACAATTCCTCCACCAATTGAAATAACTAACATTACTAAAAATATAGCAACAATGTCCATATAATTTTTCACAGATAAAGAGTATGAAAAATAAATCGTAAACGCTATGCTAAAAAAAATCCAATAAACAATGCTTTTTTTAATGAAAGACATAAATTTACTATTCATAAATCCACCTCATATAATACTGTAATGTGATTAATAATAATACGGTTCTCCTTATCATTACCAAGATCAATTTTTTGTTTACATGCTTCGAAAAGATTATTGTGCAAAATAAAATTTTCATGCAAATTTTTATATAAGAAAGCTAGTTGAACTATATTATATTATCGAGCCACTACATTACTTCATCAAGTTCTCAATCTTCTAAAAGGAAAAATCTTTCTTTCCCCTATTTCGGGATGCCTGCTGAGAAAAATAAAAAACCAACTTGTTAGTATGATACCTTTCATTACACTGCTGAGGCTTATGCTCCACCAAACCCCGGACAAACCCATTCCTGCTGATAATAATAATGCACCTGGAATTCTCAAGGTATTAAAAACAATACCATTTAGTGAAGGCGGTACTGTTATTCCAAGTCCATTAAAAGCTCCTGCAGTGGTTATTTCTATGCACATAAAAAATTGTGAAACCCCAAGTATTCTAAGATATACTATTCCTTCTTTTACAACATTCTTCTCCCGTATAAAAATGGAGAAAATTGGTCCAGGTAAGAATATTAAGAGGCTTGACGTTATTAATCCTATAACAGAAATAATGCCTATGGCTGTAAAATATCCCTTATAAATTCTATCCCACTTTTTCGCACCAAAGTTTTGACCCACAAAAGCGGCTAAAGCTGTTTGAAAGCCTCCAGCGGTCATCCAGGATATGGACTCTATTTGTGAACCCACACTTTGCACTGCAATAGGTGTAGGCCCCCAATTGGAAAGTATTCTCGCAATTATCATAGCTATTAACGTAAAGGCTCCACTTTGCAGCGATACAGGCAATCCAAATGTTACTATCTTGTTCATATGTTTCCAGTCTGGTATTTGTAGAAAATTAATTCCTTTAAAGTAATTAGTTCTTTTCAATATAACAAAAATATAGATTGATGTTGCAACAAATTGGGCAAATATAGTTGCAATAGCTGCTCCGGCAACCTCAAGCCTTGGGAAAGGCCCTATTCCTAATATTAGGAAGGGGTCCAGCGTTATTGCAATTGCCAGCCCTATAGTGTTGATTAAAAAAGGCGTCCTGCTGTCTCCATGTCCATTAAAAATAGCTGTAAGTACAGGAGGCAAAAAGAAAAACACCATACCAAGTGATATTATCCCTAGAAAACTTGATGCATTGTTTATAATATCATCGCTCTTAAGATTAAAAAAACCTATAAACTGTCTTCTAAATATGAATATAGAAACACCATAAAGCAGTGCTAAAATCACAGTAAGCTGCAATGAATGTCTTATATAGCTTTTAGTTTCCTCTGCATCCTTCTTTCCTACTGATTGTGCTATTCCAACTGCAGCACCTATTTGCGGAATGGTTATGAAAGCAAAGGCAAACCAGGTAAAAAATCCCGCAGTTCCAACAGCTGTAACAGCTCTTGAGCCTAAAATTCCAACCCATAGCATGTCCGCCAAATTGTAGGCCATTTGTATAAATGATGTTCCCATAATAGGCAGTGCTAAAATTATTAATTTCTTTAAAATCTTTCCCTCTGTCAAATTCGTATTCAAAATTTAATATCTCCCTTAAGTACACTGAAAATTAATTCAGCTTAAAATGCTTATTCAATTATAGCATACTTAATAATATATACCTATTTTTTCAAATAAAAATCTTATTACCTTAAGATAAGAACCCTTAGCGAGACGCCGCTTATGGTCACATGGGTGCTTTAGCTCTCTTCTTAAGCCAAAGCGAACTGGAGTAGTTTGTTCGAAGGTTACTGTAATCTCAACTATAATATTTAAAACTCATTCTATTTTACAAAATTATATTAAAAAGTTATGATAACATTCCCTATTTTTTGACCAGTTGCAACATAATTATATGCCTCATGGATTTTATCCAACGGATATCTTCTATCTATCACTGGCTTGAATCTTTGTTTTTCAATTAAGTCTTTAATAAAAAGTATAGTCCCCTTTATATCTGTTGGAACTGGAAATATGACTTTTTTACTACAAATTTTAGACGTAATGAATGCTAAGAAAAGATTCTGTGCCATATAACCTAATTCTGTTGATATATAAACGCCATCTGGCTGCAACAATGGTTTGCATTTAGCAAATGAGCTTTTTCCGACTGAATCAAAAATGAAATGATATTCTTGAGTATCTTGAGTAAAATCTTCTTTTGTATAATCAATTACTTTATCAGCACCTAAAGATTTTACTAATTCTATGTTCTCTGTACTACTTACAGCAGTAACATAAGTATCAAAGTATTTTAGAAATTGTACAAGTGATGAACCAATTGCTCCCGTTCCGCCATTAACGAGAACCTTTTGGCCGCTTCTAAGGTTCACTTTATTGATACAGTTATAAGCATAATGAGCACCTTCAAGACTAGCTGCAGCCTCCTCATAGGTTAATTCATTCGGTATTATAGCTACTGCTTTATCTTCAGATACCGTCATATATTGTGCATGAGATCCTAACCCAGTATCATTAAATCCAAAAACCCTATCACCGATTTTAAAATTTGTTACACTTTTGCCCACAAATTCAATTTGCCCGGCAAAATCCGTTCCCGTAATTGTAGAATCTGGCTTTAACAACCCAGTAAAAAATCTCATTATGAATGGTTTTCCCGAAAGTATTGCGCAATCTGTTCTATTTACAGTTGTTGCATATACTCTTATTAAAATCTCATTATCCTTAGGAGAAGGCACGTCAACTTCTTTCAGTTTAAATACATCAGATGACCCGTATTCTGTCCGTGTAATTGCTTTCATTTTATTTAATTTCATCTTTTTCTACCTCTCTTTTATTTTAATGATTTTTTCCATTTTTCCATCTCCTTAAAATAACTTTGAATTATCCTTTGAAACTATTAAAATCATTATATAATTTAAAGAAAATATAATCAGTGTTTGTGAGAAAATTTTACAAATGCTTAACCGGAATTTAACCAAAGGTAAATTTCTGTTAAGCTTATATCTCCAACCCCTCTAAAAATAAAAACTCCCGCTTATACACTCAATACAAGCAAGAGTTTTTCTATAAGAATAATATATATTTAAATTATTTTTATACATCTTTTTCTATAAAATGTATTCTATATTTCTTTCGATTCTAGTTAGAGCCACTAGACCCAGCTTATTACCGTCCACCTAATTTCTTAACTGCAATAGCAGCCTCGCAAATGAAACTACCCTGGGGTGCTAGGAAGCAGCTGGAAGTATGCTCTTTACTAATAACTTATTAAATGCAAATGGTACTTTTAATAGAGAACAATCATAATCTGATAAGTAGTATAAAAGGAGGCCTTTATAATGTATTGCCCATTCCTTAATTACAGAACATTATGTCCTATTAAATACCATAGGCTTGATCCCATGTATAAAGCCGATAATAGCTTTAGAAAACTAGATCCCCCAGTGTCAGTTACAACAACGAATATACAAAATTCAAGTAGTGAAATAAATGAAAATCTTTTAATACCCGTGTTTCATGGCTCAGCAAATCCTCAAATCCTATCGTATATCAACAATAATGTAAAAAATGATATTCTAGAATTTAAAAATCAGATGGAAGCCGCTGCAAAAGAGCATGCAAGAGTTTTAAAATTACAGGGAAAGCAACCTGATCCCTTCCAAATTGCCACAACCTATTCAGTAACTTATAATAAAAACTACATCTTAAGTTTCTCAATTTTTTTTCAGGAATACTTTAGTGGAAAACATAATGATATAAGAACCTCATACAACTATGATCTTAGAACTGGTAACTCTATTAGCCTAGGAGATTTGTTCAGGCAAGGAGTTGATTATTTAGCCACATTAAATAAAATTGCTAAGCAGCAGCTTCAAACAAATTATCCGAGTATCGCAGCCAATTTTAAAGGAATTGCAAAAGATCAACCCTTCTATTTAGATAATAATGCTCTGGTTATATATCCTAGATTCAACGAAATTGCTCCTGTGGTGTCTGCTATACCTCTTATAAGGATTCCCTTCACAAATATTAGCAATATTTTAAAACCTCATTTTGTATAACCAAACTATAAAGCCTCAAATTATAGAGAACTAAATAATTTAAAATAAAAATAAGTATACAATATTTAAACATTTATTTACTATCATTGCTGCCTATGACATATTTAAAAGCCCTTAATGCAATTAATTGCAATAGGGGCTTTTAAAGTGGATACTTATTTTAATAGAGCTTTAGTAAATAGTAGGAACGGGATTCGCTTCATTTTGTTGCCTTGGTTCAGTTAATAGTACAGCTTCTAAAGGTGGAGATTGTCCAAATAGGCCTACAGCGTAAATAGTGTAAAAGGTATCCTCGTTCAGTCTAACATTTGGAACTGTCAAAGCTGTATTATCGGTTCCGGCAACATTTACTTTAAAGGTATAGGTTCCTGCTGGAATACATGCATAGTCAGTAATCCCTTTATAAGAAACATTATTAAACACTTTAGTACCATCTGCTAGTAAAATATCAACTGCCGGTGCGTTTGGAGAAAGATGAACAAATCTTACGCAAGGTCTACCAAATTTTTGACCCATTATAGGTTCAGGGATAGGATATAAGCTAATATTAGGCAGTGTTCCTATTACAGCCACATTAAATATGCTATTTTCTGGAATACTTACAGTTGTATTGATAACAGGGTTCGTCATATTTCCTGAAGGGTAAACCTTTATATTATAGGTGCCTGCAGAAACCGGCAAATATTCGGATACTTTCTTATAAGAAAGATTCTTTACAAGCATGTTTCCATTAGCATAAACATCTACAGCAGGAGCATTAGGAGAAGCATGGAATATTCTAATGTAGGAATTCATTTGTTGAGCTCTGTAATTTTCGTCAATCCTTTTATTATAGTATGGACTGTAGTACATAACCTTTCTCCTTTTTATTTTTAACCAATACCATACTATGAAACAGGTCTCTTAATGTTGATTAGTAAATGGATAATATAAGGAATATAAAACTTGAAAAATTAAGCCCTCCCAGAAATTAGGAAAGGCAAAAATAGTTAGATATTAAATTATTTGTATAAACCTTAAGGCACCTCTACATTTCTTGCTTAAGAAGGTCAACCTTCTTTTCTATGATTGCTGCTGCAGCTGCACAAGCTGCGATGCAGGTCGAAGTGTTTATGATAATAGAGGAATTTTGGTGCTTTAGTAATCTTATTATATTAACCTTACCTGGATATACTAATATCCGAGGAGCGTGATGAATATGAATGGAAATACCGAATTATTAAACTTCGTTTTTCAAAACTCACAAATGGGAGTGGACACAATCAAACAATTGATGGATATAGTTAAAGATGAGAACTTTAAAAAGTATTTAGAGTCTCAATTTAACGAATATAAGCAAATACATTTAGCCGCCCAAAAAGCACTTAATGAAAATGGGCAAGATGAAAAAGGTATTAACGCATTGGATAAAATAAAAACTTATTTGATGATTAATATGCAAACTATGACCGATAAAACACCCTCACATATTTCCGAAATGCTAATCATTGGAAGTAACATGGGTATTATTGATGCAGTTAAAAAGCTTAAAAAGTATAAGGACGCAGAAGAAGATATTATAAAACTGATGGAAAAATTGCTTAAGTTTGAAGAGGATAATGTTCAGCAATTAAAACAGTTTCTCTAATATTCACCGTGGAATTCAAGCCCGGCGTATCGGTGGCTGCGGAAGGATAACCACAAAAAACGAGTAAGGCACTCTATTAAATTGACGTAGGGTGCCATTTTGCATTAGTTCAATATTGCAATTCCAATATTCAAATATGTAGCAAAAAGAATCCAAAGCAGATAAGGAATCAACAGATATCCAGCCACTTTATTAATCTTGTAAAACTTTATGGTAGTCATGAAAACCAAAACATCCAGTATAAGAATAACTAAGACAGATATCCAATGCCACCCTAAGCGGAAAAATACTACCGGCCAGAGGAAATTAACAAACAACTGTACCCAATATAAAGTGATTGCTTCTTTGCGATCAAGTGTATCTGGCGATTGATAAATCATATATACTGCAATCCCCATCAGTAGATAAAGTATGGGCCAAATGACGCCGAAAATCCATCCCGGCGGCGATAAGGTAGGTTTCACTAGCGATGTATAGATTTGCCCTGTGTTGCCTGAAAACAAGCTGCTTAGAACACCTATTAGCTCTGTAATAAGTACAATAACAAGAAGTTGGAACCAGTTTATCTTTTTCATTTAAAACATTCACCCCCGTATTATTATATGCGGGTTGTGCTTCGCTTATTTGTTTGGTTATTAGGTCTCTATTTCTAAATCAGCCTGTTCTTGCGCAAGCCTGCAGTCATAAACCGCCATGCCGCCTTTCTATTTGTTAACCAAGCTATTTGAGCGTCATTTTTGGTGTTCCTAAGTATTCTTGGTATGAAGAATTTTGCAACCGTTTCAGGTTTGTCTGCCAATATATTAAACAATTTTTTAAACTTTTCATCCGAGATGACTTCTGACTGTTCTCCGTCCGGTGTTTTTGTGATGAAATCAGTGAGCATCATGCCCGGAGATAAACGCCCAGCTATTACACCTGTTCCATCCAGTTCCTTTGCAAGCCCTTTCATAAAGTACGTTAATGCATGCTTGGTAGTACCGTATAGTATTGTTTTGAGCTGTATCATGTTGTTTGAGCCAAGGCCCTCCATGCTGTATATCGCACCATGCCCCTGTTTTAGCATTCCCGTTGCAGCAATCTGTGAACCGTAAATCATGCCGATAATATTGGTTTGAATAATGTTCTCAGTGTAAGTTTCACCCGTTTCCCAAGAAAACTTGTGTGGCGTGTTTTGCCCGGCGTTATTAATCCATATATCTATTGAGTTCCACTGCACCAAAGAAGCGTTCCATAGATTTTGCAGGCTTCCCTTTTTCTGGACGTTGCATGGAACATAGATATATTTTCCCTTATAAAGAGACAGTGAAGCGCTGGTGTCCTTAGGTAATGCTTCACCCCTGCCTGCTAGCGTAACATTACACCCGGCTCTCAGAAACTCCATTGCCATAGAAAGCCCAATACCACGTGTACTACCAGTTATTACTACATTTTTCATAAAAAGACCTCCTTTACCTTGTGTTCAGCCATTCCAGAACAGACTTGAGATTTTCCCCTTTCACTCCGTCAAAACCATTTTCAATAATAGAGATGGCTTCTTCGAGCTTTTCATCTTTGTCCTTGCGGCTTTAAGCATCTTTAAAAACATGGACAGCATGATTTTATTCATACCTTTTAACTCTTTTAAAGGGAAACATCCGCCACGCAGATAGAAAAATGGTATGACCTTAATCCTATTCTTTGCGATAACCGCTTCGGTATTGGGCTCAGCGGTTCGTCCGGTGCCCGATCCACATATAGCTTTAACGTTATATTTTCGCAGTTTATCAAGACCCTGTATCTTCCCGACTTTCATCCAGCCGAGAAAAATAATTTCTTCGTCTTGACTAACCTTTGATAATTCTTTTACCCTAAAAACCTTTAGTCCCGTCTTTGCAGCGAGCATATCGGCATACCTCTTTGTAAAACCTGTTTTTGATTCATAAACAATTAACATTTTATCTTAGACCTCCTTTAATTAAAATTATTCGCTACATCCAATCTGCTCTCTCGCCGCAAAAAACAATAAGAAAATTACAAACTAACTTAAATTTAAGTATTTTCTATTGTATATACTGACATTTTAACTACCTTATTAAGCATTTCAATTAATTTTTCTTTTTCACCACTCTCATTGGTAGCTATTCTTAATATGGGTAAATTTACTTTCTCTAATATTTCATCCTTTAATTTATCTCTAACTAACTGTTTCTCATTATTTCTATGAAATTCATGACCATCAACCTCAACTGCAAGCACTGGTTCCTTATCTTGTTTATTGAATATTAGAAAATCCACGTGTGACCAAGGATTTTGTGCAAAGTTACATTCATCACTGCTTAATCTTGAAGTGTCCTTAACTATTGAGTTTAAAGGTACATGTATAACACATTTAAATGAGCTGAATTCAGAAAGACTCAACGCATCATCTATAACTCTGTACATTAAATTTTCAGACTGATATTCAGAAACATGCTTTTTTGAGTTCATATATTTTAAAAGTTTCCCAGAGTATTCACTATAGAGTAAATCAAATACGGATATTTTTTGGCTTTCAATTATTGCATTATCAAAGGAATTATATTCTATATATCTAATAAGATCTCCAATATTAGTCCCATGCTGCTTAAATACCTTATTAGAAGTTACTACAATAAATTCTTTAACAGCACGAGAAACTGCTACATTTATAAGATTTGCATCATCAATAAAAGGATTAATATCATTTGCCACAGTTGTAAAAATAATAGTATCTTTTTCCCTACCCTGAAATTTATGAACTGTATCTACTTCTAATTCTTCCTTTCCTATAAGTCTATTAGTTTCATTAACCTGATTTCTGTAAGGGCAAATAATACCAATCTTACTTGGATCCTTATATGTATTCTTGTTTTTGCTTAAAATCTCATCTTTAATGACTTCTATTTGCCTTAGATTATACCAACCCTTTTGATTACCAATATCTATTCTGCGAGCATGATTTCCTGGAGCAGTTTTATAAAGTTTTAAAGGAGTATCTTCTGGAGTTTCCTCTGTCATAACAATAAGTTCATTGTTATAAAACTTCTCGTTACAAAAGCCTATTATTTTGGGATGGCATCTATAATGCTCACTAAGCAAAGTTTTCGGCAATGCTTCCTTATATAGCTTCATTAGGGAAGCTATTATGCTGTGCTCACTATAATTATATACATTAGGTATATTAGCTTTATAAAAATGCTCATCACTTATCTTTTCAAGTTCTGAGGGCACAATTTGAGGCAGCTGCTTTACATCGCCAACTATAACAACATTTTTACAGCAGGCTAGTGCTAAAGAGGCAGTAACCAAATCTACCTGTGAGGACTCATCAATTATTATATAATCAAACAAGTAGTTTTCTGTAACACTATTTAGTATTGAATGAGTAGTACTTAATATAACTGGATACTCATTTATAAATTCTTTAAACCTAGCTTTATAGCTTTTGATTGTAAAATTCTCTCTATTTTTTATTGAATATTTGTTAAATAAGGCTGCTTTAAAAAGCTTTGCCGATATATCTGTATACTTTTCCATAAGTTCTTTAAAACTTTTACCCTCAAGTCTTAATTCTAAAAGTGCTATTCTCTTCTTTCTTTCATCAATGGCACTTATATAATAATCTCTTTTAAGTGAGGAAATTATATTTGTCATATTATTTTCATAAAGCTTAAATTTATAAATACCATACTTATAAATCAAGTAAACCCTAGTTAATATCTTTCTATTACTATTTATATCTATAGTTTTTTCTAAGTATGTAAGAAATTCCAATATTGACTGAGTAGTCCACCTTCTATGAAAAGAAAACCGTGAAGCTGGAATGTAACTATCATTAAAATTATTTTCAAAATAGCTTTGTTCTACTTCTAGTTTTGAAAGTTCTTCTTTAAGCTTTGCAATTTCGTTTTGTTTTTCTAAAAGATCATTTAAAGTCATTGAAGTAGTATTAAGTTGCTCTGATAGAGTTTTTACTTTCTCCTTCTCTATATACCAGTTTTCAATATTAGGAATTTTACTTTGTTTATTTTCAAAAAAGTCAGCTTTATTTTTTGTATTACCAAGTAAGGAAGTTATAAAGCCATAGCCATTCTTCTCCAGCTTCTCCTGGACATTGGAGGTTGCAGAATTATTACCCGATACTATACCAACAGTTTTTCCTTTAGCTACAGCATTTGCAATAATGTTTAATATAGTTTGTGTCTTACCTGTTCCCGGCGGTCCTTCTATGATACTTATTGAATTCTCTAAGGCAGTTATTACAGCTTTCTTTTGACTAAGGTTGAATCCAAAAGGAAATATAAGGGTATCCTTAAAGCTTTTCTTTCTAATATCCTCTCTTGATAAGTAAGCAGCAAGCACACTTTTTTCACTTATTTTAGATATTTTTCCATACTGCTCAGCAAGCATGGTTCTGCCATCTTCCATAACACTTACATATGAAGACAGCTCTTTTAAATAGTTAAATATAATCTTAGGCTGTTTATCATTAAGACAGGAATTTTCAAAACTTACCTTTGATTTATGATAAGCTTCTGATCTACCGCTTTCCTCAATTACTTTTATATACTCTCCAAAATCAAGTACTTTTGAAGAACTCTTTATTGGAAAACCCTCTATCAATAAAATCCTTTGTTCTAAGTTAATTAATTTGGGATCTTTAAGAATACGTATATTTACAGATTTGTAGTTATAGGTTTTATTTGAAGATGTGAAAGTTACTGCTACTTGAGAATTTAAAAAATTAAGATTTCCTATTTCAGAGGTCTTATCTTCAAATTGGTTGGTTTTATTGTTTTTTATTAGGATTAAAGTGTTTTCAGTGTTCATTTTTGGCTCCTAATTATACATAATTAATATTATATATTTATATTCTTCACATATATGTAATTTCCTTCAATTAAATACAAAGTTATGTAAGTTACCGCTGTTTATGTTAATTAAAACACTTTTGAGGTTAGATAATTAAAAGGGGTATCTATCGAACTTAAGTGTCAAAAAATCTCCGAGTAGGCCTTAAAAGTTTTATCTAAAAAGTAATTCCCACTATAAAATAAATTTTAATTATTAAATCTATGGTAAAAATTACTAGTATTTTAAAATTCATATTGTTTAAGATAATATCAGAAAGTAAATAAAGATTATAACAAAATATATAAATGCTCCTGGAGCTTTTATATGTGGGAGCATATGTATCAATAATTCTTAGGAATAAGAATATTTATACATATGTTAAGATTCTATATAGTTAGGAAAAGTATTATTATGGTCGAAGCTAAAGCTTTTATCATAATAATATTCCAACTTATTATATTGGGTCGAAATAACATCATATAAGGTGTTGTAATGATGTATTATAGCCGTGAGGTTATAACATGTCGTGTAAATATGTTATATGGTGGAGCAAACCATTATTATAGGTAGTGATTTGTGTGTATATAGTCGAAAGATTATATACATATGATAAATTATTTATATTAGTGCTAGCATAATCTTTACTTACTTTTTTTATAATGCAATTAATGAAAGCACTACTCTATGTTTCGAAAAACTAGAATACTTAATAACGCCAATAATTTCAAGAAAAATCATTGGCGTTTTCTATACAATAAAATACCTATACATATTTAGATTAATCTATACGTTTTTATTCTCCGCCTCCTGGAAACTTATATTCATAAACTACTTTATTATCTTTGTCCATTCCAATAATTTTAGTAAAAGTAGATTGCCCACTATTACTATCAAACCAAGAGAATATAAACATATTATTCTTATCTAGCTGATATTCAAGGGATTCTGTCGTATTGCCTTTCTTAACTTGAAGGCTAACTTTAGTAATATTTATATCATTGACATATCCATATAAGTTCCATAGAAATTTATTGTCTTTTACTGCAGCACCGCTCCAAGTGTAAGTAATCTTTTCATTAAAATTAATAGGAGTTCCTGCAACACTACCTCCTGCAAATTTCCATGTAATTAAATTTCGTTCAAAAGCCTGAGCGGAAAACCAATTTTTATATTTAGCTAAATAAATTTTTACATTGTCTTTATTTAATTCTTTAATTATTTCAGAAGGTCCATAATTCATTGTTCTTTCAGAGTTTTTAAAAGCCTGAAGAGGAGTAAAACTTTTATAGTTTAGTACATAATAATAACAACAGGCCACTACTAAAATGACTGCTACTATCCATTCAATTATAGCTTTGGACTTTTCATTTAATTTCATTATTTGCTACCCCCTTTATCAACAGGGATAACTACCTCTCCAACCCTATCATACCATTCTAATCTAATGGTTATTTCTTTTGTCGCCTTGCTTATTCTCTCATAGTTAATAATTCCATCTTCTCCCCAAAATTTTCCACTTGATGAACCACCACCTTGGTGTTTATTTCCTGCATCAGCATATAATAGCAATACGTTGCTTGGGAAACTCCACCCAGGTTCTTCTACAATCTTATACCTTAAAATTGTTTGAGTATCTGTATTAATAATTCTTTCAATATAGATAGTATCATTATCTATGGGAATTTTCTTATTAACCTCTATTACTTCTGCTTTTCCGTTCTTAACTAATGTTTTTAATTCATCATTAAAGTACTTTCCCTTTGGAAAGCCTGTAATTATCAAAGGGATTAATAAAAGAGAGCAAATTACCATAATACCTCTTCTTAATGATTTCAAATACTTCACTCCTGATACTTTATTACTCATAATATAATACATCCTCATATCTTATTTTCTAGTTTTATCTCTTTATTCCGTAATTTTGAAATGTATCCATATATATATTATATCATATATATATTGTTAAACTACCTTTGGCAATCATGGTTTCGCAAGAGGTTCTATATTTGAAGTGGCTTAAGGCTGTAAAATCTAGCTTTAAAGGTTTCCCTTACCTTGGCATATGGACAAAATACCCAAATGGATCTTTCCTATGCATAGAGCCTTGGTTTGGACATGGAGATTATGAAGATGTAATTTATTCAAAAAACTTCTGATTTAAACACTGGGAAGGTGTTCTATCTTTAGCAGAAGGCATTAACTTTGAACACCCATATGAAATAGAGATTCTATAATGTAGAAACCGTAACCTTTGATAATATAACTATTAAAAGCATATAGAAATGACCAGTCAAAAGTCTATATTAATACTTTGCTGGCCAATCTAGAGCCTACTTGCTTATTTTATAAAACTTGTTCCCAGATCAATACAGTGCCGTTATTTATTTTATTTATTTTCACATTCGGTATTGCTGCTATAACTGCGCAAATTGCTGAAGCTCCCCTTCTTCTATAGTCATCGCTTACTTCAGCGCTAGAAATACTACCGTTGTTTTTTAGCTTTATTAAAATTTCTCTAAATCTTTCAATATCAAAGTGTCTTTCTTTCCCGTTAGAGTTAATTATGGTAATTCCCTCTCTATTTACATCGATTATTCTTATTATTGATTTCCTACTAATATGTGGTAAGTCTCTTCCTTTAAGATTCATAATATAATTTTCCCAAATATCATCAAACCAATCTAATTTCTCGTATTTTAACTTATTCCTTTCAAGGTCCACCTTACTTAATAGTGATTCATCACAATTTAAAACAAATTCCTTACCCCATATTTCAACTTCAAGCTTTTCTGCAGCCTTACTTGCGTTTTCTGTTAATTCACCCAAAGTCACAATAGCGGAGTTAGTACAGTCATAAAATGCTGCAGCTCCATATGTATGATAAATAGTCTCTAAATTGACCTTTCGTTTTATATATTTTTTTACTTGTATTCCTAACTTTATACTACCTTTGTTCGCTATAATATCTATTCCAACATCTTCTCCTAATTCAATAGGATTTACAATATACCCTTGTTGTAAAAGCACTTGGCATATCAGTTTTTCAAACTGACTAGACGAAAGATCATAAATATCTTTAAAATTCATGATAGCCCTCCTTAACTTAATTCTCTTTTAACCATTCACCCACCTATTCATGAACTCCCAGTCTCTAACTGTCCCGTCATCATTTAATATTCTTAGATAAACTCCATCACCTTTACCCACCATATAAATAGCATTTGCTGAGTTATAAGTACCAGCCATTCCATTGTTTAAACAATATTCAATAAATGCATCTCGACCAGTATCAATGTTTTCAGATACATAAGCCACTATGTATATATCAAATGGACTGGCTCCAAGCTTATCAAAGCTGCTATTTAAGATGTGCTCTCGTAATATTTGAATTCTTTTTCGTTCATCTGCAGTTAACATTTCCTTATGTATTTTTTCAAAGTTATAGTGCTTATAGGATCTTTGTTCCCATGGCTTAAGCTTACTATAATCGCCACCATTTTCATCTAGCTTCCCTATCATATTTTTCACATTATATACTGTTGGTATAATCTTTTCAGACTTTATTTTCTTACCTCTAAGCTCGAAAGGTAATTCAAAAGGCTTGTCAAACATAATTTAACTCCTTTATTAAATATTTTGATTAAATAGATTTAATAGTTTATCCTTAATAATATCTCTGCTTTTAATCCCTTCATTTATTAAGTTTAAATAATCATTTATATTGATTGCTCTTACATTAATACAAGGCTTGACTATATTGCACTCTAGAGTATTGATAAATATTTTCTGGAAAATGTCATCATTATTTTCATATTGAGGATAAATAATAAATATATTTGCTTTACTTTTAAACATATTATAAAAATATAATCCGTAAAAGGTCAACTGATAGATATCCTCATTGTATACATGATGATAGCCGTAAGCTTTATTTTTAGTATCTATAACTATTACTTCTTCATCATTTTTACTTCTTAGTATAATGTCAGGCTTTATTTTTCTATAAGTACCATTTTTATAATTTAATATAGCATTTCCTACTTCAAACTGAGGTTTTACTTCATAGCTGCTCACTAGATATTTAGCAGTTAAAGCAGCAACAAAGCCTTCAAATAGTTCATTCATATCAATAAGCAAGGAATATCTGCTATTATGCTCACCAGCCTTATATAAGTCTCCAATTCCAATACTTTCAATTAACAGCTTGGAATAATAATGAACTTCTTTATACTCCGAGTTTAATCTATTATAGCTTATTTCTGGAACCTTCTCCCCTCTATATTCCTCACAAATCTCTTTAAACAAGCTAGCATAATTCTTTATTTTCTTCCTATTATTATTATCTGTAGTTATTTTAGCAGCAATATTAAGTGCTTTGTGTATTATTTGATTCTCTAATACATTTGTATTTAGTTCCTCATAATTACAAAAGATGCTATCTCCTCTTAAGAAATTTTTAGTAAGCTGGTTTTTAAAATCTATTCTCCCTCTTATAACCTTTAGGTTCTCATTGAAACTCACATATTCTCTAAAGATACCGCCTTTAATTATATTGAAAACTTCTTCTAGTAACAGGCTAATAATTATTTCATATAAATCTTCTTTTGATTTATTAATGCTTAAATTTTGCTTAAAGCTCTTATACTTAACATCTTTTGTAAAAAGAATTAACTGTATTAGCCTTGAGAAATCATGGTCAAATCTGGGGTAAATATTAATTCTTTCTTTACTTAATTGAATAGTTCCAATATAGTTTAGTGGTTTTATATAAATCCCATTATAATCTTCTCTAAGGTAATACCTGCATTCACCTTTTTTAATATCTTCATACTGTAGTCTGCTGAGATGCATGCGATCCTCATCATCAAGATATTGCTTTTCAATTAAACCTTCCTGACCATACTCGATTAGATTAATCATTTTTCCCACCAAACTTATTAACTATTTCAGATGTGAAGTAATCATCATTACCATACAGCAATTCATATTTTAATTCTTCACTATCTTCATCTATGAATTTTTCTCCAATAATTTCACTCATGCTGCTGTAATTGTTGAAGCAGTACTCTGATATTAGTGGAATTATATCATAAATGAAAACTTCTTTAAGCTCACTTAAACTTTCTATTTGATTTCCTTTTTTCATAAAATATGCGTGGCCAATCTGCTTCTCCCTGTCTTCTAGTTCCCTAAGCCTAGTATTAATTTTCATAAGTATGTCCTTAGGTGACAAACCCAAACTATCAATAGGCTTATTTATTAATTCATAGTCAGGCATACATTCTATAAAGGCAAAACGCCTTCTTAGAGCTGCATCGAGCATTTTTATACTTCTGTCTGTAGTATTCATAGTTCCAATGATATAAACATTTGTAGGCACACTAAAAGACTCTCCGCTTTGAGAAAGTGTTAGATTCATACCCCTTTTATCTCCCTCTATTAAGGTAATCATTTCACCAAATACCTTCTCAACATTGCCTCTATTTATTTCATCAATGATTAAATAATAATCGCATTCTTGATTATTATTAGCCCTAAGACATAGCTCTTTAAATATACCGTTTTTAAGCTTAAAGCTCATTTCACCCTTACTATTGTTAGTAGGCTTGTATCCCTCAATAAAGTCCTCGTAATTAAAGGAAGGGTGAAAGGTGCACATTTCCTTTTCAGTCTTTCTGCCTGTATTATGGCTTTTCCATCTTAAATACTTACTACTTAAAAAGGTTTTACCAGTTCCAGGAGGCCCATAAAGTATTATATTTCCCTTTCTTAGAAGGTTTTTATCTATCTGTAGAAAGAACCTCTCTTCAGCCTCTGTAAAAATTTCTTTTTCTGGTTTCTTGTCAATTATAACCGGTGGAGTAGGTATTTGTGGTTCCGTTTCAGTTATATTATCTTCATCAATAATATCTTTATAAAGCTTATCGCTGATATTATATACTGTTCTGAAGGCCCAGTAGCTCTGAGGTGATATTTCTTTTGGTTTAAAATCCTTTCTCCAATTCACATACACTATATGTTTAAATTCATTTCTAGCTGCATCATACACATATCCCTTTTCACTAACCTCACCAACACCTTCAACATAACTTGTACCTCTATTTGCAACAATAATATCGCCTGCATTTAAGTTAAAGAAGGTCCACATTTCATTGGATTTCTGAGTAACCTTGCTCTTATCATAGTCTGGATATAACTGTTCGAAGCTATGCCTAAATTCATCATAATCTGCATAGTTTCTCATATCCCCTACTTCATCCCAGCCAAGACATATGAAGCCATTATCAAAACATTCCTGCCATAACCTTGCGTTATCTCCAGGTGCAATCTTGTATATCTTTGAGCTATGTATTACTGTAAGATATACAAACCACATAAACTTAAAGGAATTCCACCCCTTAAAAGCTTCATTACTGTCTAAAATGTTTTTCAATTCCATATTGCATTTTATAACATCCCAATTTTTAATAGTATCTTTGCTATGGCCAAAGAATTCTAAAATTCTCTGAAGATGGTCAGTACTATATATAGGAAGCAGCTTATCTGGAAAATACATATATAAGAGTTTAGCTCTTACCATATTCATAGAATAGATCATGCTGCTTTGATCAACCTGAAAAATGCCATTAGCTTCAAAGTTTTTAAGAAAGGTATAAAGTTCCTCTCTAAGCTTAAGCCATGCTTCAGTTTCGTTACTAAATTCTTTAGGAAACACCCATTGCTTAACCTTAGCGCTATAGAATATTTTATGCTTGTGAGCTGAGCCGCCTTTTATGCTGCCAAGTTCTACAGTGTTGTACTCTATCCACCAGCATAGATTATCTGCTTTTCTCCCCAAAGCATAATCTTCTAAATCCATATTCTTAATACTCTCCAGTGGAAACTTTTCTACAAATTGTCTTCTCAATTGTTCCTTTTTTCCATAATCTTCATCTTTGAAATCTTGTTCAAAAGTTGATACTAGAAAATTTATATCCATGTTTTGACCTCCCTTTACATTATAGAATTTATTAATAGAAAGAATTAAGTTCATTACTAATAAAACTTATTTATTACTTAATTCTACATATAAATTACAACTCCTGCTAAAATTGACATACAAATAAGGCCATCTGAAATTCTACTTATACATTTCAGATGGCTTTCTAACGCAGTAAATTCATGCTCCATGCTAACCTTTTTATTAACTATAAACTCTACATAATTTTAATCAAGATACGTTCTCATAATATCAATATTTACTTCTAATATAATCAGCAACATCATCAATTTCTGGAAAAAGAGCTGCTTTATTTATTGAGAAAGCATTTAATAAATCAAGTAGTTTCTGTTTATTATTTATTAAAAATATTTGCTTCTTCCCATTAGAGCCTTCATATCTTAATTTATTTATATCAAGATGTTTATAGTCTTCTGATAATCCACAAATTATAAAAGCTCCATCTTGTTTTAAAATTCTATTATTATTTTTAACTGGTAATACGACTAGATTTCTTAGCAAATCTTCTTGCAAAATTTCATCCTTAAATTCAGGTTTTTCGGATCTTATCTCATGCAATAAATGATGTACCTTTTCATTAAATTCTTCTGTTGATAAAAGTTTATCTGTAGCATATCTATATATTTCTTGTTGTTTTTCATATTCAAACATAGGGAGACTTGCTAATATTGATACAGTATCACTCTTGTGGTACTTAATATCACAGTCTTCAACAGAAAAAACTACGATTTCTCCAAATAAATTAGGATGATACTCACAAGCAAAATAAAGTGCTACTAGAGGATTTGTTGTAATATCCAACAATCTTGTAGGCAATCCGTAATGTTGCATTTCTACAAGATAATCAAGATGGTGTTTCATTTCCCTAAAGCTTTCAGGAGACTTAATTAGTATTTCATTATACATTTTTCTTTCATTTTGAAGCCAGCTTTGTCTGCGCATTAAAGATGGAATCAAAATATAATTCGCTTCTGAATGTCCCCTATAGAATATACTTTTCCCAAGCTTATGAATATCTTCGATCATGTAACAAAATTCATTAATCGAAGATATAAAATTCAGTTCCACTTGAGAACTTAAGTAAGCAATACCTTGAGCAACCCTTATTTCGCCTTCCAATTTATACTTCTCTTTTAGCAATTCTGCAAGTTCCGTAGTAGCTTCTAAACGTTCATCGGTAGTTCGAAATGTTTTATAGATCCAATTTAATAAAGCTTGTGCTTCAAGTAATTTCATATTATCAGCTATAACATAATTTTTCATAACTTGAGAACTTAAAAATGTGCTTAGAAAATTACTAATTTCATTTCCTTTTGGATAACTCCCCTTATATAGCTCTGCAATCGGAGAATCAATATCTTTTAACATATGGTACATAGACTCTTTATTTGATTTATTATATATATAACTATTCATGTCACAGTACCCGTCAGAAATTAACTTATCTCCACAGGTTAAATAAAATGCTCTCTGAACTAATGGATTAGTGTATATAGTATCAAAAAAGAAAAAAAAGATGATAATCTCCTCCAATCTAATAAATCATTAGTCCCCACTTATAAAACCTATTACTTAAGACATTATTTCGTGATAAAGCCTTAAGTGATTTATAGATATAATAATAATTCTACACTGTCAGTAAATTCCCTTCATTTTTTTCTAAAATATATTAAAATATGGATTAGTTTTTGCTTCTATCTAATACTTCGAATGTACTATTGTTAAAATAGTGTTAGTACTTCCCATATTTTCAGTTATTTATATACAAATTTATAGCATTTTCTCTAAATAATAACCAACAATTTTCGATAAAATAAGTCTAGTAATTGTAATATGATGTTTCTTTTCAACATTAATCAAATATTGCCACATTGTGTGCTTTATTAGACATTGCCTTATTCAAGGTCCAACTCATCAATTTGAAGTCGAGCTTCTGAGGTCGATCCAAGCCTCTAGATTTATCTCTTTTATTGTCCCTAAAACGGGTAAGAAAGATGATTGAAAGAATTAACAACCACGTATACAAATTCACAGTGGAATTCAATTTCGATGTGACTGAGAATGTTGAAGAATAAGTCTGAAAATAAATGAGGCACTCTACGGAATTACAACGTAGGGTGCCTTGCTTTGTTTTGTATTTCCGTTTACAGACAAATTGGACTTCCTATTCAAATCTACTTTTTCTTCTTTTTATCTTTATAGTATTGATAGCTATAATCCATTACATCAGGATGATCTCCAAACATATCTTGATAAAAACCGTATTTCTGAAAGAAAGTAATTTTCTTCTCATCAGAATCTTAGTATTCCTTTACTACTTTCCAGAGGTTGTTTCATCTAATATATTATATATTTTCTCCCAATATGGATGCTCATCTGTATATTCTGAAGTCCAATCCAATGCTAGTTCAAAGAGATAAGTATCATTTTTGTAGAACGGTGCTAGTATACTCCATATAATTGGCCAATTTTGGACACATTTGTTAGTCTTTTTTAACCATATATATCCTAATTCTAAAAGTTTTTTATCATGAGGCTCAAGTTTAATAATCTCTAACCATACTTTTGACCATGAATTAGTATTCTGTGGTACTTGACTTAACCATTCTCTTCCCAAGCTTCTTAAATTAGTGTTATATGTTTCAGATTTTTTGACTCTTAAAAAAACTTCAGGCCAGGCACCTAGGACATTGATTTTCAACTTTAACCATTCTAGTCCTAAATTTAACTCTTTTGAGTTCATATTTTTTAAATCAAACAATCGCATCCAAATGTACTGCCAGGATGGATTTGTTAAATCCATTAAATTAACCCATCTAATACCTATCTTATATAAATCACTATTTGAAGGTTTAGATTTAGTTAATGACACCCAAATGTTACGCCATGCTCCATGTTGCATTCTATTAGTCTTATTAATCCATTCAAAACCGATCATAAACAAGTTTTCATCCTCTGGTTTAGCTTTTATTAACAATAACCACATATTGCTCCAAGTTCCATTCTCCGTAGAAACACTTCTCAAAAAATTAATTCCCATATTAAACAAACGTATATTGGATAAGTCTGATTTATACACCGAATCCCAGATATCTACCCACCCTTCATTTTCCTGATTAACTTTTGTTAACCAAATCTTACCTATCTCAAGAATGCTATCTTTAACTGTAAAACTATTTTTATACATTTTTTTCCATACATGGTACCAGCCAGTAGTATTGTAATTTACACTTTTTAGCCAATTCTCTCCAAAATGTAATAGTTCATCGTTATCTGGAGATATATTAAACAATTTTCCCCATACACTACGCCATTTTTCATTATTAGTTTCAAATTTTCTTAACCAATTGATACCTATATTAAATATTTCAATATCATCAGGATTATTCCTTATAATTGCACTCCAAACACTTAACCATGCTGAATGACTTATATTTATCTCTTTTAACCATCTTATTGCTAAATTTTTCAATTCTAGATTACTAGAATCATTCCTATAAAAATTTTGCCATATATATGGCCAAGCAGTATAACTAATATCCTTTTGCTTAAGCCAATTTTGTACTAAACCGGTTAATTGTATATCTCCAGGTGAAATATCTATTAGCTTTCTAAATATTTTTCCCCATAATGGATGACTCATATCTTGCTGTTTTAACCACTTAGTCCCTAGATCTATTAGCATGCTGTCATATGGATTGTTGTTGGATAAATTAATCCAAAAGAATGGCCATTTAATATCATCTATTTTATTCTCTTTTAACCATTGAAGCTCTTTGTCTAAAGAAGTTGTCTCTGAAATATTAACATTTTCTAGTGCTTGCCATACGAAATTCCATGAAGGATTTTGATGGCTAACACTGTTTAACCAGTTTATTGCTATTTCAACTACCACTTCAGAAGCAACTCGATTTTTTAATAAAATTTCCAACATAAAGCTTTTATCACCATTACCCGCGATTAGCCAATTACAGCACCATTCAATTACTTTCTGATTATCACTTTCGTAATCAAGAAGTGGCTCAAGAACAAATGAAGCAACGTCTATATGATTCCATAAACTCGACCAGTATATAACAATATCATGTATTTCATTGTAAAATCTAGAAATACCTTCTTTTAAAGCAAAACATAAATGCCTATTATCTTTATGTCGCTGAAGCCAGACAATAATATTGTTATTCAATTTTTGATTACTGTTCTTTATACACTCCCTTACAATCTCAACCCAGAAGTATGTGCATGGAGCATCTTTTAGTGACTCCATAGTAATATTTATTATGTCTTTATTATTTGGCCATTCTTTTGCGGATATATATAAGAGTTCAGCTGTAGTATTATTAGAATTACTTGACAAATAGCTTATTACAATTGGTATCAATCTATTATCTTTTAATACAACTATAGCATTTTTAATTATATGAATCCATTCATTCCAATGATATGTATCTCTTAGGAATTCAATAATGACCCTCGCTATCCTTTGCTGAGTTTCAAAATCAAATGTATTATAATATTGCATAATTTTGTGACAAAGAAGCCTAAGGCCAGTCTCTCCAATATAACATGGTTTTATAGCTTCAATTGCAATATCTATAGGAGAAGGTGAAAGGTTCAACTCAGGCTTTAAAGAATATATCTCTACCCATACAGGCAGCATTGAAATAACAATTGTTGTATTTTCGCTGATTATAACACCATATATATCTATTAATATACTTTTAGCTGTATTTTCATCTATTCTTTTGAGCAAATCATCTCTATGAGTTTGTCTAAATACTCTTGATACAGCCCACAATGGAGCTGCCTTTTCATTTGGGCTAGAACCATATGTTATACTATCTAAAATTGCTGCCTTTAAATGTTCGCTATAAGCAGCAGGCTTATTTTCATACCAATTAAGATAAAGAGCATTCGCTAAGTGAGAATGCAATAACCAATATCCATTCATACCATGCTGTTCACGTTCTCCTAAATGTATGTCCCTTTCCAGCCACTCTAATAATTCTCTTTGCTCTATTGTCAAATTATTCTTAACGGCTGAAATCGCATATCCAATATATAACCGATTTAATGATAAAATTCTAGAAACAAGCCCATATATTACTTTTGATTGGTCTCCTAGTATAAGTCTATCTCGCAAACGTTTTGCAAAGTCCATAATAGATTGATGCCTATCCCATTGAAAAAATTGTTGTACCATTAATGTATTTGTATCATCAATATTGGGAGGCTCATTACCTGTACGTTCTTTATACCAATTTTTTATAGATAATTGTTCTTCATTAGATTCCTGAGGCAGCTCTTTTATATAAAACTCCAAATACTCACAATAATCATCTTTAAAAAGATATGCTTGTTCTGTAGGACCGCAAGCAATGAAAATAGGTAAGGATTTATAATTCCCATTTTGACGATAAGAATGTAAAATAGTAAATACTTCTTCCCAATGCTGTGCAACGTTATTTTCTACTCCAACTACATATGGATCATCCACACCAATTATTTGAATACCACTAGTATTATCTAATTCAAGGGCATACTTAACAGCAGCACTTAATAACGATGTTTGATGTCCTACCCAAATTACAGAACCATATCCTTTTTCATGTATAGTTGATAGAACATGAAGTAATGCTACACTTTTCCCTGATCCCGACCTTCCACCAATCCAATAAATTGGAATTTTATCAGAAGTGCTGTAACTCAATGATTCTATTAGCGACAGCAAATTATCTTCTATGATGCCATATAATTTTGAACGAGGTGAAAAATATCCATTCCTTAAATGGTAAACGCTAGGACGTTGTCCTATTAGAACAGGACCTTTACTTATATCATCAGGTGGAACATCTATATCTTGCCACAAATAAATATTATCTTTTATTTCTATGCTGCTTTGCATTAAAGTTAATAAATCATCCCAGATGAGTTTTCCTATCAGTTCCATTGTCTCATATGAATCTATTCCATTAATTATCAATCCAATCCATTTATGAACCAATTTGAATGGAGCTTGGCACTTTAAATGATTGGAAAGTAAACTTAATAACCTATTTTCTGGGGATGACTCTGATATAACTTCAATACAATCAGTAAAATCATATTCATTATTTAAACTTTGCTGTTTTTTTTTCCAATTTAAAATAGCTTTATTAATATTATTAACTTCAATTTTACTGCATAAAATTCTATATTTTAATTCACCTAATGCTAAGTGGCATTCCTCTTTAGCTGTTTTATGTATTGTCTTAAACTCTTCTAACGCATCGTTTAAAGAAGATGTTCTCAGCGTTATCTTTGACTGAGTCGCAATAATAACACCATCTTTGGTAATTGCAGTAATATCAGATAGTGATTCCATAACTGTTAAAAACTTTTCAATACTGTTTCGCTCGTCAGTGCTATATGAAAGCCATTCATAAACCAAATTGTGTAAAAAGGAATAAAATTGATATCTAAATCCTACTATTGCTATACGTCCACCACGTGCTCGATTAGGAAACTTCTCAGCCCATGCACTTTGGAGTAATTTCAACTTAGAAGATAATTCTTTCATTTCTCTTACATTCATAACTATCCCCTCCAAGAGTTAATAAAATTTCACTCTTTCTATATTAGTAGATTATTACTTTATCTAGAAGCTTACGTATTAGTTCTCATTATTCATGAATTTACCTTCCTCTATTTCTTGCATAAAGAATAGTAATATATAAATTTTTCTAACCTAAACAAGACATTTATTAGAGAACTATCCTAGAAGTATTAATTCTAAACTTCTCATTATAGACATTAGCTTCATAATATTAACTTTGTTTATAAATCTATACACTATTATACTTCTACAATTACCTAGAATTTTCCTCTTTTCTCAACAAAATTATAAATAAAAAGCACCAGATTTCTCCAGTGCTCACAAACTTATTATTAAATATTATTAGACTTGAAATTTATTATTTAATACTCCAATATTTCTTTATGATTTTTAATATATCTTCGCCATACTTATTCGCCTTGATCTCACCAAACCCTGAAACCATCTGTAGATCTTCTTTGTTTCTAGGCATCTTTGAAATTAAATCCTTTAATTGATTATCATTATAGATAAAGTAAGGTTTTACTTTTTCTTCACGACTCTTACCTAGTCGATATTCCTTTAGTTCTTTAAAAATATCCGTTTCTTCCACTGAAATTTCACTTGATGTTATAGTACTTCTCTGTTCTACAGAGACTTGTACTTCTTTATTTGGTTTTTGTGTTATAATTTTATATTGTTGATATTTTCCAGTGTAATCTTTCTCAACATTCTTATGTAAATCTAAGTATGATTGTGCCCAAGCTAACATTCTATCTTCTGAATCAGCTGGTTCTTTAGAATTTTCGTACATTTCTTTTATATATTTGACCAATTGATCGGCACGGATAACTTTCTCTTTTACTTCTTTCTTTGCAAACTTTGCATTAAGAACTGTCTTGGGATTAGCCAAAACTACTACTGATTTATTTAAATCTTCAAAGTATCTTCCAGCCATATATTTAGTCAAAATATTATTCTTTTTGTCTGTCTTAATTTTTTTCATTAATTCTAAATGCCTTTGATTCTGTGTAATAGGCGAATATATACCCTCTTTCTTCTTTCTTCCACCAAATTCTATTGTACGAATAAAGTCACCAGCATTATTAATTTCAATGTCTCCATATAGATTTTTACATTCGATAATAAAGCAAATCTTCTTTGTAAAAACAAGATAATCTATCTGAGCGCTCAAGTCTCCATCCTCAAGATAGATATCATGTAAAATATACATAGGCAAATGACTATTCTTTAATTCAAAATAAATATTTTTTTCTCCTGTAATTCCATATTCAAGGCATTTTATATCTTGTTTTATTATATTTTGCCCTTCTGCATTTAGTAGTGGTTCTAAGATTTTAAGCTTTTCTAATTGTGCTTCTGCATCACTGTTTTCCTTAAGAAAAACCGGTTCTTTCATTCTATTAAATAATCCCATCCCTTTGTTCACCTCATCTATTGATATGAGCAAATTATACCATATTTTACAAACATTACACATCTTTATTTCTATTATCAAAATTATAAGTTTATTTTTCACTAAAAAAAGCTTAACTTTTCAATTAGATCTATACTATTAGGATCTGGCTGCTCAAGTATCTATTTTCCATTAAGCTTTTCCAACTCTTTCATATTCATATCCATAAGCGGTTTAATAAATTTCTCATACCTCTCCTTTTTAAATCTTTCAAGTTCTTCTGATGTCATATCTTTAATTGCCTCAGCTAATGTTACTACTTTTATTTTCTTATCCATATTTTCACTCCTCACTTTAATAAATAATATTAATAATAAAAAATCTTCTTATCCTAAGATAAGAAGATAAGAAGATATATTTAATCATAATATAAACCTCCTTATCGTTGTTAGCAGAACCACCTTACCTATAGGCAGGTTGGTATAGGGTCAACGAGCTAACTCTCTACCCTAACTCTTGATAGTTTAGAAATGAAAGTATATTTGTTTCATAAATACAATATATTCCATTAATTCAATTTTACTACGCATTATGTACTTTTGTCTATATATCTTAGCATAAATACTCAAAATTCAAAATCTACCTAAAATTAGTGATCAGAATTCAAAAGGAACCTTCCCTAGTGATTCTGGATGCTAAATCTCAGAGTTTTATTTATCTACATTGACAAATTTCAAGTCACTTGTCTTTAAGCTTACATTGATATGGTCTTTAGAATCGAGATTCAAAAGGTTTTCAAGTTCTTCTTCTGCATACTTACGAACTTTTTCTTGACTATCTTTACTATTCATCACATTATCAGAAGTTGTTTCGATAGTTTCTTGTGTTTTTTGACTTAGAAATTCTTGTGCTGTTGCACCTGCCGTAGCGGCATCAATGACTCGGTCGATAATACCTGCATCATTGATTGCCTTAATATTACCATCTTGTTGTGAATCAACTTCAACGGTGAGTGGTTTATTAAAAGTTAAAATATTATCTTTAATGGTCATGTCATTTTTAGTAATTCCTTCAAGGTCTAATTTAAATTCTGTTTTTATAGGGACCTCTACCTGCACTTGGCGTCCAACAATTATGCTCATGATACCTTTTGACCAATCTGGCCATTTGTTCACTTCATCATTTGAAAAAGTATGCTTTGCAGTGGTTTTTGATTCAGCTTCAGCAACTACAAGTTTTGACTCTTTAGTGATTTTTTCAACAGGTATATTATATTGGCTTGACGTTGTTGCACCAAAAATATTTGGTATAAAATGTTTAACTGCAAAAAATCCTGCAATAAGGATAATAATGATAATAATTATCGTGGCAATTTTGTCTGCCAGCGCTTTGCCTAAAGTTTTCATTTTGCATCCACTCCTTTTGTAGTATGCTTTAAACATTTCCTTCTTTAATTATTCTACAATCTTTCCTTATATTCCATTTTATGAGATTAATATATTTTTTATTATACTGCTTTGTACTTGTTTCATATAAGTATCTCTAGAATGCAACTGCTCTTTCAATCATTTGGACCTTTCACATTTCAAGATTAAAAAAGCAGTTTTATGAATAATGGAAGTTCCTCCTATGTACTAGGAGGTAACTAGGAGTTAGCTCCTTACTACTCAAACCATCACACCGTTTCAACTGGTTTTACAATTATCAAAAGTTATTGACTGGTTATCATAAAAAACATTATACTTATAGTGTTACATTTTACATAACTTCATTTAGTAAATCGCTATTTTAGCGAACTAAATATTAATTAATTTATCTGAAGGGATTTACAACACTTTATGAAAAGAATATCCAGCATTATACCAAAATACGCTGTGCTTCCATTGCTTTTAGTTGTTATCGTTAATTTTACAGTGTATTCTGGGGTACGACTATTTTATAAAAATCGTATTTTTCATGATTTAACCTCGTACTTAGATAATAAAATTCCGGTAATTCCAATTTTTGTTGTTGTTTATTTTGGCTGTTATCTTTTTTGGATCGTTAACTATATATTAATCAGCCGCATAAGCAAAGAGCAGTGCTATCGTTTAGCCATAGCAGATTTAACAGGAAAACTAATATGCGCTATTATATACATCGCTTATCCTACAACAAATATAAGACCAGATATATCCTCTTCAGGCATATTTGTGGACATGCTTAAGTTCTTATATAGTATAGATGCTGCAAATAATCTTTTTCCATCTATTCATGTTTTAGTAAGCTGGAACTGTTTTATCGGTATTAGAAACTCTAAGGATATACCATCATGGTATCGCTATTTTTCATTATTTTCAGCAATAATGATATGTATTTCAACTTTAGTAACTAAACAGCATGTTTTAGTTGATGTTTTTGCAGGACTTATACTTTCGGAACTGACATGGCAATTTGCTTTACGCTTACAAATTAATAAAACAATACATTCTTTTAATCAGGAGGCATAAATGAAAATTCTAACAATAGCAATTCCTTGCTACAATTCAGCAGCTTATATGAATAAGGCTATAGAATCTCTGCTAATTGGAAGCGAGGATATAGAAATCTTAATTATTAATGATGGTTCAAAGGATAACACTTCAGTAATAGCTGATGAATATGAAAGAAAATATCCAAATATAATACGTGCGATTCATAAAGAAAACGGCGGCCACGGAGATGCAGTAAACACAGGACTTAAGAATGCTACTGGTCTATATTTTAAAGTTCTAGACAGCGATGATTGGTTTGATAAGGATAGTTTTAAAAAAATACTTAATATATTAAGGAACATGATTAACAGTTCTAAACAATTGGACATGCTTATTGCAAATTATGTCTATGAAAATGTGAGTTTGGAAAAGTCAACAAGCATTAATTATAAAGGTGCAATGCCTGAAGAAAAGATATTTACCTGGAATGACTTAGGTTATCTTAAAGGCAGCCAGAATATATTAATGCACTCTGTCATTTATCGTACTGAGGTTCTTAGAAAGTGTAATTTAGAACTTCCGAAGCATACCTTTTATGTTGACAACATATTTGTATATAACCCTCTGCCTTATGTAAGTACAATGTATTATGTGAATTTGGACCTTTACAGATACTTTATAGGAAGAGATGATCAATCTGTAAATGAAAAGATAATGCTTGCTCGTATAGACCAGCAGATTAAAGTAACTAAGATAATGATAGACAGTTATAATCCAGCAATTATAAAATCTGAAAAGCTTCGCAAGTACATGGTTAAATATCTGATTATGATGATGACAATTACTACTGTACTTCTACTCAAGGATAACACTGAGGAAAATTTAAATAAAAAGAAAGAACTTTGGAATTATCTAAATTATAAAAATAATAAATTGTATAAGGAAGTTAGCAGATCCTTTCTAGGACTGTTTGTACAATTCAAAGGACTTATAGGAAGAAAGCTTATATTACTCGCTTATTCATTAACAAGAAATGTTTTTGGCTTTAATTAATCTATAAAAAAATGCTTTAAAATAGTAAAAACTATTTTAAAGCATTAATTTTTCCTACATATTTTTTAGATGTAGCTCTTGTCTCACACACTTTAAGGCTTCTGCCACTACATTATGCATATCAAAGTATTTATACATTCCTAGGCGCCCGCCAAAAATAACATTTGTTTCTTTCTCAGAAAGATCCTTATACTTCGCATAAAGGTCATTGTTTTTATGGTCATTCATTGGATAATAAGGTTCGTCTCCTCGCTTCCAATTTGCAGGGTACTCTTTTGTAATCACTGTTTTAGGATTTACTGTTCCATTTTCAGTTCCAAATTCAAAATGCTTGTGCTCAATTATCCTTGTAAATGGTATTTCATATTCAGTATAATTAACAACTGCATTTCCCTGATAATTCTCAGCGTCTAAAACTTCTGTTTCAAACCTTAGTGAACGATATTCAAGTTCACCATATAAATAGTCATAGTATTCATCTATCATTCCGGTAAAAACAATCTTGTCAGCTAGGCAAGTTAATTCCGTGCGATGCTTAAAGAAATCAGTGTCAAGTTTAACATCTATGCCTTCAAGCATTTTGTCAATAATCTTAGTATAACCACCAATTGGTATTCCCTGATACCTGTCATTGAAGTAGTTGTTGTCATAGGTAAAACGAACGGGAAGCCTTTTTATAATAAAGCTTGGAAGCTCTGTTGCTCTGCGCCCCCACTGCTTCTCTGTATATCCCTTAACAAGCTTTTCGTAGACATCTCTTCCAACAAGGCTTATAGCCTGCTGCTCAAGATTTTCAGGTTCAGTAATGCCTGCTTCCTTAATCTGCTGCTGTATTTTAGCTTTTGCCTCTTCAGGGGTTATTACTCCCCACATCTTATTGAAGGTATTCATGTTGAAAGGCATATTATAAAGCTCCGATTTATACCTTGCAACCGGTGAATTTGTATACCTATTAAACTCAGCAAACTGATTTACATACTCCCAAATTTCTTTGTTGCTGGTATGAAAAATATGTGCTCCATACATATGTACCTGAATTCCTTCTATCTCAGCTGTATATATATTCCCTGCAATGTGTGAACGCTTGTCTATGACAAGGCATTTCTTTCCTCTTTTATTAGCCTCATAAGCAAAAATTGCTCCAAAGAGACCTGTCCCAACTATCAAATAATCGTACATTTTAAATTCTCCTCATAAAATTAACTAAAATTATCCTCTAATTTGCGTCATAATCTTAAATTTTATCACAAAATTATAAAACATACCAATAACTACTAATAGTCAGTTAAAATTTTATTTCAGTTGCTTCTAGGCAACAAATAAATTTATTATGACTATTTTCAGATTCATCTCTAAAGGTGTTATTCAGTTCATTTCTTTTTTGATACAACTAATATTGCTATAGTTGAACATACATAAATGTTATAATTAAGTTAGAACTAACTTAGAAATGAATTATTATGTTATTAAAGTACCTTCTTTATGGGGTTTAAAATTAGCAAACATTAAAAGGAGAGAGTTACAATGGATAAAACTTTAGAAGATAATATAAATTTGGATTACAAGGAGAATTTATTAGAACATCACATTCATTTTCTATCAACACACAGAGGAATAAGAGAGAACCTTGAATATGGTAAATTTATTCATAGTGATAAATCAGATTATAATATTGCATTCCCTCTTTCAATCAAAGGAATTGAGAAGATAAGTGATGAATATACTATTTATCTACCTCAATGGATTTCAATGAATGAACAAGTGAAATCAAAATATAAGAAAATAGGAAGCCTAACTTACATGGCTTTAGAAAATGGAAAAACAAAATGGGAAACAAATAAGAGCTTAATAATAAAAAGAGTAAGTTCCCTTTCTGATATGGAAGACTTTAGTATTGTACAGGGAAAGGCATTTTGTGAAGAAGAAGAAGAATTTAATGAATGGTATCCATGGATGAGAGAAAAAAACATAAAAAATCTTGATGAAAATACTCAAAATTTTTATGTTGCATATGAAAATGGCAAGCCTATTGGAGTTACACTTTGCATTTACCACGAGAATATAGCAGGGATTTATGCCGTTGCCACACTACCAGAACATAGGAGAAATGGAGTTAGCACAACATTAATACAAAGAGCTGTTGATGATTCCATTAGTAATAATATTGATACTATAATTCTACAAACATCAACTGAATCATATGCTCATAATTTTTACAGAAAACTTGGATTTAAAGATACATTTGAATGCAGGATTCTTAAAGCTAGTTAATTTGTTTAATTATGTAAAAATACCTCTAAGCACCTGGCTTAGAGGTAAATACTTTTAACTTATGTAAGCATCAAAAGTCCTCTTAATAAACTTAATAGAAATAATGCAGCAAGTACTATAATTATACTGATAATTATAAGAACTATGCTCATTTTCTTTTTCTCGCCTTTCTTTGCCAGGTTCACTATTGAAAGTATCATGGAGGCAAGTCCAAATAATACAGGCAAAATCAAAAGGTCAATTGTTAGCTCTGGCTTTTTATAAATATTTCCTATGGCTATTACAAGGGCAAAGCTTATAACTGATAGTATAAAAGATACTAGAGATATTTTGGGCAGCTTATAGTTTTTCATAATTATCCCTCCATAGCTTATTAACTAATTATACCATATACCACTTAAATTAACTATAAAAGTCTTTTTTAAAACTACTGAATTTCTTTGGTTTTTTCTTTAGATACATCTTAAACTCTTAAGTACTTCCATTTTCCTTTGTTCATTCTAGATAGATACATGAAGGATCTTATACTAAAGTCCAAGAATATTCCTATTATAACTGCAGTCATACCTACTCCAAACCATCTCACAAGCGCAAAGCATACAAAAACTCTGCAGGTCCAAAGTCCCACAAAGGAAGACACCATAACATATTTTATATCTCCTGCAGCCTTTAGCGTTGCTGAGCATACATTCAATATAGCAAGAAGCGGTTCCAGCACTCCAAAGGTACGAATAAGTCCTACTGATTCCTTAATAACAAGTGGATCGTTAGAATACAGATGTGCTAAAGGCTTAGCAAAAATAATCATTCCTATGCCGATTAATGTCCCCACCATCATAGTAATTTTCAGGCTTTCATAAGCATAGTTTTCTGCTTTTTTATATCTTCTCTCACCAAGACTCTGACCTACAAGTGTAGTGTTAGCAATTGCTAATCCGAATACAGGGAAGAAAGCAAGCGCATTTACGTTTATTCCTATCTGATAAGCAGCCATAGCTACCGTTCCAATAGATACAATAATTATTTGAACTACAAGAAATCCTCCCTGCATAACTGCCTGTTCAATAAAGCCTGGTACCCCTATGTTTATAATTCTCTTCATCAGTTCAGGTTTAATGCTGTAATCATCCTCAAGACTGAGATTAAGCTTCAGTCCTTTTCGATTGTATAACACCAAGACTCTGATTGTTACCCCAACTATTCTTGAGGTGGTAACAGCAATTGCAGAGCCCACTACTCCTAGTGCTGGTATGCTTAACATCGGTACCCCAAATATTAATACAGTATTTAATATAATATTAAGGATATTTACTCCTGCAGTTATTACCATAGGAGTCATGGTATCCCCTGCTCCTCTCATTGCTCCAGAAACTATAATATCCAGAACAAAGAATGGGAGATTCAATAATATAATTTTAAAATAACTTATGCCTATGCTAAATACTTTTGGTTCTGCTCCTCCAAAGAAAAGCCCAAGAATATTTACAGATAAAATTCTCCCTATTACAGCAAGCATAAGACCAACTATAAGTGACATATACATGGATTGTATCAAAGCTCTCTTTGCTTCGTTTATATCTCCTTCACCAGTTACCCTTGCTATTATTACTGTAGTCCCAATGGAAAGGCCTGAGAAAACAGTTTGTAAAAATCCGATTAGCATATTTACCATTCCAACTGCAGCCACAGCATCAGTTCCTATTCTCCCCATAAATATAGTAGAAACCATTGCTACCATCATTTCCAGTATCTGTTCAGTAATTGACGGCCAAGCTAGTTCAATTATTTCTTTATCTGCCTTTTTATCTAATTTGAAAGTAAATTTCTTCATTTTAGCCCCCTATAAGTTTTAAAATAACCAAAATAATAATCTTTATTATTCTAACTCAATAATGTAACATTGTCATCTAAGTTATATAATTAATTATTTTTTATACAAAAAAAGCTGTGCACTAATTACTTAGCGCCACAGCCCCATTCATTTAATTTATTAAAAAACTGAAAATAATCTATTTTTGTTATTCTATTATTGTAAGTTCTTTACTGTATTTATTTAATACCTCACAGCCATTTTCAGTTACAAGGACCAGATCTTCAATACGAACCCCAACCTCTCCAGGAAGGTAGATTCCCGGTTCTATAGAAAATATCATTCCCGGCTGAACTATATCAAGATTAACTGATGAAACATCACCAAAATCATGGTCTTCTATTCCTATGGAATGTCCTAATCTGTGAGTGAAATATTTTCCATAACCTTTTTCTTCTATGTAATCCCTTGCAGCAGCATCAATGTCACAAAATCTGACTCCAGGTTTAACTTTTTCGATGCCCCTTAAATTAGCTTCTTTTACAATTTCATATACTTCCCTGCTTTTTTCTGGAACACATTTGTAGAAAACTGTTCTTGTCATATCTGAGCAATAAGAAGCTTTCTTGCAGCCGATATCTATGACAATACAATCTCCTTCTTTTAAAGTGGAATCATCATTGCCATGATGAGGATCAGCAGCATTGGCCCCATATCCTACTATCGGATCAAAAGAAAATGCTTCCGCTCCCAAGTCCTTGTATATACCCATGAGCATATTTCCCAATTGTTCTTCTGTATATTGGGGAGATATTGATTTTATCAGTTTGTCTACAGCAATGTCATTAATCCTAGAAGACTCCCTCATAAGTTCTATTTCTTTCTCATCCTTACTCATTCTCACTCTGTCAGTAATTTCAGAGCCATTAATAAATGTGCTTCCACCGCCAAATTCCATAAGTTTTAATAGAAAACGCGCCGGCCATGTTTTATCAATACCCATAGGTTTATCTTTTTGAACAAACCTGGAAAGCATCTCCACAGGCTCCTGGTTATCATTGAATCTGATTATTTCAACACCAATATCCTCATTAACAGGAAACAGATCATTCAGAAACAGTTTATTATTTCCGTTTATATTAATATAAAGAGCAATCATCCTCTCCCCTGTATGAAACCACTTGCCGGTAAGATAGAAAATGGTGTTTGAATCAGACACTATCATCTGAGGTATTTTCTTTTCTTTCATCAACTGTAAAACATTGTCAAGTCTTTCTTGAATCATAATTCTTCAACTCCTTACTATAATGTATATCTTTATAATTCTGCACGAAAAGCGAAAACCCTTTATCAATTATTGGCAATGAGTTTTTTAAGTCTTGTAAACAGACCTGCTCAAACTATTAGTTAACCATACATTTTATTTTCTCCTCATTAAATTAACCAAAAATATCCTATAATTTACTTAATAATCTTTGTATTTTATCACAACATTATAAATATATAAATAATTACTTGTAGATATTTTTAAATACAGTCGGCCAACTTTGTTTGTTTGGTAGAAATGTTCTGCAATTTGGAATTTATCATTATTTATTCATCAAACATGATTTTAAATATCTGCCCCTCAATGCTAATGATTTCTTCAAAATGGATCGTTGTGCCATCGGTCATAACAACAACCTGTTCATATTTGGCTATCTTTTTAGCAATACCAGAAGTAGTAACATATGCCCCACCGTTCTTCTTTGCGTCTGGTTGAAAGTAAGTGATTGCTATTTCAGGATGCTCTTTAATCCAATCTGCCAGAATTTGCAACCTATTGTTCAAAATGTCCTTCCTATTTTCGTCCAATTCAACTCTCTCGTCAGTTAATCTTGCAGTTTCTTTGACAGCAGCATCATAGCCAGTCAGTGCAGCGAATGGGGAAAACTGAGCTGCCCGATTAATGGCTGTCATATGAGGGTGTGTCGCAGAGACATGGTGCGGTAGATTAATGATGTCATCGTATTCTCTCGTCATGCCTTATGCCCTCCAATCTGCTTGTTTCGGTTTAATGTGGTAGCCCCTTCTTCCAGATTCATACCCTTTAGAACGGCGTTCTTGCCGTATTTCTTTTTTATCTGAAGCATTGCTTTCTGCATCCTTTTTTCTCGTGCAAGCTGGGCTTCTTCTTCCTCTTTTTTCACATTCACAGTCTTGTAATCCGTAAATAGATTAAGCTGTTCAAAGTTATCTTTTTCTTGAACAATTGCCTCATCCACAACATGATTCGCTGTGATGTTGACTCTCCTTACCAGGAGATTTTTGTCAACGATGCGCTCAAACAGCTCTGTGACGGCATCCATGATTAGCTTTGTAGAGGATGTAGACTTATCAAGATTTGTCGTGCCATGTGCAGACTTGGGAACATTACGTCCATAGTGGTCGGTGGTAGTCGCCCCGTGATATGATTTCTTTATTTCAGGGTTTGTCAGATTTTCAATATCATATCCAACTGTCAAAACAAGCTGATCCGTCTTAAGCCTTTTGTCCACTAAATCAAGAACAAGCAGATCAGACATTTCCCGCACAATCAGCTTTGCTTTGTCAAAGGTATAGGCAGATTGCAGCACTTGCCCCGACCCAATACTGTTTGTGCTGGGTTTATATGCTTTAATATCAGCGATGGTGCATGGTTCCCATCCCCATGCATGGTCGATTAATAACTCAGCATTGATGCCAAACAATTTGTACAGTAAATCCTCATTGTAATAATCTGTGGCTTTACCGAGAGAGCATCTTGCAATGTCTCCCATGGTAAAAAGACCTTTTTCCTCCAGTTTCTTGGCATAGCCTTTGCCAACACGCCAAAAGTCTTTAAGTGGCCGGTGTGACCACAGCAAATGGCGATAACTTATTTCGTTAAGTTCAGCGATTCGAACGCCGTTTTGATCTGCTTTAGTGTGCTTTGCCTGAATATCCATAGCCACCTTGCAAAGGTACAGATTTGTGCCAATTCCAGCTGTTGCTGTAATGCCAGTAGTTTTAATAACATCCATAATCATTTTCGTGGCAAGTTCATGGGCTGAAAGATTGTAGGTGTTCAAATAATCGGTAACTTCAATGAATACCTCATCAATGGAATATACATGAATATCTTCAGGCGCAATGTACTTCAAGTAGATATTGTAAATCTGCGTACTATACTCTATATAAAGTGCCATTCTCGGCGGAGCAGCAATATAGTCCAGGGCGATACTCGGTGAGGATTTCAATTCTATATCATTGAAGGAAGCACCAGAAAAGACTCTCCCCGGTGCTTTGTGTAACCGTAATGCATTTACTTCCTTAGCCTTCTGTACAACCGTTGCATAAAACTTATAAAAGTTTATAGAATATATAAATTTTATTTTGTATTCCCTCTTCGCAGTATCCTATTTCGATATTAATCTAATTTAGTTTGGTGTAATACTCCAAGGGCTTAAATTCGGGTACAACGCACCCTACATATTAGCATTATTTTCTATTTAACTTATGCTAATTTATATCTACCAAGATTTATTGAAGCATTTTTATCTCTATCTATAGTTAAACCACATTTATCGCAGATATATACTCTATCCTTTAATTTCAAGTTATCATTCTTACTGCCACAGCAAGAACATAACTTACTTGAAGGATAGAATCTATCTGCCTGAATAAATTCTATACCATTGAATTCACACTTATATTTCATTTGTCTTATGAATTCATAGAATTTTTGCTCTGCTATTTTTTTAGCTAAGTGCTTATTTTTCATGAGTCCACTAGCATTCAAATCTTCCATTACTACTCTGTAAGGGTTTTGTTTTATAATGCTGCTTGTAGCCTGATGAATATGATTATCCCTTATATTTGATAGCTTTCTATGAATTAGTTTAATGGTATTTTCTAGCTTAATAATATTATTGGTTTTAACATAACTGTTTCCATTTTTATTTGCTTCATATTTTCTTGATACTTGTCTTTGTAATCTTTTTAGTTTCTTTTTTAGTTTCCTTACCTTTACAGATTTGTTAATGTTTTTTATGGGCTTATCTAAACAATTTACTACTGCTAAGTCTTTAACTCCTAAATCTATTCCTACACTTAAATCCTTATTTAATATAGCTTGGTTTTCGCACTTGTCAAATCCAAATGTAAGATACCAATATTTGCCGTCAAAATGACATCTTGGATTATTATATTTATTTAAGATAGGAATATTATAATTTGTCTTATATCTTACCTTTCCTATCCTTTCAATATTAACCTTATCATCATTAAATTTAAGGGCATCATATCTAACATAAAAGGATTGCCTTGATTTTCTCTTAGATTTAAATTTAGGATATTTAGATATTCCACTAAAGAAGTTTTTAAAAGCAGTGTTTAAGTCTTCAAAAAGCCTTTGCTGGTATCTGTCCGCTAACGTCATATAGCCAACTGTATGTTAAGTCTTTCTTTATTGTATTGTTAAATTCTTTTTTCAAGCTAAAGCTTGAAGGTTTTAAACCTTGCTTATATTCTTTTTCCCATCTTTCAAGTCCCCAATTATAAACAAATCTAGCTACTCCACAGGACTTACACATCAATATTTTCTGTTCTATTGTAGGAAACAATCTGATTTTAATAGATTTTATCATGGATTTCACCTCCTTTGCTAAGCTTAGTATACCCAAACATATATTCGGATATACAGAAAAGAGGCTAATAAATTGATAAATTTCTAAAAAGATTACATCAAAATAAATTTTATATTCTTATAATCTTTCACAAGTTTTATGCACATTCACATACATTCGTTACATATATGCAGTTCTCAAAGCCTTACAATTCTTACGAACTTCTTATACTTTCATATAAGCGTAGACTATATCATCACCAAGAATTTTAATTCCTAGGTGTCCTCCACTTCCACTGACTTCAGTGTACTCCCATAACAGGATAGTCGTTGAACGTTCCCCTACTTAAGGGCTTCGCTGCTGATTACCTATTTTATTTTAGCATTTAGGTTTTAACCATGTGCCATTTAGCTAATTTTTTCTACTTTCGTCACCATCAAGCCTAGTCATATTTCATACTTACTTTGTGGTTTAGCTAACTTTAAGGACTTCCAGCAATTCAAAGGATTTTGGATAGAATATCTTTCTATCACTCCAAGCTCTTTACAAACTTGGGAGGCTGTCAACAATTTTTATATGTTATAAAAATTTACTTTAATATACTTTTATAACTTTTTTGTAACTGTTAGTTACCTCAAAGAGTCTTCCCCTGCCAGGAATACCGTATGCTTTAAGGGAGGGAGAAACGGCAAGACAGATGGTTTTTTCAGTGCGGCTTGCATCAGCAACAACAAGGTTTGTTGTCAAGGGATCAAGCCCTCGTTCAATACACTCCACCGAAGCGTAGAAGGATTTTAAATCAATTGCTATATAGGTTCTATTCTTCATTTTTACTATTCAGTCGCCTCCTTCAAAAATTATCTGCTAGATTTATTATTTCTATCTTGTAAATACCCAAGTTGTATCAGATGATAGGTATTCCTTATAACTATATCCTTCCTCATTAAATTCCTTCAATTCATTTGGCGAAACAATATTATTCTCAATAATGAACCTTAACATAAGTCCTCTTGCCCGTTTTGTATAAATAGTTATGACTTTATGAGTTCCATTTTTATATTCCTTAAATACTGGTGTTATAACCCTTACATTAATTTTACTCATATCTAATACCGAAGAATATTCCTTTGAGGCTAAATCTAATAATAGGTTATCCTTTTGGAAATGTAATTCTTTTTTAATATAGGTGGTAAGCTTAGATTTCCAAAAGCTAGTTAAATTATTACTTCTCCTATATTTAAGCTTGGTTCCCATTTCTAATCTATAAGACTGAATTAAATCTAATGGTCTTAATGCACCATATAGCCCTGAAAGTATTCTTAAATGATCATTTGCAAAAGCTAACTGCTTTTCACTTAAATCAATTGCATTTATCCCTTGATATACTGCACCATCATAAGCTAATAAAGCTTGTTTCGCATTTGATAAATTATGTTCTTCCTGCCACCTAATGTGTCTTATAAAATTCTGCTCTGCAAGATTACTATTTATTTTAAGAAGTCCTTCCATCTCTGGCGGAGAATATTTTAAAAGCTCCTTAATTAAGCCACTTGCTTCCTTTATAAATAGCGGCTTTGTATATAAATTAGTACTAAGTGCCCTATCCATGTTAAGAGTTTTTGCTGGCGATAATATGATAAGCATTGGTAACTCACCTCATGATAATTATATCATGATTATTGCGAAGTCTGCATTTTAAAAATTAACCAACTACTAACCCCTTTAACTTCTTCAAAATTTTATTCTTTCTATTTATTGCTGTAGTATAGACTAAACCCTTCTTATCAGCATAAGTTTTGATCGAAACTTTATTATAGTACACCATAATAACAAGTTCTAATTCCTCTTCAGATAGTCTTGCCAAAGCTTGTCTTAATTCTTTGGATTTTTCATGTTTAATCAGCTCCTCCTCAATCATTTCCGGTTCTTCTATGCAATCAACAAATTCATTATAATTATCTTCAGCTTCATTTAAAGGTGTATTAAGGCTTAGCTCCTTATTATACCTAGAGTTTCTTCTTGCAGTATATTTAAATTCATTTTGTATAGCATTCATAGCGTAGCTTGTAAAGGTATGAGAGCCTATTTTATATTTTAATACTGCATTTATTATGGTAACATAGGCTATCTGAGCTAAATCATAGGTGTCAAAGTCTTTAATATTAAATGTTTTTGCAGTTTTGAAAATAAAGGGCTTGTATTGCTCTAGGATTTTTAAAAGATCTTCCTGACTTCCTATTTTCGCTCTTATTACACAGGCTTCAATTTCATTTTGATTCACATTTACCCCTCCATTATATATAATTATTTAGCCACTAACCCATGCTACTACAAAACACTTTATAAGATGTAACAATAGTGCACTACTCCTCACTTTTACTACATAACCTTTTGACACTCCCCACTCCACTTAAGCCTAGCAGTACCCACCTGTCCATTTCTGTTTTTTGCAACAATGCAGTCTATAGTATTGGGTCTGTCACTGTCTGCTTTGTAATATTCATCCCTATACAAAAACATAACGATATCGGCATCCTGCTCTATAGCACCTGATTCCCTAAGGTCAGACAATAGAGGTTTATGATCTGCCCTAGTCTCCGGGGCACGAGACAATTGAGACAAGGAAATAACGGTTATATCCAGCTCCTTTGCCATAAGTTTAAGGCTTCTTGATATTTTTGAAATATCCTGTGTTCTATTTTCTGTTCTTTCCTCACTATTTATTAGCTGTAAATAATCTATAAATACCACATTAAGACCCCATTGAAGCTTTAGTCTTTTACATTCTTCCTTAAGCTTTCTAAGTGTAAATATCTTATCAAAAATCATAAGTGAGCTGCTGGCAATTATACTGCTTGCACTCCCTACAAGGGCCCATTGAGCATCATTGAGACTGCCTTTTTTTATATTTTCCATAGGTATTTCTGAATAGGAGGCAATTGCTCTTTCAATTATTTGCGTCTTTCCCATTTCTAGATTGAAAAAAGCAGTTTTGGCCTTAGCTCTTAAGGCACAGTTTAGAGCCAAATTAAGAGCTACAGCAGTTTTCCCCATGGAAGGTCTTGCTGCTATTATGATAAAATCCTGAGGCTTAAAGCCCCCAAGAACCTTGTCCAAGCTTTTATAACCGCATTTTATGCCTTGAATGTCCCCACCATTTTTCCATCTTTCTTCAAGTTTATTTAAAAAGTCTATCATTGGCTCTTCCAGTTTCCCATCCTCCAGACTCCTTTCAAATTTAATATTTATAAGCTTATCCTGTACGGCTTCAATAACACTACTACTTTCAATATCCTTTTCTTTAAGTTCCAGTAACATTTCCTTAGCAGTCTTCATAAGCTTTCTTTTATTAGATTTTTCTTTTACTATTGAGCCATAGGAAAGCAGGCCTTCAGCAGAAATACAGCTTGAAAAAATTTGGCTTATGTAGGTTATGCCGCCTGCTTCAGTTAAACATACTCCAAGCCTATCACAAAGAGTTGTTATATCTATAAGTGATCCATCTTCATACATGCTTACCATAGCCTTATATATTATTTGGTGTTTAGGGCTGTAAAAATCATCATAGCTTAAAAAATCAATAATATTACAAAGGCTGTTGTTATTATTCATTATTGAACCTAAAACTTCAGCTTCAGCCTCCAAATTATAAAAAGTGTTTATTGCCATCACATATACCTCACTCTATAAGCTCATAGGCCTTGGCATTAGGAATAGATCTATTTTCTTTAGATAGCTCTTTTTTGTTTTTAAAGTCCCTCTTGTAGGCATTGACTCCCTGCATTGTGCTATAACCTTTTTCAAGCCAGCTGTTAAGAACTCTTTCTATATAGGCCATTGTTCTGGCATTATGCTTTACAGCTTCTTCAATAGCAGCTATTACCACCTCAAAATCCATATCTTTGCACCAGTCAAAAAGCTTCTCATATTCCATAGGGGTTATTAGATGAATATTATTATTAAAAGCATTAATTACTTTCTTAAAGTTATTATTTAAGTCCCCATTTAAAGCAACAGCAGCAGCTTTAATTTTCTCTTCTACTTCTTCTTTTTCTTCTTTTTCTATTTCTTCTTCTTCCCTTAAGAGTATTTTTTCTTCTTCACTATGGCTTGTATACCCTATGGAAACTATATCTATACCATTGAAAATAGTCTCAACAGGATAGTTATTATTTTTACATATATTGTATAGTTCTGTAATGAAAGCAGTCTGCTTAACTTGCTTTAACTCTCTATTAATGCAGCTAATAACTGGCTTGCTACCTATAAAGTTATGCCTTAGCCAATTTACAACCATAATTTCTTTTGTTTCACTGCAATATTTTATCTTCCCATACTCAATAAACCTATTTAAGAGCTTTTCAATAGTTTCCCTGTTATAGCCTGTCTCCACTTCAGCAAACTTAATAATAAAAGTATAAATTCCGCATTGAGTAGTGTTATCATTAGTCATAAGATACATGTAGAAGAACTTTTCCTCTGGTGTGAGCTCTGTAACAAAACTATCCTTCCAGAAACAGGTTTGTAATTGTCTATACTTCGCCATAATTAATGCTCTCCTTTTTATTTATTATAGTTGTCCACCATTATCATTAAGTAGCTAATTAGATAAAAAAAATAGTTTTTCTATGGGCTCATTTGGAAAGGCCTTCCTTATTCCAACTAATGCCTTACTTCCCGCTCCCCTTTTTCCTGATATAATGCGCGAAACAGTAGCAGAGGATAGTCCGCATTTCATAGCAAGCTGTCGTTCTGACCATCCTTTTTTTTCAATAAGAGTTATAAGATATTTTACATTTAAAAGCATTTGATTTCCTCCCTTGTGTTACCTTTCGTTCTCATATTTAATGTTAACATTTCAATTTACCAATTGTCATTTAATTCCATGGAATTCTATTGCCATTAGGTATCACTTTTTATATAATTAATTTAAAAGGATGTGATGTCATGAATTTTGGTGAATATATAAAAAATTTAAGAAAAGAAATAGGATTATCTCAAAGAGAGCTTGCTGAAAAGTGCAGTGTTAGTAACGCAGAAATTTGTAGAATTGAAACTGGTGAAAGGAAAAAACCTTCTCCTATAGTTCTTAAAGCTATTGCTCCTTTTTTAGGTGTAGCTTGCGAAGAACTATTACAAAAGGCAGGATATATAGAAGAGGTCATAGACCACAAAGGCTTCACTGAAAATATTTATAAAGATGAAGATGGAAACCTAATAGACATAACAAGACAAATAAAAGATATGTATGAAAAGGATAGTAGCTGGGCTAATCTTGCCTATAGAGTATCAGCTTCAGACCTTTCAGAAAATGAACTGCAAATAATAAAAGCTCAGACTGAAGTTTTACTCCAGCAATTTTTAAAATATAAAAAAAGATAAAAGTCAAGTCTTGTAATAGATATACCAAAAATGTATAATTTTCCTTACTAACTTATTTACTTATTAGTTTTTGTTATGGAGGTTATGCATGAAACAAGATTACGATATAGATTACTGTACCTTAAATCATATTCCAGAATATCGTCAAAATTACATTGCTCTTAGACTATCCTGGCTAATTGAGTTATTACATTTTAATAATAACCACTTGCCTATTGATTATATGGAACTTTTAGAAGATATAAAAGCACTTCAACCCTTCCCTTTTGAATACTCATTCATTGATCTCTCTGAAAAATATGATGCACTAACAGAATATGTTGAAGAACATAGTTTACATATTATTTTTGTTAATAGAAATAAAGTAAACTATCCTCTCGAGCATCCTACTTATAAAAAATTAACCTTTGCTATCGCCCGTGAATTAGCACATATCATACTAGGACATCTATTAATTCCACACATTTTAAAGACTTCCGAAGAAATTAATATTGAACAGATTGAAGCTGATGAATTTGCTTCAAGATTTCTAAATGCTGGAGCTGTAGGCTTTTCATATAATCATTGTCACCCCAGGTCATCAGATGAATCTGCATTGTATCAAAGGCAGCTAATCAGAAAAGTATAAACTATTTAAATATATAAATAGTTCCCTATAAAAAATTTTAAATATACTTATATTTGCCTATAAAAATATTCTAATATATAAATATTTACTTGAAACAAGCCATTTCATAGTAAATCTAGCCTTTATGTGCATATTTATATATATATAAATTTGTGATTGAGGTGAACGTCATTGGAAAGAAAAAATCAGTCTATTAGCTCTATAGAGAATCTTGACTATTATGATGAGGAGGAAAACGGCTTTTCGGAAGGTGATGTGGCACCTGGAAATGTTTTATCCTCTTTTAGCTTTACATCAGAATCAGAACCTGGTTTAACAGGAACTCCAACTACTATTAATGCTTTTGGGTTTAACACCTCAAAACCTGATGCAGAAGCATTAATAGATACTAGAAAAACCAAAACAGAAGCTAATATAGCCACTCCATCCATTGATGGAGAAGCCTACACAGTAAATCGCTTCTATAAGCTTCGCTACTCTACAGCAAAGATGCTTAACGAAATTAAAGCAGCTCATCCCGATGTTAATGTGTATATGAATACTATTGTGGATGAGGCTATTAGGTATTACCATGGTTTTTTATTTGAAAAATAATATATAAATTAAGTAATTAAAAATAAAATAGCAGCTATACCGTCATTTACTTCGCCTACTGCATATTTATTATTATAAATGCAAAAATGGAGGTGATTACATGGAAGACCTTTTAAAAAGCATAGCTAATGTTGGTTTCCCCATAGCGGTAGCTGCTTATCTGCTTATAAGAATTGAAGGTAAGCTAGACAGTCTATCTTCTTCTATAAACCAGCTTTCAACTATACTTTCAGTAAGGCTTAGTGGTAATGATAGCAAAAAAGCTACATATTAGAGAATTATCCTGCAGCAAATCTATCTGCTGCAGGATAATTCTTTTTTGCTTTTATTAATGTAAAATATTTTTAAAATTTCTTATGTTTAACCCGATAAATAATTTCCAAAGTGTATATTTATGTATGTGGCCACAATTAAATACTGAAAAAGGAGGTGAATATATATGGCAGTAAACAGTGTAGATTGTCAAGTAAAATTGACCCCTTTTTGCGTTTAAATTTGACCCCCTACGGGTTAAATTTCAATCAGTTCAA
>NZ_JBJHZZ010000013.1:0-84110 GCF_045310675.1 Candidatus Clostridium stratigraminis
TGGTGGGCACAACAGGGCTCGAACCTGTGACCCTCTGCTTGTAAGGCAGATGCTCTCCCAGCTGAGCTATGCGCCCACTATTTGGTGACTCATAGGGGAATCGAACCCCTGTTACCACCGTGAAAGGGTGGTGTCTTGACCGCTTGACCAATGAGCCTTATTAAAAAATGGAGCTGGCAATAGGAATCGAACCTACAACCTGCTGATTACAAGTCAGCTGCTCTACCGTTGAGCCATGCCAGCAAAAATGGCGACCCAGAAGGGACTCGAACCCTCGACCTCCGGCGTGACAGGCCGGCACTCTAACCAACTGAGCCACTGGGCCATATTTAGTAATTTATAAGTGGTGGGCACAACAGGGCTCGAACCTGTGACCCTCTGCTTGTAAGGCAGATGCTCTCCCAGCTGAGCTATGCGCCCACTATTTGGTGACTCATAGGGGAATCGAACCCCTGTTACCACCGTGAAAGGGTGGTGTCTTGACCGCTTGACCAATGAGCCAAATTCTATCTTGCCGCCTTAGCGACCCGACATAGAATATAATACATAAAATTTACTGACCTGTCAACTAATTTTTAAATATATTTTTCATTAATTAACTGTTATATTTTACCTGTCAGCTTATGCTCCGATTTACTCGTTATAGCTCAATAATGCTACCTAAACTATTAGTATTACTGTTTCCTTTTATAAAAGGACAATTCTACTAAAGCGCAGCCTTCCATTGCAGTAATTTCGTTATTTTTGCAGTATTCATTTATGTCAACACTTTCTGCGCCGGGCTGAATTAATACTTTATTTATTCCTAGGTCTTTTATTTCCTCTAGTATCTTTAAGCCTGAAATTGGATTTATGCAAAGATCTACCACATCAATTACATAATTTACTTCTTTTAAACTTTTATAAATGCCCCCTGTTGTATCCCCTGGATTAATTCCTTCTACATTAAAGCCTTCATTTTTAAGTGAGCTTAGAATTCTGCTTGCATATTTACTGCTATTTAAAACATCACCAACTACTACCCAATTTTTAAAGTTTAACAATTCCTGTGCCTGCATTTTAACAACTCCCTTATTTAGATTTATTATTATATTATGTACTAAAACCAAATATATAGCTATACCTTTTGCAGCTTATAGAAACTTCTAATATAAAATATTTTGTTAATATATTCAAAATAATAATTTTAGGGTAAAATAAAAAGATAATAGACCAACTCTGAAAGGGAGATTATTTTGAAACATAAAGTTATTATTATAGGTGGTGGCGCTGCAGGAATAATGGCAGCGGTGCAGCTTAAGAATAAGGGAATTGATACTGCTATTGTTGAAGGCAATGATAGAATTGCAAAGAAGCTATTAACTACTGGAAATGGAAGATGTAACATTAGTAATAAATACATAGAGCAATCTAGATATCATAGTGAGAATCCTGACTTTTTTGCTCCAAGTTTAAGTAATTTTTCAATTAATGATACAATTGATTTTTTTTCCTCTATTGGGCTTCACCTAGTTACACTTGAAGATGGTAAGATGTTCCCAATGTCTCTTCAGGCATCTTCCGTAATAGACATTCTAAGACTAACTCTTGAAGATAGAAACATACCAATATATCTTAATTCAAAGGTAAAAAAAATAACTGCTTTAGAGAAATATTTTAAAATAGAAACAAAGAATGAGGAAACTTTTGAAGCCGAAAAAGTTATTTTATGCTGTGGTGGTAAGTCTGCACCTAATACAGGTTCAGACGGTTTAGGCTATAGCTTGGCAAAATCACTAGGTCATAGTATAGTATCCCCAATTCCTTCTCTAGTGCAACTCAAGCTAGACTACAAAAATCTTAAAGCCTTAGCTGGAGTAAAGTTTATTGGAATAGCAGAAATATATGTTAATGGAGAATTAAAAAGAAAAGAATTTGGAGAAATTTTATTTACAGATTACGGAATATCAGGGCCGCCTATACTACAATTAAGCCGCTATGCCTCCTATTACCTCTCCAATGGAAATTCTATAGAAGTGAAAGTAGATATTATGTACACCATGGATATGGATGCTTTAATAGATTTTTTGGAGTCTCACTTTGCCGTCTTTAATTATAGAAGTATTTATGACTCTCTAATTGGTATTATAAATAAAAAAATGATACCTATTATATTAAAAGAAGCCGGAATCTATGATATTCATAAACCTTGCTCAGGTCTAGAATATAAAGAAAAGCAAAAACTTTATTCTTTATTAAAAGGTTGGAAATTTAAGGTTTATGATACTAATAGCTTCTTAAATGCTCAAGTAACAGCTGGTGGTATTAATACTAAAGAAATTAATTCTCTCACAATGGAGTCACTTATAGTACCCAAGCTTTATTTTGCCGGTGAAATACTAGATGTTGATGGGGACTGTGGAGGATTTAATTTACAATGGGCATGGAGCTCAGCATACACTGCAGCCAATGGAATTGCCCATAGTCTAAGTGATTAAAGAGTTAAGGAGGCTTTTCTTATGAAAAACCTCCTTAATGTTTTTTTATTCCTTATTAAAAAATTACTTTGAACTATTTATTTATGTTCTTTCACATTTAATAAATCCAGAAGGAACATAAATAAAGGTATACCGATTAAGAGGCCCCATACCCCCATAAAATGCTCCGAGATTATTAGGACTATAAATATAACAAATACAGGCAGGTCAGTTTTTGATGCCATTAACTTTGGATTTAATACATAACTTTCTAAAGCATGCAATGCTGCTATAAGTATTAGTACATAGAATATTTTTAAAAGTCCGCCATACCTATAAGCTATAATAGAAAGAGGCACTAAAGAAGCCACCGTTCCTGCAACAGGCACTAAACTGAAAAAGAAAACCATAACTCCAAGGCCTAAAATCTGTCTAAATCCTAAAATACTAAGCCCTATCATTGAAAGACATGAGTTTACAAACGCTATTATGATCTGGGCTTGTATAACCTTTCCAAAGGAGTTTAGAAAATTAACTCCGAAATCATGCAGATATTTGTAGAATCCGGAAACCCTGCTGTTCTTAAATCTTCTCATAAATTCAGAAACTTTATTTTTTTCAAGCATAAAAAACATGCTCAGCATTAAGGATAAAAATATATTTACGCTCCAAGTACCTATGTTTTTTGCTGATTGAAGTAAGAAATCAACCCCGCCTTTAGTTATATTTTTAAAATCAATTTGCGCATAAACCTGTTCATATATTGGCAATAAATATCTTGGTATATGTATACTTGATTTAAAATCAAACTCAGATATTTCCATTGTCATCTGATTTATAATGATTATGATTTGATTTATAACTACAGGAATATATTTATATACGAAAAAGGTTATTACTGTTGCCAACAAAAGAAAAATAATCAAAGTAAATAAAGTATTACTTACGTGCACAAACTTCCCGATTCTTTTTGAAATTGCATTCTCCGTACTATAAATAAAATATATGAAAAGAAAGGTTAATAAAAAAGTATTTATTAATCCTTTTAACAAATACAAAAATATTATAAAGGTTAAGAGAACTAAAATTCTCTTAGTAATCTCTTTTTGAAACAACTCTTTTAAAAATCCCATATTCACCGCACCCTTCAAGATTTTAAGACAACTACATATTATTATACTACATATATAATAAAAATTTTGTCAATAAATTTTATTTTTTAGAAATATATGGATTATTTTTAATATAAAATCTCCAAGGATATAAGGCTGCTTCTTCAGCATAATCTATGTTTACGCGAGTAGTGCTTACCATTTCAAAGGTAGCTATATTTTCATCAGACATAATATACAATTCATCTCCACATAAATCTTTTGCATTTTCCTTTCTGTCTATTTTTAAAGCCCTACAAAGCTTTCCTGGACCATTAGTAAGTCCCTTTACTTCACTTTTACTTAATTCCTCTATACTTTTATTGTATCTATTTACTGCCATGGTATTTATATTAAAAATTGGCTCTAATGCTCTAATAAGTATTGCCTGAGGCTTGCCTATTTTCTCTACAACTACATTCATGCAGTGATACATTCCGTATATAAAATAAACATAGGAAAATCCCCCAAGACCATACATAACTTCATTTCTTTCAGTTCTTCTATTATTATAGGAGTGGGCCGCCTTATCATCCGGTCCCATATAAGCTTCTACCTCCACTATTTTCCCTATTATTTCTTTTCCTTCAACTTTATGCACAAGATAATTGCCAAGCAAATCCTTTGCCACAGTTACACTGTCTCTCATATAAAAATCTCTGTTTAGTTTTTCCAAGCTATCATTCCTTTCCTAAATAAATACAGACACGAAAATATTAGAAATAACTGCACCCTATTAATGGCTATATAATTGTTATAAGCCAAATGCATCTTTCTTATATTCTCGTGTCATAATTGTATTTGTTTATTTTTTTTTATTTGAATTATTATTTTCTTCGCTTTGCTTTCCTACAGAACCCATTTGAAGCTGAGCCTGCTCCATAAACAGATTCATTTGAGACAGCGCCTCATTAGATTTTAATTGCTCATTAACCTGCTTGAGTGCTGTCATAGCCTGTTCTATGGACTTTTGAACCTGCTGTTGGATTTGCTGCTGCTGCTTTTGTGCTTCATTTCTAAAATCATTCATCTGCTTTGAAAGCTGCTGCATTGGATTTTCCTTTTCTCCATCCTTTGAATTGTTATTTTTACTTTGACTGTCTTTTGAAGTACCTTGTTTATTATTGCTCTCTCCGGAGCCTTCATTACTGCTTCCTCCATAGGAATTACTCTGCATATCATAAAGGGTTTGCTGCATACTGCTTAATTGTTCCTTTAAATTACTAATTTCTTGAGCCATCTCTGTATCATTAGAACTGCTATAATTAAAATAATCATCTAAAGAATTCATATTATTATTACTATTATTATTGCTGTCGCTAACCATTTTATAAGCCTCCTAAAACTACATATTTATTTATGTAGTTTTACCAATATTTTTCATTATTATGCAAACAATCAGTATTCTTCCATAAAATTCCATATAGAACACTGGATTTAGCAAAATCCTTAAAAAAAATATTGAGCAGGCTATTTAGAATCTATTTTATTATTTTTCTTATACCATCTAAATCCAAAGAAGCCCACAGCTCCCAGTATTGCTAACACAATAATATTAGAGAATATAAAAATAAGTAAATTTTCAAGAAATAATATTATTGCAACAGAAGTATTTGAAAAGCCCTTCCCAATAGCTTTAAAAAACTCACTTACTCCTATTATAGTTTTCTTACTATCTGGTACAATAGCTTTTTTATCAGCATTTATTGTTATTGTAGAATAATCAACCTGCTTATCCCAGCTTTTTTTCATAGCTTCAAGAGAATCTGCTTCTCCTCTAATTCTATAAAGTTCTGCTTGAACCTTCAGAACCTCATCCACGGTATTTGCTTTTTTAAGAATGGTTAATATTTGATCTTCTTGAGCCCTTAAATTTTTAAGTCTCGCATCATTATCCACATAGGCATCTGTAATATTATTGGTGTTTATATTTTTACTAATAACCTTATATCCATTCTCGGTAAACTTTACAAATTCATCAAACTTATCAGAAGGGATTCTTACAACTGTAGTAAGTCTTTGTTCCATAGTATCGTCACTTTCAATGTAGCCTCCAAGTTCCTTGGTTTTCTTTTGAATGCTGTCCGAAAGCTTTCCTAGGTCATCCTCTTGAATTAGTAAGGTACAAAATCTTATTATTTTCTTTTCTTGATCTGTCTGTTTTATTGGTGCCTTAGTATTAGTAGCAACGGTAGCTTTGGCACTATCAGCAGTACTTTCATTGGATATAGATAAATTAGAATTAGCAGATTGGTCTTGAGCATTTAAACCGCTGGCAGCTTGTGGGGCAGTACTAACTGAGTTTTTAGAGGCACTCTTACTGCCACATCCTGTAAATAATAATATTATTACTAATATAATGTAAATAAACTTTATTTTTTTCACATTAAAACCTCCTCATTAAGGTTCATAATTTTACTTATATATACGTGCTAGAAATCAAAAGGATACCATAAAATAAAAAAATAGGAAGTAATCTTCCTATTTTAATGCTCACTTTCATGTTTTTAAAATAAACTTTTTAATAATTTTGAAGCTTCCTTAATATCCTTTTCGCCTAAAATGGCTGATACGATAGCTGCTCCATCTGCTCCGGCTCTTAAGATATCTTTAAGATTGTATTTATTAATACCACCGATAGCTACTTTAGGTATTTTAATTGAACCACACACCTCTCTAAGTCCATTAAGTCCTATAGGCTTATTAATGTCCTTTTTTGTTCCAGTATAAAATACGGTTCCTACACCCACATAATCAGCACCATTTCCTTCTGCCTCTTTGGCCTCTTTTACATCTTCTACTGAAATACCTATTATTTTATTCTTACCTAGTATCTTTCTTGCTATTTGAATTGGCATATCACTTTGCCCAAGATGTACTCCATCAGCATCAATGGCCTGTGCTATATCTATTCTATCATTTATAACTAGAGGAACCTTATAATAATCAGTTACCTCTTTTACCTCAGACGCAATATTGTAAAAAGCTCTAGTGGAAATATCTTTTTCTCTTATTTGAATAAAAGTTACTCCACCTTCTATAGCTTCACTTACAGCGTCCTTTAAACTCTTGTTCCCTAAAAAAACTCTATCAGTAACTAAATATAGTCTATAATCTATTTCCATATTACCTTTCCTTCCTTTGCGTATCTTTCTTCAGAAAGTAAATAAACATTATCTATTAGCTTTGTTCTAAAGCTCCCTGGAAGCTGAACCTCCTTAAAAGCTGCTTCACCTGCTAAGTTTATAGAAAGTACTGCATTTACTACAGCAATAAAGCTGTCTTTTTCTGCACCAACAGCAGCACTGCAAAGAGCTCCAAGCATGCAGCCTGCTCCTGTAATCTTCGTAAGCATTTCTACTCCATTTTGAATAATAGCCACTCTTTCACCATCTGTAATAATATCTTCCTTACCTGTTGCTGCCACAACGCAGTTGTACTTTTGAGCTAGGTCTACACATGCCTTTTCAAGACCTTCTCCATCATCAACTGAATCTACTCCCCTTGTCTTTGAAGCTTGTCCTGCTAAAAATTTTATTTCCCCGCCATTTCCTTTAATTACATCAATTCTCCCAAGCTCCAGCATCCTTTTTATAACTAAGTTCTTTCGTGGAATTGCTGAGCAGGCAACTGGATCAAGCACAACAGGCACCTTATTAACCTTTGCAGAAATACTTGCTAGTACTGCTGCTTCCTCTTGTTCCTTAGTTAAGGTTCCTAAATTTATATATATAGCTGAAGATATTGCTGCAAAATCATAAGCCTCATCGTAGGCTTCAACCATTGCAGGTGATGCCCCAAATGCTAATAAAATATTTGCACAGTCATTTACAGTAACGTAATTTGTTATTGCTTGTACTAGTGGAACCTTATTTCTTACCTTTGTAATAACACTTGCAGCTTCTTTAATCATACTAATCTTCTCCTTTAAAAAATTATTATTTTTATTTGTGTTAACAAGTACCTTAATTTTTCTGAATTAAAGGCTTATTAATTAATTTCCTTGGTAAATAATAAATAACTATCAAAATAACAAATACCAATAGCGTAGGTATACCAAAGGCAACTTTATTAAAATAGTTGTAAATCAATGTACCCAATGCAGCAGTCAAAAGACCAATAATATTTAAACCCTTATTGCTCCAGTTCCCTTTTAAGGCATATTCTGAAAATACAATAATATAAACTGGTACAAATATGCTTCCAATTGTTAAAAGGAAATTTTGATAGCCTTCAATTGGGAAAATAAAAGCTATAATAGTTGCAATTATTGAATACAAAATTATATAATTATTTTCATTTTTAATTTTAATAATTTGTTTAGATGAAATAACTGCTGAAAAAATATCCATGAAAGTTGTAGTTACAGTTGATAGCACAATCACCAATGTAGCTGCAGCACTAAGACCAGTACCAGCTATAAACACTATTACATCCTTTCCTGATTTAACGGTGATTAAAAGACCTAAGGCATACATCAATACGCTTCCAAAAAAGTAACCCAAAAAGCTCCAAATAAGCACCCCCTCTTTGCTCTCTCCATCCTTTGCATAGTCTCCTATAAGAGGAAGCCAGGATACAGGCATTGCAATGGCAAGTTCTATAGCAGTAGTAAAACTCATAGTACCGTTTATTGCTGCAGGGGCAGAACCTTGAACCTTAAAGAACATTAATATGCAAACAATGATTAATACCACTACAGATATATCATTTACAAGTTTTGAATAGTTATTAAAGGAATAAGCCCATATAAACACTGCCAGTGCCATAAATAAAAGAGAGAAGTTAAAGCTTAAGCCAGGTATAACACTGTTTAAAGCACGCCCCCCTTGAATTATCATAATGGCCGACCAACCTATTAGCTGAAGTATATTTAAAAGTGCAATAATCTTAGCACCAATACTTCCCATAGAGTCTCTAACCTTATCCATTGCATTCTTGCTATCTCTAAAGGAAATATATCCTCCAAAGGCTAAAAAGGCAGTACCAATTAGGTGTCCTATAATAATTGCTAAAAGGCCCTTTGTTAAACCTAGGGGAGCTATAATGCCCCCAGTATAGATTTCAGTTATTGATATTGCAGCTCCAACCCATAGTAAAAACATTGATGAATTTTTAATCTTCTTCATAGGAAACTCCTGCTTTCTTATAGACTTCTACAAAATGACCAACTGGCCCTACTCCTTTACCAATAGGAAATGAATTTTCGATAGCCTTAGTAATATACTCCTTTGATAAAATCACAGCTTCTTTTACTGATAATCCCTTAGCTATATAAGACGCAATAGCTGAGGAAAGTGTACATCCTGTTCCATGAGTATTATTAGTGGCTATTCGGTGCCCATTAATAGTTAGAAACTTATCTTCTGTTAATAGTACATCATTAGCATCATTGCATCTATGTCCACCCTTCACTAGAACATTTCTTACACCTAATTTATTAATATCTAATGCTGCAAGCTCCATTTCCTTTTGACTTGTAATTTTAAGCTCTGTTAAAGCCTCTGCCTCAGGAATATTTGGAGTAACTATATCAGCAATTGCAATAAGATTTTTAAGCTCATTTACTGCCTCAGGTTTCAAAAGAAAATAACCGCTCTTAGATACCATTACTGGATCAAGCACTATATTTTTTGCTTTATATTTTATTAGAAGCTCTCTTATAACCTTTATAATTTCTGCATCTGAAACCATTCCTATCTTTACTGCATCTACTTCGATGTCCTCAAAAATGCACCTTATTTGCGCCTCTATAACCTTTTTATCTATTTCTTGGACTTCATATACCCCTGTGGTATTTTGTGCCGTAACAGCAGTAATAACGCTCATGCCATAAACGCCTAAGGCACTCATGGTTTTTAAATCTGCCTGTATTCCTGCTCCTCCACAGCTGTCTGAGCCAGCTATTGTTAATACTTTTTTCATTTTTTCCTCCTTTTAGTCGGAACACTGAGTAGTTTAAGACCACTCGCTTCCGTTCACAAACTGCCCGTTAAAGCCCATTTAGGGCTTTAACCTCCTATAAAGTAAAAAAATGTGCTGCAAGGCAGCACATTGAATTAGACATTTGGCTAATTTTGTTACGCTCCCTTCGTTGGTACTAACCAAATCAGGTTCTAAGGGTTGGATTTTCCTCTCAGCTAAAAGCACCCCTGCTAAAAATATTCTATTAGTTACAATGTCATTTTACATAATTACATAAAATATTTCAATATAATAATATAATTTTGTACTTAATATCATATATAATAAATAGATTATTAAGAACATATTCTAAATTTACACAATATTTTAACAAATTTTTTATAAAATTATTGACAAAAGTTGTAAAGGGTTGTATTATATTTAAGAAGTTATTTTTAATTATAAAAGGAGGTAGGAAAAATGTTAGTAAATATGTCAGCTGTAGAAAGACAAAAAATGAACGGCGTAAATAACAGAGCTAATGGCAGTGCTATGTCCATTAAAGGAATTAGTGCGGCATTTAGTGGCATATTATCTAAATTTTCATATGGTAGCCCTGCCTTCGTATCGGTGACCACACCTTGATACTAAACGGTTTTTCATTAATATGAAATACTGGTCATGGGCTGCAAAAACCCATGGCCTTTTTATTTGAATTTTATAAGAAACTAACTTATAAGATTAGTAAGCCATGGGATAACCATGGTTTTTTCATTCTAACAAAAATTTAACTTAAAGTATGAAGGGGGGATATTAGAATGAAACCAATTCTTAAATATGTGTGGAGATACAAATGGATGGTTATAATCCCATCACTTGCAATGACATTAGCCATAGCATTAGATATGTTTAACCCATATCTCCAGAAAGAAATTACTGATAAGGTATTTATAGGAGGTGAAAATAATCTTTTATGGATTATCCTTCTTGGATTCTTATCTATAACCCTAAGCAGAGCTGTGCTTGGTTATGTTAAAGAATATCTGTTTGATGTACTGTCTGCAAAAATTAGTATAGATATTAAAAAGGATTTATTTGACCATATTCAAACTCTGCCCTTTAGCTATTTTGACAATATGAACACTGGAGAGCTTATGTCAAGAATAGGTGAAGATGTAGATAATGTATGGAGAAGTGTCTCCTTTGGTATAAGATTATTTATAGAAAATGCCATATATTTCATAGTAGCTTCTGCTATACTCTTCTTTTTAAATTGGAAGCTGACTATAGTATGTCTTATAGGAATGCCTCCTATAGCTTACCTTGCACTTAAATTTGAAAAGAAAATCGGAGAATCCTATGGAAAATTAAGCGATCAAGGCGTTATATTAAATACTGCTGCCCAGGAAAATATAGCAGGTGTAAGATTGGTTAAGGCCTTTGCTAGAGAAAAACATGAAATATTGAAGTTTTTAAAGCTTAATAAGGAAAACTTCAATTTAGGCATGGAGCAGAACCGAATAATTGCAGATTACTTTCCTCCAATTGAATTTTTAACAAATATATCAATAGTGCTGCTGGTTGCAGTTGGTGGAATATTTGTTATGAAGGAATCAATGTCTTTAGGTACTTTAGTGGCCTTCAGCGGATATATCTGGATGCTTGTGTGGCCTATGAGAATGCTTGGCTGGCTTACAAATTTAATTGCTCAAACTAATGCTTCTGCAAAAAAGATTGCAAAAATTATGGATATAAAGCCTAACATTACGGATAGTGAAGACTCCTTAAGGCTGCCTATTATTCGAGGAGATATAGAATTCAAAAACGTATCCTTTAAATACAAAGAAGATTATGTATTAAAAGATGTAAATTTAAAAGTAAAGGCTGGCAGCACTGTAGCCATAATGGGAACTACAGGTTCTGGCAAATCCTCAATAGTTAATCTTATAGGCAGATATTATGATGTAAGTGAGGGTGCAATTTATATTGATAACAATGATATTAGACAGGTAAATTTAAAAGATTTGAGAAGTAAAATGTCCGTAGTTCAGCAGGATACTTTCTTATTTTCAGCTAGTATTGAAGAAAATATTCGATTTGGAAGTGAAAATGCAACTATGGAGGAAATAAAAGAAGCCTGCAGATTAGCCTGTGCTTTAGATTTTATTGAGGAATTAGAAAGTAACTTTGATACCATGATTGGTGAAAGAGGAATAGGTCTATCAGGTGGTCAAAAACAGCGTTTATCCATTGCTAGAGCTCTTATAAGGAATTCCAATATTTTAATATTGGATGATGCAACCTCAGCGCTAGACATGGAAACTGAATATAGACTTCTTAAAAACTTAAATGAAAGTCATAAAGCTGCTACAACCTTTATAATAGCTCATAGAATTTCAGCGGTAAAAAATGCTGATCAAATCCTGTATGTTGAAGATGGTCATATAGTTGAAAGTGGAAAACATGATGAGCTTATAGCTAAAAAGGGCAAATACTACGATATATACTGTGAGCAGTTTAAAGACTTTAACGAAATACACGATGAAGTGGAGGTGGTATAATGGCTAGAAACACCACAAGACAAGATGAAGATTTAAAAAGACTCTCTAATTATGAAATGACAGCTAGGCTTTTTGGATATCTTAAGAACTATAAGTTGAAGATTTTCATAGTTTTAATTCTACTAATTTTAGTGATGCTAGTTAACATTATTAATCCTTTTTTGCTTAAGGAAGCCATTGATAATAATATTAAAAACAATGATGTCAAAGGTCTCTTAATGCTAGGAGTCTTTATGGTTATTATCAATTTCTTAGCAATGATTGCCTCCAGAATAAGAATGATTAAGATGGCAGCCGTTACAAATGATATACTTTTGAAAATAAGACATGATTTATATACTCATATTCAAAAGCTTTCTTTTTCCTTTTTCGATAATAGACCTGTAGGAAAGATACTTGCAAGGGTAATTGGTGATGTTAATTCCCTTCAGGATTTATTTAATAACAGTGTAACAAACTTTATTCCACAGGTATTAACTATAATTTGTGTAGGAGCAATGATGTTTTATTTAAATGTAAAGCTTGCTCTTGCATCTATAATTCTTTTGCCCGTACTTGGAATATGTATGTTTTCCATTGAGACCTTTTCAAGAAAAAGATGGCAGGAATATAGAAGAAAGCGATCTACCTTTAATGCCTATACACATGAAGATTTCTCAGGTATAAGAGTTGTAAAAGCCTTCGCCAGTGAAGAAAGGACTTCGCGAAATTTTCTTCAATTAGTAAAGGATATGATGAATTCCTTTATAAGTGCCGTTAAGTTAAACGACTTATTTTGGCCTTTGGTAGATACCTCTTGGGGAGTAGGAACTGTTATAGTCTACTGGTACAGTGCAAAGCTTATTGGTGATAATTCCATTTCTCTAGGAACTATTATAGCCTTTACCATGTATATAGGAATGTTTTGGAGACCAATTCTTGAAATAAGCAACTTTTATAACACCTTGATTATGAATCTTGCTGCTGCTGAAAGAATCTTTGAAATAATGGATATTAAGCCTGATATTATAGATATTAGCAGTGCAATAAAAATGCCTAAAATAAAAGGTCAGGTAGAGTTTAAAAATGTTACCTTCGGATATGAGGATGGTACAGTAGTGCTAGACAATGTAAGCTTTAAAATAAATGCTGGAGAAACAATAGCCTTAGTTGGACCCACAGGAGCTGGTAAAACTACAATTGTAAATTTAGTAAGCCGCTTCTATGATACTTTAGTAGGTGATGTTCTTTTCGACGGTAAGGATGTTAAGAATGTGGAACTGGAATCCTTAAGAAGCCAAATGGGAATAATGCTGCAAGATACCTTTTTATTCTCTACAACTATTAAAGAAAATATAAGATATGGAAGGCTGGATGCAACAGACGATGAAGTTATAGCAGCTGCAAAGGCAGTAAGTGCTCATGATTTCATAATAAAACTTGAAAATGGCTATGATACTGAGGTAAATGAAAGAGGTTCTAGGCTTTCAGTAGGGCAAAGACAACTGATCTCCTTTGCTAGAGCTCTCCTTGCTAATCCTAGAATATTAATATTAGATGAAGCTACCTCAAATATAGATACACAAACAGAAAGGCTTGTTCAAAGGGGTATTCAAAAGCTATTGCATGGCAGAACTTCCTTCGTTATAGCCCATAGACTTTCAACTATAAGAGACTGTGACAAGATTATGGTTGTAAATGATGGAACCATTGTAGAAGTAGGAACCCATGATGAACTTATGCTTTCAAAAGGGCTTTACTATGATTTGTATATGTCTCAATATAAATTCCTTAATGAAGGAGCTTAAAAGAAGTAGGTATACGACATATCTGGTTTTATGATGAAAGGGGTACTTCAATTTGAAGTACCCCTTAAATTTGTTTTAAATATTATTTCTTCTTAAGGTATTTTCTAATATCAATTGCAACTGCAAATACTATAATTAATCCTTTTATAATATACTGCATATAAGCATTAACACCAATAAATGCAAGTCCATAATTTATAACCTGGAATATTAATACTCCTGTTAAAATCCCTGGAACTGTACCAATACCTCCATATATAGAAACGCCACCAACAACGCAGGCTGCAATAGCATCCATTTCATACATATTACCGGTATTGTTTGTAGCACTACCTACACGGCCAGCTTCTAGTGCACCAGCAAAACCAAATAGTGCTCCGCCTATTACATATATTAATATTAAGTACTTAACAACATTTACACCTGATACTGCTGCTGCCTCAGGGTTACCGCCTATAGCATACATGTTTTTGCCATAACGTGTTTTATTCCACAAGATATATATAAGTACTGTTACTATAGCCGCATAGATAACCAAGTATGGAATTGAAAAGGCAGTTTTATCAAATAAGCTTCCTACTGCAAAATGTGTAAAATCATTATCCAGTCCTCCAACTGGCTGTGCTCCGTAAGGAGGACGGTCAAAGTAGGTTGAGTTTAATCCATAAACTATTAGCATAGTTCCAAGTGTAGCTATAAAAGGGGGAACTTTAAAAACTGCCACTACAATCCCATTAAAAAGACCAACTGTTGCACATACTGCAACTGCTATTAATATTGGAACCCATAGGGGCAGTTTTTGTAAGTGAGGATACATTCTGTAAGCATAGTCAGTAGCCTGAAGCAGAGATGCAGAGATTACTGCTGCAAGACCAACATTACGGCCTGCTGAAAGGTCGGTACCTTGAACAATAAGGATACCTCCTATTCCAAGTGCTATTATCATACGTGTAGACGCTTGAGTTAATATATTTCTAAAGTTATCGACTGATAAAAATTCTGGTGAAATTGCTATAATAACAATAAATAATGCCACTAAAACAATATAAATTGCATTATTCATTAATAGATCATTAATCTTTTTATTTTTAAATGAAGCTTTTAGTTTTTCCATTATTATTTTCCTCCTTCCTATAGATACATTGCTGAGAGTTTCATAATTTCTGCCTGATTAGTAGTTTTAGTATCTACTATTCCTGCTAGTCTTCCGTTACTCATAACCAGGATTCTATCGGTAGTTCCTAGAAGTTCCGGCATTTCTGAAGATACCATTATGATACCTTTGCCTTCAGCTGCTAGATTATTCATTAGCTGATATATTTCATACTTAGCACCAACATCTATTCCTCTTGTTGGTTCATCAAGCATTAGTATTTCAGGCTTTGTCAGAAGCCATCTCCCTATAATTACCTTTTGCTGGTTTCCACCGGAAAGATTGCCGATAGCAGTTCTTTGTGATGGTGTTTTAACCCTCATAGAATCAATAACCCATTGAGTATCTTTTTCTATATTTTTATTAGAAAGCAGCCCAAAGGCTCCTATATATTTTTCTATGTTTGCTATTATAGAATTAAAACTAATGGATAATCTATCAAATATACCTGTTAGACGTCTTTCTTCAGTAAGCATTGCAAAGCCATGTTTCATAGCCATTTGAGCACTATTATTCTTAATTTTTTTGCCATGAAGAGTAATACTTCCTGTCTTTAACTTTCTAATTCCAAATAATCCTTCTAATATATCAGTTCTCTTAGCCCCAACAAGACCTGCAACACCGAGAATTTCTCCCTCTCTAAGGTCAAAGCTTATATCTTTAATTGATGGTTGATTCTCAGCCGTTAAATTTCTAACCTCTAAAATTACTTTACCAGGTTCATTACTCTTTTCTGGGAAACGATTGGATAAATCTCTGCCAACCATCATATTTATTATCATCTCTGTTGTCAGTTCCTTTGCACCTTTTGTAGCAATCCACTGACCGTCTCTCATTATTGTTACTTCATCAGATATTTTAAGAATTTCTTCCATCTTATGAGAAATATATATAATTCCAACATTTTTACTCTTTAATTTTTCTATGATTTTAAAGAGATGCTCAACCTCTTTTTCAGTAAGTGAAGAAGTTGGTTCGTCTAAAACCAAAACTTTTGAATCATAGGAAACTGCTTTTGCGATTTCCACCATCTGTGCTTGTGAAACTGAAAGACTTCCTGTTTTTTGTCTTGGATCAATATTAATGTCTAATTCTTTAAAAATCTTTTTTGTATCTTCATACATCTTTTGCTCATTAATGAAAACTCCCTTTTCAGGATATCTGCCAAGCCAAATATTATCTAATACATTACGTTGTCTAACTTGGTTTAACTCTTGGTGCACCATTGACACACCATGATCTAAGGCCTGCTTAGAATTTTGGAAATCAACTTGTTTTCCATTTAGAAGAATTTCTCCTTCATCCTTATGATATATTCCAAATAAACATTTCATCAAGGTTGATTTCCCAGCACCATTTTCCCCCATTAAGGAGTGAACTGTCCCTGGCTTAACTTTTAGAGTTACTCCAGACAATGCCTTTACCCCAGGAAATTCCTTAGATATGTTCACCATCTCAAGTACATATTGATCTTTGTTGCTTTCCCTGGTTGTGTTTTCCATGGTTTTACCTCCTTGCCTTGATAATTAATAAATAATATGTTATTAATCAAAATGATATGAGGTACACCTACAAAAGTGTACCTCTTATTCACTTATTTATTTATAAGCCTCTTCAGCAACACTTAAGTTGTCTTTAGTTATCTGTATATAATCAACACGAACTGATTTATTGTCATCAAGTTTCCATTGAGTTCCATCTGTAGGATTTTTTCCGTTTGCAGCATTTATAGCTAAATCAAGAGTTGCTTGACCTTGGTTTTTAGCATCATTTAAAACTGTTCCTATCATCTTTCCATCTTTAATAGCAGTTAAGGCATTTGGAATGGCATCAACGCCAACAACTGGCATGAATTTACTTCCGTTAAAGTAACCAACTTTTTCTAAGGAAGCAACAGCACCTAGAGCCATAGCATCGTTATTAGCTATAACCATTTCTATCTTACCATTGTTCCTAGCTAGCCAAGCATCCATCTTATCAGTTGCCTTAGCTGTATCCCACATTGCTGTGTCCTGAGCTAATTCTTGAACATTGATACCAGCCGCTTTTATAGTGTCTATAACATATTTTGTTCTAGCCTCAGCATCAGGATGTCCTGGTTCACCCTTTAATAGTACATATTGTATTGTATTGTCATGATTTAAATCCCATTTATCTTTATTCTTATTCCATTGATCAACAATAAGTTTTCCTTGAAGGATACCTGATTGTTTTGAGTCAGTTCCAACGTACCAAGTCTTATCATAGCTCTTTAAAACTGAAGCATCTGGTTCCTTATTAAAGAATACTACTGGTATATTCTTAGCCTTAGCTTTGTCTACAATTGTTTGAGCAGCCTTAGGATCAACTAAGTTTATAGCTAAAGATTTAACACCTTGTGCTAGTAATGTATCAACTTGGTCATTTTGCTTTGATTGGTCATTTTGTGAGTCAACAACGTTTAAGGTAGCCTTGTCTTTAGCACCTGTTTCAATAGCTCTTCTAACGAAGGACATAAAGTTGTCATCATACTTGTAAATTGTCACACCGATTTTAGGTAATGAAGTAGAGCTTCCTGGAGTTGTTCCTGCCTTTGATGAACAACCAGCAAGAACTACTGCAGCTGCCATAACAACAGCCATGACTTTTTTATTCATTTATATTTCCCCCTTATAAAATTATTAATATTAATTTTTTACTGCTGTTATAATGATATCACGGCCTTGTCCGAATAATAATATAAAATTCTATGTATTTATATAAAAATTCTACTGAATTAAAACGGTTTCATTTTAATTTCAAGAAATAACCTAGGCTAAAAATATAAAATAAAATAAGAAATAGCTATAATATATAAAATTTATTACGTGCTCTAAATTTTATATATTATAGCTATATATTATATTTATAGTGTATGATAGAACTATTTTGTAAAGGGAAAGATAAACCTTTGATTTTCAGGGTTATAAATATTATATTTATCAATAACCTTTAAATCTAAATTTTCATTCTTAGGAACCTTATTTCCTCTTGCAGCCATAGCTGCGTACTCTACTCCCAAATAGCCCATTTTAAATGGATTTTGTACAACTGTATCTTGAATTACTCCTTTTTCTATGAATTGAAGTTCTAAGATAGTGCTATCAAAGGTTATGAGCTTTATTTTACCAGAAAGCCCTAATTCTTCTAAAGCTCTTGCTGCACCTAATGCTGCTGCTGAGTTTAAAGCTACTATACCGTTTAAATCCTTGTCCACGGATATAATGCTTTTAGTTAAACTTTTTGCCATGGCTTCATTTGAACCGCAATACTCTTTTGCTACTAATTTTACATTAGAATAATTTGTAAGTACATCTATAACACCTTTTTCTCTATCCATTGCACTTTCACTGCCTTCAACAAAGCTTAATATTGCTACTTTGGATTTTTTACCTACATTCTGAATTAATTTTTCTCCAGCAAGTTTACCTGCTTCTACATTGTCAGAGGAAATAAAGGATACTGGCTTATCAGAGTTTACTCCTGAATCTATTAAAACTACTGGTATTTTATTTGCCGCTGCATTATTTACTACACCTGACATTTTTTCATAATCACTAGCTGAAAGTACTATAGCATCTACCTTCTTATCTATTGCTTCATTTATCAGCTTCTTCTGACCTTCAATATCCTCTTCGTTATCTGGAGCTATGAAATTCATATTTACATTGAACTCCTTAGCCGCATCATTTGCCCCCATTTGAACTGTTGTCCAATAATCTCCGCTCCTCATTTTCACTATGAATTCGATATTTTTTCTTGTATCAATATTGTCGTTTCCAAGTTTTTTGTTACAGGAAGTGATAGAAAATGCTATTATTATGATAAGACTTAAAGTAATTATCTTTTTATTTATTCTATATATATTTTTCATATTCTTCATCCTTTAGTAATGGAAGATAAATTCTTACAGTAGTTCCTTCTTCAAGCTCACTTTCTATTTCAAGCCCATACTCTTTTCCAAATGTTAATTGTATTCTTTCATGCACGTTCTTTACACCCACCCCAGAGCCTCCTCCTTTAGTGTTTGCAGTATAGGATAAAATATTTTCTAATACCTCAGCTTTCATGCCTAAACCATTATCTTTAATTTCAAATAATAGCTTCTCTTCTACTTTTTTTGCCCTTATTTTTATAAAGCCCTCTTCTACCATATATTCAATCCCGTGATAAAGCGCATTTTCAATGATTGGCTGAATAATTAATTTTAAAGTTTTATATTGTAAAACTTCGTCCACTGCTTCAATACTAAAATTAAACTTACTTTTATATCTTATCTTCTGGATAATCAGATAATTTCTTGCATGCTCTAATTCTTCCCTAACTGTGATAATATTTTTACCTCTGCTTATGCTTATCCTAAAAAGCCTTGCTAATGAGGTAACCATAGTTATAACATCCTGGCTCTTTCCATTTTCGGCCATCCAGACTATAGAATCTAATGTATTGTATAAAAAGTGAGGATTAATCTGAGCTTGGAGTGCATCAAGCTCACTTTTTCTCTTTGATTCCTGCTCAATAACAATTTGATGCATAAGCTGCTTAATATTAGCTATCATTAAATTAAAGCTTCTAGATAAATGAACAACTTCTTTATCACCCTTAATGTCTACCTTGACATCAAGATAACCTTCTTCTACTAGCTTCATGGACTCATCCAGCTGTTTAATTGGGTTAGTAATTTTAGCTGAAATGATTATAAAAATTATAACTATAAATAATATTCCAAGAAATAATATTATTATTGAAAAATTAGTTATACTATTTTTTGTAGCTGTTAGCTCATCCATATAAGAAATAGCTACAACCTTCCAATCCGTATAACCTACATTTTTAATAGTTAATAATCTTTCCTCATTATTAACGGTTTGTTTAAAGGTTCCATAAGTATTTCTATAAGCTTCTTCATTATTCTCACTTTTTAAGCCATTGTAGATCAATTCCTGCTGAGGATGATAAATAATATTATTTTTAGAATCCAAAATATAGATGTAACCTCTTTTACCTAAATTAACTTTTTGGCAAAGCTGTTCTATTGAATTAAAATTAAGATCTATAAGAAGTACTCCCTGGGTTACTTTACCTTGGTAATAAAAACTAACAGGTTTACTTAAGGATAGTACCCAATTGTATTTTCCATCATATAAGTTTTCTACATGGGGAGCAGATAGAAAGGTAGTATTTGAACTTAATATTCCTTTATAAAACCATTCCTGTCCTGTTACCTTTACATTTTTCTTAAGCTTAGAAAAGGGAGTCCCCTCAACTAGCTCTCCCTTATTGGTAAATATGGCTATTGATACAATATCATCTCTTGTGTCAAAAATTACATCTAATTTTTCTTCAATCTTGCTATTAGGAAGCTCAGGCACATTATTTATGTTTCTTTCTATAAGATTAGTTATCCCAACCATACTTTTTTCATAATTATCTAAATTTAAGCTAACTTGCTCTATTACATGGGTTGTGCTTAATGCCACATTTTGTTCTGCAGTTTTTGAAAACTTACCTGAAAGCAGTACCCCTATAAATATGACAGCCAAAGCAGCAATACATGCAAAAGAAAAAGTAATAATAAATCTAATACTTTTGAATTTTAGATATTCACTTATTTTTTTAGAAATCCTTTTCATAGAGTTCTCCATTTGATTTAGTATCTATAAATAATGCTTTGCTTTGCTAAACTTTATTTGCATAGTTCTTAGTTTTAATTTTATTTGGAACTACTTCTATATTCAGAAGGGGATTGCCCAAATTTCTTTTTAAAGCTGTAGCTAAAATAATTAGGTTCAGAATATCCAACTTTTTCTGCAATTTCAAAGGATTTAAGATTGCTAGTTCTAAGCAGCTCTTTTGCTGCTTCCATTCTAACTTGAGTAACATAATTTATAAAGGTAGTTTTTGTTTCCTTCTTAAAGATAAAGCTAAAGTAAGTAGGACTTATATGAAGATGGTTACATACTCCATTAATATTTACTTCACCGCTTTTGTAGTTTTCCTTCACATATTCTTTTGCCCTATGTACTAGTTCCTTATAGGTATCAAGTCTATCCATAACTATATTACTCATTATTTTGCTGCATATATCTTTAAAAAAACTCTGTGCTTCCTCAACGCTTTTTAAACTATAAAGCTCTACCAATAAATTATGATTTATGCCAAATATATTATCAATATCTATGTTTGAGTCTCTAGCTGCCTTTAAAATTGTAGTTAAGATTTCCATAATATATATTTGATAATCTTTGTAGGAAGCCTTAAAGGCTATTACATCCTCAAAAAGCTTATCTATGGTTTCAATCATATCCTCCCCAGTACCTACTTTCAGACAGTTGGCAAGAGTTCTCTCCTTATTTTCATCAAAAACAACCTTACTAACACTACCAGGCTCAATATCTTCAATCCAAATAATTCTATTCCCACCCATGAAAATCTTATAATTAAGTGCAGCTAGTGCATTTTCATAAGAGTGGCTTATGTAAATAACATCATTGCAGATGCTGCCTACGCCTATTGTAACTGTAAATTTTAAAAATTTTTCTATAGCCAACCTTAATTCTTCTAGTGATTTCAATATGCTTCCAGAAACCTCATCCCTTCTCTCCTCCTTGAAAGCACTAATTATAACAACGTCTTCTCCATTTAAAAATGCAGTACCTGTATGATTTTTATCTGTAATTTCATCAACTATATTAAGAAGGGCAAACTTAAACAGCGCCTTATGCTCATAGAAATCAGAGGTAATATTATTTAATTCTTCGCTATTATTTTTATATTGCATTACTTCATCAATACTAATTACAGAAACAATGTAGCTGCTTCCCCTTAAATTAATATCATAACTTCTTAAACCCTCTTCAATATCATCTTTATCCATTGTAGTGGTTATTAGAGAAGTAAGGAATTTGTCCTTAAGTACTGGTATGCTTTTTCTATAATACTCTCTTAGAGCTTCAACATTCTCTTTTTCTGCAATTTCATCATCTAATTGCTTCTTCACCTTTGTTAGTATTTCAGAAAGCTCCACTGACCCAACGGGTCTTAAAATATACTCAGAAACATTTAATTTTATTGCCTTATGAGCATATTCAAATTCGTCAAAGCCTGTCATTACTATAACCTTAGTAGTAGGATACTTTTCTTTTACACACTGGGTGAGCTGAAGGCCATCCATAAATGGCATTTTTATATCAGTTAGAAGGACATCAGGCATTGTTTTTTCAAATAGTTCTAAGGCTTCTTTGCCATTTTCTCCTTCGCCAACTATTTCAAAACCAAGCATATACCAATCAACCTTATTTATTATACCTTTTCTAACCTCAATTTCGTCATCAACGATTAGTAACTTGTATTTTCTCATAATTCACCCCATAGGAATCACAATCTACTTTTACTTGTTATTTATATATTAAAACAAATATACAATATCTTCAAGCACATAACTTTATACCCTTTATTATATCTTAAATCTGTAATTAGGGTTAAATAAAACTAAATCTCTAAAATAAAAAAGACTGCAAAATGCAGCCTTACTTCAAAAATCATTTAAATTTTTTATAATATTTCATTATTCTAATTCTAAATTAAAAACAAATATTTTTTATTGCTATTATTAAAATACTTAAAGAACCTTGCTTAAAAAATCATGAGTTCGAGTCTGTTTTGGAGAATTAAAAATCTCCTCCGGAGTACCTTCCTCTATTATTACTCCTTCATCCATAAATATAACCCTATCTGCAACTTCCTTTGCAAAACCCATCTCATGAGTAACTACCACCATGGTCATTCCCTCATTGGCAAGTTCCTTCATAACCTGCAGAACCTCACCTACCATTTCAGGATCAAGAGCAGAAGTAGGCTCGTCAAATAACATTACATCAGGAGACATTGCAAGTGCCCTTGCTATTGCTATCCTTTGTTTTTGCCCACCAGAAAGCTGAGACGGAAAGCTTTTTGCCTTATCTTCTAAGCCAATTCTCTTTAAAAGCTTGTATGCAATTTCTTCAGACTCTGTCTTGCTTGTTTTTTTTACCTTTATTGGTGCCAATGTTATATTATTTAAAATCGTCATATTAGGAAAAAGATTAAACTGCTGAAATACCATTCCAATCTTTTCTCTAAGCTTATTTATATCTGATGCCTTATCCATAACAGAAGTACCTTCAAAGAATATTTTACCTCCTGTGGCCTCTTCCAATAAGTTTAGGCAGCGTAAGAAAGTACTTTTACCAGATCCGCTTGGACCTATTACAACAACAACTTCGCCTTTATTAATTTCTATATCAATACCTTTAAGTACATGGAGCTTATCAAATTTTTTATTTAAATTTTCAACCTTAATCACTAGTTTTAAGCCTCCTTTCAGCTATGCCCATAAGCTTTGAAAGAGTATAAGTCAATACAAAATACATGATTGCTGCAATTATCAGTGGCTCAAAAGCTCTAAAGGTATTTCCTCGAACGGTATCTGCATTATACATAAGTTCATGTATACCGATAACTGAAACTATAGAAGATTCTTTTATTACAGTAATAAACTCATTTCCTAAGGCAGGAAGAATATTTTTTATAGCCTGAGGTACAATTATATATCTCATAGCTGTTCCATATTTCATTCCTAATGATCTTGCAGCTTCAAGCTGCCCCTTATCCACGGCTTGAATTCCCGCACGAATTATTTCTGCCACATAAGCTCCACTATTAATAGATAGTGCCAGTATTCCAGCAGCCATATCAGGAAGATTTATGCCAAGGAGGCTTGGAAGCGCATAATAAATTATATATACCTGAACAAGTACAGGAGTGCCTCTAATAAATTCTACATAAGCTGCTCCTATAAAATTTAATAACTTATTGTTTGATATCCTCATTAATGCCAGAATAACTCCAAGAATTACACCAAAAATCACAGTAAAAATTGCTAGAACAATTGTATACCTAACTCCATTTAAAAAAAACATATAGTATTTAGGTAAAAAAGAAAAATCCAATGCTTCTACCTCCTAAGCTGCATAAAATATTTATTCCACTAAATTATTGGCATCAATAACCATCTTATCAATAGCCTTGCTGTTTGTAAGCTTATCTAAAGTTTTGTTTATAGCATCAACTAAATCCGTTTCTCCTTTTTTAACTGCCACAGCAGAACCAGCATCTTCTGTTTTTAACTCAATATCAGAAATAGAAAAGTCTTTATTGGCATTTACATAAGCTTTAGCAACTGGGCTTTCAATTATAGCTGCATCTATTTTCTTTGTTTTTAAAGCAAGTGCTATATCTGTAATCTTACCTAGTGCTTTTGCCTGGGCCTTTGGAAGTTGGTTCTTTGCTATATCTTCTTGGATTGATCCCTTTTGAACACCAAGACCTTTTCCATTTAAATCATCAATTGTCTTTATTTTATCTTTGTCTTCTGTCCTAACTACTAAGGTTTGAGCTGCCTTATAGTATATGTTTGAGAAATCTACACTTTGCTTTCTTTCTTCTGTAGGTGTCATTCCAGCTAAAACCATATCAACATTTCCCGACTCCAACGCGTTTAGTAATCCTTTGAAATCCATATCTTTAATCACAAGTTTTACTCCTAAGTCCTTGGCGATTTCCTTTGCGATTTCAATATCAAAGCCTACGATTTCATCATTACCTGAAACTGATTTATGGAATTCATAAGGAGGGTAATCAGCACTTGTGCCTACAACTAATTGTCCTGCTTTCTTAATTTTATCCACCTTTGTGGTTGTAGCTGCATTGCTTGACGCACTAGCATCTTTTTTACCGCAAGCAGTAAAACCCAGCGCCATAATTGCAATAGTAGATACTGCTATAATTTGTTTAAGTTTGTTATTCATATTATTTCCCCCTCTAATTCTGTATGTAAACATAATTAATATTTACATTCTCATATTTTTACTAAAAAATTAACTGTTAATTATTAAGTATATGCATTATTATACTATCTTATTTATAATTATGCAACAATTAATATTCATATTTATACATAAAATTTTTATGTTCCAGCTACATTCTCCCGCAAGAATTCTTGGATTAAATCCAATAATTGCTAATATTTTATTGAAAACGTTATCGTATTTTTATACATATGTATTTTAAAGAAACAGTATAATTATTCATATTATCTTCTTAAAAGCAACTCCGATAATTAATAAAAATGTAATATCTTATTATATCTTAATAATTATTTTCTCTTACCTGCGTAAAAATAATAGATTTGGTAAAAATACTTATAAGCATCTGTTTAATTATTTATTCTAAATGGGCTTTAACGAGTAGTTTTATGAGCGGGAGCGAGTAGCCTTTAACTACTCAGTCGTGACCACAAAAAGGAGGATTTCAAATGCGAAATTTTTTAATTTCTGCTGGTGCAGATATTGTATTGATATTAGTTTCTTACTTTATTTTTAAAAGCATTATTAGTGGGCCAACAAGGCATAGATTATACGAAAAGTTTCTAAGCTCATTTGCTAAGTTTGTAATATTGATCTTCCTTGCCTCTATAATAATTACAGGAGCTACAGCACTTATTTTATATAAAACCAGATATATTCAGTATATAAATATTGCAGCTCCGGCCCTTGTATCTATATTAGTAGGCTTTATTATTTCTACTGTTCCTACTAGAGGAATTGGAGATAAAGATAAAGAAAAATAGATTTTTAAATAAGACAAAGTTGAGTCATGGGGGCACTTCTCCTGGCTCATTTTTATGTCATTAACAAAAGTGTTTGGTAGCAGTCATCATTTGAATTAGTTTAAGAATTTTAAGTTTCAATAGGAAAATCTAGTATAAAGTTGGCTATAATTCTTGAATTTTTAAAAATATTTTTATATAATTATTATTGTATCGGGGTGTAGCGCAGATGGTAGCGCGCGTGCTTCGGGAGCATGAGGCCGCAGGTTCAAATCCTGTCACTCCGACCAAAACTCAATAAGTATTCTTCTAGTAATAAAGTCCAATAATACTGGACTTTTGTTATTTCTAAGATAAAAATAGGTGCATTAAAATAGGATAACTCCTATTTCAATGCACCTTACATAATCTTACACGTACATCCTATAACTTGACTTTGAATGCAAAATTAACTACATTTTTATATAATTCTAAGCTTAACGCAGCTGTTTTATGGCCATATATGCTATTCCTGCTCCTGCTAGTACTCCAAGAGCTCCAACACCCGCTTTAATATTTTGAGCCTTTCTTCTTTTTTTAGGCATTATGCTTGATGTAATAGAACTTATATCAATATTCATAAAATCTACCTCCATTAATTATAATCATATATCTATTAAATATTTTCATATATATGTTTCCCCTTAAAGCTATAACTATTCCGCAGCAAACTTAACACAACATTCCATTCCAATTATTTGTATCTTCTATTATCTTTTCTTTAGCTTTTTCTGCAACAGTATTGCTTATTTTCCTATTAAGCGCAAGCTCATCTACATCTCTAGTCCTATCTTGATTTACAAACATCCTCAATTGTTCCTTACTAAAACCCTTATCTATAGCTACATCATACGCTGTTTTATTTAGAACCCTAGCTTCATCAAGTTCAGACTTTGTGGCTCCAATTTTATTTAATAATACATCATTTGCGCTTTTTACAATTTTAATATCTTCCTTTTCTGCTTCAACTTGGGGACTACTAGCTTCATTTTCTGATTCATAATTATTTTCTCTAATATTATTTTTCTTGGAATTTTTTAATATTGGATAAATAACTGCTCCAATTCCTGCAGCTGCAATGATACTTCCAATTGCTATATTTCTATTTATGTTTTTCATGATAAATCCTCCTCTCTATTATCTAATTTGCCCAATTTTATATCCTAAATACATAGAAACAGCTGGAGTAAATATCCAGCTGTTATAATTTCATTATTTCTTTTTATAGTTTTTTATAAAAAAGTCACTTTCTTTCATGGATGTTACTATTGATTTATAGCAGGCTATTAAAACAATAACCGTAACCGTCATAATGGCCATTGCTACTGCGATTATCATAAACCTTCCTCCATAACTATATACTATAGTATAATTTATGAAGTTAAGCATTGAAAGGTTATAATTTTTCTCCTCCCCAATTTTTAAGCATTTCTCTTACTGACCTTGTCATTTCTTTAGAAAACTCAGTACCAGTTTTCCTAGCATACATAAATTGACCATAATTTACAGCCTGGGCTTTATTTTCTGGCGATAGCCTTTTTTCCCTTTCAATAAACATGTCTTTGAAGTCATCATTATTTAATCTTTTATAATTTTCTTTGAAAACTATATATTCCTTATCAAATCTAGGGCTAATAATCTTTTTCTGTTCCTCAGGGTAATAACCTAAACATAACATTGCAGCAGGAAAAACCCATTTTGGAAGATTTAATAGGTCTTTATGTATTTCATAATTTTCAATAATGTCACCTATATAACAGGACCCTATATTAAGAGCTTCTGCAGCCACCACAGCATTTTGTGCAGCAATTACAGCATCAGCTAAAGCAAGCATTAAGTCACCTTCATCAGGAGCGTTATAATCCATGTTCTTTAAGGAACAATATTCTTTAACACTGCAATAATTGTAATAATCAAACCATCTTTGCATATCAGCTAAAAATATCAGTACAATTGGAGCATTAGCAATAAAGGGTTGGTTGTCACAGCTTTTACTAAGAATATTCTTTTTTTCCTGATCTTCTATTACAATTATAGAATATAACATCATATTGCCTGCAGTAGGAGCTCTCATGGCACTATTAAGAATAATATCCAAATGTTCTTTTTTAATAGGTGTATTCTTATATTTTCTAAGTGACATTCGATTTTTTAATAATTCTATTGTTTCCATAAAAATCCCCCCAGTTTTAATCCTTATAAATAATTCTACAGTAATTGGAAAATTCCTCTATTAAAGAGGAATAAATACTCAAAATAATTTTTATTTATTCATCCGGCTTCTTAGGATTTTCTGAAGCAATTTCTTTACTAGCTTCTGCGAGCATATTAGGATAAAAATCTATTTCCATCTTTTCTATAAAGCTGTCTGCTCTACCTGAAGCCTTGCAAAGAGAAGCTGTAAAAAAACCAATAGTTCCTCCAATCATAATCCATAAAACAGCTGACATAATTATCACTCCGAATTCATTTTTTATTTTAGTTTTTGCATTTTCTTTATAATTATGTATTATTTTCATATTAATTTTCTGTTAATTGTAAGGCCTAAGTGAAAACGTTATGATATAATATATGTACAAATATAATATTATCTTAAAGGAGCTGGAAATGTGGATATCAAAGAGTTATTTAAAATATTAGTAAAGGCTTATTATGAAGATAACTTTGAGACTATAGTTGATAATCTACTTATTGAGCAAAAGGAAAATAAAGATACTTTAAATAAAATAATATCCGCTCTATGTGGAGTAGACTCACGTGATATTAGCGAAGAATACTCACGAGAGTTAAAAGCTGCCATATTTAATTATATCTCTTCCAATAAGGTTGTTATAAGAGTTAAGAACTGCACATTAGATTGTATGGATGCAGAAGGAAAAACTAAATGCCAAAGTAATTGTGCCTTTAATGCAATATCTATAGATGCAAGGCAGTGTAAGCTATATATAGACAAAACTAAATGTACTGATTGCGGCTTCTGCGTAGATGCATGTCCTAATAATTGTTATATGGATAAGGTTGAATTTCTTCCATTAATAAAGCACCTTGATAATAAAGAAAGTTCAATATAATAAAATAATGCGGGGTTTCTCAAAACATTATAAAGCAAATGAAAATCCTCTTGAACATATAAGCATTTCAAATACCATATTTTATATGTTCAAGATATGTTCATTTTAACTTGTAATTTGAGATGGCCCCTTTTTTGTATAAAAAGGTACAATATTAACAAAATATATTAATGACTACTTTTTTTAATGTAAGGGGTGAAAAACTTGAAGGCTGAATATAGTAATTTATTTAAAGAAATTATAAGCTCTTATTATAAAGGAAATTTTGAGGAAAAAATAAACTCAATTTTATCAAATAAAACTATAGATAAGGATGCCTTAGCTGGTGTTATATCTTCCTTATGTGGAGTTGAAATTAGTTTTAGTGATAATTACTATGAAAATTTAACATTAGCTATTAAGTCCTACGAAGCTTCTCATAAAATTGTTAATAAGGTTAAAACCTGCTCTATGGACTGTGCAGATAATGATGGAAAGACAATTTGTCAAAAATCATGTCCTTTTGATGCTATATTTATTGATACAGAAAAGCATACTTCTGTAATTAATGCAGAAAAATGCACTGATTGCGGTTTTTGTGTGGAAGCCTGCCCCACCGCTTCCATTGTTGATAAAATAGAATTTATACCTTTTGCAAATTTATTAATGGAAAAGGAACCGGTAATTGCTGCAGTGGCTCCCGCCATTACCGGTCAGTTTGGATCGGATATTTCAATTAACAAATTGCGAACGGCTTTTAAAGAAATGGGTTTTACCGAAATGGTAGAAGTAGCTTTTTTTGCTGATATGCTTACCTTAAAGGAATCCGTTGAATTTGATGAGCATGTACATACGGAGAAGGATTTTTTAATAACTTCCTGCTGCTGCCCTATGTGGGTTGGTATGCTTAAAAGAGTATATGAAAATCTAGTTAAATATGTATCCCCTTCAGTATCTCCTATGATTGCTGCCGGAAGGGTCATGAAGCAATTAAATCCAAAATGCAAGGTTGTTTTCATAGGACCCTGTATAGCTAAAAAAGCAGAGGCTAAAGAAAAGGACCTACTTGGCGATATTGATTATGTTCTCACCTTCTCCGAGCTTAAGGATATTTTTGAAGCCTTAGAAATTAACCTGGAAGAACTAGCGGAAGATTACTCTACAGAATATGCCTCAAAAGGCGGAAGACTTTATGCTCGTACTGGTGGGGTATCTATTGCAGTAAGTGATGCAGTGGGAAAACTTTTCCCAGAAAAGCACAAATTATTAAAGGCTTCTCAGGCCAACGGAGTTCAAGAATGTAAAAAGATGCTTAGCGATGTGCAGCAGGGTATAGTTAAGGCCAACTTTATAGAAGGTATGGGCTGTATTGGTGGCTGCGTTGGTGGACCTAAGGCCATTATACCCAGGGAAAAAGGAAAAGAATTTGTAGATGATTTTGCATTAAATTCAGAAATTAAAGTAGCAGTCGACAGTAATTGCATGCTTGATATCTTAGAAAAGCTTAATATTTATTCGGCAGATGACTTTAAATATAAAGAAAGAGTTGAGATTTTCGAAAGAAATTTTTAATGGTATAATATAATTGAAATTTTTATAAACGCATCAATTGATAATTGCTGCGTTCTTCAAAGGTATATAGAATACATGAAGATTAACAATCTTCTGCGCTATTAAGGAATATGGAGGAGTTTATGTTAAAGGATATTAGGGCAGCAATATTTGATCTAGATGGAACCCTTATAGATTCAATGTGGCTTTGGGAAAAAGTAGATATAGATTTTCTAAGCAAAAGAGGTTATGAGCTTCCAATGGATTTAAAGGAAAACATTGAACATTTAAGTTTTATTGATACTGCAAAATACTTTAAAGAAAGATTTAACCTTCTGGAGAATATTGAAGAGATAATGGCAGAATGGAACAGTATGGCCTTTGAGGAATATGCAAATAATGTTTCATTGAAATCTGGAGCTAAGGAATATCTCCACCATTTAAAACTAAAAGGTATAAAAATAGCTCTTGCTACTAGTAATTCCGTACCACTCTTGGAGGCAGTATTAAAAAATAACGGAGTATATGGATATTTTGATGTAATAACCACCACAAATGAAGTGAATAGAGGTAAAAATTTCCCCGATATTTATCTTCTCTCAGCAGAAAAACTCAAAGTTAAGCCAACTGATTGCATAGTTTTCGAAGATATCCTTCCTGCAGTATTAGGTGCTAAAATGGCGGGTATGAAGGTTGTTGCGGTACATGATCTTTATTCAGAATATCAAAAAAACGATATAATCGCTTCAGCAGATTATTATATTTATAAATATGAGGATATAAGCATAGCTGGTTAAATAAAAAGAGAAGATTTTTTTAAGTCTTCTCTTTTCTTATGTAAAACTATAATTTTTAATGAATATAATATTATTGGAAGCTATTGTAGGAGACAAGTATTTTGTTTTTATTCATTTTGTTTTTATTATTAATTGGGCTTTGTTTTATGATATACATTTATCTAACAAACAAAATAGTGCTTTTACGCAAGCAGGTAATGCTGCTTGCAAATCAAAATGATGAATTAAAAAATAAACTTAATAAGTTAATTCTTGAACAGAAATTAGAAAGACAAAAAAAGTATTCTGATAATAACCTGCTTGAAGAAAATCCTGTAACCAAGGATTTAGATGAAGAAATATAGTCTATTTTTTCGTAAATAAATAGCAGAATGAAAGTTTATTTATCACATGATTAAAGGCTTTGCCTTAAACAAAGCCTTTTAAAATCTATTTAGCCTCTTGGCTTAAATACAAGAGCAGCTAGAAAACCAAAGATAATTGCCGCAGATATGCCTGCACTTGTAACTTCAAAAATACCAGTAAGTACACCAATGAGTCCATCTCTTTGCGCCTCCACTAGAGCACCTTTAACTAGTGAATTTCCAAAGCTGCTTATTGGCACGCTTGCCCCTGCACCTGCAAATTTTACTATTGGATCATATAATCCAATTCCACCTAAAATTGCACCTACAACTACAAGAGATGAAGTTGTATGGGCAGGGGTAAGCTTAAATACATCCATCATTATCTGCCCTATAACACATATTCCACCACCTACTAGAAATGCCAAAATAACTTTTATCATCATTTTCACCTCTTTATATTTCAATGGAAACTGCATGAGCAATACAGGGTATACTTTCCTTTTGTTGATAGGACATTGGTGATAACAGTGCCCCTGTTGCAACAACTAATATTTTCTTTAATTCGCCCTTTTTCATTCTATTTAGGAAATGCCCATAAGTAACTGTAGCTGAGCATGCACATCCACTTGCTCCAGCAAAAACAGGCTGATCTTTTCTGTAGATTAAAAGGCCGCAATCTTTAAATTTCTCAGTTGGAATACTGAAACCGTGTTTAGCTAGTAGATCTCCCGCTATATTTTGACCAATTGATCCTAAATCACCTGTAACTATTAGATCATAGTAGGATGGACCTCTATTTAAGTCTCTAAAATGAGTTTCTATTGTATGAACAGCAGCAGGTGCCATTGCAGAACCCATATTAAATGGGTCACTTAGCCCCATATCTATAACTTTACCTATTGTTGCCGAAGTAACCCTTGGACCGTTACCTTTGGAAGCTACCAGAGCAGCACCTGCTCCGGTTACTGTCCATTGAGCAGTTGGAGGCTTTTGCCCTCCATATTCAGTAGGATATCTAAATTGTTTTTCAACTGAGGCATTATGAGTTGCTGCAGCAGCTATAACATAATCAGCGGAATTACTATCTACAAGAAGTGATGCTAAAGCCAATCCCTCCATTGAACTTGAACAAGCCCCAAAAATCCCGATAAAGGGAACAGCTAGAGTACGTGCCGTAAAGCTGCTTGTAATTATCTGATTCATTAAATCCCCACTTATAAAGAAATTTACATCTTCATTTTTTATGTTTCCTTTTTTAACCACTATTTCACAGGATTCCTCCAATAATTTCTTTTCTGCCTTTTCAAAACTATCCTCACCAAGCCAAATATCATCGTGAAGAACATCAAAATCTTCAGCTAAAGCTCCTTTTGCCTCAAAAGGTCCTCCAATAGCGGCGGAAGCTAAAATTATAGGATTATTATTAAAAATTAAGGATTGACTTCCCTTTTTCATCTACAACACCCCTAACCAAGTTAGACCCATTTTAATAAGTGCAACTACAAATGCAGAAAATACTCCGAAGACTATTACAGAACCTGCTAGCTTAAACATGTTACCTCCAGTTCCTAAAACATAGCCTTCGGTTTTATGCTCAATAGCAGCAGAAGCAATTGAATTGGCAAAGCCTGTAACAGGAATTGCTGTACCAGCACCTGCCCACTGGCCTATGTGATCATAAACCCCTAAACCAGTAAGTAAAACCGAAATAATAATAATAACTGCTGTGGCTGGATTTCCAGCAGTTTTTTCATTAAACCCAAAATACTTTATAAATACACCTTGAAGTATTTGTCCAAGAGCACATATGATGCCGCCAGCTATAAAAGCATGAAGGCAATTTTTAAGAATCGGCCTTTTAGGCTCTCTCTGCTTTGCAAACTGTTGATACTCTTTCTGAACAGTAGATAATTTCTTTTCTTTTTTGCTTGACATTTTTGTCATCCTTCCTTTAAGTAAACTTAACTTGTCATATCTATTTTTACAATTATTTCTCATTTAATTCATAGCTAATATTTCTTAAAAAACCTAGGATTTTACTAGATTTACATCATCGCGGTGTTAATCCCTTTTATATTTAAATAAAGAGACTATAGACAAATTATCTATAGTCCCAATAAAGAACTTAACAATCTACCTTACAGAAATATAGATAACTTAATGCCTTGGTTATCATCTTCCGATCATATCCAAGCAGTTCGTCACCTATATAGCTGGTTTGTTCGATTACTTAAGATACCTACATAACTATATATAACCTTACGGCTACACGAAGCCATTACGATACCCTAAATAATCTTAGCTCAACTATTAAAAGATAAGTTATAATCCCATTATAATCAAATCCTCGACTATAATGAAACCAATGCCTACCTCTTATAATCTTTCCGCCGGCTGAATATAAACCAAATAGCCCATATACAGCCTTTGGTCGACTAATATATACCCTAAAGGAGCATATATTAGTCTTTGCTCGACTGTTAAATTCCTTATAATATTAATATCTCAAAAATAAGCAAATTAATACCACCAAAATCAAATTATAATATGGATAACTCTTAAATTACTGTAGATTTGAATAAGTTAAGCATACTTTCTTCATAAATATTAGTATGGATAGTTTTAGTCCTCATGGGGATATTAAATATGGAGGTGATTAGAATGACAGTAGGAGTTAAGATGCAGCAGACAATTGCAAGTGCGGAGAGTGTTGTATCAAGTCTAAAAACATTTGCGCTGGATACTGAGGATAAGGCTGCTCAAAAATTGTTTAATGATATGGCACAAACTCAACAGCAAATAATAGATAACCTAAAGGGCAGGCTTGATTACATCCAAAGTGAGGAGCCCCAATATAAAAATTCTTAAAGATAAAAGTATGAAGTCAGTAATGCTTCATACTTTTTATATGAGTATTATATTTAATTTACACACTCCTCTAACGTAGTAAATAAGGTTCTAATTTATCCATCATCTTTTTCATCTTTTCAGCATTTCTTGAATACATAACCTTAGCCTTTTCATCATTGGTATCTAATGCATAGGAGGTAAGGTCTGCTTGGATCTTCTGAATATTAGCATAGAGTAATTCTTTAAGATTATTCTGCGGAACTTGTATCTTATCATTATAAAGATCAAGATATAATGCTCCCGATGAATCAACCTGAGCTATAAAAACATTTTCTGGTATTACACCAATTTTCTCTAGTTCGGTTTGTAACCATTCCCTATTTATATTAGCAGCTCCTAAGGCATCATCCCTTATCTTACCATCTAGTATAACAGCTTGCGGCTCAATTGCTGGTGCAATTTTTCTCTCAAGATCATATGCTGTTAAAGGCTTCTTATCTGACTTTAGTAATACATTAATCTCCCCAGTTGCTTCCATCACGGCAAATTCAACATCAGCTAAACTAAATGCGTTTTTGGAACGAAGTTCACCTAAAAGATCTTTACCTGTAGCCCTTATTTTACTTAAGTTATCCTCCAATACTTTACCATCTTTTATTAAAATAGTCTCTTTACCGATAAATAAATCGTGCATGCTTTTACTTTTGATACATATATAATCTAATGCCATAACAAGTAAAGTCCATACAGCCAGAGCAATGATTCCAAAAGTCAGGTTTGAAATTACGTTTACTGAAGTTAAGGCAGCAATTAATGCAATAACCATATAGGTAACAAATTTATATGGCGTCATCTTGGAAATATTTCCACTACCTATAATCCTAATAAAAAAAAGTGTTACAAGAAACATAAGAAAAGACCTTAATAAAAACGTAAGTACATTCACTATGCCACCACCTTAATCATAGCCCTTTATATTGGGGTTCCTCAAACTCTAAAGTTTTTACTCTAAATTGTAAATCAGTAATTATCTGCTGCGTTACTTTAATTGATTTTTCAAATGTATTTTTTTCTTCTGCAGTTTCACTTGTGTCAGCATAAATTCTTAAGGTTCCTTGAATCCAATTTAGTGTAGCAAGTGTCTGTTTCATCTTTGAACCGACTGTCATAATAATCATCTCCAATAAAGTTATGAACGTGATTATTATTATCTATATCCTTAAAAATATTCTTCAAGATTATGATTATTTGCATTTTCCTTCATACCATTGATACCATATCAAAGATAATACACTTTATCCATATAATTACTAATACATTATTGACAAATATATCGTATGATGATATATTGTATATATCATCATACGATATATTGGAGGTTGATATATTTGGATAATACACCTTTGACAGAAGCTTTATTTTATATCTTATTGGCTGTACGTACACCAAATCATGGATATGGCATTATTCAAGAAGTAAGTGAAATGACAGATAGAAGGGTAACATTAGGACCAGGAACCTTATATGGAGCTATTAATTCAATGCTTACAAAAGGATGGATTAGCTTGTATAGTGAGGATAAGGAATCTAGAAAGAAAAAGGAATACCTTATTACAAATGCAGGAAAAGAAATATTCCAAAACGAAGTGATAAGGTTAAATGAGCTTATAAGAAATGCAAAAAAGATGTATGATTTGGGGGTGTAAATATATGTTAAAATTTAAACTATATTATGACAAAGACACAGAAGAAAAATGGCTTAAAAAAATGTGTTTAAATGGTTGGGCATTCAAAAAATTCTTTCTTGGTTTTTATACTTTTGAAAAATGTGAGCCAGGAGAATACAATTATCAAATAGACCTGCTTGATAATTGGAATGGTGAAAAAGACGACTTTGCAGCTTTCATGGAGGATGCAGGAGTAAAAGTCATATCTCAATGGTGGAGATGGGTATATTTACAAAAAAAAGCATCAGAAGGTCCCTTTGAAATGTATACAGATGTAGAATCAAAAATCACTCATTACAGTAGGATTAAGAATTTTTTCAAAGTAGCCCTGACTATAGAAGTTATTTGTTTCTTTATGGAGTTGTTTGCAACAATTAATACCGGTTCCTATACTTTGGTAATATTTACAATATTACTTGCAGTAATATCTTTAGCAATGTTAAAAGTAGTTTGGAAATGTAAGTGGAAAATTGAAGAATATAAACATGAGAAAGATATATAGTAAGTGTAGAAAAAATAAGGAAACATCATAGAGGGAAGCCTAAACATAATGGCTTCCCTTAAAAATTGTTAATAAATTTTAGTTGTCCTATAAAAATTACATTGGATGTGTAGCTACATTTCTGCAGATCTATTTACTGAATCTGCTTTTTTTGTCTTAAGAGCCAGTATACTTCCAAGGGCTCCAACAAACATAAATATTATATCGAAAATATATAAAGCAGCAAATCCTGACTTATCAATTATAACTCCTGAGACTATAGAACCTATAACTGATACAATAGTAGTTAGAATCATAAAGCTTGAGAAAATTGTAGAATAATGCTTAGTTCCAAAGAATTTGGAAACATACATAGGCATTGCAATTGTACTCATCATTAATCCTCCACCTGCAAGCACCATGTATAATATTGATACAGAAGGTATGCTTTTCATTAAAATTAGAGATCCAACTGCTACTACTGCCATTACCAAGGCTATTAATCCTCCCTTTAATAATCCAGCCTTATCAAGTATATAGCCAACTACTACTTTCCCTATCATAGAACATATTCCAAAAGCAGATATAAACATACTTAGTTTTGCCCCTGTATAGCCAATTGTTTTTAAATAGGATGGAGTCTGTAGAAAAACACTTACTTGAGGTATTACATAACCTGCAACAAAAAGAACTACAAACCAATAAGCTGGTGTCTTTATGGCCTCTTTAACAGTCATACCTGCCTGACTCTCATTAATGTTAGTTGATTGAGAATCTTGAACTTTAGGATCTCCTTCATTTAATCCATATGGCTTTAATTGCTTTTCTTCTGGATGGGTACGAATGATAATAGCTGATATTACTGCTAAAGCAATTACTATAATTCCATAAACCATAAAAGCGGTTTTATATCCGCTATTATCAATTATAAGTGATAAGATAGGTGCAAATACAGCTGAACCTAGTCCAATACCTGCTGTTGCTATTCCAAGGGCAGTTCCTTTCTTAACTATGAACCAATTAGTTATAAGGATAGGAACCGGCAGTGCGGAAATAGCAACAGCAACTAGGCCAATTAGCAATCCAAAAACATATAGCATTGAAAGACTATTTACTAAACCCATTCCTAAAATAAATATGCCTTCAAGAACCCCAAAGACCAATACTAATTTTCTTAAATCAGACTTGCCAACAAACTTGCTTAATAAAATGCTGCCAACTAACATTCCAATAGAATATAAAGAAACGATAGCTGATACTTGTGCTTGAGTATAACCATTAGCTTTACTTAGCGGGCTCAAAAAAACAGCTAGTGTAGATACAACCCCTGAACCCATTGCATTTAAGAGCACTGTTGCAACAACAATAATCCAACCATAAAATAATTTTTTCCCCATTTTTATCCCCCTATTATATCACTTTCAAATAATCTATTTATTTTTTTTAACCATTCTATTGCATAGCCTGCATATACTGCAGCTCCCTTTGAAAGCACAGCTTCATCGAAAAATACTTTAGGGTGATGCATTGGATAAATATATCCATCATTTGAATTTCCAGCTCCAATCATTATAGTTATAGATGGAACTTCTTGACTTATAAATGCAAAATCTTCTGAGCCCATACCTTTTGAACCAGGCATTATTAAATCCATTGGAATAAAAGATTTCTCACCAAAATACTCAGCCAAAAATTCCTTAGCAAATTCAACACTCTTAGCATCGCTTATAAAAGCTGGTGCATGATTAGAAAATTCTATAGTTGCCTCTGCTCTATAAGTTTTTGCAATTCCTTCTGCAACCTCTTGAATTCTATTTACAATAAAATCCCTATTTTTCTTAGTAAATGTTCTTAAGGTTCCTCTTAATTCAGCTTTATCAGGTATAACATTATTTATTGTTCCGCCTTCCATAACACCAACAGTTAGAACAGCAGTATCAGTAGTATCCACTTCTCTACTAATTATTTCTTGTAGTCCCAAATAAATATGTGCCATTATATTTAAAGGATCTACTCCTGTTTGAGGCATAGCACCATGAGCTCCTTTGCCTTTAATTGTTATTTTAAACCAATCACAGCCCGCCATTGTTGGACCAGTTCCTGATACCATTATAGTGCCAACAGGAAAGGGCATACCCGACATAACATGTATCATCATTGCAGCATCAACTCTAGGATTTTGTAAAACTCCTGCTTCTATCATTGAATGTGCACCTTCCATGGTTTCTTCTGCAGGCTGGAACATTAATTTAACATATCCCTCTATTTCATTTTCTCTTTCTTTTAAAAGCTTTGCTGCTCCCAGTAACATGGTTGTATGCATGTCATGACCGCAAGCATGCATGTTACCATTTTCAGATTTGTATAAACAATCTGCCTCTTCTTTTATCTTTAGGGCATCCATGTCTCCTCTTATAAGTATAGTTTTATCAATAGTTCCCTTACCCAAAACCACTACTATACCAGAGTCAGTTATTCTTTGTGGCTTACATCCCATCTCTTCAAGAGTCTTAAACACATATTCAGATGTTATTGGCAAATTAAGACCAACCTCTGGGTTTCTGTGAAAATACTGCCTATGATTCACTAATTCCGATTGAAGTGCTTCTGCACTTTTTACTAAAGTATTCATTGTAATTCCTCCTTAAGCTTTGATAAAAATATATAAGCAATTATTGTGCCAACTCAAACTGTTACTGATAATCCTGCCTCTTAACATATTTTAAAATTAAAACGGTTCATAATTGACCACTTTACTGTCAATTATGAACCATAACTAATTATTCAATATTATATTTAACAAGTTTTCTTTTTAAGGTGTTTCTGCTAATTCCTAGTTTAGCAGCAGTTCTTTGTTTGTTAAAACCTTCTTTCTCATAGGCCTTTAAAATTGAATTTCTTTCAGCTTCTTCTAATTCATTATTATTATCAACTTTTGATTTACCATTTGTAAGCTTAAATTTTGAAAGTGCACTCTTAACATTATCAAACTTCACCATACCTTTTCTTGTTAATACCACAAGTCTCTCTAATATGTTACGCAGCTCTCTTATATTTCCTGGCCAATCATGATTAATAAAAATTTGAAATATTTCATTATCAATTCCAATAACTTCACTACTTAATTCATTGTTAAGTTGATTCAACATTTCATTTATTAGGCCCGTTAAATCCTCTTTCCTTTCTCTTAAAGGACAAAGGTTTAGTTCTAGTACATTCAGCCTATAATACAAATCTAATCTAAAATTTCCTTTTTTAACTTCATCATACAAATTCTTATTAGTAGCAGATATAATTCGTACGTTTACTGGAATCATTTTGTTATCCCCAATTCTTAGAATTTGTTTTTCTTGGATAACCCTTAATAATTTTACTTGAAGAGATAAATCCATTTCTCCTATTTCATCTAAAAAAATAGTACCATTATGAGCTAATTCAAATAACCCTTGCTTTCCACCTTTTCGTGCCCCAGTAAATGCGCCCTCTGAATAACCAAACAATTCACTTTCAAGTAAATTTGGAGGCAATGCAGTACAGTTAATAGGAACAAATGGATATTTTTTTCTTTCACTATTATTGTGGATAGCTTGTGCTAAAATTTCCTTTCCTGTACCGGATTCACCTGTAATGAGAATCGTTGAAGAAACTTCCGAATACACTTTTGCTAATCTAATAATCTCTTTCATTTCCTTACTTTTACCAATCAAATCACTAAAAGTATTTTTCGCATAAAAATTAGTTTCTGCAGTATGTAATCTAATTTCTTGTTCGGCTTTACGAATTTCATTTATTCTTTTAATGCTTGCCACTGCACCTCTTGCCGAGCCTTCTACTTTTATAGGGATAAAATCACAAATTACATCCATGCCTTTAATGGTAATAATTCTATCTTTAACCTTTTTATTATTCATAACTTCAAATAATTCTAATTCAGGAAAAATGTCATTTATATTTTTACCTATTACTTCTATCTCATTTATATTAAAATATTTCTCACATATATAGTTGAAGGTTGAAATAACTCCATTTTCATCTATTGCTAAAATGCCCTCTGAAGAGTGATTAATAATTGTTTTAAACTTCTCTTTATCTGATCTTTCTCTCATTGTCATTTCATATAACTCAACAGCCCTGTGAACAGACTCGATTATAGCTTCTTTTCCTGAATCAATAACTTTATAATCTATACCCATTATCTTATAATCTTGACTGCTATTATCTCCTGGACTTAGACCAAGAATAATATCAATCTTATTCTTTTGTAATATATCAATAAACTCTTTTTCCTTTTTATACAATATAATATTATTAGAAAATTTACATATGTTAAGGCCAAGTAATTTTCCTATATTGATTATAGAATCACTAATTTTATCTTCAGTAATAGCCAATGCGATCTTCTTTTTTATAAAATTGCTATCATTTAATAGATTTAATATATCTTCTAATTTTATATCAATATTCACAACATTAATATCTACATTAGCTCTAATATCGTCTGCTATCATTCCTCTAGTTATAATTATTTCTTTACCCATAATTTTATAATCTTCTGCTTTTATTAAATAATTTTCTAAAGTCACAGGCACAATTTCTATATCAATTCCAATTGATTGAACAGCTTCTCGAGCCCTATTTGCCAATTTCTCATATATTGCAAATATAACAATTTTGTTTTCAACATTTATATTCATAAAATCCCCCCAAATACAAATATAAATTTAAATATCTGCTTTCTTCACTATATCATTATTTCAGCTTTAAAAACAGATAATATAAAATACAAAAAAAAACAATAATATTTTTAAATATTACTGCTTTTTTGTTATTACTTATGATATCTAAAAATTGTGCGTCACATGGAACTGTTAATAAATTTTAGTAGTCCAATCCTCACAATTCCAAACTTCAGTTACTACATCTTTATAAAACTCTGGTTCATGGCAAACTATTAAAATAGTTCCCTTATACTCTTTTAAAGCCCTTTTAAGCTCATCTTTTGCATCTACATCTAAGTGATTTGTAGGCTCGTCAAGAATTAATATATTAGTTTCATTATTTATAAGTTTTGCAAGCCTTACCTTAGCAGCTTCTCCCCCTGATAATACCTTTATCATACTCTCAATGTGTTTAGTAGTTAGGCCGCATTTTGCAAGAGCCGCACGTACTTCATATTGGGTAAATCCGGGGAACTCCTCCCAAAATTCTTCAATACAAGTATTTGTATTACCCTCTCTGCTTTCCTGCTCAAAGTATCCAATGTATTGATAGTCTCCAAGCTCTACATCTCCACCTATTGGCTTAATTTGACCCATTAAACTCTTAAGCAACGTAGTTTTCCCAAGTCCATTAGAGCCTACTAAGGCAATTTTTTGTCCTCTTTCCATGTATAGATTAAGGGGCTTTGTAAGCGGGCTATCATATCCTATCACTAGGTCCTTAGTTTGAAATATAACCTTTCCAGAAGCCCTAGCTGTTTTAAAATTAAAGGTTGGTTTTGGCTTTTCCTGTGAAAGCTCAATTCTATCAATTTTATCAAGCTTTTTCTGTCTTGATTTAGCCATATTAGCAGTTGCAACATTAGCTTTATTTCTAGCAACAAAATCCTCTAGTCTCGCAATTTCAGCTTGCTGCCTTTCATAAGCCTGTTCCAATTGTTTCTTTTTAGCTTCATATATTCTTTCAAATTCATCATAGTTTCCTACATATCTTGTAAGCTGTTTATTTTCTACATGATATATTAGATTTATTACTGAATTTAAGAATGGCATATCATGAGATATTAATATAAAGGCATTCTCGTAAGCATTTAAAAATCTCTTAAGCCACTCAATATGAGCCTCATCCAAGTAATTTGTAGGCTCGTCTAAGAGTAAAATATCAGGAGTTTCTAAAAGAAGTTTAGCAAGTAAAACCTTTGTTCTTTGCCCTCCGCTTAAATTCGTTACATCATTATCTAATCCTATGTCTAAAAGGCCTAACCCTCTAGCAGTTTCTTCAATTTTAGCATCTATTACATAAAAGCCATTATGATCAAGCATGTCCTGAATTACTGCCGTTCTTTCAAGCATTTTATCAAGTTCCTCTGGAGTAACCTCTCCCATTTTTCCATATAGCTCATTCATTTCAGTTTCTGCATCGAATAGATATTGAAAAGCACCTTTTAATACATCTCTAATTGATTGCCCGCTTTTAAGAACTACATGCTGATCCATGTAACCTACCCTTACTCTGTTTGACCATTCAATTTGTCCTTCATCAGGCATAAGCTTTCCTGTAATTATATTCATAAAGGTAGATTTGCCTTCTCCATTTGCTCCAATAAAACCAACATGCTCCCCCTTTAACAATCTAAAGGATACATTTTCAAATATAGCTCTATCACCAAACCCATGGCTTATATTTTTTACTGTTAATATACTCATTAATTTCTCTCCTTGAGGTGGCATATGGACGTTTCTTCCGCCACATTTTTCATGTGCTGCAATGTGGCAAGGAGACGTTTCTCCTACCACAAGCCACTCTTTTTAGTTTAAAGTAGGTTATTACTTCTGTCAAAGGAAATTTTCTGATATAATAATACCTAATTGTGGTATAATACTAAAATGAATTAACAACTAATTGTTATAAGCGAAAAGCCTTAGTGGGTATCTATTTAAAATTATTAAACATTAATTGTTAATTTATAGTACCAAGTAAAGGGAGTGTTTAATATGGCATGTAAATTTTATTTATATAAAGGCAAGGGCCGCAAAGCAGAAAATGGTCATCCTTGGATTTTTACTGATGAAATAGAAGAATTTGATGGAGAGTATGGAAACGGTGATATAGTTGAAGTATTTAACTTCAAACATGAATTTATTGGAAGAGGTTATATAAATGATGTTTCTAAAATTGCAATAAGAATCTTAACCAGAGATATAAATGAGGAAATAAATGAGGAATTTTTTAAGAAGAGGCTTAAAGATGCTTTTGACTACAGAAAAAAGGTTATTGATACAAGCAGCTGCAGAGTTGTATTTGGAGAAGCAGATTTTTTACCTGGCTTAACTATTGATAAATTTGAGGACTATTATGTAATTCAAAGCTTAACACTAGGTATAGATAGATATAAGTCAATTATAGTAAAAATTCTCATAGAAGAATATGGTGCAAAGGGAATTTATGAAAGAAGCGACGTATCTGTTCGTGAATTAGAGGGAATGGAGCAAACAAAGGGCTTTCTTACTGAACCCTTTGATACCATGGTTCAAATAAAGGAAAATGGCGTTAAATATTATGTTGATATAGAAAACGGCCAAAAGACTGGATTTTTCTTAGATCAAAAGGAAAATAGGGCTGCTATTCATAGACTATGTAAGGATGCTGAGGTTTTAGATTGTTTTACTCACACAGGTTCCTTTGCCTTAAATGCTGGAATTGCAGGAGCAAAAAGCGTACTTGGTATCGACATTTCAGAGCACGCCGTAGATTTTGCTAGAAAAAATGCTAAGCTTAATAATCTTTCTGACATAGTTAAATTTGAGTGTCATAACGCCTTTGATGTGCTTACAGAATGGTCTAAGGAAGGAAGAAAATTTGATGTTGTAATACTTGATCCTCCTGCCTTTACAAAATCTAGAGATAGTGTGAAAGGCGCTACAAGAGGTTACAAGGATATAAATTTAAGAGGATTAAAGATGGTTAAATCAGGCGGTTTTTTTATCACCTGTTCCTGCTCACATTTTATGAAAGAGGATTTATTTAAACAGACTATAGCAGAGGCAGCCAAGGATGCCAAAAGATTATTACGACAGGTTGAATTTAGAACTCAGGCAGCAGACCATCCAATACTTTGGAATTCTGATGAGTCTTATTATTTAAAATTTCTTATATTTCAAGTAATATAACTGTTAACCAAGTTGAAACCCTATACTATAATGTAAAAATATGCTATTATATTAGCATATGCCTAAGCTTTTACATATTATATATAAAGCTTAAAATGGAGGGGATTATTATAAATTTACCTAATTTACTTACAGTCTTTAGATTAATTTTAATTCCTATATTTCTTTCAGCTTTCTTTTCCCCTAATTTAAATAGCTTATTATATGCTGTTGGTATATTTCTACTTGCAGGAGTTACGGATCTTCTAGATGGATATATAGCTAGAAAATTTAATCTTATTACGAAGGTGGGAATTGTACTAGATCCTTTAGCAGATAAATTAATGCTCATAACTGTATTAACTTGTCTAGTAATTAAGTCCTATATACCAATATGGATGCTTATAATCATTGCAGGGAAAGAACTATTTATGATTTTCTGTGGCTTATTTCTTTACAAAAGAGGTACAGTTATACCATCAAATATTTTTGGTAAATTAGGTACGATTCTATTTTATATATCAATCTTGACGCTATCCGTAGATAAGGCCTTAGGAATATATCTCCTCTATATTTCTATTGCCGCCGCTCTAGTTGCATTTATTAATTATTTAATAGTTTACAGAAAAAAATCTAATAACGATGCATATAATTTAAAACAATAGGGACTGCTTAGCAGTCCCTATATTTCTTAAGAATAAATATCTGAGAATTCAATGTTTATTTTTTCAATATTATCTTCATTTGTATTATGATATTGTGTCCCTTTTGATTTTACAAACCTCACCGGAAGTTCAATAATAAACTCAGCGCCCTTTTTATATTCGCTTTTTACCCTTATATTGCCTCCATGAAGTTCCACTAAAGATTTCACTATAGAAAGTCCGATACCGCTTCCTTCATGACTTCTAGTGAGAGACTTATCAACTTGATGAAATCTTTCAAATATTAATTTTTGTTTTTCCTTTGGTATACCAATGCCATTATCTTTAACAGAAATTATCACCTTATTGCCCCTGTCATAGATATTAACAATAATCATTCCACCGGGATTAGTAAATTTAACTGCATTTGACAACAGGTTAAGCATTATTCTGTCTATTTTGTCTGAATCACAAGCCATAATCTTTTCCTCAACTTCAGTATCAAAAATTAAAGTTATACCCTTATGTTCTATATATTCTGAAACTGATAAGGTTATATCCTCTACAATATTAACTATATTGTAATTAGCGAGCTGAAGATTAAAATAGCCTGTATCAATTTTAGTAATGTCTATTATATTACTTACAAGTCTTAAAAGTCTATAACAGTTCTGCTGCATTGTACTAATATACTTACTGATATTTTTTTTGTTAATATCTATAGTACCTTCATCAGCATATAGATTTAAAAGCTGTATTGCTGATAGAATAACATTTATAGGTGTCCTAAGCTCATGTGAAAGATTTGCAAAGAACTCTGTTTTTAATATATCATATTGCTTAGCCTCAGTTAAGAGCCTTTCTTTTTCCTCAGATGTAATTCTTAGCTGTTCCAGTTTTTTTCTCTCTGTAATATCCCTAACTACAGAGACCATAGCATTTTTATCCTTGTAAGGAAAAAGCGCACCTGTTGCCTCTACATCAATTACTGTTCCATCCAATTTTATATACTTTTCTTCTTCAAATGGCATAGCCACACCATAATTTTTTATTTTTTTCTTTCGATCTATAACAAGGTGATGATAGTCTTTATCAATATAATTTAAAATGCAGTTCCCAACCAATATATCCGGATTATCTGCACCTAATAGCGTTGCCGCCGCTAAATTTGCATATTCAATCATCCATTGAGAATGAACAAGAATAGCTGCTGGTGAAATCTCAAATATCTTCCTGTACCTTTCTTCACTTTGCCTTAGATCCTCTTCAATTTGCTTTCTTTCAGCTTCCTTTTCAATTGAGGAAACTACAAAAGAAATATCTTCGCAAAGGGAATTGAAAAGCTTAACCTCCTCCTGCTCTGTAAAGGAATCTTCAACAGAGTAAAACATCATAATTCCAAAAACCCTATTATTTGATTTTAAAGGAAACACTGCACAAGATTCAATATTGCAAAGCAGTAGTTCATTGTATAGCGGGGAGCTAGTCATCTCATTTTTAACATCATGACAAATAGCCTGCTCATTATTATTCACTGCTTTAGCTAATAATTCAAAATCTTTAAGAGTATGTTTAGTAAATTTCTTTGACAGGTTACACTCTTCATTCTTTTCAAGACCACATTGTGCAACAAGCTCTACTATATTTGTTACTGCATTAATATTTCCAATCCATGCCGCCTTAAAAAGCCCGTCATCTACAGCTATCCTGCAGGCTTCTTTATATAACAGCTTTGAATCCTCTATTCTTACTATTGCGTGATTTATTTTGCTCAAAATAGAATAAAGTCTATTTACCCTTACTAGTTTTTCCTTCGTATCTTTAAGTTCAGTATTATTACCAATAGGTTCTATACCTGATTGTCTATGTTTATCTCCCACAACCAAACTTCCCTTCTTAAAACCACAGTCATGTTTTATAAATTCAATAACCTTACGAATAATATTTTATCAAAACTTGTAATATAATAAAATAAAAAAGGGAGATTTTTTATATTTTCTCCCAGGTTGTTTTAAGAAGTGTTAATTCTTTTTCTTCTCTATTTAAAATCTTATGGTAACAAATTATATTGTTTTCTCCCTGCTCTATTTCGGTTAATACTTTTATGTCCTCACCATAGATAGTTTCCTTCTCATAAGTTACTTTTATATTTTTTAAAGTGTAATTTAATACTGTATCTAATGGGATGGTTTCTATAGCCCAGGCTATATACTTTTCATTATTTACATGTCTATTTGTGTCTATGTCACTGTATCTTACACTAAATTGTTTTTCATATTTATAATTTTCAAGGGGCTTTATATTTTCTATTTCAAGGGGTTCATCGTCATTTGAAGTCAAACCATAAGCACTAAGTATATCCTCACCTACTCTTACAGGTCTTCTCTTTTTAATATTTAGTAAAAACCATATAGATTCTGCCTTTCCGAGCCTTTCACCTTTGTAATTTAATAATTCAAAGGTTCTATAGGCATAAAACTTTTTCATAGCACAAGGACAAGTCCTTATAAGTATCTTTTCCCCGTAAACTGGGTACTTATACATATCAATATTCCATTTAAAAAGTACCCAGCCAAGGTCATTTTCAACTAAATAGTCCATACCTATGCCAAGTTCATCGGATTGTTTTGTTGCTGCATCTTCTAAATAATCAACTATACTTGTTATGAGAACTCTTTTTTTATAATCTACCTCGTAATAGTGAATTTCATATTCTTTTTCATAAATAAAGCCTGACATTAACCTTCTCCCTTCAAAACTTTTTTTCTAAAAAACTTCTTACTTATATTAACTGCTAGCTTAGCAGAAATTAGCCCTAGTATTATGCCTCCAAGTATATCTGAAGGATAATGAACGTGAAGATAAATTCGAGAAAAGGCTATAGTTATAGCTAAAGCTAATGCAAAATACCTATATCTTGCCTTTTTAAAAAAGCATACTCCAAAAGCAGCAAAAGAAGAGGTTGTATGCCCTGATGGAAAAGAAAAGGACTTTGGAGGTGAAATTAAAAAGGTATAATTATAAGCTGGCGAAGTAGGCCTTGCCCTGCCAATTAGGTTTTTAAGAACACCTTCACCTAATACTAAGCCTAATAATAAAGCTATAAGCATTGCTGCGCCTATTTCTTTTACTTCAATATTTTTATTTAACAACAATACAATTGCTATTAATATCCATACTTCACCATTATTATTTATGTTTGAGGCTATGGGCATCACTGTATCAAAAAAATTATTCTTAATTACTACTGAGCAAAAATGCAATATTATGTTATCAACGTTTAATAAGTAATTCATTGCCTTCCATCCTTTGTAAGCAGATTATGCACTTCTATTTATACAATTATACTAGTAATTTAGGCATTTAACAATTATTAGTAATATTATTTAATAATTATGTAATATTATATACTATATTGCATTGTACACTACTGAATGATATACTATAGGCATACAAAAATAACCAAAAGGAATGATATTATGAACATTCAACTTAAGAAGGGTATACTAGAACTTTGTGTACTAGCAGTTTTGGATAAAAAGGACTGCTATGGCTATGAGCTTGTAAATAAAATTTCCCAAAACATAGAAATATCTGATGGAACCATTTATCCCATACTTAGAAGGTTAAATGGAGATGGTTATTTTACAACTTATCTTCAAGAATCTCAAGAAGGTCCGCCGAGAAAATACTATAAATTAACCGAGTTAGGCAAATCCACCAAAGATGAGCTTATTAACGAATGGGAAGAGCTTACTAAAGGTGTTAACAATATTTTAGAGGAGGATTAAATTAATGAATAGAGATGAATTTTTAAAAACTCTAGAAACTTCTCTTTCAGCCTTTGACCTGGAAGAGAAGAAAGACATATTATATGATTATGAAGAACATTTTAGAATAGGTCATCAAAACGGTAAAACTGATGAAGAGCTTATTAACGAGCTTGGAAGCCCTGCTGATATTGCAAAACAGTACAGCGGTAATTTCCAAGATGAAAAAAGAGAATTTAATTCTTATTCAAAAGACAATATAGAACATCCTATGTTTCAAAATAATGAAAGAAGTATAATTCCTTCTATTATAGCAGCTTTAGCACTTAGTTTTTTCAACTTAGTTTTTGTTATATGGATTTTTGTAGCAGCTGGTGCTGCTTTGATTGGCTTAGCTGCTGCAGCTATATCCATCACAGTATCAGGACTAGTAGTAACTCTAAGTCCTATATTTGCTCCCTTATTTCCTAATTATATAAATTTACCTTCAAGTATGTCCTTTGTTTTAACTATCCTTTTAGGCATAGGGACAATAGCCTTAGGCGTTCTCTTTTGCATTGGACTTTTTTATGTCATAAAATATTTTTGCTTAGCAGCAAATAAATATATTAAATGGAATATTAGTATTATAAAAAGGTAGGTATATGATATGAAATTTAAAAAGGGATGGAATATAAAAAAGCTTGTATTATGTCTTTTAGCTATAGTTGTTATTACTTATGGAATTGGAGCAATAGTACTGTTTAGCAATACTAAAATATTTAATTCAGAAAAAGGCATATATAATATTAATGATGAAAAGTCTGTAAATATTAATGGAATAAATACAATTTCTGTTAATGTGTCCAGTGCACAAATTAATGTAATACCTTATGATGGCTTAGAAGTAAAAGCTCATTTTTATGGAAATATTACAACCAGCTCCTCATTTACTAAGCCTGAGCTAGAGTGTTACTCAAGCGGCGACACCCTTTATATTAATACTAAAAGTAAAAATATACTGACTTTTGGATTCTTTAACCCAGACCTAAAGCTTGATGTAAATGTTCCAGCTTCATATGAAAGTAATCTTAAGCTTGACTCTTCTTCTGGGAGTATTAATTTAAGCTCTTTAAAACTAAAGAACTTAAGCTGTAATTTAAGCTCCGGAAGCACAAATATTAAACAAGTTTATGCAGATGACTTTAATTATAACAGCAGTTCCGGGAGCCTAACTGCCGAAAGCCTTACTACAAAAGCCTCAGAGTTAAACAGTTCCTCAGGAAGTCAAAGACTCATTGGTTTTAGCGGTAATTTAAAAGCTTCCTCTTCTTCTGGAAGTATACGAGCCGAATACGCCTCCTTTGATAACAATATTAATATTAATGCATCCTCGGGCAGCGTAACTGTAAAACTACCTGAAAACTCAACCTTCTACCTAGATGCTTCAGCTAGCTCCGGAAGTATTAGAAGCAGTTTCCCTATTACCGTAATTGGCAATAATAGCAGACATGAACTTAAAGGAACAGTAGCAAGTGATAAAAATAAAGTTTCAATCCATACATCTTCTGGAAGTATAAATATAGAAAAATAATGTAAATATTTTATATAAAAAAGGATGAGGTTTTCTCATCCTTTGTTAATTTAACTTATTCAATGCATCTATCATATCATTTAAGTCCAATCCATGGACAAGCGCCCCTTCTTCAAGGGTTTCCATTTGCGCACCAGGTCAGGATATACAGCCCATACCAAAGGACATTAGAACTTCAGCAGCATCCTTATGCATTTTAACTACCTCTCCAATAGTCATATTGCCATTAACCTTCATTAAATCACCTTCTTTTAATAAGCTTTTATACCTTATTTATTATTTCCAAAAAAATAAAAGATACTCAGAGTTAACCTCCAAGTACCCTTTATGTATATATAATGCATTAATGTATTATAACCTTTGCATTATATGTAATTAAGCATTTAGTGCTTCAATTAATTCTTCTACATCAAAGCCATGTACCATAGCAGCTTCTTCTAAAGTTTCTGCCTGAGATGCTGGACATCCAACACAACCCATTCCAAAGCTCATTAATATCCCAACTGAATCTGGATAATTTCTAACTATTTCGCCAATAGTCATTTCTTTATTAATCATAATTACACTCTCCTCTATGAATTTAAATCATACTGTTTTACTATGATATGGTTATATTATAGCAGAGTTAAATTTAATAATAAAGATATTTATAAAAACATTTTATAAAATTTAAATTAAGAAAAGGAAGAATCCTCAAAAATTCTTCCTGCAAAATAAATTATATAATTATAGGCTGCTTACCTCAATAGTTTGATCTCTTCTTGGTCCTACAGAAACTATTGATATTTTAACCCCTGTAAATTCTTCTATTCTTCTTAAATATTTTTTTGCATTTAAAGGAAGTTCTTCAAAGCTTTTAGCCTTAGAAGCACTATCATCCCAGCCGTCAAATTCTTCATATATTGGTTCACATTTAGCCAAATCTTCAAGACTTGCTGGAAAATAATCTATTACCTTGCCATCTAATTTATATCCAACACATATCTTAATTTTTTCAAGCCCAGCTAAGGTATCTATTTTAGTCACTGCAAAGCTCGTTAAGCCTGATACTCTTGCAGAGCTCTTAAGTATTACTAAATCAAGCCATCCGCAGCGTCTTGCTCTGCCTGTTGTAACTCCATATTCAAAGCCCTTTTCTCTTATCCAATCTCCAGTTTCATCTTCTAACTCAGTTGGAAATGGACCCTTTCCTACTCTTGTAGTATATGCCTTAGCTATACCAACAGCACTATTTATCATTGTTGGTCCAATTCCTGCTCCAGTACAAACTCCACCTGCTATAGTATTTGAGGAAGTTACATATGGATATGATCCATAGTCTATATCTAAAAGCGTACCTTGTGCTCCTTCAAAAAGAACCTGTTTTCCTGTCTTTATTTCATCGTATACTATAACGGATATGTCCTTAACAAAAGGTCTCATCTTTTCTGCAAAACCTAAATACTCATTATATATAGTATCAAAGTCTAGAGGGTTCTCTCCATAAACCTTTGTGATAATTTCATTTTTAACCTTTATATTTTCCCCAAGTTTCTCTTTGAAGACTTCAGTATGAATTAAATCGCAAACTCTTATACCGCTTCTTTCAGCTTTATCTGTATAGCAAGGACCAATTCCTTTACCTGTTGTTCCAATATCATTTTTTCCTCTGCCTTTTTCCTTTAAGGAATCAAAAAGCTTATGATACGGCATAATAACTTGTGCTCTATCACTGATTATTAAATTTTCCGGAGTAACCTTTACTCCCAAGTTCTCTAGATAATCTATTTCCTCAAACATAGCTTTTGGGTCCAAAACAACACCATTTCCAATTACATTTAATTTACTTCCATATAGAATACCTGAAGGTATTAGATGAAGCTTATACTGCTTATCTCCTACTTCTACCGTATGACCTGCATTATTTCCACCTTGAAATCTGACTACAACTTGAGCTTTTTCAGCTAAGTAATCCGTCATCTTTCCCTTACCTTCATCTCCCCATTGAGCTCCTAAAACTATAAATGCTGACATTTTTTTCCTCCCTTTAGTCGGAACACTGAGTAGTTTACCCTACTCGCTTCCGCTCGAAAACTACTCGTTAAAGCTCATTTAGGGCTTTAACCTATCTTTTTAATAATGAATAATGGAAGTTTTTCTTAAGAAAAATTATTCATTCTCAATTATTAATTGCAAATTTGTTAGCTAAAATTCTTCCTACATAAACTCCGCTTGCTGATGCCTGTGATAGTGAATGAGTAACACCCGACCCATCACCTAAAACATACAAATTTTCTATCTTCGCTTCTAGCTTAGTATTTACTTTAACCATAGAATTATAAAATTTTACCTCAACACCATATAATAGAGTATCTTCGTTAGCAGTTCCTGGTGCAATTTTATCAAGAGCATAGATCATTTCAATTATATCATCAAGCTGTCTTTTAGGCAGTACAAGACTTAAATCTCCTGGAGTTGCTGAAAGTGTAGGCCTTGTAAAACTTTTATTTAGTCTATGCTCATTAGTTCTTCTTCCTTTCACCAAATCGCCAAACCTTTGAACTAAGACTCCACCACCAAGCATATTGCTTAATTTAGCAATGGATTCACCATATTCATTGCTGTTCTTAAAAGGTTCAGTGAAATGATTTGAAACAAGCAGTGCAAAATTGGTATTTTCTGTATGAAGCTCTGGATTTGCATAACTATGTCCATTTACAGTTACTATTCCATTAGTATTTTCATTAACTACCTCGCCGTGAGGATTCATGCAGAAGGTCCTAACAAAATCTGAGTACTTCTTCGTTCTATACATAATTTTACTTTCATAGACATCTCTGGTTATATGTTCAAAAACTGCTGCAGGAAGTTCTACTCTGACACCTATATCAACTCTGTTACTTTTAGTTTCAATTCCAAGCTTTTCACATACACTTGAAATCCACTTAGAACCCGATCTACCAGTAGCTAATACTAGATTTTTAGCAGTAAAGCTTTTATCCTTAGCAATAACAGTAAAATTCTCCTCTTTTTTTATTTCAAGAACCTCTGTATTAAATAGAATATCTACCTTAGTCTCTAAATACTCATAAATATTTTGGAGGATACCAACATTTCTATCAGTGCCTAAATGTCTAACCTTTGCATCTAATAAATGCAAGTCATATTGTAGAGCCTTGCTTTTGAGATCAGAATTCTCTGTAGAATATAGCTTTGCTTCTGCTCCTCCCATTTTGCAGAGTACTTCATCTACATAATTCATTAAATTCAAAGCTTCTTCTTTTCCTACATAACTGTAAAGTTCTCCACCAAAATTATTAGTTATATTGTATTTCCCATCTGAAAGACTTCCAGCGCCACCATAGCCGTTCATTATGCTGCAAACCTTACAATTAATACATGATTTTATTTTCTTACCATCTATTGGACACTTTCTTTTATTAAGACTATTTCCTTTTTCTATCATTAATACTTTAATGTTCGTATTTTTCTGTATTAGTTCATATGCGGTAAAAATCCCGCTGGCTCCTGCTCCTACTATAATCACATCATATATATTATTCATAAGCATCACTCCCCTAAAAAATAATAGCAAATAGACTATACCTAGTCAATATTATTTACGAATAATTAATAATATATTAATTATTAAGTTCGGAATGTTAAATCACCCCATAATTTTTTTATAAAATAGTTAAGAAAAAAATAAGTGCTTACTTTTAAGATTAGTATGTTAAATTTATATCATTTAATGTAATGATTTTTAAAGGTTTTACAAATTTGAATAGAACTTATAAAAAGAATTCATTAATTTATTACCTATATATATAGGTATAAAAAATAGACTAATGTAAAATTATAAAATATTTTATAAATATTTTGAAAAACCACTTAATTTTTTTAATAATATTTAGTATAATGATATTGTAATCTTAATCGGACTCATTGGCGTAGATATTTTGCGTTTATTTTTTTGTAGTAGATAGCTTGTTAATTAACAAACAATTAATGATTATAAAGGAGGTTTCAAAATGTGTAAAAATGTCCTAAATGAAGAGAAGTTCACCGATCTTGAAGAATTTATTAAAAGCCTATCAAATAAAAAAGGTGCTGTTATTGAAGTTCTTCATAAGGCACAGCATATCTTCGGATATCTTCCAGAGGAGGTGCAGATTTTTGTTGCTGAAAAGCTCAATATCCCTGCTTCTCAGGTGTTTGGAGTAGTAAGTTTCTATTCCTATTTTACAACAGAGCCAAGAGGTAAATTTGTAGTAAATATCTGTATGGGTACAGCTTGCTTTGTTAGAGGTTCAGGAAATGTGCTAGCTGAATTTGAAAACAAGTTGAATATCAAATCTGGACAAACTACTCCAGATGGTAAATTTACTATTGGTTCTCTTAGATGTGTAGGAGCCTGCGGTCTTGCACCAGTAGTAATGGTAAATGACAAGGTTTATGGAAATGTTAAACCAGAGGATGTTGATAAAATATTAGCTGATTACAATTAATAGGTATATGGAGGATAATATGTTGAATAGAATTCGCTCTTTTGAAGATCTTAAAAATATTTACTCTGAATTAAAACCATTACTAGATATTAGAAAGCATTTTGTTGATATAAGTAATGAAGATAAAATAGAAATTCATATCTGTGGAGGTACGGGCTGTAAGGCTTCGCAAAGTGATAAGATACTTGCAAACATGAAGGAAGCTATTGAAGCTAATGGTCTATTAAGCAAGGTACATGTATCTATTACTGGTTGTTTTGGCTTTTGTGAAAAAGGCCCAATAGTAAAAATTAGTCCTGACAATGTATTTTATGTAAAGGTTAAACCAGAAGATGCAAAAGAAATAATTGAAGAGCATATCATGAAAAAAAGAGTCATAGCAAGGCTTTTATATGAAGAGCCAACATTAAAGGAAACTGTAACAAGGCAGGATGAAATGTCCTTTTATAAAAAACAGCATCGTATTGCTCTAAGAAACTGCGGTGTAATAAATCCAGAAAAAATAGAAGAGTACATCGCAAGCGATGGTTATATGGCACTAGGAAAGGTTATAACCACAATGACTGCAGACGATGTAATACAAACTATGATAGATTCAGGTTTAAGAGGCCGTGGAGGCGGAGGATTTTCAACAGGTCAAAAATGGTTATTTGCAAAAAGAAGTAAAGCTAATCAAAAATATATAATTTGCAATGCTGATGAGGGAGATCCTGGTGCTTTCATGGATCGTTCAGTACTTGAAGGAGATCCAAATACAGTAATTGAAGCTATGGCTATAGCAGGCTATGCTATTGGAGCTTCAGAAGGTTACATTTATATTAGAGCAGAATACCCTCTTGCTATAGAAAGATTAAAAACAGCTATTTCAGAAGCTAGAGAAGCTGGTCTCCTTGGAAAAAACATAATGGGAACAGATTTTAGCTTTGATGTATTTATAAAATATGGTGCTGGCGCCTTTGTTTGTGGAGAAGAAACTGCCTTAATTCACTCCATAGAAGGTTATAGAGGAGAACCAACAACAAAGCCTCCTTTCCCCGCAGTAAGCGGTTTGTGGGAAAAACCAACTTGTGTTAATAACGTTGAAACCTTAGCAAATATACCCCCTATTATTTTAAATGGCCCAAATTGGTATGCCTCCATGGGAACAAAAACTTCCAAGGGTACTAAGGTTTTTGCTTTAGCAGGTAAAATTAACAATGTTGGATTAGTTGAAGTACCAATGGGAACAACCTTAAGAGAAATAATTTATGAAATCGGCGGTGGAATAAAAAATGGGCGTAAATTTAAAGCCGTTCAAACCGGAGGACCTTCTGGTGGATGTATACCTGCTGAAAATTTAGATATTCAAATAGATTATGAATCCTTAAATGCTATTGGTTCAATGATGGGTTCAGGCGGAATGATAGTTATGGATGAGGATAACTGTATGGTTGATATAGCTAAGTTCTATCTTGAATTTACTGTTGATGAATCCTGTGGAAAATGTACGCCTTGCCGTGTTGGAAATAAGAGACTCCTTGAAATATTAACTAAGATTACTGAAGGTAAAGGAACTGAAGAAGATCTTGAAGATTTGCAAGAATTAGCAGAAACCATTAAAGATACTTCACTTTGTGGACTTGGTCAAACAGCTCCAAATCCAGTATTAAGCACAATGAAATACTTTATGGATGAGTATGTGGCTCACGTTAAGGAAAAGCGCTGCCCTGCTGGAGTTTGCAAATCATTATTGCAGTATCATATAACAGATAAATGTATAGGTTGTACTAAATGCGCTAGACAGTGTCCTTCAAACTGTATTAGCGGAAAAGTTAAAACCATGCATGTAATTAATCAAGACAAGTGTATTAAATGTGGTGCTTGCCAAATTTCTTGTCCTGTTAAAGCCATAATAAGAAGGTAGTTTCTATAATATATAAAGAAGAGGTGAATATTTTGAGTTTAGTAACTGTTACAATAAATAATAAAAGGATTCTAGTAGAAGAAGGAACCACTATATTAGAAGCTGCTAAATTATTGAATATAAAAATTCCTACACTATGCCATTTAAACCTGCATGATACCAAGATGGTTAATCAAACCGCTTCCTGCCGTGTTTGTATGGTTGAAGTAGAAGGTAAGAAAAACCTTGCACCTTCCTGTGCTACACCTGTTTTTAATAACATGGTGGTAAGAACAAATACTATAAGGGCAATAAGAGCTAGAAGAACAGTAGTAGAACTGCTTTTATCTGACCATCCTAAAGACTGCTTAATATGCCCAAAAAACACTGACTGCGAGCTTCAAAGCTTAGCAGCAGATTTAGGTGTTAGAGATATTCCCTACCAAGGTGAAATGTCCACCTATGAAATAGACGATTCCAGCAGATCAATAGTTAGAAATCTTGATAAATGCATACTATGCAGAAGATGCGAAACTATGTGTAATAAGGTTCAAACAGTTAATGTACTTTCTGGAGTAGATAGAGGGTTCCAAACTGTAGTGCAGCCGGCATTTGGACTTCCAATGACCGAAACATCTTGTACCTTCTGCGGCCAATGTGTTGCAGTATGCCCAACGGCTGCCTTAACAGAAGTAAATAATGTTCCAAAGGTCTGGAGAGCTTTAAAAAACAAAGAGAAATATGTAGTTGTCCAAACTGCACCTGCAGTAAGAGTTGCCCTAGGCGAAGAATTCGGACTTGCACCAGGAACAGTGGTAACTGGTAAAATGGCTGCAGCACTTAGATCTTTAGGTTTTGACAAAGTTTTCGATACAGACTTTGCTGCGGACTTAACAATAATGGAAGAAGCTTCTGAGTTTATACACAGGCTTCAGCATGGAGGCAGAATGCCAATACTAACAAGCTGCTGCCCAGGCTGGATTAAATTCTTTGAGCATCAATTCCCAGATCTTTTAGATATTCCGTCCACTTGTAAGTCACCTCATGAAATGTTTGGTGCTATTACAAAGACTTACCTTGCTGATAAAATGGGAATAGATCCAAGGAATATTGTTGTGGTTTCTGTAATGCCTTGTCTCGCAAAGAAGTATGAGGCAGCTAGACCTGAACTTTCAAATAATGGAATGCAGGATGTTGATATTGTTATTACTACAAGAGAACTGGCAAAAATGCTTAAGGAAGCTGGCATAGACTTTAATTCCTTAGTGGAAGGTGACTTTGATCATCCATTAGGAGAATCTACTGGAGCATCTGTAATATTCGGAACAACAGGAGGAGTTATAGAAGCTGCTCTTAGAACTGCTTATGAATGGCTAACCAACGAAACCTTAGAAAGTGTAGAATTCCATTCTTTAAGAGGTATGGACGGAGTTAAAGAGGCAACAGTAAAAATTAATGACTTAGATGTTAATATTGCAGTTGCTCACGGTCTTGGAAATGCAAGAAAAATACTTGAAGCTATAAGAAATGGCGAGGTAAATTATCATGCCATTGAAATAATGGCTTGTCCAGGAGGCTGCATAAACGGGGGTGGCCAGCCTTACAATCATGGCGATGTAGAGATAATTAAGAAGCGTATGGAAGGTCTCTATTCTGAAGATAGAAGTAAATCTCTAAGAAAATCCCATGATAATCCATATATAAAGCAGCTTTATGATGAGTTCCTAGGTGAGCCTTATGGTGAAAAAGCCCATGAGCTTCTTCACACACAGTATACAAAACGTAGAAAATTATAATTACTGTATAAGTTAAGAATAGCTGTATCAAAGTTTTTTGTGACAGCTATTTTGTTTTAAAGTATAAAATTCACAAATTGTTTCATGTTATATACTTTATCTTCCAAATCAACTGGGATATAATAATATGTATGCATTTATTTATACATATTATGGGGGCTGCAGGAGGCAAAACAATTAATAATAGTTTTGTGCCCCAGAGCACTACAGGAGGCAAAACAATTAATAATAGTTTTGTACCCCAGAGCACTACAGGAGGGTAAAATGAATAAAGTTAAAATCATAACTGACAGCACCAGTGATCTCACCCCTGATATCATTAAAAAATTAGATATTTCAGTTGTGCCCTTATATGTTAATTTTAATGATGAAAGTTTCATTGATGGTGTTAATATCACTACAAAAGAACTATATGAGAAGGTTGAAAAATATGGATGTCTGCCTAAAACTGCTGCAGGTTCACCGGCTGACTTTTACAAAATGTTTGAAAAATTTATTGATGCGGATATGGATATTGTTTTTATAGGCTTATCTTCTAAACTTTCATCACACCTTCAAAGTGCCATTCTTGCCGCAAGTGGCCTTCCTGAAGGTAGAATTCATATAGTAGACTCATTAAACTTATCTTCCGCAATAGGACTATTAGTTTTAAAGGCTGTTGATTTTAGAAATCAAGGTCTGGAGGCTGCAGAAATTGCTAAAAAGGTAAGAGAACTTGTCCCTAAAGTTAAAACAGAATTTATAATAGATACACTAGACTATCTATATAAGGGTGGCAGGTGCTCTGCACTGCAAAGCCTGATAGGTGGTATGCTAAAAATAAGGCCTGTGGTTAAAGTAGTTGACGGCAGTATGGTACCTGCGCAAAAGCTTATGGGAAAAAGAGATAAGGCACTTAATACAATGCTGTCAAATGTTATAAAAGAAAAAGAAAACATAGACCCTGCTAGAGTAATGGTAACTCATTCTTTAAGTGGTGATGCAGGTTACTTAAAGTCAGAGCTTGAAAAGAATCTTAATATAAATGAAGTTATTATAACTGAAGCTGGCTGCGTAATTTCCAGCCATTGCGGCCCAAATACAATAGGAATTTTATATATCGAAAAATAGTTCAGGTAAAACCCCTGAACTATTTTTATTATGCCTTAGTTAAGCTCTTACTTTCTTGCTTTATTTCAAAGCCTCTAAGCCATCTCATAAAGACACTTGAAATTATTAGAAGTATAAAGCATATTATCCAAAGCTTTGGTATCCCATAAGCATCAATAAATCTTCCGAAGACATAAGGTCCAAGTGATGCCCCTACTCCTGTAATAAGAGGTATAACTGCATTGAATCTTCCTCTATGATTCATAGGTGAATGGTTTGCAATATACACACCTGCATTTGTGGCTTCAAGAATCTCACCAATAGTATACAAAACTGCTGAAAGTATATACAGTGGAAAACTATTTATAAACCCAAGCATGCCAAAGCCTATAGCATAAAAAACACTTGCTAATGCAATATTTAAAACAGGTGGTACTTTCATAGTTATTTTAATTATAAAGGTTGTTAATATAATTATAGTTATACCATTTGTAGCCATTACAAACCCAAAATACTTGGACCCTAGGCCGCTTCCAAAAGCTTTAGTTATTTGCAGGGGAATAACAAAACCTATTGTTGAATAAACAAAGGCATTTATAGTCTTTCCAACCATAAAAAACATTAAGGATGGTCTCTTAAGAAATGCCTCAAATACGCTGGAGTCTTCTGCTGCTTCATCATTAGCTGCAACTTTGCTTTCTTCTATATCCTCCTTACTTGGCATTGTATCCTCAATAAACACAGTTAAAATTATTAGGGATATTATTATAGAAACTGTGTTACCTAAGAATATGAGGCTGGTATAATTTCTATATAGAAAGCCTGCAATCATAGGCCCAATAGAGAAGCCAACATTGATTCCTAAGTAAAGAAGTGAAAAGGCTGACTTTCTGTTATCCTTATTAGTTAAGTCAGTCATCATTGCCGAATTAGCTGGCTGAGCTGCACTCATAAAGAAACCTGAGGTAATTAATAATATAGGAATTAGTCTAGAATTGCCTAAGAAAGCGCAAGGGGCAAAGCAGCAGGCCGCAAGGCCTTGAAAAGTAAGAAATAGCTTTTTACGGCCAAAGTGATCTGTTAGTTTTCCTCCTATTAAGGAACCAGCTGCTTGGGCAAATGCACTAAACATAAAATATTTACCTGCGTCTTTATTGCTGAGCCCTATATGTTCTGTTAAAAACAACGTTAAGAATGGATAAACAAAATTACCCATAGCATTAACAACTCTAACTATAGCTAAAATATAGATGGTAGAAGGTAGTCCACCATATATATCAAGTTTCTTAATCATCTTAAAAGTATTAATAGAAATCCCCCCTTAAAAAGCAAAGATAAAAAGTAAAGCAGGCTATAAAAATAGACCTAAATACTATTCTAATACAGAAACAAGTAAAAAACTACAAAATGCAAAACTATTTTATTTGAATATAGAAATAATTAGAAAAATAATATACAATATTTCTGTGATTGTTTTCTATTTAATTTTCTGGAGGGGTGTATGGACTTATTTTCTTTATTTATGGACAAAAAATTCTTTAAAGCTTTACTAAGACTAGCTGTTCCTATAGTATTGCAAAACCTTGTACTATCATCTTTAAATTTAGTTGACACCATAATTATAGGTGGCTTAGGTGAAAGAGCTATTGCAAGCGTTGGTTTAGCTAATCAATATTTTTTTCTTTTAAATCTCTTACTATTTGGAATAACCAGCGGATCTTCTATTTTTACAGCTCAATATTGGGGAAATAAGGATATCAAAAATATTAAAAGAGTTTTAGGTATCTGTATAATAACCGGAGGGTTAGGTGCTCTAATATTTACCATAGGCGGGCTATTAATTCCTGAACAAATATTAGGTATCTTCTCAAAGGATAGGGATGTAATTGTCCTTGGCGGCCAGTATTTAAGAATAATTGCCTTTAGCTATATTATTACTTCTATTAGCTTTGCCTACTCCTTTACCTTAAGAAGTACTGGACAGGTTAAAATCCCAATGTTCGTTAGCGTTACCGCACTTGGTATAAATACTGTATTAAATTATGCCCTGGTATATGGATATTTTGGTCTTCCAAAAATGGGAGTTCAAGGTTCGGCACTGGCGACCTTGATTGCCAGGATTGTAGAAATGGTATTGTTACTTTCAGTTGTATATAAAACTAAAAATGTTATAGCTGGTAGACTAAAGGAATTATTGGACCTATCAGCTGATTTTATAAAGAATTTCTTCAAAGTAACCATACCTGTAATAATGAATGAATCTATCTGGGCCTTAGGAGTCACACTTTATTCAGTGGTATATGCACGAATGGGTACTGAGGTAATTGCCTCTACAAATATATCTAGTACCATTGAAAGAATTACTTGGGTTATATTTATGGGATTAGGTAATGCATGTGCAGTTATGATTGGCAATAAGATTGGAGAAGGTGATGATAAAGAAGCCTTTATCTATGCAAAACGCTTTATTATTCTAGGTCCTTCACTTGCTATAATTGGAGGCATATTAGTTTATTTTAATTCCCACTTTATTTTATCAGCATATAAGGTTTCTCCTACCGTATATAATTACGCTGCTAAAAACCTTATTGTATTCTCAGTATTTTTGTGGGTTAAGGTATTTAACTTCACTACAATTGTAGGAATACTTCGAAGTGGCGGAGATACAAAGTTCTGCCTGTTCTTAGATACAAGTGGTGTTTGGCTTATTGGAGTTCCTCTAGCTTTTTTAGGGGGTCTTGTTTGGCACCTGCCGGTATATTGGGTTTATACACTAGTATTTATGGAGGAAGTTTATAAGCTTATACTTGGCCTTCCAAGAATACTTTCTAAGAAGTGGATTAACAACTTAGCAATACCTCAATAATTTAAAAGCCTCTATCATAGCAATGATAGAGGCTTTTAATTAAACTGTTTCCGTGAAATTGTTTGCACCGTTAATTCTTTTTAAATCTTCATAGAAATTAATTTTTGCTGTGTTATAATATGCACCTACCCATAAGAGTCCAATACCAAGAGTGAATATTGAAAGTAGTGCCCAACCAATAAAACTTAGGGTAAGCAGAAATAGCTTGCCCTTATGTCCTCTCATCATCTCTTTACTTTGGTTTATTGCTTCCATACAAGTTATCCCTGGATTGTCATTCATAATATAATAAGCCATAGAATATCTAAGAGCAGCAACTATGCCTGGAATGATAAATAATAACGTCCATAATATTGTTAAAATTCCAGTAACTAAATTCACTAAAAAAGTATTAATAAAATACTTAAAACCTCCAAACATATCTTCTAAAAGCGGCTCACCATTTCTAGCAACCTTCATGAAATAAGTTGCAACTCCATAAGCTATGGGTCCTGATAATATTAAGCTTACTAAAGATGCAAAACTATTGACGTTGCTGTATTCTCTTACAAACTGTCCGTTAACATAGGAATATGATAAAAATCCATTTGAGCTAAATGCCCTAATAATAAGCCAAGAAATTAATATAACAAGGACAGCCATGCCCCATTTTCCCTTAAGCTGTCTTCTTGCCTCAGCTCTATACTCATAATTTTCTCTTAATCCACCTTCATACATATAAAAGCCCCCTCTTTATATTATTGATATAAGTGTACTATATATTTTATTTTATTGAAAGTACCAATATTCACATAAATCATTTGTATAATTTTTTAGAAAACTACACAATATATTATTAATTGTAAAAAAGCCATTACTATTTGGCCAATATCAGTAATAGCAGAAGGGAGAACAATATGAGAAAAGAACCTATAATGCATAAACTATTTGGCTTTATTGATAGAGATGTGCATGCTTCAGACTTTATTGATACCAGACATCTTAATATGATGAATTTACCATTGAATCATTTAAAAGATTCTTCCAAATATAATTCCCATGGTGAAGATTATAAATACTTATAAACACATAGGCTTACCTATGTGTTTATAAGTTTATACCTTAATCTTTCAATCTTTCTTTTAATCTTATGGTAATAAGCTATTACATCTAAATTTATTGCTGGTAAACAAGCTTCTTGCTTCTGTATTCTGCAAGCAGTAAGTCTACCATTCTTCCATAGCTAGCTATTCCATCCTGCTGACCATTTGACTTAAGGTATGTATTATTAACCTTATTTGTTATTTTCTCAGTATTTCCTTTATATTTTTCCCAATGCTTACTATCATTATTAAGATCTCTTAAAACTCCAGTAGAATATTTACTTCGAAGCTCTTTAAAATCATTATAATTGGTATCTGCGAGGGCATTCATAGAATATATAAGAGCTAGCATTGTTCCTGAATACTGAAAGTCAACGTCTGGATGCATGCTGCAAACTACATAAGCTATATAATTAGCCTCATCCTCTCTAGCAAAGCCTCTTTGATGAGCCATTTCATGTGCGGCTGTACATGGTAGCATAAAATCAGTTTCATTAATATTTACATTTGCTTCTCCTGTATAAGGTATATATATGCCTGTAATCCCAGTGTAGCTCATAGGTTCGGATAACAATATTCTCTTTGGAGGTCCATAACTGCCTCCTAATTCCGGATAAATTTTAGATGCAGCATCAAAACCCATTTGCTCTCTTTTAAATACATTATTAAAACCACCTCTAAAGGTCATAACGCCATTAGAATCCTCTATTACCTTGGCTCTTAAATTATTTGCTCTATTTATTAGGTCTTCACACAAATTATAAAGCTCTTTTTCAGAAGAGTTTTCTACTTTTAAGCCTGCAATTTTATCAAAGGAATACCTGTTATAGTTAAAACCCCAAAGCAGCATAAAGAGAATATATAAAATTGAAACATATACTGCAAGGTTAACTGCCCTATTAAAAAACCCAGCTTTTCTTACATTAATTAAAATAAGAAAAATAAACAAAATAAGAATTATAATTAATAAAGGCAGCAAAATTTCTGCAAAGGAACTAGGAAAGGGACTTGTAATATAGCTTAACCCTTGTCTTATAACCTTATTTATTGTATTTGAATAATATTTTTCTACTAAACCTGGAAACTTAGCAGTTATTATATTTAACAGCATTATAATAGGAACAAGTAAAATTATGGTCATCTTTAACTTTGGTTTTTTAATCATAACAATTCCACCGTTTTTATGTATTTCTTTATAAACACTAATTATTACAAATAATTATACCTTTATTATGTAATTATTGAAATAAAAAAACTCATAATAAGCAGACTTGTTTTTCTCACTTATTATGAGTTTTTATTAACTAACCTTATTTAGTTTTATTATATTACTATTAAATAAATAACTCAAAAGCTTTTCACGGGCAGATTCTTCAGTTCTTGCCTCTATTTTAATTGAATCGCTAGAATTTATTTTATATTCATATATCTTTTCTTTAAATTTCACTACCTTTGCTGCACATTCACCATATTTTTTGTATTCATCAGTACCTTTTTCTATATACTCAATTCTAACTCTATTTGCTTCTGCCAATTCTAAGATGTCATCCCACTTAAAGTCCAAATAGGAGTACATAAATATTTCATTTTCTTTTAGCTCTGAAAAAAATTCTTTAAAATCTGTATACTTTGATAAATATTTAATCATTCTCATCATACCTCCTAGCAATGTTTATACTGCCCTCAATGATTATTAATCATTGAGCTCCTAGTAATGCTTCTACTGTGTGCTGATAATAATGGATTAACTGCTTATCAATCACTTAACTCCATTTATGAACTATTATAAAATAATGAAGCTTTTATTTCAAAGTATAATTAAAGTAATTATGGTTCATTATTCCTCTGTAATTATATATACGTAGAAGTGAATTATTATTAGGGCCATAAGTTTTATAAAATATATATTAGTGGTATAATATCTCTAGACTATTTAACTTGAAGGGAGATTTAATTATGATAAATTCCATTAAAGTGAATTTAAATGCCGTAGAAGCCATGTTATATTTTTGGCAGGCAGTGAATGACAGAGAAAATGTATCCGAAATGTTTATCTACGATGTGACAACAATGCCAGGTCTTACCTTAGCCTATGATTCTGAATTTAACGAGGAATCCGTCAGAAGAGCATTAAGCGCTATTAAAAATAGAGAAATTTTCACTTCAAACAATAGAAAAGAAGGAAGATTTTATAATAATAACCTTTGGATGATGGAAGACCTTGAATATACAAATTTAATGGTAGCTCCATTAAAAAAGTTGAATTTAAATTCCTTGCTTGAAAGCTTAAACATAAAGCATCCTAATTCAATCTTTCAGGAGCTTGAAGTTATATTTTCTCCCCTTCATTTAGATGAGTATCTAATATCAGATAATAAATTAATTGTGAATTTCTTTAGAGTAAAACCAAGTGACTTTGATGACAACACATTTATAGGAGATAAGGATTTAAGAACTTATTTAACGGAAAAATTGGAGGAAATAATAAATAAATAATTTAAGGTATTTATTAACAAATATACCTTATGCTTCATAATATTTAGCTTTACATTATTAAAAAAATGCCATAAAATAGTGGTTAGAATATTATAACACAAGGGGGTCATTTAAATGACTGAAATAAATAAACCATTGAACCCATTAAAGGCAATACTGTTTAAGTCTCACTGGAGCATTAGCTTCAGCTTTATAATTACGGCATTATTAGTTTTATTTTCTTTTGTTAATATTATACTTTTCGCCTTCTTTGGAATGCAAATTAATTCCATGGTATTTTTAGTATTCTCATTAATATCTTTTGTTTTTGTACTTATTGCTTCCTTTGAAACAGCTTCTGCTGGAAGAACTACTGTAAATTGGGTTATGTTCATTGTAGCTGCTGCTGCGGTTGTAATTGCTGCTTTAACAACTAATTTCTTTAAAAGTGTTCCAAAAGTTGAACTTGATAATATTAGCAATACTTTAATAGCCTTAACCTTTGGTTGTTCTGCTATAATTGCATTGTGTAATGGAAATATATCAAAAAAAGATTCTGAAGAAGTTTCAAAGGAAGCATCAGAAGAAACTGCACTAGAAACTTCTGAAGAGGCTGATGAAATTTCAGAGGAACCTATTGAAGAATCAGATACTAATGCTGAGAATTCTGAAGAGAAAATTAATAATGGAGAAACAACTGAAGATAAATAATAAATTAAAAGTTAAATAGAATAAGGGATAGGTCTACTTGCCTATCCCTATTAATTTTAAAGTTAGAATTTCTATATAAGTTTAAATTAAAAAGTAACATTTTTAAAAAATAACTATATTATGGATGGAATATTAGATATAATATCTCATCATCAACTTCCATTTAGACCTTCTTTCAGCAATCTTGAAGCCCGCTTTCAAAAATGAGGAAGGTATGCCTGTCCAAAGAAAGGGGTCTGGAACCTTCTCATCATAAGGAACCGAAGGATAAGCTTCTATAATTTCAGCTCCATTTAACTTACTATAATTAATAGCAGCCTTAATTAACTCTGTAGAAATTCCTTTTCTTCTGCTTAATTTTGATAAAAAAAGACAGGTTATAGACCAAACAGGTTCATCATCAATCCTCTTAAATACCCGTGAATTCTCTAATTTAATATACTTTTCTCTTGGTGCAGCAGCACACCATCCTATTGGTTTTTCTCCTATGTAAGCAAGTATACCAACTGGTTCGTGGTTATCTACTAAGCTCTTCATTGCGCTTTTGTTGCCAATACCCTTTTGGCTCTCAAAATCCGTTTTTTTTAATCTCCATGACATACACCAGCATCCCCCGCAGGCACCTCTTTCACCAAATAATTCTTCAAAATCACTCCATCTAGTGGAATCTAAGGCATAGGCTTTTAAGTCAAGATCTTTATTTTCATATATTTTCATTATTTACCTCCTTTAGTGTGTGTCATGTGGCACGAGGAGGGTTCTCGTGCCACATTTATATACTTATCAGCTTTTCCTTAATATTTAAAGCAGTTCCACCAACTTTCACTTCTATAATTTTCTCATCTGAAATTTCTAGGCAGGCTATAATTTCAGATGGCCTTCCCATAGAATATCCCTGCTTAAAAATTATGTTTTTACTATTATCTTTATTAATAACTCCGTACTTATATAAATAGCAGCTTAAAGCACCACTAGAAGTGCCTGTTGCGGCTTCTTCAGGTATATCATACAAAGGTGCAAAATTCCTGCAATTTGCAATAGCTTTATTTTCTGTTTCTAAGGTAAATAGATGATAGCCTGTAACATTCAGCTTTTCACTAATTTTTGCAATCTTATCAAAATCAGGCTTTACTTTATATAAAGCTTCTAAAGAATTAATTGGAATAAGAATATCTCTGATCCCAGTTGATACAATTTGAATAGGAAACTGCTCTGCTATAAGTTCCTCTTCTATATTCAATGAATCTGCTATATATCTCTTGTCCAATGCTTCATAGAATTCTGGATTCAACTGATTCATAAAAATAGATTTATTCTTTGTGCATTGAACCTTTAGAACCCCAGCTTTTGTTTCCTCAGTGTACTCTCCACTTTGAATTTCTCCTATACTTGCTAATAAATAAAAAGCTGCAATAGTAGCATGTCCACATAAATCCACTTCTTTATTAGGTGTAAAAAACCGTAACTTATAATCTGCATTTTTAGATTCTTGTACAAAGGCCGTTTCTGAAAATCCTACTTTAGCAGCTATTTCCTTCATATATTTTTCAGTTAATCCATTTTCATGAAGAACTACTCCTGCCGGATTACCTCCATTATTTATCTTTGCAAAAGCATTTAGCGTATAAACCTTTACCTTCAATTTTTTTCTCCTTTTTAAATAACAGCTTTATATAAATTATAATCCATAAATTTACACATTTCTATAGTTAAAAAGCTAGGGATCCCTGTTAAGTCATCTTAACAGTAGTCCCTAGCTTTAATCCTATTTTTTAGACAATCTAATAATTCCACCAGCAAATAATATACCACCTATAATTAATGGCATTAAATCTACAGTAAGTGAGTAAAGGTGAAAATTCTTAATTAGATTATATATTGAGGGAATTAAGAATATGATACCTATAGCTAGCATAATTGTTGGAGATAATCTTGAATTTTTATTTTCTTTGTTATCCATAAGCCTGCTCCTTAATTTAATTCCTCATTTTATTTTTTTCAGAAAGCCTCTGAATAATATTTGCTGGAAATAAGCGCTGCTCAAACAAAATAATCATGGATAGGACTGCCTCAATTAATCCAATAATAAAATATATAACATGTAAAGAAACTATAGATTTTAACATAATACATTGTACTATAATCCAAATCATTAAAGCCCAGCTGAAAATGCTGCTTATATACCCTTGATATCTTGATTTGAAACGGAACATTATGGCACTCATAATATTACCTAATCCAATTATAACAAATAGTATTATTCCAGGTATTAAATAATTGTGAAAAGGTGAATTTTTTAGTGGTTCTAGAGACATTCCCATAGGCCCAAAAGGATTTGTAATAGCAGCTAATCCACCTGCTAAGGCACCTATCCCTACAAACAAATGTAGACCAAATAATAGTCGGTATACTATCTTCATTCCCTTCCCCCTTATTAGAAATCCTATTTCTTGTTTATTATATGAATGATATGAGATGGTAATACTAACAGATTAACTTTTTAGAAATCTGATTTAATATTCAATATAAAATATTTATTGTTCTATTAATTCATTTAAAGATCTTATAATAGGAAACTCACTTTTAAGGCCTAGCGTTTCATATCTGTCTATTAATATTGCAACCATGCCAAATTCCTTTGCTGCTATAAGATTAGATTCACTATCATCAACAAATATTGCTTCCTCAGGCTTTATATTTAATTCTTCAATAGCTAATTTAAACAAAAGCTTTTCTGCTTTATTTGATCCAAAGATGGATGACATTATGAAAGTAGAAAAATATTGTTTTAGATCCTTATTTATGAATACTCTTTCTAGTGATGGCCAGGTATCTGAAACTACCCCTAATAGATATTTTTCTTTTAATTTTTTTAATGATGGCTCCACATCATCAAAAAATAAGAACTTATCATCATTATAAACATTATCATAAGCTAAAAGTTCAATAATTTCATCATTAATATTCGGGTATTGAATCTCCTTTAAAACAATTTCATAAAACTCCTTAAACATAGAAAATTCATCCTCTTCCGTTTTAACAAATGGTATTTTATTAATATGTTCATAGGCTTTGCTCATTGCATCTTCTAATTGTTCTTCTGTATAAATAAACTTTTGTTTCGAAATTATGTTCAAAAAATTAGGTGTAATAAACCAATGTCCTGTACAAGGTATATTTAAAGTACGTCCCGAATCAAATAAGATAGCCTTAATAACATTCATCTTCCCCTTATCCCCCATGTGTTTATTTATTCACTATTAACCTTTTTATTGTATTTTCTACACTTTCTACAATGCCAAATCTATTTTTAAAAATGTTATAATTATAAAACTCAAATAAATCCTTAGCTGACATATTCCCATTATTAAAGGTTGTATTAGTTTTCTCAGGAATAATTAGCTTGTACCCATATTCGAAAGCTACTTTACAAGTTGTATCTATGCAATACTCCGTTTGCATTCCTGTAATTATTAATTGATCTATACCCTTATTGTCTAAATACTCTTTTAAGCCTGTTTCCTTAAAAGCAGAATTATATTGCTTACTTATTATCTTTTCTTCTGCATTTGGACTTATTTCCTTATAAATTTTCCATCCTTCTGTATTTGGCTCTAATTCGCCACCCTCTTTGTCATAGTGCTGGACATAAATTACTTCTACTTTATTTTCTCTGCAAGTTTCTATCAATTTTTTTATATTATTAATAATTTCTTCTGCTGAAAAAGGCTTTGATAATACTAATGCATTTTGAAAATCAACAACTAAAAGTGCTATTTTTCCCATCTCTTTTATCTCCTTTTTATTGCTTATTTTTATCTTCAAGGTATTTGTATTACTTTAGTAATTGTCTAGAAAACTCCAGGTATTTTTTAGTTTTAATATTTTAGTGACTTTTGCCATTCATAATTGGCCCCGTATTCTAAAAAACCAACACTCTTATACAAAGCCTGTGAAGCGCTATTTTTGCCTCCTGTACCAACATATATAAATTTAGTTCCACGTTCTTTCAACAAATTCATCCCATATAATAAAGTACTTTTCATAATTCCTTTTCGCCGATATTTCTCTACACATGCAACAGGTTCTAATATTGCTGTCTTACTTAAAGGGTCGTCCCATATTGTACAATAAGCTATGATTTCTTCATTGATCGTCTCAACTACAAAATCCATTGCATCACCATACGAAGGAGAATTCATCATTCTTTCATATCTTTCTAAAGTTGTTCCTCTTCCTCCGGCAGCAATGGGGAATAATTCCACACGCCTTGCTACATCCTTCCTCTGGGTTAGGCGGATGATAAATCCACCTGGCAAAGGAGGATATAATTGTATTTTAGATAAATCACATATGCCGCAAAAGCGAAAATAATCCGTTTTGATATATCCTCGCTCTTTCAATATAATACTTAAGAACTTATCTTTGCTATTAGCTTCTGTTGTAATGGTAGTTCTACTCATGAAACATTTACCTTCAATATAATCCAGTATATTATTCGTCAGGTGTCTAAATTCTGAAAGAACGGTAATAAAAAACTCTTCCTCTTGAATTGTAATAAACCCGATTTCCATTTTTTCATCTGAAATAAGCCAAGCTGTCTTATACAATATATCTGGGCTTTCTTCAAATGAATATCTTTCAAAATCTAAATTTCCTATATGCAACTGCGGATATAAATGTCCAGTTTTCATACAATTATGCTGAAGGATGCTGCGCATAATATCATAATCACTTTCTTTATCAAATTTACGGTATCTAAGCATGTATAACCTCCAAGATTTGTGCTTTAAATGTATTCATTTATAGTTCTTCAATTGTAATATAAGAAAGAAGCTTCAATATTTCTTCAATACCCATCTTTGAACTCCCTACCACAGCTATTTGAATGTAGGCTTGCTAATCAGCTCACCAACCCATTGATAAATTTCTTCCAGCTCTTCATCACTAATTAAGTTGGATTTATGCTCAAATAAAATCTTATAATTATCGTTTGCCTCATTAAGAATTTTAAAAAATGCCTCCATATCACCCCAGCCATCTTTTACTCTTAATGATTTAAGTGCTGGATAATGAGCATCTGTCACATTTGTATCCACTTTTACATTCCATAAGTGTACTAAATATGTGTATTTCCCATAGCGTCTAATTATTTCTCTAGATGAAAAATTATCATCAATACAATCTTGTAAGTGTAATCTTCCGAAATCAAGGCATAATTTGATGTTAGGGTATTCCTTTAGTAAGTCCTCAAGCAGGTTTGTTTCATAAATATATTTGTTTAATCCATCCAACTCCAAAACAGGGGTAAAGTTATAATTCTTACCATGTTCAGAGAATATCTTGAAAAAATTTTTACTTCTTTCTTTGAAATACTCGTATGAAATCTCTGATTCATAATAATATTCAGTATTATCATAAAATCTCCAGGCTGACCAATCAACGTTATCGTCTAAAATTACTGGTTTTGGATAATGAAGCAAAATATAATCAGGATTAAATTCCTCTGCCCTCTCAAATTCATTCTCCATATATTTTATTGACTCTTCATAAGTAGTTTTATCTTTAGAAAGATATTGAGGATCTCTTAATCTCCATTGATTTTTTAGTAACGGAAAATGAATACCAATATTTAAATTTCTACTCCTAATATTATCTTTCAATACTTGCAATTCAGAAAATGACTCTATTTGATTAATTTCAATTCCAAAAAAGTAATCTCTAAAATCTCTATTCTGCTTTTTTACATCAAATCTATCAAATTGTCCAATCATAAGTCTTCTCATATGTTTCTCCCCATAACCTGCAAAACTTAAACTATCTTTGCATAAATTATTCTTTCAATCTCTGATACTGGTATGTTACGCCCTATTGGAATCAAATAGTTTTCCTTATAATATGAAGCTCCAACATCTTTTAGTATTTTAAGATTATATTGATTTAGAAAATCACTAGCTTCAGCTGAATTAAGACCAAAACACCATTTTTTACCACTCATTGCAAGATAATTCGTTAGAAAGTCTGTATCAACTGAATTGGAGGTTCTATCAATTACTTCTTTTAGAATATAAGAAAATAATACTACACTTCCAATTGAAACTTTCGAGATAAATTTCAACGTATTTTTAACAGCTTCCTCAGTAATATATTGAGTCACGCCCTCCCATATAAAAACAATAGGCTCTGAAAAATCTAATCCATTATTCTCTAATACTTTATCAAGTGTATGAATATTAAAATCTATAGGAGTAAATATGATATTGTCAGGTAATTCTCCAAGATGTTTTTTTAAAATACTTTTCTTTTTATCCTGTATAAATGGCAAGTCCACTTCATATACCTTTATGCTATTAATACCGGATATTCTAAATGCTCTTGTGTCAAAACCAGCTCCTAATATAACAAGCTGCTTAATCCCATTATCTAGTGTTTCTTTAAGAATATCATCTATGAATTTAGTTCTGCATATTTGTAATCCCATAAGTCCTATTGAAGAGCTATTATACATAAAAGTTAAAACTCTTCTCATAATACTATTCTGCAGTAAGCAATAAATGGTTTTACCAAAAAAGTCTTTAACTAATGGATCTTCAAATAATCTTATTTCCTTAGGTTGGTACTGTTCAAGAAGCCTAGCATATGCTGCAGCATACGCAGTTTTATAGCTTTCTTTATTTTCCATAATTTATCACCCTTTAACTCATTACCCTATAAATAGATTATAAACCACAAATTTACATATGGCTATATAAAAATAGTACTGTCCACCAATATAGGCGGACAGCACTTTTTTCATCTGATAAGATATATTAATGTTCTTTAGTCACCACTTCTCTCACAATTTCATCATTTTCATTTACTCCATTTACTAGACACCTTTTGGCCTTACCATATATCTCAGTACTGTTCTTAATTTTGCAGATTCAACCTTTCTTACATCAGAAAGATATATTTCTCTATGTTTTAAGGTAGTTATTTCAAGATTATTCTTTATTATGAATTCCTTCATTACTGCAAAGCTTTGGGGCTCATCATCATAAGGCCCTACATGAAGCATTTGTACAGATAAGCCATCTTCAACAGTATCAAAGTAAACATCATCAAGCAGAGGATGAGGCTTCTTTTTTCTTACATTTTCAAATGCTCTATCTACAATTTCTCTTGTCACAAAATCAGGCTGCCTTATCATAATGGTATATACAAGCTCATCCTTATTTAATGCAGCTAACTTCCTACCTTCTTCTGTTAAATCCCAAATTCCTTCTAACGGATATACTGTATATTCATAATAACCTTCTGGTGTATATCCTTGCTTTGGCATCATTCTAATTGCATAAGCCATTGAATAAAGGACAGCTACCCTTTTTGCAAATTCTTCACTGTTGGGGTTTCCTTTTCCATTTATCATAAAAAACTTTTGTTTTGGTACTGTTAAAAGCTCAGGTTTTTGTTTTGGCATATATAAATTTTTTTCTTCTTTTTTCCATTCATGTTTCATAGTTGCTCTCCTTTCATTAATATCCTAACTGCTTTCCTACAATAATTACTTTTATCCTGTCTTTAATAAACTGTCCTCTAATAATTGTGAATTACCCAGATAAATCCACACCCTTTCTAATAAAGGAATTACAATTCTTATTTTGTATTATAAATATATAATATCTTAATCATGCTTCACAATGAAATATGATATAATTAAATTTGGGTATTAACAATATTTGGAGGAAGGTTATATAGCTTAAAATCATTACTGTTATAGATGGAGGATATAAAAATTTTTATGAAAAATTATAAATATATATTACTACTAGTTATTGTTACTTTTGTCATGGGAGCAGAGTTTCCAGTTATTAAAATTGGACTTAAAACAGTTCCACCTTTGCTCTTTATAGGTATACGTTTTTTATTTGCCAGCTTAATATTATTTATTCTTTATTTCAATCGTATAAAGAGTGCCTTTAAAAAGGATATAATCATTCCTGCCCTTATTCTATCAATTTTTTTATTTATGGGGTTTTTAACTGCGAATTTTGGTATTAAATATACCACTGCAACAAATAGTGGCTTTTACATCTCCCTAGTTGTGCTATTCACTCCTATTCTAGGGTGGTTAATTTTTAAGAAATCAATAGCAAAAGAAGTTTTAATTAGTGTTGTTATTATTGTAGCAGGAATTTACTTAATCAGCACAGATTCTGGAACTATGAGTTTTAATACTGGCGACCTGCTTTGTTTATTAAGTGCTGTATTTTATTCCCTACAAATTATTTTTACAGCTTTATATGTAAAAAGACATAATCCATTAATTATTAGTTTATTGCAAATTGGCTTTGTTAGTATTTGGGGTTTTTGTGCAAGCCTTATTTTTGAGACCTTGCCAAAATTAAACTCCATAGGTTTACAAGGCTCATTATCCTTAATTTTTACTGGCATAATAGCAACTTCCTTCGTGTATACAGTACAAAGTTTTGCCCAGACAGAGGTTTCCCCTTCCAATATAGGTATAATATATTCCTTCGAACCTGTATTTTCAGCTGTAGTTTCTTTCCTAATGTTAGGTGAGAAACTTGGAATTAAAGGTATTATTGGGGGGACATTTATAGTATCCAGTGCAATTATTTATAACATATTATCCTACAAATCAAATGATAGTTATGCTGATACCATTGCTTAGTCTATAAATAGATTATAAATTACAAATTCACACAACACTTCCTATTCATTTGAATTCTATTATGTCATGAGCTTATGAGCAAATTTTATAGCGCCGTTAACAGCTTCAGCTGTTTGAAATGAAGCTTTGTCATCCTCATCTCTTACTGAATACATTCCTATATAATTTAAATTTGAATGCTCACAAAGACGCTTTATTCCAGTTTCAAAGGGCTCCGCTCCGTATTGCGCCTCATATCCGTGTGTTGCGATGATTGCACATTTTTTACCCACCCAAAGGGAACCGCTTCCTGTCCCGTAAAACTTATTCATTCCAAAAAAACGATCCAGCATTGCCTTCATTTCAGCCGGGCAATACCATGTGTAAATAGGAGTTGCTAAAATGAAACAATCTGATTGAATTATTTGTGAAACAATTTCCTGCATATCATCATTATGTTTACAACCATACTCACCAGTCACATTTTGACAAGAATAGCAGCCGCGGCATGGGAAAATATTTTTATCAACAAGTGTAATATATTTCACTTCCACACCATTCATTTCTAGCTCCTCAATGAATGGTTTAATAAGTTCAGCAGTATTACCATTGAGTCTTGGACTTCCCATTAAAATACAAACTTTCAAACTACAACACCTCTCAATACTACGTTTAAATTATCTATTTAGAATACCATCCTTTAATAACATTACCGCTATCATCACTTGGATAGTAATGGTTGGAAGGTCCCTCATTGCCAATAGCAAATATTGAAAACCCTAAATTCCATTGCTCATTTTCAAAAGTCCTTCTATAAGCCTCAAAGCAATTAGCCTGTTCCTTACCATTTGATTCTTCTTGTAGAAATGGATTCCAGGGTGATACAGATGCTTTTTCAAGTGGCGGGAATCCTAATTCACCGAAAAATATGGGCTTATTCCACTTACTATAAAAGTTTTTAATCTCTTGTTTTACATTTTGTTTTCTATTATAAATTTCTGAACTTTGCAGGGCATTCACTAAATTATCTACTGTATTTGTATTATTTTCAGTAAGCTCATAATAAGCTGCTATAGATATAAAGTCTAACTTTGAAAACAGCTTATTATTTAATTTCTTCTCATATTCTCTAGTGAAACTATCATCCCAAATGGCTGTTTTCCACCAGCTTGTTCTATAGGTTACCAGTCCTTTGTAATAGCTTCTTACATAATCCACCATGTCACAGAAACGGTCTTCCTCAGATTCTATTTTTGTAAAGCTTGTGCCTATGTTAAGTGCATCTACATGATAGGGCACAGCAACTTCATCAATTAAAGGTTTTAATACTTTTGTTTTCCAGTTATAAAAAAATTCATATAAATTATTTGGAGTCCATTCAGTTTCAAACTTGCTGCCATTTTCTATCCACGGATAAGGATCCAGTATAATATTTATTTTTTTACCATTTAATTTTTTAATAAGCTTTATGGCCTGTTCCTTACTGTAATTGTCAATGGACATATCACTTGCAGTTAGACTTGCAATATTTATAACAACAGGGATATCTATAGTATTAAGACCTAATTTATCAATATCTTTAAGAGCTGTATCAATATTATAGTCTGTACATAAATCTCCTGATTTAATTTTCACTTGAAATTTATTATTTAATGTTTTACCTTGGATTTTATTTAATAAAGCCCCAATATAGCCTCTGGTATCATAGTTTACTTTAAATACATAGTAAAAAGTAAATGATAATATTATTATTAGGCTAATTATTACTATACTTTTCTTTTTCATTTTGACCTCTCATCTAAAATTTGCATGCTGCATAATAATTTCAAAAGACTCTTAGTTCTAAAGTTAACATAAATAATTATAATATAACTTCCTTAATAGAGCCTTATTTCCTTTGGCCATGGATTTTCTCTTGCTATTCTCCAGGATTTATCTATATATCTATTTGTATATTTCTGTTCTAATAAATGATAATAATAAGTTCCCCTTTCAGTTAACTGATAGCCATTTTTCACTTTATTTAGTAAGCCTAATACTATAGCAATTCTTAATTCTATCTTAAACATTTTTTCTAAATTGAACCCAAACAACTTTTTAAACTCGTCATTATTAAATTCTAAAGTATAGGCATTCCAAAACATCCAATAAAGAGCTCGGTTTCTCTCACTAAATTCCATTGTCATTGCAGTAGGAATTTTACCACTTTTTATACACTTAATATATTCTTCTACATCAAATGTATTTAGTTTTAGAAATTTCTTTGTTAAGGAAGTAGCACTAGGTCCAAAGCCAATAAAGGCGTCTCTTGTAATAGATGAATACCTAGTCTTGTCTTTTTTGCCAAAAGTCCATACAGCGGTTCTATCACAGCCTATCTCAGCACTAGTCCTTTTAAGTACACTTAAAAGTTGTCTTTTTTCTTCTTTTCCTAAAGGTTTTCTTGCATTATTTGCATAGGAAAAATCGATAAATGGATATGTTGAAACTTGTGTAGCTCCTAATTGAAATGCTCTTAAAAAATCATTTCTTAAATCCTCTTCACTTTGATTTGCTATACCAAAAATCAAATCTACGTCTATGGTATTAAATCCCGCTTCTTTAACTAATCTTACTTTTTCCGCACCATCAATATATTTTCTGCCTAAGGTATTAAGACATTCTGCTTGAAAGGATTGTATACCAATGCTTACCATATCAAAACCAATATTCTTTATTTTAAGTAAGCTATCCTTAGTAATATTGCTTGGATGTAACTCTATACCAATATTACCTCTTATATTAAAATACTCCTTTAGTGCAGCTATAATTTCACCAAGCTCATTAATCATAAGCGCTGGAGTACCACCGCCAAAATACACACTTGTAACAGTTTTCTTGTTCTTATATTGTCTTCCAACCATATTTATTTCATCTATTAATGCTTCCTTATAAGGCTTTATCATACTTTCGTCGTATTTAATCCTATTGTATGGGCAGAAAGAACATAGGGTTTTACAAAAGGGTATATGTACATAAATCCCTATTTCCTCTGTATCGAATTCCATTTCATGGCTAGCTTTATCTGTAAACATTAAAGGTTTCAATGACCTTGTAAGAAGTACTCTTAATATGCTGGTTACCATAATTTCATTCTCCTATACATACTTCAAGTAGGTTTTTATCATGTCTAATATAACTTTGGGTTTCCCTTTACACAGAAGCGAAAATTCAACTGCAAAAAGATATCCGCAATTTTCACATAACCCATCTATTTCTATACATCTGCCGCAGACATACCTTTTCTTATTTTCAGACACAATACATTGATAGCAAGGCCTGTCCCAATCATTTGCCAAGTAATAATCTAAGGCTGAATATAAATTGAATACTGGATATTGTTTCTTAATCATAGTCTTAATTGTATTTATAGAAATTATTTTCTGCTCTCTATTTAAAGCTAAATTTTCTGTACCCTTATAGGGCGTATGAAAATTAAAAGAAACCGAATTCAAGTTTGGATTTTCTTTTACTATTTTACATACCTCTTCTATATCACCAAAGTTTACATTATTAACAGCCATATAAACACAAATATTAGAGTTATTTGCTTTAGCCACATTTTCCATAATTTTATCAAAGGTATTTCCTCTAATAAAATTGTGAGTATCACGAGCTCCATCTATACTTAAAAAAATAACATCTGCTTCAGGAATATTTAAATCTATTGTTCCATTGGTTACTATATTTACAATTAAAAATCCAATTTTCTTTGCTTCATTAATTAAATCTTTAATAGTTTTACTGCCATCCTCCCAAACCATGGTTTCTCCACCACAAAAAAATAGTATTCTTATACCTTCATTGTAAAATGACTTTATTTCTTGAACTATGTCCTCATAAGGGTACATTACTTTATTTATATTATTTACCGCACAATGTTTACAACTCAAATTACAATAATCTGTAAGTATTATTGTGCCAAGTATGGGTTTTCTCATTTTAAATATAATGGTTTTTATACCAAACCAGCTTAAACTTATAAAATCCCTAATTCTCAAAATATACCTCTCTTAATTAGCTGATCTACAAGCAGCAATTTTATCTATTTTTTCACTACTTACAAACATAATAATCAGCAGCACCAAAATAAATATTGGGTAAAACTGTATTCCAACTCTTCCAAAAATTAGACCAAGAGTTGGCGGAACAATGGTTGTCCCAATATAAGCAAATGCCATTTGCACACCCATGAGTTTACTGGAGTTATTTTTACCGAAGCGCTCTGGCGTTTCATGCAGCATAGAAGGATAAATAGGAGCACATCCCATTCCTATAAGAATTAATCCCAAAAGGTTAACATAGCTTTGACTGAAAATCAGTAATAAAGCAGCCCCTATACCTATGATAGCTTGACCACCTCGAATTAAATCAGGGTTACTGAATTTAGCTGTTATAAATCCATTTATCAATCTTCCTATAGTGATGCCCAGGTAATACATTGATATCCAGCCAGCTGCAACACTAGCTGCAACACCTTTGTTCTGTACCAAGTAGCTTGCACCCCATAGACCAGCAGTGCTCTCTAATGCACAATAACAGAAGAAACCAAGGAGTGCAGGTCCTATTCCAGGTAATTTAAATAAATTTTGTTTTGTATCTTCTTCTATTGTATTTTCCTGTCCATTATCATGAAATGCTCTCCAAAGTGGTAAGGAAATAAATAAAATTAGAACCAAACAGATCTGTATCACTGCAACAGTTAAATATCCCTTTTGCCATGAACCCTTTAAGGTAATAGCGGCCGACATAATTATTGGACCAGCTGTTGCACCAATTCCCCAAAAACAGTGCAGCCAGCTCATATGTCTTGCTGAAAAATGCAGAGCCACAAAATTATTTAATCCAGCATCAACTGCTCCTGCTCCTAGACCCAATGGTATTGCCATTATACACAGCCATAGATAATTTTTACTGAAAGAAAATCCGAGCAAAGCCATTGCAGTCATAAAAACACTTATGAGAGTTAGCTTACCCGTCCCCAGTTTTCGAATTAGTTTACCACTCATTATACTTGAAATGATAGTTCCTCCAGATATAATCATGGAGATTAAGCCCGCTCCAGCTATTGGCAGAGATAAATTCGTTCTTATAGTTGGCCATGCGGCTCCTAGCATGGAATCTGGAAGGCCTAAGCTAATAAAAGCTATATAAATAATAATCAATAATAATGTGGTCATTTCTTCTCTTCCCTTCTTGTTTCAGTTGAAGCTCCATTGGCATTCTATTTCGATACCCCAGAATAACAATTGAAATGAGTTTTAATTTATTATATCAATCAATTTCTTTAGTGATTCTATATAAAAATCTGGCGTTTCAGTAAAGCTAACATTATTTGTATTATATAGACATACCTTAATTCCCGCAGCCTTTCCTCCTAATATTTCAAATTCTCTATCTCCTATTGCTAATGCAGTATTATTATTAATATTATACTTTTCAATTAAGTAAAGAAATGCTTCTGGATCTGGCTTTCGTTTAAACCCATACTTCTTAGTAATTACTTCTGTAAAATAGTTCAACATTCCATAATGCCGAAGAAACTTTAATGTAGAATCTCCTCTGTGGGTTATGATAAAGTTTCTACCACCTAGGTTAACAAACCACTTCTTACCCATTCATACTTAATATCATCCATATTTTCCTCATTCTCATATCCTCTGCCAATTATCTTAAAGCCATTTTTTTCGTAAAATCGTTGAGCTTTCTGATTTACCTCAAAAGTATATAATGTCAATCTTCCTGCGGAATTACCTTTTGCAATATCAAGAAATTTTTTGCCTATTCCTTTTCTTTGATAATTAACGTGTATATACAGCTGATTTATTTCATTTTCATTAAAGGCAAGCATACCTATTACTTTATCTTTGCTTTCATCTAAAGCAATATAAATTATATTATCCTTGCTTAATACATTATTTAAAAAATATATGCCTTCATTAAAAGTATGTAATGGCTTTATCACTATAGCCCCCTCCATACTCTCTCTCCACATTTTCACTGTGTCCTCAGCATATGTAGAATTAAATTCTATTATTTTAATATTATTATGTTCCAGTCTGACCCACCCACCTCTAATTAGCTACTGCATTATTGTTTATAATTATTATTTATTTAGCCTATATATAGATTATAACCCATAATATTACATATTCCTAGATAAAAAACTCACCCGTCAAGGTGAGGGGTATTATTCTATTGCTTTTGCTTAGCAATTATAACTGCATTGATAATATAATTAGGGTACCTCTATTAACAAATTCAAAATACCATCAATATAGTTAACTACACTGATGGCACTTTGAATTTATCTTAACGTTATAATACATCATTTCTCAATATATAATTCAGCAATGATGTGCACCCCTCTGTAATGTCCTTATAGGTTTCTTCAAAATCTCCTGTATACCAAGGGTCAGCAATATCTCTAGTACTAGTTGAGAAATCAAGCAATCTATAAATCTTTCCTTCGTTATCGTCACCAACAATCCGTAAAACATTTTTGATATTGTAACTTTCCATGCAAATAATATAATCATACATGTCATAATCTTTCTTGGTAAGTTGAACTGCAGTTTTTCCCTTACAAGAAATTCCTACTTCACTTAACTTATTTTTTGTACCTTTGTGTACAGAGTTTCCAATTTCTTCTCTACTTGTGGCAGATGAAGCTATATAAAACTTGTCCGATATACTTTTTTCTTCCACCATATGGCGAAATACAAACTCAGCCATAGGGCTTCGGCAAATATTCCCATGGCAAACAAACATTATTCTTATCATATTCTTATAACCCCTTATTATATCTAGTGCAAATTTATATATTAATTATAAACCAATACTATAATAGGATTTGCCACTTACCATTGATTTCAGACCACTAACCTTCGGTCTGTAGAATTCATATGGAAAAACATGTATTATATAGTAAAGGAGGATGATGCAATGAAAGTAAAATTACAGTATGTAAATTCTCCAGAAGAGGAATGTGCTGTATTGAATGTTTATGAAAACCATCCTGGAATTATAAAATTGAAGGAGATAATTGAAAAAGGCAACTATCAAACAATGGCTATTCCTTGCTTTCTAGGAGAACAAAGATATTCTATTTCTTGCGAGCACATTTTATACTTTGAGACTATACAGGAACTCTTATTTGTTCATACCGGAAGCAAGATCTACGAAGCCAAGAAACGGCTATATGAACTTGAAGAGATGCTTCCAAAACAATTTGTTCGTGTCTCTAAGTCTGTCATAATGAACCTAAAACAGGTGGAGTACTACAGTCCATTGGCAAATGGACTTATGAAAGCAACATTTTATAATGGTGAGGAGACGTATATTTCCAGAAAATATCTCCGCCTTCTCAGAGCAAGTATTGGAGGTGTAAATTTATGACAAAGGAGGATATAAGAGAAATTTCAATAAAGGGGCTTTCCCTAGGGCTAATATTATTTCTAAGTGCAATTATTGAGCTGCTAATCAATAAAGATATGCAGCACCTACAAATTGTTGGCACTTTCCTTATTCCAATCATCCTTGCTTATTGCCTGCTCGGTATGTTCATTAGGTGGATGCTATATCGGAGCACTATTAGAAAAGAAGGCTTCCACCTTTTTACAGGTGTTGCCGTAGTCTACTGGATATCTATGTTCAGTGCAATTTTTATGGCCGGTGCTTTTTTTATTCCTCAGGTTATCCGGTATATTGTTTTGGCAAATATTGCTACACTGCTGCTTATATGGTTCCTTAATTGTATATATATGAAGAGCATTGCTAAAGAATTAAATTACAATCTGTCATACTACAATCGAACATTAGTTGAAGATTTGCAAGAGAGACCTCAAACAGAAGATATATTTATAGAAGAAATCGAAACTTATTGTAAAAAGAACCATCTTTCCTTGGAAATCATAGAGCATGGTATTCCAGCTAAGATTAAAATGAATAATGTACTTTATATTGTGAAATTAGAACAATACTACTCAATGTTTGGAACCTTGACATACACACTTGAATTTCATAACGTAGTTTCTGAGATCAATAATAATATCAATTAAGGGGATATGAGATTTATGGAGATTATTAAGAAGCTTAAAAAGTATTTTATAACATCGAAATCCTGGGTAATTGATTTGCAGGATTGCACTATAATTCCCTCTGGAAAGACTATTGTGGATACTATTCAGAATTGGGCAATTAATAATAAAAAAGAAATATCATTTTTAAGTACTATGAATCCGGTGACTTTTATACTAAATGGGACAAAGTATGTGGCAAATATCACTAGAGAACGCGGTGCTTATACCTTGCATATTACAAATTGTGAATAAAGGATACCATATCAGATATTTATATTTCTTATTTAATAGTAAAACAATGTAAGATAAAATGTACCCTATAGATTAATTATATAAACAATCTAATCTATAGGGTATTTATGAGTTATGAATCTTTTTTGCGAGAATTAGCCCAATAAGATTTTGAAAGAAGATTATAAACATTTTCAATATCTATCTCATTATTATCCGTGGTAATAATGAAATCTGCTTTTTTATAATTTACTACTTGATGTATAGTGTTTATAGCATAATAGAAGTGCAGAGTTTAGCTGCTTAAAAGTGCACAGATTAACAGCTATAAATAAAGACACTT